>UQMJ01000024.1 GCA_900542035.1 uncultured Clostridium sp.
ACGGTTTTCAAGACCGCCTCGTTATGACCACTTCGATATCTCTCCAAACGTGCTTGTCTATTATATCAGACATTTTCAAGTTTGTCAAGAACTTTTTAAAACTTTTTTCGAAGCTTTTTCTGAGTGGCTTCTTTAGCGGGCCGCTGTTCAAGCGACTTGGATATATTATCATGTACCCGCCAATTTGTCAACGACTTTTTCCACTTTTTTTCAACTTTTTTTGAGTTTTTTCTCTCCGCTGTCTTTGTCATCCATATCTAGTGCAATAATCCAAACTCACCCATACATTTAGTATATAATACGCCATTTATTTCTTGCTGTCATGTATAAATTCCAACAGCGCCTCTGCCACTGCCATATCTTCCGGCGTGGTAACCTTTATATTAAAATAGCTTCCTTCTATCAGCTTTACTTTGTGGGCGGTCATAGATTCCAAAACCATCCCGTCGTCTGTTACTCCCTGCTGATATTCTTCTCTGGAAAACAGCTTCTTATAAGCCTCCAATATCCATGGGTAGTAAAAGGCCTGCGGCGTCTGAACCTGCCACAAGGCGCTGCGGTCGGGAGTCGACTCTACAAAGCCGTCTGCTCCTGATGTTTTAATGGTATCTTTTACCGGCATCCCTACTACGCAGGCTCCATATTCCTTTGCGCCTTCTAATGACCTGGAAATCATTTCCTGATCCAACAGCGGTCTGGCGCCGTCATGGATCAGCACATATTCCGCCCCTTCTGCTGCCTTTAACCCTTCATAGACAGAATGATACCGTTCCCTGCCCCCTGCAATTACCTTCGTAACCTTAGAAAATCCATACTTTTCTGCAATTTCCTCTTGGCAGTATCTGATTTCATCTGGTCCGGCAACCAGAATTATCTGATCAACCGGACTGTTTTCAAACGCTTCCAGGGCATACGTAATAAGCGGTCTGCCATTTAATAGAAGAAACTGTTTCTGCACATGGCTCTGCATCCGCTTTCCCTGACCTGCTGCCAGCACAATAGCTGCTGATTTTGCCATTTTTTCTTCCTCCCTGTTAAACCCCTAGCGTTCCCCTAATTTCAAATTAGGAATTGCGTTTAAATCCCAACCATGTCTGGTTCCTTTCTGATACTCGTAATATGCGGCCACTCCGATCATTGCCGCATTGTCGGTACAGAAAATCGGCGACGGGTAGTAAAATTCCAGTCCTTCTTTTTTGCAGGCCTCTGCCATCCCTGCTCTGAGAGCAGAATTAGACGCTACGCCTCCTGCAATGGCCAGTTTCTCATAACCATATTCTTTTGCCGCCATTACGGCTCTGCTTACCAGAGATTCTACTACTGCATTCTGGAAGGAAGCCACCAAATCCGGCACTACGATTTCCTCCCCCATCATTTTCGCATGATTAATGTGATTTAATACCGCTGATTTTAAACCGCTGAAACTAAAATCATAAGGACTTCCTTCGATTTTTGCTCTTGGAAACTCAATGGCATGAGGATTCCCTTCTTTGGCAGCCTTATCTACCTTGGGGCCGCCTGGATACCCCAGCCCCACTGCCCTGGCCACTTTGTCAAAAGCTTCTCCCGCCGCGTCATCCCTGGTACGGCCAATAATTTCAAACTCTCCGTAATCCTTCACAATTACCAGATGGGTATGGCCTCCCGAAACAATGAGACATACGAATGGCGGTTCTAAATCCGGATGTTCGATAAAATTAGCAGATACATGGCCTTCAATATGATGAACGCCTACCAAAGGCTTTTTTGCAGCAAATGCAATGGCCTTTGCTTCAGCTACGCCTACTAACAGCGCTCCCACCAGACCAGGGCCATACGTCACTCCAATAGCCGTAATATCTTCTAAGGTTACGCCTGCTTCTGACAAGGCGCTCTCAATTACCTGGTTGATCTTTTCAATATGTTTTCTGGATGCCAGTTCCGGCACAACCCCTCCGTAAAGCGTGTGAAGGGCTATCTGGGATGAAATTACATTTGACAATACTTCTCTGCCGTTTCTTACTACTGATGCAGCCGTCTCATCACAAGAACTTTCGATTGCTAAAATCAGCACATCCTCTGTTTTCTCTCTTTCCATGAGAATTCCTCCATTATTCTTCATCAAAATCCAAAGTCAGGGTATAACCGTCTCTTGCCGCCTTGGCTCTGGGGAAAATCTTCTTTACTTCATCCATAAATTCATCTGGCCTGGTCAGGGATGGACTATAATGGGTCAGCCACATCTGCCTCGGATTAGCCTCTTTTGCCAGCGCAGCCGCCTCATAAAAGGTCATATGCTTATTCTCTCTTGCTTTAGAAGCTTTTTCTTTTTCGCCGTACATTCCTTCGCAGATAAACAGATCCGCATCTTTTGCATACTCTGCAATAACCGGAACCGGACGGGTATCGGTACAATAGGAAACCTTCAGGCCTCTGCGTGCTGCTCCCAACACCATATCCGGCGTCAGAACCCTGTCGCCGTCCATAACGGTCTCTCCCATCTGAAGATGCTTCCAGAATCTCTGTGGAATTTCCTGTGCTCTGGCTCTCTCCACATCAAACCTTCCCTTTCTGGGAATCGAAATGGTATAACCATAGCAGACTACGTTGTGATTGACCCGATACGCGTCAATGGTATAAGGCCCCATCTTTAACTGCTGTCTGGTTTCTGTCAGTTCGATAAACCGGAGGCTAAATGGAAGCTCCGGAGCAATCACGCGCAAAGCCCCTACTACCCGCTCCAGCCCTTTAGGGCCAATTAAAGTCAGCGGTTCTGTCCGTTCTGCATTTCCCATCGTCAAAAGAAGCCCTGGAAGGCCGCTGATATGATCTGCATGGTAATGAGTAAAGCAGATCACATCAATGGGTTTCGGACTCCATCCTTTTTCTTTTAAGGCTACCTGCGTTCCTTCTCCGCAGTCAATCAAAAGGCTGCTGCCGTCGCATCTTGCCATCATGGAAGTCAGCCAGCGATAGGGAAGAGGCATCATTCCTCCTGTCCCAAGCAAACAAATATCCAGCATTTTTATTCTCCTTTTCCTACTGCCACACCTGGGACAGCTTGTTTAAATCATCAATCATGCGCTCGTCAATATAACGTTCCAGAATCTCATAAACGACTACATCCGGCTTTTCCTGGCCCATCCGGTTTTCTGCACCGGAATTCCACCAATACGTATCCACACGCGCAAAATATCTGGCCATCGTAGCAGTGATGGCATCTGCAAAGGAATCCCTGTAGATCACAATGTGTCTGGGATCCGGCGCATTTTCACTGGTGTAAAACTTTAAAGACGGGTAATAGCTGGTATCCTCTGTCATATGAAGAACTGTCTCCGGAAGATACCCTTCCACCATTGCCTCCGTCTCATCGAACTCTCCAGACGGCAGGTGAGCCAGACGCACCAGATCTCCTGTGCCTCTTGGCGTATAGCCGACTGTTACCTGGCTGATATCCCAGGGTTCTCCGCCCAGAGTCTGAATCAGCTCCTGACCCGCTAAGAATCCGCCTGCGTTATTCCAATGGGTATCGGTCTTGTAATACCACTGATAGGATTTGTCCTCAAAGCATTCCTTCGGATATACAATCGGAATGTTGGTAGAAGTTCTTAAATAATCCACCAGCACATCCAGCCTGTTTCTCTCATTTACCATCGTAATGTAGTCCGGCATATATTCTTTATAAATTCTTTCCTTATTCGGAGCGAACAAAACTACAAACTCGATTCCCTGAGCCTCTAAAGTGGCATCAATTCCATTCAGAAGATTTGCCGCCGTCTGGTGCCACTCTTCGCTGCGGCTTCCCAGACCTCTGAAATCATCGGTACTATTCTGGCCTGCGTAAAACAGCCAGCCATTTTTTCCTAATGTAACGGTAGGAGTATCTGTGGAATCAAATAACTGGTAATCCAGTTTTGCATTCAATGCCACCTGTTCGTCCCGAAAAGGCGCATGGTCATTAATGTATGTTTCGATCTGGCCGCCTATCTGGTCTAAGTTGTCCATTGTAACAGAAGCAGGGAACGTCGCCAGCATCCTCTGCTCTGCATCGCTGTATGTTTCTGCCCGTCCCGTCAGTCCTTCTGCCGCAATCCAGATGCCTGGCACAATTAAGAAAGACAGGAACAAACCCAGCATTAATTTTTTCATATACATTCTCCTGTACTAAAAACGGAAGTAAATAAATGGATTATATGTGCTGCTGATTAGCAAAAGCATGGAATATCCGAAAATTCCCGCCATTGCCAGAATGTCCAGAATCCCGATTTTGTCTTCATCATACAGCCGTTCTTTCAGCTGGGGAACGAAAGCCTGTAAAGGTCCGCACAGCAAAATGCCTGCCGTAGCCAGCACTACCGTCTTTTTGGTCACATAAAGCGAAACCGGATAAAGACCTGCGCAGGGGATAAACATATTTTTCAGCAGAATCAGAATCCCTCTCATACTGGTAACCCGAAACATCAGCCAGCCAATTACCACCAGAAACATAGTTCCCAGCCAGCCAGGTTTTTTTCCGGTCATTCGCTCCAGCACGATCAAAATCCCATAATAAATTCCCCAGAACACAAAATTTAAGGACGCGCCATGCCACAAACCGGTCAGGCAGAATACCAGAAACAGATTGAGATACGTGCGGTATCTGCCTTTCCGGTTGCCTCCCAGAGGGATGTACACATATTCCCGAAACCAGGTAGACAGAGAAATGTGCCACCGGCGCCAGAATTCTGTAACCGATCTGGAAAGATAGGGGTAATTAAAGTTTTCCATAAACCGGAACCCAAACATCCTTCCAAGGCCGATTGCCATATCGGAATATCCGGAAAAGTCAAAATAAATCTGCAGCGTATATAATCCGACTCCCCACCAGGCTAACGCCGTCCCAATGTGTTCAAACGGAAGGCCGTAAATCTGATCCGCCGCCAAAGCCATAGAGTTCGAGATAATTACCTTTTTCCCCAGACCGTAGCAGAACCGTTTTATTCCATAACAGAAGCCGGACAAATCCGTTTTTCTTACTGTCAGCTGCTGCTCAATATCGTGGTACTTTACAATAGGGCCTGCAATCAGCTGAGGAAAAAAAGAAATGTAAAGCGCCAGATTCCACAGATTCTTCTGAGCCTTGTTTTCCCCTCTCCACACATCTACCACATAGGACATGGCCTGGAAGGTATAAAAGGAAATGCCGATCGGAAGAGCAATATCTCGGTACGCCAGCACTTCTTTTCCAAACAAACGGTTGCCAATCTGCAAAAAGAAATTAAAGTATTTAAAATAGCCTAAAAGCCCCAGGTTAACCGCCACACAAAGCCATAAAAGTCCGGTCCGAAGTCTCTTTTTTTCTCCTGCCTTTTCAATGGCAAGGCCGAACAGATAATTCAGACAGATGGATACCAGCATCAGAACAATGTAGCGCGGTTCTCCCCAGGCATAAAAAAACAGGCTGAACAGGAGCAGAATCGTATTTTTTATTTTCAATCCAGGCGCTGCAAAATACAGCAGAAACACCAGCGGAAGAAAAAACCATAAAAATACCTGAGAACTAAAAAGCATTGCATACCACCTTTTCAAATTTTGGTTTTAACGCTACTACTATAGCACAGCAGGAAAAAGTTTACAACGAAAAAGCGGCGCAGCCCCTTTCTTTTTCAAAGGTCTGCGCCGTCATTTCCCGCTTCTTTCTGTTTCCGTTTTACAGAAGTTCGGTCTGTTCCTCCACATCCACTGCAACCTTAAACTGGCTGATCAGTTCCTCATAGCAGGCTTCGCACAAGTCAAAGCGGTGGACTTCCCCGTCCTTTTCAGAAAAATAGTCCCAGGAGTGGTTTACCGTCATAACTCCTTCTCGGACAATTCCATCTTTTACAATCAGTTTCTTTCCGCAGCAGTTGCATACAACTGTCTCCAACCGCCCGTTCTTTGCGTACTTTCTCATAAAATCAATCACCTTTCCTCCAAAATCGGCACTTTTTAATCCGCTTCCATTATATACGGAAACCCTCCGATTTTAAGTGGAAAATGTTTCAAAGCCTCCGCTTCCACATGATGACGGCATCTTCCGTGGGATTGCGGTAATACGCTTTGCGGATGGCTTCTTCCTGAAAACCACAGGTTTTATAAAGGTTTCTGGCTGCTGCGTTTCCAGAACGCACCTCTAAGGTAAGGGCATCTCCCTGATTTTCTCTGACAAAGTCTTCCATCGCCGCCATTAACTCCCTGGCCGCGCCTCTTCTTCTGGCCTGCGGAAGTACGCCGATTCTCTGGATTTCTCCTTCCCCTGCAATAAAACTAAACGCGGCATAGCCGGTTATCTCTCCCTTTTCATCTTCTGAAATCCAGAAGTGATTCCAGGCATTTTGAACGCTTTCCTGTAAAAGTGTTTCTGACCAGGGATCCGAAAAACAAGCCTGTTCAATTTTTGCCGCAGCCGGAATATCCTCTGCCGTCAGAAGGCGAATCATCTTCCTTCCTCCAGACGGTTAAACTGGCAGGGCTGAGCGCCGCCGTCTCCAGCCAACAGCTCTTTTCCTTCCCGTTCCCGTTCTGCCTGGGATTTTCTCAGGTAATCCGGAGCGTGATCCCTGGCGTCTTCTGTCTTTCCTTCTTTCATGTAAATCGCTCCAAGGGCCGCTACAGACGCGGCTCTCTGACGGTTCATCTGAGGCGGTGCAAACAGAAACGGCGCCGTCATCTTCTCTTCAATGAGATTTTTAAACACCGGCACCCCATCTCCCAAAAAGATAACCGGCTGATTGTTCTCATTTAATTCTCCAATCAGTTCTCCCATGTCCATGGCGCACTGGGGTTTTACCACTGTCAGGCTGCTTTTTACCTGGTAAACTCCTGTGTAAACCTGGTTTCTTCTGGCATCCATAATAGGACAGATCAGCGCATCGGATCCCCAGAGATTATACGCCATCGCATCTAAGGTGGGCACATGAATCAACGGCTTTTTTAAAGCCAGCCCCAGGCCTTTTGCCGTCGCAGAACCAATCCGAAGACCGGTAAAGGATCCAGGGCCGCCGGATACTGCCACTGCGTCTATGGTATCCAGTTCCAAATCCAGCATCCTGGTCAGCTCGTCCAGCATCGGAAGCAGGGTCTGGGAATGGGTCTTTTTATAATTCATAGTATATTCTCCGGTTACCACTCCATCGGTAACAATCGCCACGCTGGCTACCAGAGAAGAGCTTTCGATTCCCAATATTCTCATAATATCCTCCACGCCGCCCAGTAAGCGGCTATCCTAAGTTTGTTTAGCGAGAAGACGGTTCTATCGTAATTTTCCGGTAGTCAAATCCCTTATCCAGGTCTTTTTCAATGGTAATGGTAATCACATCATCTGGCAGAATCTCTTCTATCAGTTCTGACCACTCTATGAGGCTGACGCCGTCTCCGTAAAAGCAGTCTTCATAGCCAATCTCATCCATCTCGCTGACGTCCCCAATCCGGTACACGTCAAAGTGGTAAAAAGGCAGCCGTCCGTCGTCATATTCCTGAAGAATAGTAAACGTAGGGCTGTTTACCGTCCCCTCAATGCCAAGTCCCTCTGCAAATCCCTGGGTAAAAACCGTTTTTCCAACTCCCAAGTCTCCATTCAGGCAGATTACCTGTCCAGCTTCTGCCTCTTCTCCCATTTTCTTTCCTAATGCAAAGGTTTCTCTGGGTCCATAAGTTTCTATTATCATAGCACTCTCCATTATATGTGTTTGCAGCGGGCCTTCGGCATCTTTTCTTTTAAATATGCCGAAAGCTTTGCTTCCTGTTCCCCTACCGCAGATTTCGGAATTAAAAAGGCGTGAATCCGATCCTTATAAAGGATGAACTGCCAGGGATTTTTTACCGCCTGATACATTGTTTCCCAGGGTATTGTTCCAGTCTGGCCTCCCTGTTCTACCGTTACTCCGTCATCGCCCAGAGATAATATCATCGGTTCTTTTACCGCAGGCGCCTTGGCCTGGCGTTTGGCTTTTAAATACAGAGTTGACGGCTGCCATACCGTAAACATCAGAACGCACATGACCAGCAAAAGCCGATACGGACCGCTGACGGATGCCCACTGGGTAATCAGCAGGTAAATCGCTGCAATGGTAAACAGTACGTTAAAAATCCCCAGATAACCTTTATTGGCATGATACATGGAAAATTTCCAGAGTTCTTTTGCATCCAGGGCAATTGAAAATGAAAATACCGGCGGTTTCTTTTGTTCTTCCATTGGTAACCTCCCGACCATTAAAGCTTCATAGAAAGAGAAATCCTCTTTTTATTTAAGTCTACAGACAACACCTTTACTTCTACCACATCGCCCACGCTGACTGCTTCCAGAGGGTGTTTGATATACCGTTCTGTCATTTCGGAAATGTGCACCAGTCCGTCCTGATGGACGCCGATGTCTACAAAGGCTCCAAAATCAATGACATTTCTTACCGTTCCCTTTAAAATCATGCCTGGAGTCAAATCCTTCATATCCAGCACATCGGTGCGGAGAATGGGCTTTGGCATTTCGTCACGGGGATCTCTTGCCGGTTTTTCCAGCTCTTTTGCAATATCCAGAAGGGTAATCTCGCCAATTCCCAGTTCTTTTGAAAGCTTCTTAGGATTGGCAATCTTTTTGCTGATGCCAGTTAAACCGCCTGCCAGGATTTCCTCCGGCTGGTACCCCAGACTGGTCAGAAGCTTTTCTGCTGCCTGGTAGCTTTCCGGATGAACAGAAGTACTGTCAAGAGGATTGTCCCCTCCTTTGATTCTCATAAATCCAGCGCACTGTTCAAAAGCCTTCGGCCCCAGTTTTGCTACTTTCAAAAGCTGTTTCCGGTTGGTAAACGCTCCGTTTTCTTCCCTGTAAGCCACAATATTTTTAGCCAGGGCTTTGCTGATGCCGGAAATGTATTCCAGCAGGGACGCGCTGGCCGTATTTAAGTCTACGCCGACTTTATTTACACAGTCTTCTACTACGCCCTGAAGCGTCTCGCTTAAATGCTTCTGGTTCATATCGTGCTGATACTGGCCTACGCCGATAGATTTGGGGTCTATTTTTACCAGTTCTGACAATGGATCCTGAAGGCGGCGCGCGATGGAAACTGCGCTTCTCTGTCCTACGTCAAACTGGGGGAATTCTTCTGTGGCCAGCTTACTGGCAGAATAAACGGAAGCTCCTGCCTCATTGACGATAATATACTGAACCTGCTCCGGAATCTCTTTTAACAATTCTACAATTACCTGCTCCGACTCTCTGGACGCCGTACCGTTTCCAACTGAAATCAGGGAAACGTGGTACTTTTTAATCAGCTCCTTTAATACCTTTTTTGATTCTTCCACTTTATTCTGAGGCGCAGTCGGATAAATAACTACGGTATCCAGCACTTTTCCGGTTCCATCTACGACCGCCAGCTTACAGCCGGTACGGAATGCCGGATCCCAGCCTAATACCACTCTGTTTTCAATTGGAGGCTGCATCAGAAGCTGCTCCAAATTTTTGCCAAACACTTTTATCGCTCCGTCTTCTGCCTTATCGGTCAGAAGGCTGCGAATCTCTCTCTCAATTGCCGGTGCAATCAAACGGTCGTAGCTGTCTTCCGCTACTTCCTGAAGCACTGGCGTCGTATAGGGGTTATCCCGCAGAATGAGCTGTTTTTCCAGAAACCGCAGAATCTGATCTCTGGGAGCCGTAATCTTTACGGTAAGGATTTTTTCTTTCTCTCCTCTGTTTAAAGCCAGAATCCGATGGCCTGCCACCTTTTTCACTGGTTCCTCATGGTTGTAATACATTTCGTAAACAGAAGAAACCGTTTCGTCTTTTGCAGAAGAAGACAGCATTCCCTGTTCCATAGTCGCTTTCCGGATATAAGTGCGGTACTCGGCATTGTCGGAAACCGTTTCTGCCAGAATATCTTTTGCTCCGGCAATGGCGTCCTTTACCGTTGCCACTCCCTTTTCTTCGGAAACATAGTCCTTTGCAATCTGCTCCAGAGGTTCTTTTATCATCTGAAGGGAAATCACATTTGCCAATGGTTCCAGGCCCTTTTCTTTTGCAATAATGGCCCTTGTCCGGCGTTTCGGACGGTATGGGCGATACAAATCTTCTACCGCTACCAGAGTGGGCGCATCCTGTATCTGCTTTTCCAGTTCCGGAGTCAGTTTTTCCTGTTCCCGTATAGAAGAAATTACCTGTTCCTTCCGCTCTTCTAAATTGCGCAGATAGCGGAGACGCTCATCTAAATTTCTCAGCACCTCATCGTTCAGGGAGCCTGTAGCCTCTTTTCTGTAACGGGCAATAAAGGGAATGGTATTGCCCTCATCAATCAGTTTTACCGCTGCTTCTACCTGCTGGCGGCCAATCTGTAATTCCTGCTGTAATTGCTTAATAATATCCATGCTTTTTCCTTTTCTGTACACTGATCTAGTTTGTTTTGACCAGCTTATTATAAGTCATCGCGCTTTTCTTTGCAAGCAGGGGCCGCATTTCCATCCAGAAATATCTATGTCTGGTGGACAGTCCGCAGTTTTCGTGGTAAAATAGGCAGGTATCTTGTACGAACGGAGGAAATCATATGTCAGATTATAACGATGATAATAATTTATATAGAAACCCTGACGGCAGTGAAGAGCCGTCTCAGGATCAGGGCGGCGCCTATCAGAACTCCAATGGCTCGTACCAGAATCAGGGCGGCGCTTATCAGAGCCCTAATGGCTCGTACCAGGATCAGGGCGGCGCTTATCAGGACCCCAATTCCTGGCAGTATCCGCCCCAGCAGGATCCTTACGGCAATGGCTACAACCAGACCGGATATAATGGATATAACGGCTACAACCAGGGACCAAACCAGAATCCCTACTATACCGTTCCTGGCCAGGGACAGGGTCAGCCTCCCAAAAAGGAAAGCAATCCAATGGCCGTTACCTCTATGGTATTAGGTATTTTTTCCATTATTTCTTGCTGCGCATCCCCTCTTGCCGTGTTGTTAGGCATCGGCGGCATTGTCCTGGCCATTCTTTCTAAAAAAGGAAAGCCTATGAGCGGCTTTGCCATTGCAGGCGTTGTTCTTTCCGCCGTCGGACTGGTTATCAGCCTGGCATTTTTCGCGTATTACCTTTTTGTCCTTTCTATGATGAAGGATCCCAGATACGCTTCTTTCTTTAATGAAATCTTAGAGCAGTACGAAATGCTTCCATAAAAGAGTTTCCATTGCATCGCAAAAGGCTGCGTTCCATGTTCCGGAACGCAGCCTTTTTATATTGCTTCTCAGGGCATCCATTCAATTCCCCAAAAAATCAAAATTCCATTTTTTATTATCCAGTTCAGCAAAATAACAGTCAGGCCTCCTATGGCCCAGTAACGGTAACGCAAAAGAAACCGTTCCTTCCACCAATCGGTTTTTCCTGACCAGCGCCGGATGATGTGTATCAGCCAGACAAAAACTTCAAATCCAATCCAGACTGTCAGATACAGGACAAATGGATGGTAATAAAGGCTCATCCCAATTTGTCCCCGCAGCAGCGCTTTTACCGCCCGCGTACCCCCGCATCCAGGGCAGTACAATCCGGTAAACATCCGGAACACGCAAGGCAGTTTCCTGAATGTCTCTACCAAATTCATCAAAGAATTAATCTGCCAGATCAAATGCATCGTGCACCAGACGCATTGCCCGATTTGCATCCTGCTCGTCAATCAAAACCGTAATTCTGATTTCAGATGTCGCGATCATCTTAATGTTGACGTCTCCATTCGCCAGAGCTTCAAACATCTTGGCAGCAACGCCTGGATTGCTGACCATTCCAGCTCCGATAATGGACACTTTGGCAACTGTCTCGTCACAGGTAATCTCGCTGGCGGTAAACGTCTCTTTGTTTTCATTCAGAATATCCAATGCTTCTGCCAGATCCGTTCTGGCTACCGTAAAGGAAATATCTTTTTTATCTTCTCTGCCTACAGACTGAATGATAATATCTACATTAATCTGATTTTTTGCCAGCATATTGAAAATGCGGAAGGCAATACCAGGTTCATTTTTTACTCCCAGTACAGAAATTCTCGCTGTATTTTTATCTACGGCAACGCCGCTTACCAGCATACGCTCCACTTTCGTTTCCTCCTTTACGACGGTTCCCTCTGCCCTTGTCAGACTAGAGAGCACCACCAGTTCTACTCCATATTTTTTTGCCATCTCTACCGAACGGTTGTGAAGGACTTTTGCTCCCAATGACGCAAACTCCAGCATCTCGTCATAAGACACTTCCGGAAGCTTTCTGGCATTTGGGACAATTCTGGGATCTGCTGTATAAACCCCTTCTACGTCCGTATAAATCTCGCAGCGATCTGCCCGCAGCGCTGCTGCAATGGCAACTGCCGTCGTATCAGACCCGCCTCTTCCCAGAGTCGTCATATCGTCGTACCGGTTGATTCCCTGAAAGCCGGTTACAATGACTATCTTTTTCGCATCCAGCTCATGCCGGATCCGGTTGGTGTCAATCTTTTTCAGTTTCGCCTTTGTGTAAGCGCTTGTGGTATGCATTCCTACCTGAACGGCATTCAAAGAGATTGCCGGTACTCCCAGAGCGTGCATTGCCATTGCCATTAAAGATACCGATACCTGCTCGCCGGTAACCAGCAGCATATCCAGTTCTCTTTTCGGCGGATTGTAATTCATCTCATATGCTTTGCTTAACAGCCCGTCTGTAGTCTTGCCCATTGCGGACAAAACAACTACCACGTCGTTTCCTTTTTCGTAATCTTCTATGCAGCGTTTTGCTACATTCATGATCTTTTCTTTATCTGCGACGGAACTTCCGCCAAACTTTTTTACAATCAGCATGGTGTCCTCCCGATTTGCGGCAGTCTGCCGCAAAATGATGCCTTTTTATTCTGCCCGTATTACACGGATAATGCCGGAAATACGTTCTCTCTTTTTCTGGAACTCTTCTTCTGTCATAGCCTCTGTCAGCAGGCCAAACTCGGAAAGCCCTTCAATTTCTACCAGCCGTTCTGCATGGAACAGTTGGGAAATCTCCTTCTTTTTGGATGCTTCTTTCCCTTCTGCCCGCAGGAAATAGCGGAACGTGCCCTGGTTTACAGAAGAAATCTCCTGTTTTTCTTTTGTCCATCCCAACGGAATATTTTCTTTGCTGTAAATGGCAGCTTCAATCATGTCTGCCACAACTGCGCTTGCAGTAGGAAGCTTTCCTGCGCCGCTTCCATAATACATCGACGTTCCCAGCATATTTCCTTTTACCAGGATTCCATTGTAAACGTCATTCACTCCATATAGCGGATTTTCCGGTCCAATCATCATGGGAGCTACAAACGCCATTACCCTGTCTTTCTCTATGCGGCTGGATCCCAGCAGTTTGATGGACATTCCAAGCTTCTTTGCATATTGGAAATCCACGTCCGTAATCGTCGTAATTCCTTCTGTAGCAATCTCTTCAAAGCGAACTTCTCTGCCAGTTACCATAGCTGTCAGGATTGCGATTTTGCGGCAGGTGTCATATCCTTCTACGTCTGCTTCCGGATTGCGCTCTGCATATCCCAGATCCTGGGCTTCTTTTAATGCAGATTCAAAGGTACTCTTGCAGCAGTCCATTTTCGTCAGAATATAATTGGTTGTCCCATTCAAAATACCAGTAATCTCTTCAATTTTTTCTCCCGTCAGGCACCGGTACAAGTTACGGATAATCGGAATCCCTCCTCCTGTACTGGCTTCAAACAGGAAATTTACCTGTTTTTCCCTGGCTATCTGCAAAAGTTCTGTGCCGCACGCGGCTACCAGCGCTTTATTGGACGTTGCAACGTGCTTTCCCGCCAGAAGGCAGCGCTTTACAAACTCATAAGCCGGATGAACTCCGCCCATGGTCTCGACTACAATCTCAACTTCCGGATCTTCTTCAATCCTGGCGAGATCGTGGACAATCTTATTTTCTACTGGAGTGCCTGGAAAATCCCGTAAATCCAGAACATACTTTACTTCAATTTCTCTTCCGGCGCGTTTTGCAATGATCTCTTTGTTTTGTTCCAGGATTTCCACTACGCCAGAACCAATGGTTCCATATCCCATTACTGCTGCTGCTAATTTTTCGGTTACCATTCCCTCTGTGCCCATTCTCATAGTCCCTTCCATCCTTTTCGCGCTATTCTCTAGCTAAAATCTTTACATAATGGATGCCTTTCATAACCTCCATTTCTTCTATCATACTGGAAACATTTCCCGTATGGCTCTGGACTTCTACGCTTAATGTCAGCATTGCCACGCCATTGACCGGAATGCTCTGATGAATCGTCAAAATATTGGCCCTATAAACTGCTACCACGTGCAGAAGATCTGACAGCAATCCCTGTTCATCATCCATCTGGATCACTAGAGTAATCGTCTTTCCTTTCGTATTGTCATAGAAAGGAAATATATCATCTTTGTATTTATAAAAAGAGCTTCTGCTGATTCCTACCCGATCGGTAGCCTCCTGAACCGTAATGGCTCTCTCAGATTCTAAAAGCCGCTTCGCTTCTACTACTTTTAAAAGCACTTCTGGAACCGCTCTCTGTTTTAACACAAAATACTTACTTTTCTCTCCCATGATTCTCCCCTTATTTCCCGCCAGATGTCCGTACATAGAATACATTTGTATTCATGGAAAAGATATTATCACATTCATTTAAAGTATGCAACCGTTTTTCCTGTTTTTTCCCGCATACTTTCCTGACCTCGCCGGAAAACACAGAGTATAAAACAGCCCGAACAGAAATGTTCGGGCCGTAAACATTTTGCACAGCTTAGTCTGCCATCTGGGCGTGTTTATCCGGACATCCAAGACTCAGCCATTTTAAGTATGCGCTGATAAATGGATCCAGGTTGCCGTTGAGTACGCTGTCTGCATTGCCAAGTTCTTCGCCGGTACGATGATCCTTTACCATCGTGTAAGGCTGCAGCACATAGGAACGGATCTGGTTGCCCCATCCTATCTCCTTGACCTCTCCGCGGATATCGGAAAGCTTTTCCGCATTTTCCTGCTGTTTTAACATATACAGCTTTGCTTTCAGCATCTGCATAGCCTTATCCTTGTTCTGGAACTGGGAACGTTCATTCTGACACTGAACCACAATTCCTGTCGGAATATGGGTAATACGGATGGCCGAAGACGTCTTATTGATATGCTGTCCGCCGGCTCCGCTGGAACGATAGGTGTCAATCCGCAAATCATCCGGATTGATTTCCACGTCCAGATCTTCTTCAATGTCCGGCATTACGTCGCAGGACACAAAGGACGTCTGTCTCTTGCCCGCTGCATTGAATGGGGAAATCCGCACCAGACGGTGCACGCCTCTCTCGGATTTTAAGTAACCGAATGCATTTTCCCCGTTAACCTGAATCGTAACCGACTTGATTCCTGCCTCGTCGCCGTCCAGAAAATCCAGTACTTCTACAGAAAATCCCCTGCTCTCTGCCCACCGGCAGTACATCCGGTACAGCATACTGCACCAGTCGCAGGACTCTGTGCCGCCGGCTCCGGCGTTGAGACGCAGAATCGCATTACAGTTATCATATTCTCCAGTCAGAAGGGTGGACAGGCGCATTTTCTCCAGATTAGACGAAAATTCATCCAACATGGTCTGAATCTCCGGAATCACTTCCGGATCATTTTCCTCATATCCCATCTCAATCATCAATTCAATCTCTTCGTAGAGACGTTCCAGATGCTGGTATCCTTCTACTGTATCTTTTAAATTCTTTGCTTCTTTTACAATCTTGGTTGAGCGTTCGGCATCTTCCCAGAAACTGGGTTCCTCCATACTCTTATCAAGCTCGTCAATCTTCCTTAACTTAGCATCTAAGTTAAAGTGAATCCCTCACTTCCACTAATGGTTTCTTAAATGTGGACAGCGTATATTTAAACTGATCCAATTCAACCACAAGCTTCACCCGCTTTCTTATTTTTATGGTAACTGTCCTGGACAGTTGTATTTTTAGTATTATTATTTAATTCTTATATTGGCTTTCTGCCGCAGCACTGCTTATATTTCTTGCCGGAACCACATGGACACGGATCGTTTGGATAAATCTTCTGGGCTGCGCGGCGCTTTGGAGCCGGCGCGGCAGACTCGTCGCGGTTTGTTCCGGTTACCTTGGCAGCCGGTTCTCTCTCTACCTTCTGCTCTACACGGATGTGCATCAGAATCCGGACAGTCTCTTCGCGGATTGCTGCGGTCATGGAATCAAACATCTCATATGCATTGACCTTATATTCTACAACTGGATCTCTCTGTCCATAAGCCTGAAGGCCGATGCCTTCTCTCAGCTGATCCATATCGTCAATATGGCACATCCACTTATTGTCAATTACCTTTAACAGAACCACGCGCTCAATCTCACGCATCTGCTCTGCCTGCGGGAACTGGGCCTCTTTCTCTTCATACAGCTTGATGGCAGCTTCTTTGAGCGTATGCTTTAACTCATTTTTCTTCATGCTCTTCTTCTGCTCATCTGTTAAAACAACCGGCGCAATCGGGATAACCGGAAGGAGAAGGGTATTTAATTCCTTTAAATCCCAGTTTTCTGCAGTCAGCTCATCCGGAATGGCCATATCTACCGCATTTTCCACTAAATCTGTAACCATGCGCAGGATAACGTCACGCATATTGTCCCCGTCTAATACTTTACGGCGTTCTGCATAAATAATTTCTCTCTGCTCGTTGTTTACCTCGTCATACTTTAACAGGTTTTCACGGATACCGTAGTTGTTGGTCTCGATCTTCATCTGAGCCTTTTCAATCGCGCTGGAAAGCATCTTGTGCTCGATCTGCTCATTTTCCGGAACGCCCATTGCCTCAAACATCTTCATCAGACGCTCAGAACCAAACAGACGCATCAGATCGTCTTCCAGGGACAGGTAAAATCTGGACTCGCCAGGGTCGCCCTGACGTCCGGAACGTCCCCGCAGCTGATTGTCAATACGGCGGGACTCATGGCGCTCTGTACCAATAATCTTTAAACCGCCTACAGCCTTTGCCTCATCATCCAGCTTAATATCCGTACCACGGCCTGCCATGTTGGTCGCAATCGTAACTGCTCCGTGAATACCGGCATCTGCTACAATCTCTGCTTCCAGTTCATGGAACTTTGCGTTCAGAACCTTATGCGGAATGCCCCGCTTCTTTAACAGTCCGGAAAGCATCTCGGAAGTCTCGATGGTAATAGTACCTACCAGAACCGGCTGTCCCTTTTCATGTGCCTTTGCCACTTCCTCTACAACTGCGTGGAATTTTTCTTTCTTCGTCTTATAAACCGCATCATTTAAGTCAATACGCTGCACCGGCTTATTGGTCGGAATGGCAATCACGTCCATTGCGTAGATATTGCGGAACTCTTTTTCCTCTGTCAGGGCTGTACCAGTCATACCGCCTTTCTTTTTATATTTATTAAAGAAATTCTGGAATGTAATGGTAGCCAGGGTACGGCTTTCGCGGCGCACATTTACGTGCTCCTTTGCCTCGATTGCCTGATGAAGGCCATCGGAATAACGGCGGCCAGGCATAATACGGCCGGTAAACTCGTCTACGATCAGAACTTCATCGTCTTTTACAACGTAGTCTTTATCTCTGTGCATCAGGTTGTTGGCCCGCAGAGCCAGAATAATGTTGTGCTGAATCTCCAGGTTCTGTGGATCTGCCAGGTTTTCAATATGGAAGAAGTTCTCTACTTTCTTTACGCCTTCTTCTGTTAAGTTGACTACCTTGTCCTTTTCATTGACGATAAAGTCTCCGGTCTCTTCAATATCTTCGCCCATGATGGCATTCATCTTTGTAAACTCGCCGGAAGCTTCGCCTCTTACCAGCTGACGCGCCAGCACATCGCAGACCTCATACAGCTTGGTGGATTTGCCGCTCTGTCCGGAAATAATTAACGGAGTTCTCGCTTCGTCGATTAAAACAGAGTCTACCTCGTCAATGATACAGTAATCTAAATCTCTTAAAACCATCTGCTCTTTGTAGATGGCCATGTTATCTCTCAGATAGTCAAAACCCAGTTCGTTGTTGGTAACATAGGTAATGTCGCAGGCATAAGCGGCTTTTCTCTCTTCTGAAGTCATAGAGTTTAATACCACTCCGACTGTCAGACCTAAAAATCTGTGAACCTGACCCATCCACTCCGCATCACGCTTTGCCAGATAATCGTTAACCGTAACAATCTGGACACCTTTTCCAGCCAGTGCATTTAAGTACGCCGGACAGGTAGAAACCAAAGTCTTTCCTTCACCTGTACGCATCTCTGCGATACGGCCCTGATGCAGAACGATACCGCCGATTAACTGGACGGGGAAGTGTTCCATATTTAATGTTCTCTTTGCAGCTTCCCTGACGGCAGCAAATGCCTCCGGCAGAATATCATCCAGAGTCTCTCCCTTTGCCAGACGCTCTTTAAAGATACGGGTCTTATCCCGTAACTCTTCATCCGACAGGGCCGCCATCTCTGGTTTTAACTTTTCAATCTTTTCCACAATGGGATAAATCAGTTTCAGCTCCCGATCGCTGTGGGTGCCAAATACTTTTTCAAATAAATTCATAGGTACTCTCCTATATTTCATACTCAGACATTAAAAGAAAGCCGGCTGACGGACTTTCTAGGTATAATCTTATTTATTGTAACACCAACCGGAGTTTTATTCAACGAGTTCATAAAAAATTTACATCTTGTCACATAAAATTAACGTCATTATGGTCAACTGGACATTGTGTACAAAATGTATGTTCGCTTTTCTATTTATCCACATTTTCCACATCTGGTTATGCACATTTTATAGACATCTTTTTCCTGAATAAAAGGCCGTTTTTACGAGAAAAAGGAGTTATACACCGAGTTATCCACATTATCCACAATATTTTTCCCCTTTTGTCTGTTCTTGTAAAAGAACATAAGTCTGCTGTTTTTTTATCTATTTATCACAAACTTACACGTTTCCACAAGATTTTCCATAAATCCTCTTGACTTTTTCAGACCGAAACAAGTAGTTTTGCAATACTTTTCTTCCTTATTTAAAAAGAAAATTTATAATTTTTTTAGATAAATTGTCGAGACAATTCATGTTTTTTTGTTGAGTTTTCCCTCTAATCGTGGTATACTAATTACATCCCAAGAAAAAGGAGCTGATGTTAATGCGTTTTACAATTACAGGAAGAAATATTGAGGTTACTCCCGCTTTAAAACGTGCCGTAGAAGACAAAATCGGCAAGCTGGATCGCTACTTCAATCCCGACACCGAGGTTACTGTTACATTAAGCGTGCAGAAAGAGCGCCAGAACATCGAGGTTACAATTCCAGTAAAGGGAACGATTATCCGCGCAGAAGAATCCAGCAGCGATATGTACGTTTCCATTGATTTAGTAGAGGAGGTTATCGAGCGGCAGCTCAAAAAATATAAGAACAAATTAATCGACCGCAAGCAGGCGGCAGCTGCATTTTCTGCCCAGTTCTTAGAAGAAGAGCCTGCTCCTTACGAAGATGAAATTAAAATCGTAAAGACCAAACGGTTCGGCATGAAACCAATGGATCCAGAGGAAGCCTGCTTCCAGATGGAACTCCTTGGCCACAACTTCTACGTATTCCTCAATGCAGATACCGATGAAGTCAATGTTGTTTATAAAAGAAAAGGCAATACATACGGACTGATTGAGCCCGAATTCTAAATGAAATCAGCCGCAGAGTACGGATGACAAGCATCTGTGCCCTGCGGCTCTTCTATTAAATCTTTGCTTTCCAGCCTCATGTTCTGGCAGTTTTTATACTGGTTTTGGCATTGCTTCCAAAACCTTCTTTAGTTTTTCCACATCCCCGTCTGCAAAACAATATCCATCCATTCCGCATTCCTTTGCCCCCTGGATGTTTAAATCCAGATCATCGATGAAGAAACACTCCTTTGGATTTAACGAAAATTTTTCAAACAGTCTATGGTAAATCTCTTTCTGAGGTTTGATGCACTTTTCTTCGGCCGAAAACAAAATCCCGTCAAAGCAGTCAATCGCCGGAATCACTTGTTTATAGCAGTCCAAAAGCCGGAGCGACGCATTGGAACAGAGATAGATGCCAAATCCCCGTTTTTTCAGTAAACGTACCAGTTCTCCCATCTCTTTTATGGGCCACATATTGTATTCATGCCAGTGCTCCAGGCACATACGGGCCATTTCTCTGGCGTGATCTGTGTCCAGACGGGCCTGCATCCTTTTTAACGCATCCTCTTCTGAAATCACTCCCATGTCTAGCATCAGCCATTCCGGAGATACAAACACACTGGTGCAGACGTCCTTCCGTTCTTTTTCATCTTCTATAAAATGTCTGGCGACCGCGTCTGCCTCATAAGCCACCAGCACTTTTCCCATATCAAATACGATGTTCTTTATCATTGGAGTCTCCTTCTTCTATAAAATAATCTTGGTGTTCTTACAGCAATTCTCTCATTT
The DNA here is from genome assembly GCA_900542035.1 of uncultured Clostridium sp. GTDB lineage: Bacteria > Bacillota > Clostridia > Lachnospirales > Lachnospiraceae > UMGS1370. Next base: position 20,420 of record UQMJ01000024.1, read on the forward strand.
TTCCTGCCAGATACAGAGGAAGATTGGTAATAGAACCATCTTTCCGATATCCTCTTCTGGAAAAACGGACGGCATATACCGGCTGATGTTCCGCAACATACTTCTTAAATGATGGTGCAGACTTATCTTCCCCGCCTTTTGCCTCGACAGGAATTATATCCATGCCATACTGGATGACAAAATCTATTTCACTGGTTTTATCAGAAAAATATCGGGGTTCCACTTCAAATTGTCCACGAAGCTGCTGCAAAACATAGTTTTCCGTTAAAGGCCCCTTAAATTGATAGTTGCTCTTTAAGAGGATCGCCTTGTTGTCAATCCCCGCCATATGCTTTAGCAGACCTGTATCAAACAAGAATAATTTAAACTGATCCAGCCTGTCAAACGCCGCCAGAGGATGTTCCATTTTGGAAGTGTTATAAATCCGGTTCAGCATTCCGGCAGACACCAGCCATTCTATTGCTTCTTCAAAATCCCTGGCGCGTCCTCCTTCCCTGACAGCCCCATACATAAATTTTTCGTTTGCTTTTGCAAGCTGAGAAACAATACTCCTGAAAACCATCAAAATCCGTCCGCTGTTGACCTTTCCGTTGTGTTTAGAAAAGTCATTTTCATAAACCTCGATTAGCTCTTTCTGAATCTGGGAAATCCTGGACGGATCTTTATGCTCTATCCAGGAAGCAACACATTCCGGCATCCCGCCAATAATCAGATAATTGTCATAGGCTTCCAGCAGACGGTTATGAAAAATTTCTTCAATCTGGCTTCCTTTTTCAATGGTGTCATAAAATAGCGCTAATGCCGGATCGGACGCATGGAGGAACTCGTCAAATGTCATAGGACCGATTTCCAATAAATTAACCATTCCTACCGGATAAGATTTCGGAGCTGCCAGAAGAGTCCCTAACAGGCTTCCGGCTGCAATCACATGGTATTCATTGGCTTTTTCTTTAAAATATTTCAGCGTATTTAACGCTTCCGGACATTCCTGGATCTCATCGAAAATAATCAGTGTCTCTCCTGGAAGGATTTTTTCTCCGCCAATCATAGACAAAAGTTCAATAATCCGCTGAGGATTTTTATTGGATTCAAAAATGGATTTCAGCTCGTCTTCTTCGTCAAAGTTAAAATAAACATAGCTCTCATAATAATTCCTGCCAAACTCTTTCATAAGCCAGGTTTTCCCCACCTGCCTGGCTCCTTTTAAAACCAGCGGCTTACGTTCTTCGCTTCCTTTCCACCAAATCAGATCTTGAATCGCATTTCTTTTCAAATCGTCACCTTCCTTCTCAAATAGAGTTTAACACATTTTTCCATAAAAAACACCCTCATAAAAACACATTTTTCTGACAAAATCAGCCCTCAAAAAACACATTTTTCCATAAAAGAGCAGCTTCCCTGCAGATTTCATATTCACCTGCAAGGAAGCTGCTCCTTTTCTATTCTTATTTTACCTGTTTACTTTAAATATTCTTCCAGGGTTTTTCTGACTGCCCCAGGGCCTGCAAGCATCTTGCGGACCATCTCTTCTACCTTTCCGCCAAGTCCGGCCTCATACAGGTTGACGCCGAATACTCCGGCATTTTCCAGTACTGGCTTTAACTGTCCCTGTAAGCTGTCTGGATTTCCGACCTGGATGCCTTCTAAAGCCTGACTCAATTGTTCTAACATCGGATCCGGACTTACCGGCATTTCATTTCCTGCGTCATCTACCTTTAACAGATAGCGCAGCCATCCTGCCAGTGCCAGCGGAATATAGGTCAGGCTGGATGCATCCATATCCGGACGCGCCATATAGGATTTAATGGTTTCGCCAAAACGGATGGAAACTTTCTGACTGGTATCTGTTGCAATTCTCTGAGGCATATCCGGAATGAATGGATTTGGAAGCCTCTCTTCTACGACTTCTTTGATAAAGTCCATTGGCTTAATGATGCCAGGATCGGTTACAACCGGCATTCCTTCGTCATATCCGATGTGTTCAATCAGAGCAACCAGATCTTTATCTTTCATCTCATCTGCAATGCTCTTATATCCCAGCAGGCAGCCATAAACTGCCAGAGCAGTATGCAAAGGATTTAAGCAGGTGGTAACTTTCATTCTCTCGGTCATATTAACGGTTTCTCTGTCCGTCATATAAACGCCTGCTTTTTCCAGAGCCGGACGTCCATTGGGGAACCGGTCCTCGATAACCAGATACTGCGGAATCTCTGCATTTACGAAAGGCGCAATATAGGTATTTTTGCTGGTAACGACCGGAGCCATCTCTTCAATTCCAAGCTCTTCCAACTGCACTTCAATCTCTTTTGCAGGTCTTGGAGTAATCTTATCAATCATGCTCCATGGGAAGGAAACCTTTTCTTCATCCTTTAAATACTCGATAAATTCTTTCTCTACCAGACCTTTTTCTGCCCAGGCATCGGCAATCTCCGTAACGCCTGCTTTTAACTTGGCGCCGTTGTGGGAGCAGTTGTCCATGCTGACCATGGCAATGGGAGCTGCGCCTGCTTTGTAACGCTCATATAACAGGGCTGCGGTAACGCCCATTGCATGAATCGGAGCATTTGGCCCCTCTTCCATATCCTTTAATGCCAGACCGGAAAGTTCTCCCGTCATGGTTCTTAAACTATATCCCTTTTCTGTAATGGTATAGCTTACCATCTGCAGGGAAGGGCTGGCAAAAATTCTCTTCAGCTCGTTCCACTGGGAAGCGTCTTTGCTGTCTGCCCGCAGGCCTTTTGCAATCGATGCAATTACTTTTTTGTCCGTATTTCCATCTGGCTTTAAACTGACCATCATGGTCATGCTGTCATATGGAGTATAAATTTTATCGATAATGTCATAGTCAAAGGTATCTGCCGCAATGATTCCGCTGGTTTCACTGCCCTGCTCTAACAGCACCTGCTGCAAATCTGCAATAAATCCGCGGAAAATATTGCCGGCTCCAAAATGAAGCCATACCGGTTTCTTTTCGGTTTCCTCACACATCTGTTTCCAGTCAAATTTTGGAAGTGCTACGCCGGCCTTTTCCCACTCTTTTCTGGCTTTTAATCCTTCATAATTTAATTTCATTGTTTTCCCTCCTTAGAGTTGAACCAGTCTGTCTGAGACAGGTGTTTTTCTAAAATTTCCTATTTACTATTATACACAAACACCTGCCGCCTGTCCATAAGGAGAGATTTTTTATACCATATATCCCCCCTTCATCGGAGAGACTGCGTGTTCGGAATAAATCTTTAGTACGCCTCTGGTATATTTCGCGGGCTTTGGCTGCCATGCTTTTTTCCGCTCTGCAAGAATCTTATCCACTTCTTCCTTTGGAAGCTCTTTTCCATTAATTCCAACGATTTCCAGGATTCTTGCCGGAATATCAATCTTAATCAGATCCCCTTCTTCCACCAGGGCGATGGGCCCGCCTTCTGCCGCTTCCGGAGATACGTGGCCGATTGCAGGGCCTTTTGACGCTCCGGAAAATCTTCCGTCTGTAATCAGGGCGATGCTCGTTCCCAATTCCGGATCAGAAGCAATCGCTTCTGTGGTATAAAACATTTCCGGCATACCGGAGCCCTTAGGCCCTTCATAGCGGATAAACACCGCGTCGCCTGGCTGGATTTCATGGGACAATACCGCCGCAATGGCGTCTTCTTCACAGTCAAACGGCCTTGCCCGAAGGACTGCCTGAAACATTTCCTTCGGAACTGCAGAATGCTTGACTACCGAACCTTCCGGAGCCAGATTTCCCTTTAAAATCGCTACGGTTCCATCCGTTCCAATTGGATTGTCAAATGTACGGATTACATCCGTTCTCTTTAATCCCCATTTCTTTAAGTATTCTTCGCATTTATCGTAGAAACCATTCTTCTTTAATTCTTCCAGGTTTTCTCCCAGAGTCTTTCCGGTTACGGTCATAACGTCCAGATGAAGCATGGACTTGATTTCTTCCATAACAGCCGGCACGCCTCCTGCATAGTAGAAGAATTGTGCCGGCCACTTGCCTGCCGGACGGATGTCTAACAGATAGTGAGCGCCTCTGTGCATCCGGTCAAAGGTATCGGAATCCAGCTCCAGGCCCAGTTCATGAGCCATTGCCGGAATGTGAAGCAGGGAATTGGTGGAACCGGAAATGGCGGCGTGTACCATAATTGCATTTTCAAAAGACTTCATGGTCACAATATCGCTGGCCTTTAAGCCCATTTTTGCCAGTTCCATAATCTGTTTTCCTGCCTGATAAGCCATGACTTTTAAATCTTTACAGGTTGCAGGCATTAACGCAGAACCAGGAAGCATCAGGCCAAGAGCCTCTGCCATTACCTGCATGGTAGACGCCGTTCCCATAAACGAGCAGGCGCCGCAGGACGGACAGGCATTCTGCTTATAATACGTAAATTTTTCTTCTGTAATCTCGCCTCTCTGGCGCATGGCAGAATACATTCCAATCTGCTCTAAAGTCAGCAAATCCGGCCCCGCATCCATAACGCCTCCGGTAATCACAATAGAAGGCAGATCCAGTCTCGCCAGCCCCATCAGGCAGGCCGGTACGGATTTGTCGCAGCTTGCAATAAACACGCCGCCATCAAAGCCGGTTGAGTTTCCATGGATTTCAATCATGTTGGCAATCATGTCTCTATGGGCTAAGGAATAGTTAATTCCATCATGCCCCTGAGCAATTCCGTCGCAGATATCTGTCGTGTAATATCTGGCGCCTCTTCCGCCTGCATCCCTGATTCCTCTCATAGCTTCTTCGACAAAAATATTTAAGTGTGCGCTTCCTGGATGGCTGTCTCCAAACGTGCTTTCCACTAAAATCTGCGGTTTGTCTAAATCTTCTGCAGTCCAGCCCATGCCGATTTTCAACGGATCATTTTCCGGAGCCAGCTTTCTTACTCTCTGACTATTCCATTCCATAACATTTTCCTCCTGAAATTTGCTGTTTCTATTTTTCTCTCCACAGTCATATGATGTTTTGTGCTTTTATCCTAACATATTTCAGATATTTTTCAATACATCAGACTACTTTTGTGATTTAATAAGGGACAGCTTCCCGAAGGAAGCCGCCCCTTTGTTTGGATAGCAAAAGACTATATTGGAGAATCTGATTCTTTGATTAACTGTTTAATCAGATTCCGGTTATAGGCCATATGCATCATCATGGCGCTCTTGGCTCCAATTGGATCCCGTTCTGCAATTGCGTCCGTCACAGCCCTGTGGGTAGAAATCGTTTCTTCTTTCAGCCTCTTATGGGTCACATTTACAAACACCATGACCGCTGTATCAATAATCGGAATCAACTGTCCAACCACCCTGTTTTTGGAAGACTTTGCCACACAGGTATGAAAATCAATATCATCCTGGACGTAGTCTTCCCCATTTTCCAGTTTCTTTTCTATCTGTCCGCACAGCCGCCTCAGCTCTTCTATATCTTCTTCCGACGCATTGCGAGCCGCCATTTCTGCAATCCCAGGCTCCAGCAAAATGCGGACATCTGCCAGATCCAAAGCCAGGCTCATCCGGTCGCCCAGTCCCTGCAGCCCCAATGGATCCAAATTAGCAGGCGTCTGATTCATCACATAAGTGCCCGAACCTCTCCGGACTTCCAGCACGCCTTTGGAAGCCAAAAGTTTTACCGCTTCCCGAATCGTACTTCTTCCTACTCCGAACCGCTCCGCTAGTTCAAACTCATTGGGAAGTTTTGAGCCAATTTCAAACGGAGTGTCGATAATATACCGGTAAATCTGTTCCTCTGCCTGCTCTGCCAATAATTTCCGTTTAATATTTGAAAATTCTCCTGTTTTCTCCATAGTTTACCTCAACAAAAATGGCTGCCGCAAAATCTCGTGTCATTTTGCAGCAGCCATATACAGCCTGTTTAAAAATTTCCCGTAATTTAAGCTTCCGGCTTTTCGATCTGGATAATTGCCTGCTTCTGCATCGGGATACGGCAGTTCTTGTTGCTGCCAAACTCTACGATAACGGTATCGTCGGTCATGTCAATAATCACGCCATAGAAGCCGCTGGAAGTCAGAACCGTATCGCCTACTGCGATGCTGGCCATTAATTCCTGCATTTTTTTCTTTTCTTTCTTCTGGGGTCTGATGGCAATGAAGTACATTAATCCGAAAATTGCTGCCAGATAAATTACCCAGAAGCCAATTCCCATTGTGCCTGTTGCAACCATTTTTTATTTCCTCCTTATGATACGGGGAGCTTTCGCCTCGCCTTATGCTCCCATATTATTTCTGACCAGTTACGCCGGCAAGCTTTTCTGCCTTATATTCTGCGTAGCGGTGTTCTTCGATGGCGTCGCGAATCTCACTCATCATTGTATTATAAAAATAAAGATTATGCAATACACAGAAACGCATTCCCAGCATCTCTTTTGCTTTTAACAGATGACGGATATAAGCTCTGCTGTATCCTCCCCTGCAGGCCGGACAGCCGCAGCCTTCCTCGATAGGACGGGAATCCAGCTCATACTGGGAATTAAACAGGTTCAGCTTTCCGTGGTTGGTATACACATGGCCATGGCGTCCATTACGGGACGGATAGACGCAGTCAAAGAAGTCTACGCCTCTGTCCACTGCTTCCAGGATATTGGCCGGTGTTCCAACTCCCATCAGGTAGGTTGGTTTGTCCTGGGGCAGATGGGGAACGGTCACATCCAGAATGTGATACATTTCCTCGTGGCTTTCGCCTACTGCCAGGCCGCCTACTGCATAACCGTCTAAATCCATGGCTGCAATTTCTTTTGCATGGGCAATTCTCACATCATCCAGCACGCCGCCCTGGTTGATTCCAAAAAGCAGTTGTTCTTTGTTGATGGTGTCCGGCAGACTGTTCAGTCTTTCCATCTCCGCTTTGCAGCGGGCCAGCCATCTGGTAGTTCTTGCCACACTGTTTTCGATGTATTTCCGGTCTGCCATGCTGGGCGGACACTCGTCAAACGCCATGGCAATGGTAGAACCTAAGTTGGACTGAATCTGCATACTTTCTTCCGGCCCCATAAAAATCTTATGGCCGTCAATATGAGAGTTAAAATAAACGCCCTCTTCCTTAATCTTTCTAAGACCCGTTAAGGAAAACACCTGGAATCCGCCGGAATCGGTCAGAATCGGTCTGTCCCAGTTCATAAACTTGTGAAGGCCGCCAAATTCTTTAATCAGCTTATCTCCCGTTCTTACATGGAGGTGATACGTATTGGACAGTTCTACCTGGGTGCCGATGTCTTTTAAATCATTGGTTGAAACGGCTCCTTTAATGGCTCCTACTGTGCCCACATTCATAAACACCGGAGTCTGAATCGTGCCGTGGACGGTTTCCACGCTGGCGCGTTTCGCCCGTCCCTCGGTTGTAATTAATTGATATTTCATCTATTATTTCTCTTTCTTACCGGAACGTTTTGCTTGTTCTTTTTTCTGCTTTCCAGTGGTCATGACATACCACAGAGCGCCGGTAATGCATACGGAAGAATACGTTCCGCAGACAATACCTACCATCAGAGGAAGTGCAAACTCACGAATGGAGGATACTCCCATCAGGTACAATACGAATACCATGATAAACGTGGTCAGGGAAGTGTTAATGCTTCGTGTAAAGGTCTGGGTAATACTTGCATTTACCAGTTCCTTTAAATCCTTCTTACCCTGGACTGCCAGATTTTCACGGATACGGTCAAAGATAACAATGGTTGCATTAATCGAGTAACCCACAATGGTCAGCATACACGCAATGAAGGTAGAACCGACGGACCATTTTGCAATGGCATAGCAGGTTACTACTACCAGGACGTCATGTACCAGAGCCAGAACTGCACTGGCTGCAAAGCGGATATCCTTAAACCGGAACCAGATGTAAAGCAGCATACATACCGTTGCAATGGCAGTTGCTAAGAATGCGTCTTTCTTCATTTCATCGCTGACTGCGCCGGAAATACTTTCTGCCGTAATCTTCTCCTGCTCCACTCCAAAGTGTTCCACTAATGCGTCATTTAACGCCTGACGCTCATCCACATCCAGGGCGCGGGTCTTAATAATTACTTCATTAGTACCGGCAACCTTCTGGGTCTGGATTCCGGCATCTTTGGTAATGCTTTCTACTACCGGAACTACTTCTGCGGAAATCTGCTCCAGGGTCATATCCTCGTTAAAGGTTACGTTGGTGGAAGTACCGCCCTTAAAGTCTAAGCTGTAGTTAAACATATCGCCGGTATTGGCTTTGTTGATGCCCATACCCACAAATCCGGCTGCAATCACTGCTAAAGAAATAATAAAGCAGATGTTTCTCTTGCCCAGGAAGTCGATAACCTTTCCATCCTTTTTGCTTCCGTACAGCTTTGCATTTTCAAAGCCCAAGTTGTACAAGGCGCGAAGAACAAATCTGGTCACGAATAAGGCGGTAAACATGGACAGCACAATACCAAGCGCCAGGGTAGAAGCAAAGCCCTTTACCGTACCGGATCCCTTCCAGAACAGGACGAACGCTGCAATTAACGTCGTAATGTTGCCGTCTACAATTGCAGACAACGCTTTCTGGAAACCAGTCTTAATAGCAGATTTTACTGTCTTTCCAACTGCGATCTCTTCTTTAATACGGGTAAAGATAATTACGTTTGCATCTACTGCCATACCAATGGACAGGATAATACCAGCCACGCCAGGCAGGGTCAGGGTAATCTCAAATGCAGACAGCAGAATCAGAATCAGTCCTACATACAGGCACAGTGCAATCACAGATGCAAGACCTGGAATCAGATATACGGCTATCATAAATACCGCTACCAGGGCAAATCCGATTGCGCCTGCTTTTAAACTGGTAGAAATCGCAGTAGAACCTAATTTTGCACCTACTACGTTGGAGCGGAGTTCCTCTAATTCCAGGGACAGAGAACCGATACGGATGGTAGAAGCCAGATTCTCAGCCATCTCAAACGTCTCGATACCGGTAATCTCACAGGAACCCTGGGTAATTTCATTCTGTACGATGGGGCTGGATACTACCTGGTTGTCGTAGATAATAAAAATCGGTTTCCCGATGTTCGCTTTGGTCGCTTCTGCAAACGCCTGTTTTCCTTCCTCATTGAAGGTTAAGGAAACCACGTATTTGTCCATTCCCGTTGTGTCGTCCTGGTACATTCCCGCTTTAGCGGAAGTAACCTTGGTGCCGTCCAGCACTGTTTTGCCGGTTTCGTCACTAAACACCAGGGAACCAGGTTTTCCCAGTTCTTCCAGAATGGTGTTGGCGTCTGACACGCCTGGAATATCAATGTTAATCCGGTTGCTGCCTTCCTGATACACTTCTGCTTCTGTACTGTAGTTTTGTACACGCTGCTGAAGCTTGTAAATGGTATCAGACATTTCTTCATCTGTCGGGTCTTCTTTGACGGTCTGGTAAGTAATGCTGACACCGCCGGCCAAGTCTAATCCCAGTTTAATCTCATCCATGGTCTGATAGCCCAGAAAGCCAAATACCACAACTGCTGCTATGGCCAGAATTAAACTCAGCAGACCCTTTGTTTTGCTGTTTTTCATGGTTGATTGTCTCCTTTTCCTTGTCAATCCTCAATCGCCGCTTTAATCATTACTGCACATTCGATTCGTTTTTTCTGCATCTCACAGCCAATGTCGTAAGCGTCTGTGATGGATCCGTGGAAATTATAGGAATTTGCCGCGCAGCCGCCGCTGCAGTAGAATCTTGCAAAGCAATCTTTGCATTTTTCTTTTGCATAGACATTGCAGAGTTTAAACTCATCGCGGATTGCCGTATTGGTTACACCTGTATCTACATTGCCAAGAAGGAATTCTTCCTTTCCGACAAATTGGTGACATGGATAAAGATCTCCCCAAGGGGTAACAGCCAGGTACTCGGTTCCGGAACCGCATCCGGAAAGGCGTTTTGCAACACAGGGGCCCTGCTTTAAATCTACCATGAAATGGAAGAAGGTAAATCCTCTTCCTTCTTTGTGACGTTTTACATACTCTGCTGCCAGTCTGTCGTATTCCGCTAAAATCTGAGGAAGATCTTCTTCCCGAATCGCGTAATCCTCTGTCGGCTCTGCCACTACCGGCTCCATGGACATTTTCTTAAATCCCAGATCTGCATAGTGAAGTACGTCTTCGCCAAAGTCCAGATTCTTATTGGTAAAAGTTCCGCGGACAAAGTAATCTTTGTCTCCCCGAAGCTCGGCAAATTTCTGGAACTTAGGAACAATTAAATCATAGCTTCCTTTTCCGCCTCTGAACGGACGCATATGGTCGTTGACTTCCTTACGTCCGTCCAGGCTTAAGACTACGTTGCTCATTTCTTTGTTGCAGAACTCCATAATCTCGTCATTTAACAGAACGCCGTTGGTGGTCAGGGTAAAACGAAACTTTTTATTGTGTTCTTTTTCCTGGGAGCGGCCGTATTCAACCAGACGCTTTACTACGTCCCAGTTCATCAGCGGTTCTCCGCCGAAAAAGTCTACTTCCAGATGCTGTCTGTTGCCGGAATTGGCAATGAGGAAATCAAGGGCTTTCTTTCCTACCTCATAGCTCATTAATGCACGGCGGCCATGATACTCGCCTTCCTCTGCAAAACAGTAGCGACAGGCCAGATTGCAGTCATGGGCAATGTGCAGGCACAGCGCTTTTACCACTGTTTTCCGCTTCTTGAAATCCGCTACATACTCCTTATAAATGTCCTCCGTAAACAGCTGTTCCATGTCGATAAGCTCCTGGATGTCTTCCAGAACTTCTGCAACCTCTGCATCCGGATATTTGCCGGATAAACGCTCCCTTACCAGGGTAACGGCCTCCTTAGGCAGTTTTTCCGGCTTTTCCATATCAGGAATCTTTGCTTCTTCTGCCAGAACCTGAACTGCGTCATAAAATACCGGATCTACGGAATGGACAGAACCGCTGTTAACGTCCATAACGATATAGTAGCCATTATTAATATATTGATGAATCACTGAATATTCTCCTTATCTAACTGTTTCCTGCCATTTTTGGCAGACAGATGCGGGCAGACACCGAGAAAACCTGCCGACGGCAGGTTTTCCAGATGCTTGACAACGAAAATACCCCCTACAATCCTGGAAGACCGTAGGGGTTTCTTGTCTGCCTCTTCCTTGTCCTGACTGTCAGGCCAAATCTGCCTGACCGCCTTTGTAAACTAGCGGTTGCTGTTCTCGCAAGCCTGGTTTCCTACTGTACAAGAGGTTTTGCAAGCGGACTGGCAGGAAGTCTGGCACTCGCCGCATCCGCCCTTCTTCATGGACTCCTTTAAGGTGTTTGCATTTAAAGTCTTAACGTGCTTCATCCCAAGTTCCTCCTATCTTAAAAATATTGAATGTAACAGTTCAGGCGCCGGTTTTCTCATCGAATGGACATCCGATGCTTCTTGACCTGTCTTTCAGGTCAAGAAGATGCGCCGCCTTGATCCGTTCCATTTGAACAATGTACATAATTTCTTTGCAAGTATATCACAGATAGATAACCTTTTGCAAGTATATCTTGTACAGCTTAGGAATATATTAAAGCAAATCCTGCTGATGCAGAAATGAGGTTCTTATGACTAATGGATTTGTAAAACCTATGCTCCGTTCCCTGCTGTTTTCCTACCTGGCCACCGGCATTCTTTTGTTTGCCGTATCACTCGGGCTGTACAAGTTTCGGTTCCGTCCTGCCCAGGTAGGGCTGGCCGTTCACTTCATCTACGCGATTACCTGTTTCCTGGGCGGCTTTTTAGCCGGAAAATCCCTGCGCCAACGCCGTTTTTTCTGGGGATTCTTAACCGGACTGGCTTACTTTCTAGTGCTTTTTTTCATGTCCGCTGCTCTGGACAAAGGGATTACCGCAGACACGAACCAGATTCTTACTGTTGTTGGCATCTGCGCCGCTTCCGGCACCATCGGGGGCATGGCAAGCTAGCATGGATCCAAAAAGGCGTACTGCAGCTTGCAATACGCCTCTTTCTTATAATGGTTACGGTTCTTCTTTTTCCTCTTCCGGCTGTTCCAGACGATAAATATGAATCTTCTCAATCCGGTTTTTATCCATCTTTTCTACCAGGAACCGGAATCCTTCATGCTCGACCGTCTCGCCTTCTTCCGGCAGATGGTCCAGGAAACCAATTACCAGACCGCCGATGGAATCATAATCCTCAGATTCCAGATTAAGGCCCAGCTGGTCATTTAAATCATCCAGTTTCATGGAACCTTCTACAATATATTCGTTAGAATTGATTTTCGTCAGACTGTCTTCCTCGTCCTCGTCATATTCATCCCGAATCTCTCCTACGATTTCCTCCAGCATATCTTCCAGGGTAATCAGGCCTGCTGTCGCGCCGTATTCGTCCAGCACGATTACAATGTTGTTGGAAGTCTTTCTCATCTCTACCATCAGCTCGGCTACCTTTTTAAATTCATAGGTATATAAGGGCTGCCGTAGATAATCCCTAATTGAGAAATGCGCCTTGTCCTCTTCTGTCAACAGCAGCAAATCCTTCATGTTGATGATGCCGATTACATTGTCCGTTGTTTCCTCATACACTGGAATACGGGTAAACCGGTCTTCCCTGAAAATGGCAAGCAGTTCTTCATACGTAGCCTCTACATCTGTAAAGGACATATTAATTCTGGGAACCATAATGTCTTTTGCCAGTGAATCCCCAAAATCAAATACGTTGGTAATCATCTTCTTTTCTTCTGTCTCAATCACGCCTTCTTCATGGCTGACTTCCACAATGGTTCTCAGTTCATCCTCTGTAATGGATTCCTGCTTCTTGTTCGGATCCATTTTCAGCAGACGGAGAACGCCGTAAGACATTTTATTAATTACAAAAATAACAGGGGTCATTACCACCATCATGTAGTAGATAATCCTTGCATTTTTTAACGCGATGGAATCTGCTGAGAGAGTTGCCATGGTTTTCGGGGTAATCTCGCCGAAAAGCAGAATCAACAAAGTCAGAACACCAGTAGCAAACCCAACGACCCTGCTGCCCCACAAATTTGTTACCAATGTGGTTACCATGGAAGATGCATACAGATTCACAATGTTGTTTCCGATCAGAATTGCGGAAAGCATCTTTCCCTGATCCTCCACCACCTTGTTTACATACATAGCAGGCTTTGATCCTGCCTCTGCAAGGGTACGCATCCGAATCCGGTTCACTGTAGTCAGTGCTGTCTCTGTAGATGAGAAAAATCCAGATAGAATCAATAGAATTACAATTATGATACCTTGTATCACGACGTCAGACGACGGGTCCAAAAAAAATCACTCCTTCTTTGTTTTTTAGTAGTGATTTTACAATATTTCCGGCATTCTGTCAATATGGGAAGAAAACTGCCTTGACCTTATATTTTTCCAGACCCTGCTTTCTGGAATCCTTCCCTTACCCAGCTGTACGCTTCTGTCAGCAGAGCCAGCAGTACGCCTGCAAATACAAATAGATCTCCCAGATTGAAAATTACTTTTTTCAGCCCTTTTACGTTAAAGCTGAAGTAATCCACCACATATCCTCTCTGGTACCGGTCGAAAATATTGCTCAGCGCGCCTCCTACCGTCAGGGAAAAGGCGGTTTTCTCAGCCAGATGTCCCTTTTTTCCCATCAGATAAGCCAGCGCCCCAAATACTGCGGAGGCGGCTGCTACCGGAATCATCTTAACCAGTTCTTTTTTCTCTTTCAGAAAACCAAATGGAAATCCGGCATTATGGCTCTTGTGAAGAATAATCTTTCCCTTGCTTTTCTCCAGTTCCTTTGGAAAATTTTCGTCCTTCTCCTCTTCTATCAGCTCTTTCAAGCACAAATCCAAAAACGCCAGCGCTGCAATCAATCCAATCCAGAACATCCTGTCACCATCCTTTTTTTATTATTTTACTATGTCGGGGCCGGTTCGTCCAGCGAATGTTTTCGTTTCCATTCACATATACTATACAAAAAATGCCGGAGAAACTTATGGCTGCCTGTACGGTTGACATTACCTCAGAAGAATACACGGATTTTATTTACCGCCTCGGAAGCGAAGGCTGGCTTTCTGCGGAACCGGACGCCATGCCGGTATGCTCCGATTATGCATTTCCAGGCTATTCCATCATCTATCTTCCCTCTGAACATACTCTTCCCATTTCTCTTGAGAAATATCCTTATTACGCGATTCCAAAGCTGTTTACCCTGTTAGATACCTCTGCCCTGGAAGCTTCCGGCATTTTTCAGGTGTTTAATCAGCCCTCCTTAGGTCAGAAAGGGCGGGGAACGCTGATTGGTTTTCTTGATACCGGAATCGACTACCGAAGTCCCGTCTTCCGGAAACAGGATGGTTCTACCAGAATTTTAGGAATCTGGGATCAGACCATTCCCAAGCCCTTAAATCCCCGCTCTTCTGAACCGGCCGAACCGGACAGTTCCTCTTCTGAAAAAGAAGACCCTTTTGATTTTCTCCAGTATGGCGTTCACTTTGGCGAAGAACAGATTAATGAAGCTCTGGCTTCTCCGGATCCCCTTTCCCTGGTTCCTTCCAAAGACGTTCTGGGACACGGCACTTTTTTAGCAGGCGTCGCAGCGGGAACCGCCCTTCCTGCTTCCGATTTTTCCGGTGCAGCTCCGGAAGCTTCCTTAGCCATAGTAAAGTTAAAACCTGCCAAGCAATATCTGCGGGAATTTTTCTGTATCAGAAAAGACGCCCATGCCTATCAGGAAAACGACATCATTCTGGGAATCCGCTACCTTTCCGAAGTAGCCCGATATTACCGGATGCCCCTGGTAGTCTGCATCGGTCTGGGAACCAACTTAGGAAGCCACGGCGGAACCTCTCCTTTAAGCCTGTCTTTAGGCAGTATTACCCAGTCCATCGGCGCCTGTACGGTAATTGCCGCTGGAAATGAAAGCGGTTTGGGACACCATTATGTCGGTTCCGTCCCCAGCGCTTCCCAGCCGGACGAGGTGGAAATACGGGTAGGGGAAGGAGAAACCAGCTTTGTAACCGAGTTGTGGGCCTCTACTCCGGAAACCTATACGGTCGGATTTGTTTCCCCCAGCGGAGAAACCATCGGACGGATTCCCCTTACCTTAAGCAGCAACGCCACGATTTCCTTTCTTTTAGAACCCACCGTCATCTTCGTCAGTTACCGCCCCCATGAATTAAGCTCTGGCAAGCAGCTCATCTTTCTGCGGTTTCTCAATCCTTCCCCTGGCGTCTGGAGGATTCGGGTATACAGCAACCTTCTGCTGGACGGAGATTATCATATGTGGCTGCCTGCAGAAACCTTTGTTTCTCCCAATACGGTCTTTTTGCGGCCCAATCCTTTTTCCACCATTACTTCTCCTGGCAATACTCCCCAGCCTATTACTATAGGCGCATACAACCATGAAGCCGGAAACATTTTCATCCATTCCGGAAGAGGATATACCATTGACGGACGGGTCAAACCGGATATTGCAGCCCCTGGTGTAGACGTTTACGGCCCCAGCGTCATTCCGGATGCCGCCTATCGCGGCTCAGCTGCAGAGGAAGCGGCGAATGCTTCCCTCCTTACCAAGGTTCCTATGGTTCGTAAAACCGGTACTTCCGTCGCCGCCGCCATTACAGCAGGAGCCGTAGCCAATCTGCTTTCCTGGGGAATTGTAGAAGGCAACGATCCTTCCATGAGCGAAGCCGCTATCCGCTCCTACCTGGTCCGCGGCGCTACGAGAAGCAGGTCCTTTTCTTACCCTAATGAGGAATGGGGCTATGGAAGCCTGAATCTTTACAATACCTTTCTGCAGCTGCGGGAGTAAAAACGCAAAACAGGGCGTGCCGGAAACGGCACGCCCCATACCTTCTTATCCTCTCATCTGTACCAGAGGCCCTCCATGTTTTTCTAAGTAAGGCCTTGTAATGACAACAGAACCAATATTTGGATCTTTTGGAATTTCATACATAATATCCAGCATGAACTCTTCCAGAATCGCTCTTAACGCACGGGCGCCAGTTTTCCTCTTAATGGCTTCCTGGGCAATCCAGCTCAGGGCGTCATCTTCAAAGACCAGCTTTACCTCATCCATTGCGAGAAGTTTCTCATACTGTTTTAAGATAGCGTTTCTCGGCTCTTTCAAAATCCGTACCAGCATATCCTCACTTAAGCTCTTTAATGTAACCGTAACCGGCAGACGGCCTAAAAACTCGGGAATCATGCCGAACGCCCGCAGATCGTCATTGGTTACATACTTTAAAAGATCATCGTCATTTTCAAATTCATCTTTTAACGCGCTGTTAAATCCAATGGAGGATTTGTTGGTCAGGCGCTCTTTAATAATAGTTTCCAGATCCGGAAATGCTCCGCCGCAGATAAACAGAATATTATCCGTATTGACGGTTGCTGTAGGAGTCATAGCATTTTTCTGGTTTGCGCCTACCGGCACTTCCACAATGCTTCCCTCTAACAGCTTTAGCAGCTCCTGCTGTACGGACTCTCCGCTGACGTCTCTGGTATGAGTCTCTTTTTTCTTGGCAATCTTGTCGATCTCGTCGATAAAAATAATGCCTCTCTCTGCTTTTTCCACATCATTGTCTGCTGCTGCTAACAGCTTGGAAACCACGCTCTCAATATCGTCTCCAATATATCCCGCTTCTGTCAGGGACGTCGCGTCTGCAATCGCTAACGGCACATCCAGAAGCTTTGCCAGGGTTTTTACCAGATAAGTCTTTCCGCTTCCGGTAGGACCAATCATCAGAATATTCGATTTTTCAATTACTACCCCGTCCTCTTTTGCTTCTTTTCTCCAGTCCACCAGGGCACGTTTGTAATGATTATAAACCGCTACAGACATGACCTTTTTCGCCTGGTCCTGTCCGATTACATATTGATCCAGCTGGGCCTTAATCTGATGGGGGGCAGGAATGTCCTTCATCGTCAAAGTCTGTGTCTTCCCTGTTTTTTTCTTTATCTTTTGCTTTTGAGGAATTTCCATACTTTCCGGAGGAACCGGCACGAAATCATTGAAATTCAGATTCATATACGGCATATTCTGGATTTTAGAAAAATCAATCCCGTTGTTTTGAAGGGAATCAAATGCCTTCTGCATACAGTCGCTGCATATGCACATATTCCCAGGCATGGTAATCATTGGGCCCGCCTTGCTTTCCGGACGGCGGCACATATAGCAGATCTTTTCGTAGCGATCCTCTTTTGACGAGGAATCTTGACCATTCTGTTCTGTTTTATCCAAGGTATGTTCGAAACCTTCTTTTTCCTTATCGTCCAATTTTATTCTCCTTTTGTGTGACCAGACTTCATCCGTACCCAGCAGCCCTTTCCCAAAACTACTGTCCTACGTGTGTTCTCTGGGATTAACGATAGTTAGACTAGTATATTATAAGGTATTTACGCTATAGAAACAAGAGAATGCTGTAAATTTAATGAACTTTTTAGAAAAACAGCAGCATAAGGGGAGTTTGTCCGCGCTTATCCTGCTGTCTTTACTGATTTCTTCTTTTATCTCCAGAATCCTCTCTGGCTTTGTGGCTGTGCCTCTGGTTTGGATTCTGTTTCCTCTTCCGGTTTGCTTCCTAAAACAATGTCTACCTGCTTTTCTGTGTACTGGCCGTTTTCCAGACGCATAACCGTCATCGTAACAGTGGTTCCGCTCTCATAGTATGTCAGCATATTTTTCAGTTCTTCCATGGTGCGGATAGACTGATTGTCAATCTTGGTAATAATGTCTTTTTCCTGAAGTTCAGACTGGCTGGCCGCTCCGCCTTCTACTACCTTGTATACGAAGACGCCTACCGGCATTCCGTACAAAGAAGCATCCTGCTCGCTGACGTCTGTTCCCTGGATTCCCAGATAGCCCTGTTTTTCTGCGTCTACTGCAATTCTGGTCTTCTGGTTCATCAGATCCTTGATAATGTCCTGGGCCTCTGAGACTGGAATCGCATATCCAACGCCTTCCACGGAAGTTGCGGAAGTTTTAGCCTCGTTGATACCGATGACTTCGCCCTTCATGTTCACTAAAGCGCCGCCGCTATTGCCTGGGTTAATAGCTGCATCTGTCTGAATCACGTTTTTCGTTGCTCCGCTTTCATCTACCTGGATCTGTCTGTCCACAGCGCTGATATAGCCTACGGTAGTCGTCTGTCCGTATCCCAATGCATTTCCGATGGCAATTACGCCCTGGCCCATTTTCAGGTCTTCTGAGTCTCCTAAAACCGCCGGTTTGATGCGGCTCTTGGTATCATCCGGAATCTGGTCTAACGGAACTGCAATAACTGCCAGGTCTGCTACCGAATCAGTTCCTTTTACAGCTGCGTCTACAGATGTTCCGTCAATAAAGGTGGCTTTAATCTCTTTAGAATCTTCGATTACATGGTTATTGGTAACAATCAGAAGCTCCGTATCATTTTCTCCTACAATAATTCCGCTTCCGCTGCTGGGAACTTCATAGGTCTGGTTGCCGTAAAACCAGTTCTGGGTCGTATATAATACGGTATTGTCGATGGATACCATAGACGGCATTACATCTTCTACAATTGCAGAAACGTCCATTACTACCGCGCCTGCTGCATTTTCTGCGGTCTGTGCCTGTGCCACCGCTTCGGAAGACGCCGCTGTCTGAGGCGCTACTTCTTTGGTTTCTGCCGGAGTTTCAACTGTATTGCTGGCCAAAAGGTTATTTGACAATACGTTGATTCCTACCATTGTTCCGCCGGAAACGACGCCAAACAGCAGCGCTGCCGCCGTAATGACTCCGGCCTTTTTCGCCATGCCTCCTTTTTTCTTCTGCCGCTTTGGATCCGAACCCTGATACTGGTTATGAGGCTGGCCATTGTTCGGATATGGATTTTGATAATAATTTGGTCTTACCGGCCCGCCCTGATATGGGTTGGGCTGGCCCTGACTATTCTGGTAGGGATTTCCCTGACGCTGGCCATTGGCCTGGCCATTTAACTGAGGCTGGCCGTTTGGCTGCGGCTGACCGTTTGGCTGCGGCTGACCATTTGACTGGGGCTGGCCGTTTGGCTGCGGCTGACCGGACGCATATGGATTGCCCTGGGGGTGGCCGCCTGCATTCCCATTGTAATACTGGTTTTCACTGGCACGATACGGTCCTTCATACGAAGACGGATTCTGCTCCTGACTCTCCTTCCGTACAAAATTAACGGATTCTTCTTTCCTGGTGTCGTTCTCTATGTGATTGGAATCCGGATTCATACCATTTTCATTATTTCTTTCATTTTGTTCATTCATAATGATAAGCTCCTTCCTCAATTTCCTTTTGATAGTACCCAGTTTACCAAGTATTTGTGACCAAATTGTGATAAATTCATAATCAATTTATGAAAAACTGCCGCAGAATGAAATCCTTCTAGATCTCATCCTGCGGCAGCGTTTTTTTCCGGCTGCACACCGGCTTATGTGACAGGCTTTTTTACATCCCTGGCCCTATATTGTCATAGTTTTCTGTGGGGACTGGCGTAATCGTAGATGGGCCGCTCTGTCCGCCTCCAGGCTCTCCGCCTGAAACATTGTTTCCAGATGAAGGGCCGCTTGTGGAATTGTCAATGATTCCGGAACCATTCGATCCTCCGGAACCGCCTGGTTCCAGACCCGTTCCAGGTCCGACCCCTTCTGTTGTCTCTTCTGCTCCAGGACTGATTGGCCTGGTAGGCGCAGTAGGAGCAGTCGGGGCAGTAGGAGCAGTGGAATTAGGAGAAGATGGTCTGGCAGCCCCAGTGCTTTCTCCTGGCCGGATCGTTCCGGAAGGACTGGATTCCGTTGGAGAAATAGGCGTCAGGGGACGTCCATTTTCATCCTCTGTCTCCCCATCTATAATCGGATTGCCATCTACATCTGTTTCTCCTGGTTCTTCTAAAAGGTTTCCGTCTTCGTCAATCCGCCGGCCTTCCTCATCAATCAGGAATCCGTACTCGTCAATACGGCGGCCCTCTTCGTCTACCAGATTGCCTTCTTCATCATAGAAGTTTCCTTCTTCATCTGTTTCAAAAGTTGGAGCGCTGCTGCTTGTCTCCTTCGTCTCTTCTGTCGTCTTTGCCGGCGATTTGCTGCTTGGAATGACGCCGTTGTCTGTCGGTACATTCTTAATCGCCGTTCCGGCCTTATACATACCGGTATCACTGGCAATCTTAGCGCTGATTTCCTTTACCGTACTGCTTGGCACATAGTTTTCTTCGCCAAACAGGAACTCGTGAAGAGCGATTACATTGCTTTCCAGAGTCTGAGGAATCACACAGGCGCCCTTTTTCGGAATACTTGCCTCACCTCTTGCAACAGGGAAGCCCATCGTATCTCCAATGTGATACTTGGACACATTTTTCAGCATTCCAAAAATATCATTTACATCAATACAGGTGGAAACCTGCGGCAGTACCGCGCCTACCAGGCTGTTTAATGTTGTCAGATCCGCTTTTACCGCTTTGTCAAATGCAGCTTTAATTACCTTTCTCTGACGCTCGGTACGGGCATAATCCGTATCCATCAGACGAAGACGTCCATACGCAACTGCCTGGACTCCATCCAGATGATTTTCCCCTGCATGGGTCAGCTGATGGGAACCGATTCCCGTTCCCTTTACTGTCTCCGTAATAAAGGAGTTAATGTAATAGAACTCTGCCTTGCTGATATTCATATCGATACCGCCCAGGGCGTTAATTCCATTGGCAACTGCATTCCAGTTAAAGGTTACATAATCCGTAATATTTAAATCCAGATTCTTATTCAGGGCTTTTACCGCCTGAGTCGGACCTCCTACAAAATAAGCCTGGTTAATCTTATTATAGGTTCCCTTGTCATCCAGACTCAGATACGTATCACGGAATACGGAAACCAGCTTAATTTCTCCTGTATCCTGGTTTACGTCACAAATCATGATAACGTCTGAGTTAGTTCCTTTTAAGACGTTTTTATCTCGGCTGTCCACGCCGAATACCGCAAAGGTCCAGTGGCCTTTCATATATTCCGGCACTTCTACAGAGAACACCGGATTGGTTACATCTTTTGCATCCCAGTCGGAAGGCTGGACCATTAAACTCCATTTTCTGGCAAAAAATGCATAAGTAAAAATAAAGACCAGGGCAATGCATTCTGCTACAGCCAGTGTAATCAGACGGCGTTTTTTCCGGTTCTTTGCCGTTTTTTCCGCCTGCTTCTTTGCCGCCTGGCTGGTCGCTGTAATTCTTCCTCCGCTGCTGTCTCTGCGTCTCAAATCTTCTGTTCCATTTCCGTTTAACTTTGGTCCTCCGGAAACTCTGCTTCCCTGATGGGAAGAACTTCCTTGATTGGAAGCTGCTTTTCCGCCTGAGGGAACACGTCCTCTTCCAGATTCCTGACTGCCCATACTTCTTGCAGTCTGTCTGGAGCTTTCATTTTCCCGTACGCCTCTGACAGTTTGAGACCCCTGTACCGGACGGCGCGTTCCTTCCGGCGTCTGACCTCCTGGCTGCGAACGCCTTACTCCTTCTGGCGCCTGGCCTCCCACTGCCTGACGCCTTACTCCTTCCGGAGCCTGACCTCCTGGCTGCGAACGCCGTACTCCTTCCGGTGCCTGGCCTCCCACTGCCTGACGCCTTACTCCTTCCGGTGTCTGACCTCCTGGCTGCGAACGCCTTACTCCTTCCGGTGCCTGGCCTCCCACTGCCTGACGCCTTACTCCTTCCGGCGTCTGGGACGGCATTCTGCCTGATGGCTGTCCGGCCGTTTGACGGCGCACTGGTCTTGGATTCTGGTTCAGCCCGTCCGGACTGGTCTGTCTTCTAATTGGATTCTGGGACTGCGCCCGTTCACTGGTTCCGCCGGCTCTTTGACCGGCAGAAGAACGGCGGGGCATCTCTGGTTTGCCATCTCTGCCGTTTCGTCCTCTTTCTAACTCGTCATCATAATAGCTCATAAATCAACCTCACTGCACGAAACTAATAAGCATTTTTATTAATAAAGCCTTTAAAGATGGTCAAAAACATAATTTTAAAATCAAATCCAAGGCTCCAATTTTCAATATAATACAGGTCATGCTCAATTCTCTTGGTAATTGAAGTATCTCCCCGATAACCATTGACCTGGGCCCAGCCAGTAAGTCCAGGACGGACCTGATGCTTAATCATATATCTGGGAATCTCTTCTTTAAAACGCTCTACAAAAAATGGTCTTTCGGGGCGAGGCCCTACCAGACTCATATCGCCGATTAAAATGTTAAAAAACTGCGGCATTTCATCAATGCTGGTCTTCCGGATAAATCTTCCTACCGGAGTTACCCGCGGGTCATGGGGCGTCGTCCATTTTGACTTTTCTTCGGAAGGCTTCTGGACTTCCATCGACCGGAATTTATACATCTTAAAGGTCCGGTTGTGAAGTCCTACCCGCTCCTGGCTGAAAAATACCGGCCCAGGAGAAGTCAGCTTAATCAAAATCGCTGTTACCAGCATAATCGGCGAAAACAGAATCAATCCAACTAACGCCCCTACAATGTCTACACACCGTTTTATGGTCGCATTTAACAGATTGGTCAGCGGCACATGACGGATATGGATAACCGGAAGTCCCTGCAAATCTTCTGTATAGGGTCTGGTCGGAATGAAGTTATTATAATCCGGAATGAACTTGGTGTGAACCCCTGATTTTTCACAGGCGGCCACAATCTGTTCCAGATTGGCGTATTCGTTAATGCTCAACGTGATGGCAATCTCATCCAATGTATTGGTTTCCAGGAAATCATTGAGCTGGGCAATCCTTCCTACAATCGGAACATGGCGGTACTCCGTCCCCAGATCCCGCTGATCGTCTAACACTCCCCTGATCCGGTATCCCCACTCTGGATTGGCAATTACTCGGTCAATAAACCCTTCTGCCGCACGACTGTAGCCAATCAGCAGAATGTGTTTCTGATTATATCCTTTTGAGCGGAGAGACCGGAGCACCATACGGATAGCGTTGCGTTCTGCAGTTTCCAGCACAATATTCAGGATAAAGAAGGCCAGAATCACTCTGGTCGCAAACTCATTTAAAAACGGGCTCTTATTCCGGATGGCAAACAGCACCATCGTAAACACCAGCAGGCCGATTGTATTGGCCTTGCAGATATTGGCGAACTCCACCCGCCTTCCCTGTACCCGCTTAGGAGTATAGAGATGAAATATTCCATATAAAAGCAGATACCCTGGTATAATGAAAATCAATACCAGAAAATAATACTTTGGATCCAGGACCTGTCCCTGGACTGGAAAAATCTTGGCTTCCAGCATCAGATACCATGCCAGGATATAGGCCGCCGCCGTTACCAGGGCGTCTAATATCACATGGAACCGGTTAAACCGTTTCTGGTTGTCTTTTATCATGGTTTTATCACCTTAGTTTCCTTCTCGTCGTTTTCCAAGCCTGCGTCTGAAAAATTCATAAACATACAAAAATGTGCCTGCAATCAGCTCCAGCTCGATGGCCGCATACCGGCCTAAGCGTTTGGGAGAAAACGGAACCTTCCTGCACGTTTTTGCCGTCCGGATTCCCTCTTTCAGTCCTTCCAGATAGTCTTCTGCAAAGCCGCGCTTTTTAAAAAACTGGTATTTTAAAGCAATTCCCACTCCAATGGGAAGGGCGTTTAACAAAAGCTGTCCTGCCGGCATATTTTTATAATTCAGATAGACATTATTTCTGGCCGCCAGCTTTACTTTAAAGGAGTTGTACTTGGAACCGCTGGTTCCGCTTCCCACGTGGAAGATCCTGGCTGTCGGACAGTACACGTTGTCATATCCATAAAGCTTTGCCCGATAGCCTACGTCAATATCTTCCAGGTAGGCAAAATGCATTTCATCAAAATATCCAATCTCTTCAAATACCTGACGTCTGTAAATAGCGGCTCCCGCGCAGGCGGAAAAGATCTTAAACGGCTTGTCGTAGCGTTCTAACGGCTGTCCTACGCCTCTCTGGTATGCCCAGCCTAAGACGCTGTACATATCTCCGGCATCATCCATCAAATCCGGATGGTACATCTGGATCATCCGGCTGCTGACCGAAAAAATCTTAGGCGAAGCTTCCATGGCCCGCACCAGTTCCCCTACATAGTCGGGATCTGCCTTTGTGTCATTGTTTAACAAAATCACATATGGCGTTGCAGCCTTTTTGATTCCCACATTGACTGCGCCGGAAAAACCGGTGTTGGTCTTTAGAAAGACAGCAGGGATTCCATGTTCTTTCAGCCATTCCACACTGCCATCCGTGGATCCGTTGTCTACCACCAGAACGGAAAAATCCTTGAAATTCTGGTGGTCCAGCGCCTTCATACAGGGTTCCATAAACGCAAGGCCATTGTAATTAGGGATAATAATCGTTACTTTCATATTTAATCTGTGTCTGCCTCTTTTTCTACATCCACCTCTAACTGATAGGGTTCCCCGATTTTCTCTTTTTTCAGGTCTCTCAGTGCAAAATTAGACTTTCTCAACGTCAGATTCGGATTGTAGTAAGGGTCTCCGTTTTTCAAAATATCCGGCCACCGCTTTGCGAAAATGGCAATCTCCCGATTAAATCTGGCCACTTTCTCCGGCGTGTCCTCTAATCCTCTGGACTTCGATTCATAATGATACAGCAACGCATACGGATTGTAAACCACCAATTTTCCCAAAGACCGGATTTTCATGCAAAAATCTATGTCGTTAAAGGCCACTGCCAGCTCCTCTGTAAACCCGCCAACCTGGTCGAACAGGCTTCGTTTTGTCATCAGACAGGCCGCTGTAACCGCGCTGTAATCCTGGGCGCACATAGCTCTGTGAAAATAGCTGTTTTCCGCCTTGTGAAGGCCGATAAACGTATGTCCGGCAATGCCGCCGAAGCCTACTACCACGCCTGCGTGCTGGATGGTGTCATCCTGATAAAGAAGTCTTGCTCCTACTGCCCCCACGTCTTCCCGCTGGCAGTATCCCAGCATTTCCTGAATCACATCTTTTTCAATAATCTCGGTATCGTTATTTAAGAACAGCAGATACTCTCCTTTTGCAGACTGGACGCCAAAATTATTAATGGCAGAAAAGTTAAATCCTTCCTTCCAGGTTACTACTTTTACATTGGAAAACTCTTTTTGAATCTTTTCGTAATACTCAAACGTCGCTTTTTCTGTACTGTTATTTTCAATCACAATAAATTCCAGATTTTTGTAGGTTCCCTTCTCCTGTAAAGACCGGATACACAAATCCAGGTCCGGATGGTGATCCTTATTGGGGATTATTACCGATACCAGCGGTTCTCCTTTTATCGCAAATCTGGTATGGTAAATCCCATAGTCCACGCCTTTTTCTACAGACTCAACGCCAATGCCCAGCCGTTCAAAATGGGCTTTGATTGCTCTGGATCCTGCCTCAAACGCGTACATCTTGCTCTCCGGATTGCTGGCCGTGGAGTTCTGGTGACACCTCCAGTGGTACAACACTTTTGGAATGTGGTAAATCCGTCTGGCCGCTTCTGTACACCGGAAAATAAAATCGTAATCCTGGGCGCCGTCAAACTCCTGACGGAATCCTCCCACGGCTTCTGCCAGATCCCTGTTTACCACAAACAAATGGCAGATGTAGTTGACGCTGGTCAGTAAATCCGGATTAAAATCCGGCTTGAAATGCGGGTCAAACAGGGCTTTTCCATCCATATCCAGCTTGTCTTCGTCCGAATAAACCACATCGATTTCCGGATCCAGATTAATGGCTTTGACGCACTCATACAGCGCATTTGGCGGAATGGTATCATCGTGATCCGCCAGGACGATAAAGTCTCCGGCCGCCATCTCCATGGCTGCATTGGTATTGCCGGAAATCCCTTTGTTTTCTCCTAAAATCACATATTTAAACCGCTTGTCCAGTTCGGCAAATTTCTTTAAGACCCGTTCCGAGCTTTCTCCCTTAGGGCTTCCATCTGCCACGCAGACCTCCCAGTTGGTATAAGTCTGATCCTTAATGGACTGAAGCATTTCTTTTAAATAACGCTCTGGCGTCTTATAGGCCGGAATGACGATGGAAAGCCTGGGCTCGTAATCAAAATGCGCTTTTTTCTGAGCTTCCAGCTCTTCCTCCGTCGGCTTGGTTAACTCATACCATTC
>UQMJ01000025.1 GCA_900542035.1 uncultured Clostridium sp.
GTCAAGACGACGCCCTCTCACGGCGTAAACCCGGGTTCGATTCCCGGACAGGTCACGAAAGACAAGCTGCTGAATATCCAGCAGCTTGTTTTGTGAAAAAGCATCAAAATTTATGCTACTGTAGCGCAGTCGGTAGCGCAACTGATTCGTAATCAGTAGGTCAGGGGTTCAAGTCCCCTCAGTAGCTTTTTAAGGTTTATAAGTAAGAAACAAAAGCCGCCTTGAAACAGGCGGCTTTTTTGTGCACAAAATGGAAGAAAGAAAAAATATCTTATTATTTTTTACTAAAATTAGTATGCTTTTATTGACGAATTTGTCGAAAAAGGGTATAGTATAAGAGTATCTATAAAATCATAGAGGAGGAATTAGAATTATGAAGAAATCCGCAGTAGCAGTATTGCTTGCAGCTTCCATGGTTTTGTCTATGACCGCTTGCGGCAGCAGTTCTGACAGCGCAACTACAGCTGCTTCCACCGAAGCAGAAACCACTGCAGCAGAAACCAAAGCTGAGACTACCGCAGCAGAGAGCGAAGCTGAGTCTACCGAGGCTGAAACTGAGGCAGAAACAAAGGGAACTCCTGTAAAGGATCCATCTGAGTTCAAAGTTGGTATGGTTACCGACGTAGGCGGCGTTAATGACGGCTCTTTCAACCAGTCTTCCTGGGAAGGCTTACAGAGAGCAGGAGAAGAGCTGGGCATCCAGGTAAACTACTTAGAGTCCAAGAACGATGCTGACTATACTCCAAACATTGAAAACTTCGTAGACGAAGAGTACGACCTGATTATCTGTGTAGGATATATGCTGGCAGACGCTACCAAGAAGGCAGCAGAAGCATATCCGGATCAGCAGTTTGCAATCATTGATGATGCGACAAACTCTGACCTTCCAAACGTAACCTGCCTGATGTTCGAGCAGGCTCAGTCTTCTTACCTGGCAGGCTATGTAGCTGGTAAGGTTACCGAGTCCAACAAGGTTGGTTTTGTAATTGGTATGGCAAGCGACAGTATGCATCAGTTCGGCTACGGCTACCTGGCTGGCGTTAAGGATGCAAATCCAGACGCAGAGATCTTACAGTACAATGCAAACGCATTCAACGATCCGGCAACCGGAAAGTCCGCAACCACCAAGATGGTTACCGACGGAGCTGACGTTGTATTCCACGCAGCAGGCGGTACCGGCCTTGGCGTAATCGAAGGCTGTAAAGAAAACGGCATCTGGGCAATTGGCGTTGACAGTGACCAGAGTTCCATCGCTCCTGAGACAATTCTGACTTCTGCAATGAAGAGAGTAGACAATGCAAGCTTTGACGTAGCAGAGGCTGCTTTATACGGCACTTTAGAGAGCGGCGTTAAGACTTATGATATTAACACTGCTGGTGTAGACATTGCTCCTACTACTGACAACCTGACTCCTGAACTGCTTGCTGAAGTTGAGGATGTAAAGGCTAAGATTGCTTCTGGCGAAATCGTTGTTCCAAACAACAAGGCTGATTTCGACGCAGCTTATGGCGATATCTATACCCTGGATGACTGATAAAAGCAGACAGGATATTGTGATTTGACAATGAGGGAGGATATTCATAAACAATTTCTGCTTATGGATATCCTCTTTATTAAAGATGGAATTTCCACTGACTTATGAAAGCCGGAATCCAGCTTTTGTAAGTGAACGGAAATGTATAAGGTTTTGTCTTAAGAAAGGAGAATTTTATGAGAGCAATTAGCATGGAACGTGTAGAACAGACACGTCAGGAAATTTTAGACATTATTGAAAGCCCGATTCTGACCCATGAGCAGAAGGTGGCAAACATGGCGGGAAAGGCGGATTCCTTAATGGAGGTTCTGGATCTTCCGGAAGGCCTGGATGAACTGCTGAATGTACCAGGAGATGTGAAGTGTATCTGCGATCTGGCAGAAGGCCATGCGCCGGTACGGCCCCGTTATATCATTCCGGATTATCAGAAGTTTATGAGAGAGGGAAGCAAATTCCTGCAGTTAGATCCTCCTAAGGATCTGTATGAGGCGCTGAATTCTCTTCTGATTTTCTATAAGCACGTTCCAAGCGTTACCAATTTTCCGGTTTACGTAGGAGCGCTGGATGAACTGCTGGAGCCTTTTATAGACGATGTAGACGAAGCACAGGCTAAAAAAATGTTAAAGCTGTTTATGCAGCACATTGACAGAACCGTGCTGGATTCCTTTTCCCATGCGAATATTGGTCCAAAGGCAACCAAAGCGGGCCGCCTTTTATTAGAGGTAGAACGGGAATTAGAACAGGCAGTTCCAAATCTTACCATGAAATACGAAGAAGGCGTAACACCAGATGATTTTGCCCTTCTGGCAGTAGATACGGCTCTTCACAGCGCCAAACCAAGTTTTGCAAACCACAAGATGTTTAAGAGCGAGCTGGGAGAGAATTATGTCATTGCCAGCTGCTACAATGGCCTGCTGTTAGGCGGCGGATCCTATACCTTGTGCCGTCTGATTCTGGGAAATATTGCAAAGAGAGCAAAAAATATTGCAGATTTTAAAGAAAACCAGCTTCCGTATGTTATGAAGATTATGGCAGAATATATGGATGCCAGAATTAAGTTTGAAGTAGAAGAAAGCGGATTCTTCGAAAATAACTTCCTGGCAAAAGAAGGATTTATCCATAGAGACCGGTTTACCGCTATGTTCGGTATGGTAGGTATGGCAGAATGCGTCAACATCCTTCTGGAAAAAGAAGGCAAGACCGGACGATACGGCCATGATGAATATGCAACCCAGCTTGGCGTTGAGATTATGGATCAGATTGACGCGTTTAATCAGAATCATACCAATCCATACTGCGAAGCAACCGGAGGCCATTTCCTTCTTCATGCACAGGTAGGAATTGCGGAAGATGAGCATATCAGTCCAGGTACCCGTATTCCGATTGGAGAAGAACCGGATGAGCTGATTGATCATCTGCTTCAGTGTGCAAAGTTCCACAAATACTTCCCGTCCGGAACCGGAGATATTTTCCCGATTGATACAACAGTTCATAAAAATCCAGAGTTTGTTCTGGATATTGTAAAGGGATCTTTCCGGAAAGATTTAAGATATTTGTCCTTCTATGCCAATGACAGTGATGTAATCCGGATTACCGGCTATCTGGTAAAACGTTCAGAGATTGAAAAATTAAAAGCGGGGCAGAATGTACTTCAGGACACGACGCATTTAGGACTTGGAGCAGAATTAAACGGTCATATTCTGGAGCGGAAGGTGCGCTGATGAAAAAAGCGTTAGTTAATAAAATTATTCCATTCAGTGCGGTAGACGGACCAGGAAACCGGACTTCCATATTTTTGCAGGGCTGCAACATCAACTGTTTATACTGCCATAATCCAGAGACCAGAAAGGTGTGTATCGGCTGCGGCGACTGTGTCGCCGCCTGTCCGGCCGGCGCGTTAAGCTGGAACGCCAAAGAGGAAGATTCTGCAGTTTTTCTTCATTACGATCCAGATAAATGTACCTTGTGCGATACCTGCATTCATGTCTGTACCCATGATGCCAGCCCAAGGATTCTGGAGATGACTGCCCAGGAGACCTTTCAGAAAATTGCAAAGCAGATTCCGTTTATCAGAGGCGTGACGGTATCCGGAGGTGAGTGTACGCTATATCCGGAATTTTTGACAGAGCTGTTTTCTATCTGCAGGGAGCATGGATTAGAGACCATGTTAGACAGCAATGGGACAATGGATTTTAAAAAGTATCCGGAGCTTCTGAGTGTGACAGACGGCGTCATGCTGGACATCAAGGCGTTTGACGAGGAAGATCACAGACGGGTTACGGGGGCAGGCAACCGGCAGATTCTGGAAAACGCCAGGTATCTGGCATCCATTGGAAAGCTGTTTGAGATCCGGACAGTAATTGTACCAGGGCTGTTTGATGGAGAAAAAACAGTCCGGAATGCTGCGGCTATGTTAAAGCCGTATCAGGAAATCCGTTCAATCCAGTATAAGATAATCGCCTACCGGCCGATGGGGGTCCGGAAAGAGTATGCCGGATTTCCAGTTCCGGATGAGGAATATTTAAAGAAGCTGGCAGAGGCTGCCAGGGAAGAAGGCATGGAAAAAATCGTCATTATCTAACATAATGAAGGAATATAAAGGAGGAACGAGTGTGGGAAAGACGAGTCATATAGACGAAACGACCGTTACCATCCAGATGAAAGACATTGTCAAAAAATTTGGAAACTTTGTGGCCAACGATCACATTAATCTGACGGTTCACAAAGGAGAGGTCCACGCCATTTTGGGAGAAAACGGAGCTGGAAAAAGTACATTGATGAATGTGCTTTACGGTCTTTATCGTCCAACAGAGGGAGAGATTTTTGTAGGAGGAAAACCGGTTCACATCGACAGTCCGAAAAAAGCGATTGAACTGGGAATCGGTATGGTGCATCAGCATTTTATGCTGGTTCAGCCCTATACAGTTACAGAAAATATTATTCTGGGAATGGAACCGGTCAAAGGGCTGACAGTCGATCTGGATTCTGCCAGGGAAAAAGTAAGGGAGTTATCCGAACGCTATAATATGCAGGTGGATCCGGATGCAAAAATCGAAGATATTTCGGTTGGTATGCAGCAGAGGGCAGAGATCTTAAAGGTGCTTTACCGAGGCGCAGATATTCTGATTTTAGACGAGCCGACAGCTTCCCTGACGCCTCAGGAAATTGAAGAATTAATTGAGATTATCGGTCATCTGACCAATGACGGAAAATCCGTTATCCTGATTACCCACAAGCTGAAAGAGATTAAATCCAGCGCAGATTATTGCACCATTATCCGCCAGGGCAAATACATCCGTACTGTGAAAGTGGACGATGTCACAGAAAATGATCTGGCGTCCATGATGGTCGGCCGCGATGTAGAATTTGTGGTAGAGAAAAAGAAAATAGAGCCAGGAGACGTGGTTTTGGAAGTGAAAAATCTTCAAGCCAAGGACTACCGCGGTGTTGAAATCTTAAAGGGATTGAATTTGAATGTCCGTAAAGGGGAGATTGTAGGACTGGCAGGCGTTGACGGCAACGGACAGACCGAATTGGTAGAGATCCTGACTGGTCTGCGAAAAGGAGATTCCGGCGAAATTTATATGAATGGGGAAAACGTATTTAACTGGTCTCCAAGAGCGTTGTTTGACAAGGGGATTTCCAGTATTCCGGCAGACCGCCAGAAACACGGTCTGATTCTGGAATTTTCTGTGGCGGAGAATCTGATTTTACAGAATTTTGGAGAAGAAGAATTTTCCAAAAACAGAATCTTAAATAAGAAATCCATTATGGATCATGCCAAAGAACTGATTGGCAAATTTGACATTCGTCCGTCCGGCAGTGAAAACAAACCGGCAGGTCAGCTTTCCGGAGGAAACCAGCAAAAGGTTATCATTGCCAGAGAAGTGACCAACGACAAAGATCTTCTGATTGCGGTAAACCCTACCAGAGGTCTGGACGTAGGAGCTATTGAGTTCGTACACAAATATATTGTAGAACAGAGAAATAAAAACAGGGCAGTTCTTCTGGTTTCCTTTGAGCTGGATGAAATTATGAGTTTATCTGACCGGATCGAAGTTATCTTTGACGGAACCATCAGCGGAAGCATGGCAGGCAAAGATGCAGATGAGAATACCCTGGGATTAATGATGGCAGGAGGAAAGCGGCATGAATGAGAAGAAAAGTATTTTAAACAGTAATGCACTGTATACCTTTATTGCCATAGTAATTGGTTTCCTGGTAGGCGCAATTTTCTTACTGGTGGCAAAGCTGAGTCCGGCTGAGGTATATGCCAAGCTGTTTAACGGCGTGTTCAGCAAACCGAAATTTATGGTCTGGGCAGTTATTTATGCAAGTCCCTTAATTTTTACCGGACTTAGCGTGGCATTTTCGTTCCGGACCGGCGTGTTTAATATTGGTGCAGAAGGCCAGTTTGTAGTAGGTTCCCTGGCGGCAGTATTAGTTGGAATTTTAGTAGATGTTCCGGCCATTATCCATGTTCCTCTCTGCATCCTGGCAGCAGCGGCGGCAGGCGCTCTGTGGGGCAGCGTGGTTGGATATTTAAAGGTAAAAAAGGGAATTAACGAAGTCCTTTTATTTATCATGTTTAACTGGATTGCATTTTATTTATCCAACTATGTAGTCAATCTGGAAGCTATCCACAAAGAAGGCGGCGGAGAGGCGACAAAAGATATTTTAGAGTCTGCACAGATTTTTCTTCCGGAAAGCATCCGTCAGCTGACGGGCTGCAGCAGCGCCAACTTTGGCATTTTCATGGCCATTTTTGCAGCGGTCCTGATCTGGTTTATTATTAACAAAACCACTCTCGGCTATCAGTTAAGAGCAGTAGGATTTAACCGGAATGCTGCAGAATACGGCGGCATTAATGCCAATCGTGCGGTTATGACTGCAATGGCGATTTCGGGCTGTCTGGCCGGTCTTGGCGGCGCAGTCCAGACTCTGGGGATGTCCATGCGTATCAGCCAGTTTGCAACCCAGGAAAGCTTTGGCTTCCAGGGAATTACGGTAGCGCTGATTGCAGGTTCGAACCCAATCGGATGTATTTTTTCCGGTCTGTTCTATGGAGCCATGAAATACGGCGGCAGTAAATTAAGTCTAATTAATGCGCCGTCAGAAGTTGTTGATATTATCATGGGTACGATTATTCTGTTTATTGCAGTTTCCCATGTGTTTAAAAAATTAGCATTGAAAGGGAAAAGGGGGTAAGAGAACATGGATGCAATTATTAGAAACCTTGGACTGATTATCAATGCAACTTTGGTAGCGACGCCGCCTCTTTTATACGCGGCTCTGGGTTCCTGTTTTTCGGAACGAAGCGGAGTAATTAACATTGGTATCGAAGGCATGATGACCATCGGGGCATTTACCGGCGCAGCAGTAGCGCTGTTTACCGGCAACGGCTGGTTTGCATTTTTCTGCGGCGGACTGGCCGGCGCAGCATTTGGCCTGATACACGCGATTGCCTGCGTTTCGTTTGGTGCAGACCAGACTATTTCCGGTACGGCGATTAACTTCTTAGCGCCAGGCCTGGCAATCTTCCTCTGCAAGGCCATGTTTGACAATTCTACCGATACGCCGCCGATTGATACAGCCAGCAAACTTCCGAAGCTGTTTGACGGTATGTTTCCAGTAGGCTCCTTTGCAAACAACGTATTCAGCACCTATATACCAGCGTATCTGTGCTTTATTCTGGTAGCAGTCGTATGGTTTATATTCTATAAGACCCGTTTTGGACTGCGCCTGCGTGCAGTAGGCGAGCATCCTCAGGCCTGCGATACCTTAGGCATCAATGTATTCCGGATCCGTTATATCTGCGTGATACTTTCCGGATTTTTAGCCGGCCTTGGCGGCGCTTATGTAACCCTGGCAACCATTAACCAGTTCCGCCCTATCGTTATCGTAGGACAAGGCTTTATTGCCATTGCGGCGGTTATCTTTGGAAAATTTACTCCACAAGGGGCGATGAAGGCCTGTCTGCTGTTTGGTCTGTGCAGCGGTCTGAAGGTACTGGCCAATACTGGAAATACCATATCGCCGAACCTGATTTCCATGATCCCGTATGTGGTAACCATTGTAACGCTGGTACTGTTTGTAGGCCATGCAAGAGTGCCTGCTGCCAACGGAAAGCCATATGTAAAATCAAAATAACAGAGGTTTTGTATGGATATTAAATTGCTTGTAGAAGAAGCTTTAAAAGCGCGGAAATTTTCTTATAGTCCCTATTCTCGGTTTCAGGTAGGAGCGGCCCTTCTTGCAAAAGACGGACAGATTTTTACCGGCTGCAACATCGAAAGCGCCAGCTATACGCCCAGCAACTGCGCGGAACGGACGGCATTTTTCAAAGCAGTCAGTCAGGGAGTACGGGAATTTGAGGCAATTGCAGTAGTCGGAGGACCAAAAGAGGCAAAAAATCTGGATTACTGTACGCCCTGCGGCGTCTGCCGTCAGGTAATGATGGAATTTTGCGATCCGAAGAGTTTTCAGGTAATTGTTGCAAAAAATCCAGAAGAATACCAGGTATTTACTCTGGAAGAAATTCTTCCCATGGGATTTGGCCCGAAGGATTTGGAAAGGCAGGGGTAGGGATGATTGATTTACATCTTCATTTTGACGGTTCTTTGCCGGTTCAAACGGTGCTCAGGCTGGCAAAAAAGCAGGAGATTGCGCTTCCTACTTCTTCCGAAGAAGAGCTACGTCCTTTTTTGGAAGCGCCTGCTGACTGCAGGGATTTAAATGAATATCTGGAGCGGTTTGATTTGCCGCTCCAGGTGCTTCAGACCAGGGAAGCGCTCCAGGAGGCCATGAAGGATTTGGTTTGCGAGCTGGCGTCAGAAGGACTGGTTTATGCAGAAATCCGGTTTGCTCCCCAGCTTCATACTTCCCGCGGTTTCAACCAGCGACAGGTAGTGGAAGCGGTACTGGAGGGAATGAATGAGGGGCTGAAAGAGAAACCTTCTTTGCTGGACGCGGGATTAATTTTGTGCTGCATGAGAGGAGCGGATAACCAGGAAGCAAACCAGGAAACGGTAGAACTGGCCGGAGAGTTTATTGGTCATACCAAAGTTGCCGCAGTGGATTTGGCAGGAGCAGAAGGATTGTTTTTTACCGGAGATTATAAACCGCTCTTTGAGCTGGCGATGAAAAAGAAGATTCCTTATACGATTCATGCAGGGGAAGCGGATGGACCGGAAAGCGTAAAAGCAGCTGTTTCTATGGGAGCAAAGAGAATTGGCCACGGCGTCCGCTGTATAGAAGATCCGGCGGCAGAAGCAGAAATAAGGGAAAAAGGAATCGTATTGGAATGCTGCGTGACCAGCAATATCCAGACCAGAGCTTTTGCATCAGCAGAAGAGCATCCTTTGCTGAAGCTGCTAAGAAGCGGTATAAAAGTAACGGTTAATACGGATAATATGACCGTATCCAATACCACAATTGCAAAAGAGTTTGAACTCTTAAAAAAATGCGGAATGACAGAGGATGAAAAGGCGCAGCTTTTAAGAAACAGCGTTGAGGCGGCATTTTTACAGGAAGAGAAAAAGGCGCTTTTAATGGAGAAGGTACTAAAAAGAGAAAAAGAAGTTGAAAAATACAAAAAGCTGTTGTAGAATGTAAGAAGAGTAAGCGAATAAAGAATATTGATTTCGTGGATTGTTACTTTCATTAGGCAAGACCTGGATCATACAGTAGTAGATGTTTATATGTTTTAGTAAAACAATATAAGCGCCGTTAGTGTATGGCCAGGTTTTTTGTTTCAGGAACTCTGTTCCGGATACCTGAAAGCAGAGAAAACAAGGAGGGATTGCTATGGAAATGAGCAAAGATTTTTTGTGGGGCGGCGCAACAGCGGCAAACCAATATGAGGGAGGATATGCAGAAGGAGGAAGAGGCCTTTCTGTCAATGATGTAGAGATGGGGGCGCGTCACGGAGTCCAGAGAGAGATTCACGAGTATGTGCATCCGGATGCCTATTATCCCAGCCATGTGGCAGTAGATTTTTATCACCATTATAAAGAAGACATTGCTTTGTTTGCAGAAATGGGATTTAAGTGCTTCCGTCTGTCCATTTCCTGGAGCCGCATTTTCCCGAACGGGGATGATGAGACTCCCAACGAGGAAGGCCTGCAGTTTTATGATAAGGTATTTGATGAAATGGCAAAATACCATATGGAACCAGTGGTTACGATTAACCACTATGAAATGCCTCTGGCTCTGGTAAAGAAATATGGTTCCTGGAGAGACAGAAGACTGGTGGACTTTTATGTCCGGTATTGCGAAGTTTTATTTAAGCGTTATAAGGGCAAAGTCCATTACTGGCTGACCCATAATGAGATCAATTTGTTAATGCTGACCTGGAGACCCTGGCATCAGGCAG
Organism: uncultured Clostridium sp.; assembly: GCA_900542035.1. GTDB lineage: Bacteria > Bacillota > Clostridia > Lachnospirales > Lachnospiraceae > UMGS1370. Next base: position 9,909 of record UQMJ01000025.1, read on the forward strand.
GTATTATTTACCAGGAAGGGGAAAATAAATCCCAGACCATGTTAAATGCAGCCCATTATCAGCTTCTTGCCAGCGCAAAAGCAGTGGTATTGGGCCATGAGATTGATCCGGAAAATAAAATTGGCTGTATGCTGGTATATCCTCTGTGCTATGCGGCAACCTGCCGTCCAAATGACCAGATTCTGGCAATGAAGAAGATTAATAAAACCTATTACTTCGGCGATGTACACTGCAGAGGCTACTACAGCAATGTCTGCACGTCTCTCTGGAGAGAATTAGGGGCAAAACCGGACATCCAGCCAGGAGATGAAGAGATTTTAAAGAAGGGTACCGTAGATTTTGTTGCATTTAGTTATTACTTCTCCTCTATTGAGGGAGAAGATACAGAAGTGACAGAAGGAAACCAGATTCTGGGCGGGAAAAATCCATATCTTCCGGCGACCGCCTGGGGATGGCAGATCGATCCAAAAGGTCTCAGAACTTCTTTGAATTATCTGTATGACCGCTATCAGAAACCGTTGTTTATCGTAGAAAACGGTATGGGAGCAGTCGATACGGTAGAACCGGACGGATCAATCAACGATGATTACCGGATTGACTATTTAAGCCAGCACATTCAGGCGATTATGGAAGCGGTTGAACAGGACGACGTGCCGGTTATGGGATATACTCCCTGGGGCTGCATTGACCTGGTATCTGCAGGAACCGGCGAGATGAAAAAGCGCTATGGTTTCATTTATGTCGACAAGGATGACAATGGCAGCGGCACATTAAACCGCAGCCGGAAAAAGAGCTTTTATTGGTATAAAGAGGTCATCGCTACGAATGGAGAGTGTCTGAAAAATAAATAGGACAGAATCAATAAAAGAGGCAGCTTCGGTTTGAGGCTGCCTTGATTTATGGGATAAAAATAGCCGAAACCCTGAAAGGCTCCGGCATATCAGTCAAAAGCAGATAACGGGAATCGTTAGTTGACATTTTATCCATTTTTCTGTGGTTTTTCTCGTCTATTCTATGGGCTTTTCTGCTTATTTTAACCCTGCTTTTATTTCTGCAAGATTTTTTAGTATCAATTTAGTAGCATTTAATAAACGTTATTCCCACACAGTTTTTCCAGTTTTTCAGCTACTTCCGTCTGTTTTGAGGGAAACAGGTGGGAGTAGATATTGAGCGTGGTCGATACATTCTCATGGCCCAGGCGTTCAGATACCAGAAGAGCAGAAAAGCCCATTTCAATCAATAGAGAGGCATGAGAGTGGCGCAAATCATGTAGCCGGATGCGTTTCACGTGGGCCTTTGCAGTATGTGTTTCCATTTGTCGGGCATAGGATGAATGAGAAGCAGTAAACAGCCTGGAATCTGATGTTAGGTCATATATGCGCTGTTCATAGGCCTGTACAATGGTACAGATAAAGGGGGGAAGCGTAATTGTACGATTGGCTTTTTCTGTTTTGGGGGATGTTACAATACCTTTTCCGTCAATAAGGTGGTAAGTTTTGTTGACTGTAAGGATGCCGGCTATTAGGTCAATGTCTGCTGTCGTCAGTGCTTCTAATTCGCCGATACGCAGACCGCAATAGTAGAGCAGCAGGAAAGCTGTATAGTATGGGTCTGTTTTCTCAAAGGTAGCTATGAATCTGTCAAATTCGTCTTTTGTCCAGAAGTTCATGCTTTTCTGCTTTTTGCCTACAGTATTCCCTGCAATTCGGCAGGGATTGACCGGCAAGCCATAGAAGCGCACAGCAAAATTAAATAGGCTGGATAGTTCCGCTACAATATTTTGCATATATCCAGGAGATAGCGGCTCTCCATTTGCGTTCAGCGAATTTTTAAGCTGTGCCTGCCACTGCCGGATATCGGCGGCTTCTATGGTATTGATTGGCTGCTTATCAAAAAATGGAGCAATCCATTTTTCAATCCGGTTTTTCTTTGTCTGGTAGGTTATTAACTTGCTGTGCTCTTTTTTATCGGCTAAATATAATTCTACCAATTTCTTAAATGGCATGGTAGGCTGGGCGGCTTGCGTAGATAGAAAAACCCGCTCCCATTCCTTGGCCTCACGCTGCAGCTTAAAGCCCCGTTTCATCTTCTGGCGTTTGCTGCCGGTGTAATCAGTGTAGTACAGCTTCACATAAAATTTTCCAGTGCTTTCGTCTTTGTATACTGGCATAATATAGTTTCTCCCTTCATTCTGGCCAGGCTGGGGCGTTGAGATGAAAGGGAAAGGTTTGGATGTCCTTATTATTGACATCCGGATTTTAAAGCCAAGGCATTTGACAAATATTTACGATTGACCTATAATATACTTAACAAGGAACCGGTACGATAGAACACACCTATCCGTTTCCGGTGTTATAAGGGTTTAGAAAATAGCGCCTTACTTTACCAGAGCAGGGGCGCTATTTTCTATGTGTCAGATTCAGAATTGCTACAATTAACATGGCAACGCCTAAGATAATTTGAAATTCTTCGTATGTACTCATAGAAACCCACCTCCTTCCAACAAGGATGGAAACAGATGGTATGGACGCCCTACCGGCTCCCTGGTAAGTATATTATATTGTCAAGGTTTCCACACGAGCGTGGAAGTTGGTTGAACCGACATCCAGAATTGCTGCTGGCTTAATTTTGAAAGTTTCGCTAAAAATTTAGCTTAAGCCCATTTGGGCCTCTGCCCCTCAGAGTAATCAAACTCAAAAATGAGTTGGTTGGTTTTCTGGTAGGTGTCATATTTTACGACAGGGCTATAACGTTTCGTTAGGTCAGGTTTTGTCAGGTTCCCCAACTTGGAGGGGAAAGCCAGTTTTGTTCTGTCGAATTGCAGCAGAGGGAGAGAAACCCTCAAAACTGAGGTTAAAGCCATTTGGCTGTTAGTTTTTAGGCAGAGGAAGAGAGGTGCACAAATTTGAGCGGGTGTCATTCGGCTGCTGGCTCTTTTAACCAGGTTAAAAGTCACTTTATTTGACTTTAGAATGTTCCAGAGTAGCAGAGCTGAAAAGTCAGCCGTTCAGATGGTACTAATAGTCACTTCTGAGTTTTTTGACTTCGTACGTTTTTCGTACGTACATACTATGCAGCCGTAGAAATTTCTACGGCATTTTGTCCCGACGAAATTCGTTGAAACAAGGTGTGCATACTATGCACTTCTAAAATTTTAGAAAACGGCGGTGGGGCCGGTGGTCACTTCTGGGTGGGTTAGTCATCTGTTAGTTTTATTCGGTCAATCATCTGCTTTACAAATTCTATATCTTCTTTCTTTACTTTCCGAGAGGCGTCAAAAAGAATCTTGTATTCTGGGTTCTCAAACATGAACTGGGCAAGTTCGCGTGCATCATCGTTGAGGTAATACACATTATTATTTTGTTTGTCCTCGCGCTCGTCATTCAGAAGTTCCGAAATTGTAATACCAAAAAAATCAGCTATTTTTTCAAGAGCGTCCATTCTTGGGGCATTTGTCCCCCTCATCCACATGGAAATCGTCGAAGCTCTGTAACCTAATTTTTCTGCAAACTCTTTATAAGACATATTTCTTTCTTGTAGTAATCTTTTAATATTGGTTGCAAAAATTTCATTTGCATTTTTATCTGGCATAAGCACACCCCCTTACACTATTTAAGATACATCAAAAATGAAATAATGTAAAGTAAATTCATTAAAAATGAAAACAATTACTTGACAAATCATTTTTAATGAATTACAGTATACATGAAATCATTTAAAATGAAAAGCGAGGCGATAACATGAAACTTAATGTAACGAAAATCCGTTTGATTATGGCAAAACAGGTAATGAATCAAGCTGCTTTAGCGGCTAAGGCTGGAATTAGTCGTCAAACACTTTCGGCCGTAATGAATGGTAAAAGTTGCCGCCCTGAGTTACTTGGGAAGATTAGCAAGACTCTTGGCGTAGAACCAGAAGAAATTATTGAATAACGTACCAGGCTGGGGCGTTGAGATGAGGGCGGGAAGCCCAAGAAAGGAGGAAATAGCGTGGGAAAGATGATAGGCGCAAAAGATGTAGGGAATATGCTTGGAGTAAGTGAAAGTAAAGCCTATGCCTATATTCGTGATATGAACGCAGAACTGCAGCATAAAGGATTTATGACAGTTAGGGGCAAAGTTCCGCTGTCTTATGTAGAAAAACGCTTCTTTGGCTTCCAGGAACAGGGAGGCGGAGAAAGTGGCAAGTCGTGAAGAACTGCTGCAGAGCATTCGACCAGGCGTGAAGCTTACGCAGGATTTCTTTAAACAGATATACGGCTACGAGCTTACATGGCCAGGATTTGCAGAAACAGCTTTGCAGCGCCTTGAGGTTTTGGGATGCGGCAAGGCAAGAACGTACTACATTGACACTGTGCTAGAGTATGAACGGAAACAAGCTGAATCTGTTCGCCCTATTGCGGAGTGGTACGCTAAGAAATTAAGAGAAGAATGGGAACAGAAAGAAAAGAAAGGAAGTGAGGAGAGACGAGCGAAGAAATTGGACAGCATGAGCGTGGAAGAACTTCTGATATTGTTGCAGCGCTCGGTAGAAAGGGCGTAGAGGTTACTTTTTCAGATTCTGTGGATTTTGTCAATTTTGTCAATTTTGACAATATAGGCACAGAAAAACTTTTACCTTTTCCGATAGAAGCATTACCACCAATTTTACAGGAGTATACACGCGCTATATCTGAAAGCTTACAGGTATCAGAAGATATGGTAGCCGTATCAATTCTTGGTGTTGTATCCCTCTGCATAGCTGGAAAATTCTACATACAACCTAAAACCGATTGGGTAGAACCTCTTAACTTGTATGTTTTGATTACAGCCAGGCCATCAGAGAGAAAAACGCCAGTATTAAAAGAGGTATCTGCGTCTGTCTATGAATATGTAAAGGAAGAAAATGAAAGAAGAAAACCCTTGTACAATAAATACCAGACACAAAAGAAAATACTAGAAAGCAAGATTAATAATCTTACTGTAAAGGCAGCTAAAGCATCTAAAAATGAAAAAAATAGTGTATCTATGTTTGATATTTTTGAAGCACAACAGGAGCTTGCAGATCTAGAAGAAATAACTATGTTGAAATTATTGGTGGATGATATTACACCCGAAGCAATGGTAAAAGTTATGAAAGAAAATAATGAGAGAGTAGCCATTGTGTCTGCTGAAGGTGGTGTTTTTGGGATGTTAGCCGGAAGGTATAGTACCCAACCAAACATTGATATTTTTCTAAAAGGTTATTCTGGGGAACCGTATTGCTCTGATAGAATAGGCAGAATAGGAGAGACTTTAGATCATCCGGTATTAACACTTTTGTTGATGGTTCAACCCAAGGTACTACAGGACGCTTTAAAAAATCCAGAATTTAGAGAGAGGGGCTTTATGGCAAGGTTTTTATATTCTTTGCCACATTCAAAAGTAGGTAACAGGATGTATGATTCTAAACCTATACCTAATGAAGTAAAGACATCTTATAATCAACTAATAAAAGAGTTACTTGCTATTGATAGTATGAATGGCTGGGAACCAGACAATTCTATACTCTATCTTAATGAAGAAGCGTACCAGCTTAGTAAAGATTTCTTTGAAGAGATAGAAAGAAAAATAACAGAAGACTATGAGGAGATAGAAGACTGGGTAGGAAAGTTATTGGGTCAGGTTATGAGAATAGCGGGTATTCTTCATGTTAGTAAGTACCGTTTAGGAGCTGCTACAGTATTATTAGATGGTCAAACCATGAAAGATGCAATACAAATAGGGCGGTATTTTCTCGCTCATGCAATGGCAGCATTTGCAAGTGCAGATATTACGGAAACCCAGAGCGAAAAAGATGCTAAGTATTTGATAAAGAAAATAGATTCTTTCTATGATGGACAAAATCGACAAAATCCTCAAAACCTTAAAATAAGGGACTTACATCGTATTTGCGCCGGTCATTTTAAGACAAAAGAGGATATGCAGCCAGGACTTGACGAACTTATTAAACGAGGATTCATCCGGATTACAAAGCAGCAGAGTGAGAAAGCTGGCAGGCGTTCAGAATTTATTGAAGTAAATCCGGAGTATTGGAAGAGCAGAGAGGAAGGAAGCGAAATCCATGAGTAAATGTAAAGACTGTGACCCATTCAAGAATTACGACGCGCTTATTATATTGACTCGACAAGGCACCGTTATGACGTCCAATGATGCAAAATTGACTTTTGATGAGGATGCAGAATTGTATAAACTTGGTAGAGTTATTGCGGCCAGAACGAAAAGGGGAGAAGCAGAGGAAAGAAAAAATACACAGAAAAGTAGAATTCCCAGAAGATTGGTAAAACGGAGGAGAAACAGAATGAAAGATAAAACAGGCAGTACAAACGGCTTTCGGGCTATTAATACACAGGGAGGCCTTGAAACCAAACGGCAAAGAGCAGCAACAGAAGCAAAAATGTTTCAGTTTATGCAGACCAAACGGGGAGGCAGCAAGACTACTAAGGGCAAATTTAAAAAAGGCAGGTAAATAATATGGCATATGGATATATGAGATTGGATCCGGTAGAACAGTTTAAGAACGCTTTAGGGTATTATGATAAATTGATTGCCGTAGCTATGGAGAAGGGTTACACGAAAGACCAGGCAATAGAGCTATTAAAGGTATATGGGATTTTCAGTATTGAAAGCAATACATACCGATAGAAGCGACAGAAAAGCAAAAAGGCAGAGGCCCGACAAGTGAAAGCCTCTGCCATGCAGTAAAAGTTTATAGCGTAATTTCTTGAAAGTTAATCCACAACTCATCGTAGATATTAACCTTAATTTTATCCTGGAAGGTATAGGAAGATACTTCGAATTTGCTTTCCTCTAAGTGGTATACAAGCACAGTATGATTAATAGGGTTTACAATCCAGTATTCCCGAACGCCGGCATCGGCATATAGGTTTAGCTTCCGGATGTAGTCATGGCTGGAATTGCCAGGGGAGACGATTTCAATAATCCAATCTGGCGCACCGGTACAGCCTCTTTCTGTGAGCTTGTCAGGGTCGCAGATAACGCTTATATCAGGTTCAACAATGGTTTTCTTATCTTCCCATAATTTAACGGCAAATGGAGCCGGATAGACTTCGCAGGAGCCGCTTTTTAAATCAATATAGTTCGCGATTCTTTGATGTATCTTCCCTAGTAGCTTTTGATGGATTCGGCTTGGTGCGGCCTGGTAATAAATTTGGCCATCTATCAGCTCAGCCCGTACATCTTCCGGAAGAGCATAGTAATCAGCTTCTGTATAAGTCAGTTTTCGAGGTATTGCCATGGTAACAACTCCTTTCTTGGTGGTATCAGGGGAAAGCTGTAAATTTAGTTTTCATCTGGTACATATTCCATTAAGTCCCCAGGCTGACAGTTAAGAACTTGACAAAGAGCAGCAATTGAATCTGTAGTGATACTTTTGTTTTGTCTAATTTTTTGTAGGGTTGATTCAGAGATGATTTTTTCTTTTCGGATTTTATATGTGGTTAATCCTTTTTGTTCCATCATAGCGAGCAGCTTATTATAAACAATTGTACCCATTATGTGCCTCCTTTTTCTATTGAGGTTAAAAATAAAGATATCTCTTCTAATATAGGCATATTATAACATGATTATACACGCTTTTCAATGTATAAAATATACATTTTTAAAAGTGTATATTTGTGCACTATGTCAATAGACTATGCACTTTAAAAAGTGTATAATAAAGCCATAAGATAAATCAAACGGAACAAGCGAAGGTGGATGGGAGTACCGAAAGGGAAAGCAAGAACACCACATAACAGCGGGAAACAGGATAAGGGGATAATGAAATGGTCAGGGGCCTAAGATACTTTAAAGCCTGCCGCGGCTGTTCCAGAAAGGATTAAGAAGATGAAGTACAATTTACAAAAGATTATGCTGAAAGCCTGGGCGAATTTCCGGAAGTACAAAGGCCTGAGCTTTGGCGAATGCCTTCACAGGGCTTGGCTGTCTGCTAAGGCAGAGGAAACCAACCAGAAACGCATTGAAGCCGCTAGAAAGGCCGCAGGAGTGGCAGAGGAAACAAATACCTGGGCTGAGTGGAAAAGGCTTGGCTATGAGGTCGTTCACGGCTGTAAGGCACTGTTTAACGCTTCGCTGATATGGGGAAGCAGAGGGAACGGAAAAACGTATACAGCAAGCTTTTTCGGACGTTCCCAGGTAAGAAGAATTGCAACAGAATAAAAAAGAGCTCTTAGCAGAGCAGCAACTCTAGCTAAGAGCAAGTAACCCGTCAACACGTCAAATTGGGGGTACACTGACAGTATATCACGCCGGCGCCCCTTTGTCAAAGAAAGGAAGATTTTACTATGCAGACAGAACAGCGCAGCTCCTGGCATGGGAGCGTGAACTTAACAATTCTTAACAGCGAGCATTTTATTTTATCAGCAGATGGGGAGAGGATGGAAAAGATTTTGTTTTTCTATGCCCCTTCAAGGGACGCGATTATAGTAAACGAGAAAGCCCCGTACATAGACGAGATAGTTGAGCTGATGGCGACATACCTTGATTTGACAGACCTGGAGAAAAAAGAGGTCGTAGAGCATACCAAAAACGAGGCAATACGTGAATATTTTACTATTCTAAATTGTATTGTTAGAATCCGGCGTAAGCTTTACAAGTCCATGAAACATAAAAATGGCTTAAAAAGAGCGGGGGGGGTAAAGCATGAAATGGATAAAGGACAGATATTTGAAAAACTGCTTCATTTGGCAGTTGAAAGAGGAATAACAGTCCGCTTCTGCCCATTCCAGGCGTCAGAGGGGAGACTGCGTGGGAACCGCTTAGGGATTGCCCAGGATTTGAATATTGATAAGATTAACTATAACCTGGCTCACGAAATAGCACATTCATTTCTGCACTACGATAAAGGTAATATGATTGAAAGCCCTAAGCGTGAAGAGTATGAAGAACAGGCTGACAGGGCTGCAAATATGATTTTAGAGATAATTAAAACGGCTTTCAGATAGATTCTCAGAAGATAATACACCTATCCTAAACCGCTGGCCTCTGCGATAGTGGGGCAAATATTTCGGCGTGCGCCAACACTGCCGGATGTCATAACAATTTAATACCTTTATTTCCTGGCGGCAGAAGTCTTTTCTGTCGCTGATTTTTTAGCGGAGCGTTACAAAAATGAAACGAATACGACCAGGGGAGTAGCGGAAAGCCCCTTTTTTTCTGTGGGTTTAGAGCCTAGGAGCGTTCCAAGTATTTGGAACGTTGCAATAAAAAACAAACGAATATAGCAAAAGAAAGCCCAACAATCTGTTTGAATATGAAGTTTTATGAAGCTTTTATGAGGTTTCCTGAGGTTTGGAGCGTTCCGAAGGTTGCAATAAGAAAACAAACACAAATAAAGGCAAAAAGCCTTGTGTTTACTAGACTCAGGGCCTGTTGCGTTCCTTTTGAAAAAAACCGACGAATACAGGAAAACGCTCGGAAATACTCGGAATAAACTAATGATTTTATTTTCTGCCGCTTAAAATAAGGTTTCTGTGATTTTAACGGGTGCTCAGTTTGAAGCCCCGTTTTGCGCTGAAATCAAGTATACCATTAGGCCGGATATGTGCTCGGCTCAATTTTGAGCTGTTCTGTTTTGGCGTTTCCATTTGCATAAAATCCCACGATTGTGTAAAATGAAGCGTGAGGGAAGCGTGAGGATTAACAAAATAGTGACTTTATAGGTAAATCACGAAAGTAGGCGATAGAGATATGACCAATGAAGAACTTGTTTATAAAATCCAGTTGAAAGAAAATACATCAGAAAACATGATGCAGCTTTACGAGCAGGTAAAAGATTTCATCCGTTCTGTTGCCTGGAAGTACCGAAACAGTGAAGAGCTGGAGGACTTGGAGCAGGAGGGGTTTCTTGCATTGTATCCGGCTATTGAAAATTACAATCCTGCTGCTGGCTGTAAATTTCTGACTTATGCGGAAACGTGGATAAGACAGCGGATGCAGCGCTACATACAAAATCAGGGTTCATGCCTGCGGCTTCCGGTTCATTGCCTGGAAAAGGTATAGAAATACCGGCGTTTTTGTTCTGAATATGAGCAGGAGACCGGAAAATACCCGTCAGACTGCACAGCGGCCTATTTCCTGGACTTTACTGTAGAACAGGTAAAAAATATAAGGGTCTATGCTTGCATGGCTTCTGTGGGCTGTTTAGACGCTCCTGTGACAGGGTTAGAAGGTACAGAAGATTCCCATGTGATAGATTTAGTATCCTCTGCCGAGAATTTGGAAGAGGAAACGGTGGAGCGGTTAGCCAATGACCAGCTAAAGAAAACTTTGTGGGGCTGTGTGGATGAACTGCCAGAAGAGCAGAGGGACGTTATCAAAAGGTGTTACCAGAACGGGAACGCCCTGTCCAGGATTGGATTGAGTACCGGAAGAACTCCCGCAGAAGTACGGAAATTGCACGGTAAGGCTCTGAAGACTTTGCGCCGTTATCCATACGGCGAGAAGCTGCGGCCATTTCTTCCGGAAGATGAACGAATCTACAGCAGCGCCCTGTGGGGGAACGGTGCGGAGCATTTCAACCGGACATGGACAAGCAGCACAGAACGGGTAGCACTGAAATTGTAATAGCTTCTATAATAATATGGTATCATCTCAGTATCAGAATACATACAAAAAGCCTAGAAAACCGCTTAAAACGGACTTCTAGGCTTTATTATAAGCAGATAACGGGAATCGAACCCGCCTCCCCAGCTTGGGAAGCTGGTGTTCTACCGATGAACTATATCTGCGCGATACTTACGATTTCATAAGTATAGCATATGAAATGAAAAAATTCAAGAGAAATCTGCCTGTACCTGGAAATAGATTCCTCTGCAAGTTGTGCATATTGCCAGGCAGATATGGGAAAAATAAAAAAAGTATAAAAATGTATTGAAAAAACGAGAGTTTTGTTGTAGAATATCGCTATAACAAGCGAATAGAGTATGTTGATTTCGTGGATTGTTACTTTCATTAGGCAAGACCTGGATCATACAACCGTGTGCTTTTATATATGTTTGACGCAAAACTATATAAGGGACTATCCGTGTATGACAGGGTCTTTTTTTGTTCCCTGAATCGGGAATCCGGAAATACTGATTCAAAGGGAACAAAATGTCAAAGGTGCAGCTGTGCTGCCCTGGCCAGGAGCACAAAAGCACAGACAAGAAGGAGGAAAAAATGGCAAGTAAATATGATGGACTCGCAAGGATTATTATCCAGAATGTAGGAGGTAAGGGAAATGTAATCAGCCTTACCCACTGTATTACCCGCCTCCGCTTCCGTTTAAAGGACGAAAGCAAGGCGAATACAGAGGTATTGAAACAGACGGACGGAATTGTAACGGTTATCCAGAGCGGCGGCCAGTATCAGGTTGTAATTGGAAACCATGTTCCGGATGTGTTTGCAGCAGTAAACGAAATAGGCAAGTTTTCAGCGGCAGCGCCTGGTGGCGCAGAAGCGGCTGGAGAGGGAGAAAAGCGGGGACCGGTAGCGGTTCTGATTGATACGCTGTCCGGCGTATTTACCCCGATTCTGGCGCTTTTGTGTGCAACTGGTATTATTAAAGGCCTGTTAGGCCTGGCGGTATTCTTACTGGGCAACGAGTTTAAAGACACTGGCGTTTATATGATTCTGTATGCAATTGGAGATGGATTTTTCTACTTCCTGCCAATGATGTTAGCCTATTCTTCGGCACAGAAGTTTAAGCTGAATCATTTTACGGCCATGTCCATTGCGGCAGCGTTCCTTTATGCAGAAATTAAGTTTCCGGCAATGGCGTCCGGCGAAGCAATTATGACCGTATTTTCCGGTACGTTTTTAGAAACCGGAGTTTACAAGACTTTTGCAGGAATCCCGATTATCTGGCCTGCAGCCGGATATGGATCTTCAGTAGTTCCGATTGTATTTTCCGTATGGTTTGCGGCAAAGATTGAAAAATTCTGGAAGAAATACGTTCCAGACGTTGTAAAGAACTTTATGGTTCCGCTTCTGACCCTGATTATTGCCGTTCCGCTGTCCTTTATGGTAATCGGACCAGTCGCTTCCTGGGTAGGCGACAGCATTGGATGGCTGTGCCAGAGCATTTATAACATCAGCCCGATGGTAGCTGGCGCTTTTATTGGATTTATCTGGCAGATTCTGGTTATTTTCGGTCTGCACTGGGGTCTGATCCCGATTATGTTTAACAACTATGCAACCTTAAAATACGATAAGTTCCTGGTAGCAAACTTTGTAGCATCCTTCTCCCAGACCGCAGTTGTTCTGGCAATGTTTATTAAGACAAAAGATAAAAAGCTGAAAACCTTAGCGCTTCCTGCATTTATCTCTGGTATCTGCGGAGTTACAGAGCCGGCTATTTACGGTATTACCCTTCCAAAGAAGGTTCCGTTCTATATTTCCTGCGGCGCAGCAGCAATCGGCGGAGCTTTAGTAGGCGCCTTTGGCCTTACAAAATATATGTCCGGCGGCCTTGGTATTTTTGGCCTTCCGACCTTCATTCCTGGAGAGGAATCCATTGCAGCCCTGGGCATTACCGATGTATTATATGATGTGAAGATGATTATTATCGTGGTTCTGATTACAATGGCCATTGCATTTGTTGCAACCATGATTCTTTACAAAGAAGAGGAGCCAAAGGAAGAAAAGAAAGAATCTCCAAAGGCAATAGAAAAAGCAGAGATTGCAGGCGAAGAGGGCATGGTTATGGCTCCGATTACCGGTCGTGTAATTCCGTTATCCGAAGTAAAAGACGAGGCATTTTCATCTGGCGCTCTTGGAAAAGGCGTTGCAATTGTGCCGGCAGAGGGAAAGGTTTATGCGCCTTGCGACGGCGTGGTTTCCGCCCTGTTCCCAACTGGTCATGCAATCGGAATTACCGGAACCAACAAGGCAGAAGTTCTGATGCATATCGGTATGGACACCGTTAAATTAGAGGGCAAGTTCTTCCACATTAAGACCCAGGCGGGTGCATCCGTAAAAACAGGCGATTTACTGGTTGAATTTGATATGGAAGAAATCAAGAAAGCCGGCTATGATGTAACGACCCCGATATTGATTACCAATTCCATGGAGTTTGTAGACGTTTCCGGAGAAGTCAACAAGGATGTAAAGGCCGGAGACGCATTGATTTCCATTATTTAACAGGAGGAAGAGAATGGGACGTTTACCAGAAGGCTTTTTATGGGGCGGCGCAACAGCCGCCAACCAGTGTGAAGGCGGATATGACAAAGGCGGAAGAGGACTTGCCAATGTGGACTTAATTCCGGCAGGTCCGGACAGAAGGCCGGTCATGCAGGGAATCCGGAAAATGCTGGAGTGTGAAGACGGATATTTTTATCCTGGACATGAAGCGATTGATATGTACAGCCATTTTAAAGAGGATATTGCTTTATTTGCAGAAATGGGCTTTAAGTGCTACCGGCTGTCTATTGCATGGACCAGGATTTATCCAAATGGATTTGATGAAGAACCCAATGAAGAAGGCTTAAAGTTTTATGATGAGATTTTTGACGAATGTCTGAAATATGGCATTGAGCCATTGGTAACCATCGTTCACTTTGACGCTCCGGTTGCCTGCACCAAAAAATTTGGTTCCTGGAAGAGCAGGGAGATGATAGACCTCTACGTAAAGTACTGCGAGACATTGTTTACCCGCTATAAAGGAAAAGTTCACTATTGGCTGACCTTTAATGAAATTAATATGATTCTTCATCTGCCGTTTATGGCAGCGGGAATCCTGTTTGAAGAAGGAGAAAACCAGGAAGAATCCAAGTATCGTGCGGCTCACCACGAGCTGGTGGCATCGGCTATGGCAACCCGTATTGCCCATGAGATTGATCCGGAAAACCAGGTGGGATGTATGCTGGCGGCTGGTCAGTATTATGCCTATACCTGCGATCCGAAGGATCAGTTGGAAGCGCTGAAAAAGAACCGCGATAACTATTTCTTTATTGATGTACAGTCCAGGGGAGAATACCCGCCTTATGCGCTGAAGTTTTTTGAACAAAAGGGATATGACATTGGAATTACAGAAGAGGATGAAAAAATCCTTGCGGAACATCCAGTGGATTTTATTTCATTTTCTTACTATTCTTCCAGACTTACCAGCGCCGATCCTTCCAAATATGGAGAAACAGCGGGCAATGCGTTTAAGACGCTGCGCAATCCATACTTAAAGGCGTCTGAGTGGGGATGGCAGATCGATCCATTGGGTCTTAGAATCACATTAAATGAGCTGTACGACCGGTATCAGAAGCCTCTGTTTATTGTAGAAAATGGACTTGGCGCTGTGGACACTCCAGATGAAAACGGCAAGATCAATGACCAGTACCGGATTGAGTATTTAAGAGCCCATATCCAGGCAATGGAAGACGCAGTGGAATTAGACGGCGTAGACCTGATGGGATACACGCCATGGGGATGCATCGATCTGGTATCTGCAAGTACCGGCGAGATGAAGAAACGCTATGGATTTATTTATGTTGATAAAGATAACGAAGGAAAAGGAACATTAAAGAGAAGAAAAAAGGCATCCTTTGATTGGTACAAACAAGTCATTGCCTCCAATGGCGAGAACTTGTAACTTGTGCTCCTGCAGAAAGAAGAAGTAAATGAAGGTAACACGGATTATTAATAATAATGTAGTTGCGGCAGTTGACGACTATAACCAGGAACTGGTTTTAATGGGAAGCGGAATTGGATTTAAAAAGAAAATAGGAGATCTGGTGGATCCAGACACTGTGGAAAAGCAATTTGCCCGTTTCGACGAGCAGCAGACGCTGAATTTCCAGCGTCTGGCCCAGGAAGTTCCTTATGAGTATATGCATATGACCAATGAGATTGTGGCTTATGCCCAGATTTCTTTAAACAAGGAGCTGAATGAGGAGATCTATATTTCTTTGATGGATCACCTGAATTTCGCTATTAACCGGACAAAGCAGGGAATCTATCTGCCCAACTCCATGCTGTGGGAAATCAAGCATTATTATAACCATGAATACCGGATAGGCGCAGAGGCAATTTCGATTGTAAAAAAATATGCAGATGTAACACTTCCGGCAGACGAGGCAGGATTCATTGCCATGCATATTTTAAATGCAGAGATGGATTTGGACATGGAGAGGGCTAAAATCATGACCAAGATCATCCAGGACGTGTTAAACATTGTAACATACCATTTTTCCATTGCGATTGATGAGGAATCCCTGGATTATGAGCGGTTTGTGACCCATCTGAAATTTTTTATTCAGAGAGCCATGCACGAGAAAGAATCCAGAATCTGGGAAAAAAGCCTGATGGATATGATACGGATTCAATATCTGGATGCCTATGAGTGCGCGGCTAAGGTTGCAGCCTATATCGAAAAAACGACTCCCTATGCCGTACAGGAAGAAGAAATGGTATATCTGACCGTTCATATCCAGAGACTTCAGAAAGCTTCAGAAAAAGTGAAGGTTTAAATGGCAGTTTGTATTGACAAAATTAGACAAAACGTGCATAATAATGCTAAATCTTTTTAGATAAAATATGCAGGAGGATTTGGCTATGAAAAAAAGAAGTATGTTTAAAGTCACAACTATGGCGGCGGTATCTGCTTTAATGGCGCTGGCTCCTATGACTGTACTGGCAGCAGATGGAACGGTTTCTGTTATTGATGCCAGAAATCATGCAGAAGAGGTCTATGAGTGGGAAGAGAAAAAAGTTGCTGCTCATTGGGAAAAAGACGATTACGGTACAAAGTATGTGCTGGAGGATGGCACATTCTTAACCAACGTATGGTTCCAGACTGCCAATGGCAACTGGTATTTCCTGAATGAAGACGGCTATCAGGTAACGAGATGGCAGAACATTGACGGAGTTGATTATTACTTTGAGCAGGATGGCCATATGCTGATTGGCTGGCAGAAGATTGACGGTCAGTGGTACTTCTTTGAATTTGCACCAGACAGCACCAGAGGCGTATTATATGAAGAAGAACTGGCTCCGGACGGAAGAATGGCAGACGCAGAGGGTGTGCTGAAGTAAAAAAGAGAGCTTTTGCAGGCTCAGATTAGTATGAGACAAAAGCGGCCGGTTGGCATTGGATAGGAAAATCCCTTGCCAAACCGGTTCTTTTTTGTGTATAATGGGAAACGTCGGCATTTTTCAAAGGGAGGAATGAAGTGCCGGCTGTATGGATTTCACAAGATATGGAGGAGCAGAATGGCTAGTACACAGTATAATGCAGACAGTATCACCGTCTTAGAAGGATTGGAAGCGGTCAGAAAACGGCCTGGTATGTACATCGGAGGCGTAGGAACAAAAGGATTAAACCATCTGGTTTATGAGATCGTGGATAATGCAGTAGACGAGCATCTGGCAGGAGTTTGCAGCCAGGTCTGGGTAACGCTGGAGGCAGACGGCTCCTGCACAGTCAGAGATAATGGAAGAGGAATTCCGGTAGGATTACATAAAAAAGGAGTGTCTGCAGCCAGAGTCGTATTTTCCACCCTTCATGCAGGCGGAAAATTTGACAACAATGCATACAAAACCAGCGGAGGTCTCCATGGAGTGGGTTCTTCTGTGGTAAGCGCGCTGTCAGAACGGATGGACGTAAAAATTTATCGGGACGGCTATATTCATCACGACGGATATGAGCGGGGCGTTCCGGTAGTCGAGCTGGTAGACGGACTTCTTCCGACAATTGGAAGGACAAAAGAAACCGGAACGGAGATTAATTTCCTTCCGGATGGAGAAATTTTTGAAAAAACCAGATTTAAGGCAGAGTGGATTAAAAGTCGTCTTCACGAAACTGCTTACTTAAATCCAGGTCTTACATTAAATTATGAAAATAAACGTCCAGGGGAAGAAGAGCGGGTGGTTTTTTCAGAACCGGACGGAATTACCGCTTATGTAAAGGCTTTGAATGCCGGAAAAACGCCGGTGCACGACCCGATTTATTTTAAAGGAGTTCTGGAACGGGTAGAAGTGGAAGTAGCCATCCAGTTTGTAGACGCCTTTGAAGAAAATATTCTGGGCTTCTGCAACAACATTTTTACCCAGGAAGGCGGCACCCATTTGGTTGGCTTTAAGACCAAATTTACGGCTTTAATCAACAGCTATGCCAAAGAGCTGGGGATTTTAAAAGAAAAAGATGCCAACTTTACCGGAGCAGATACCAGAAACGGAATGACGGCAGTGATTGCAGTCAAGCATCCGGATCCGATTTTTGAGGGACAGACCAAGACCAAGCTTGCCAGCGCAGATGCAACCAAGGCAGTGTTTACGGTAGCCGGAGACGAGTTAGAACGGTATTTTGACCGGAATTTAGAGGTACTGAAAGCGGTAATTGCCTGTGCAGAAAAATCGGCTAAGATCCGCAGGGCAGAGGAAAAGGCAAAGACCAATATGCTGACCAAGTCCAAATTTTCCTTTGACAGCAACGGGAAGCTGGCCAACTGTGAGAGCAGGGACGCCTCCAGATGCGAGATTTTTATTGTAGAGGGAGATTCCGCAGGCGGTTCTGCAAAGACCGCCAGAGACCGACAGTATCAGGCCATCCTGCCGATCCGAGGCAAAATCCTAAACGTAGAGAAAGCCTCCATGGATAAAGTGCTGGCGAATGCAGAAATCAAGACCATGATCAATGCGTTTGGATGCGGATTTTCAGAAGGATATGGAAACGATTTTGACATTGCAAAGCTCCGGTATGACAAAATCATTCTGATGACGGATGCCGACGTAGACGGAAGCCACATTGATACCCTGCTTCTGACCTTCTTATACCGGTTTATGCCGGAGCTGATTTACAACGGCCATGTATATATTGCCATGCCGCCGCTGTTTAAGGTAATCCCGAAACGGGGAGAAGAACAGTATCTTTATGATGAGAAGGATCTGGAACGGTACCGCAGAACCCACACAGGGGAGTTTACTTTACAGCGTTATAAAGGTCTTGGCGAGATGGATCCGGAACAGCTGTGGGAGACTACCCTGGATCCGGAGCGGCGTGTGCTAAAGCAGGTGGAAATCGAAGACGCCCGCATGGCTTCCGAGATTACAGAAATGTTAATGGGCAGCGATGTGCCGCCGAGAAGACAGTTTATCTACGAACACGCAGATGAAGCAGAAATTGATGCATAAGGGAGAGTACCATGGCGGAAAAAATTATTAAAACCGAATATTCAGAAGAGATGCAGAGAAGCTACATGAATTATTCCATGAGCGTCATTACAGCCAGGGCCATTCCGGATGCCAGAGACGGCTTAAAGCCGGTTCAGCGCCGTGTGCTTTACGACATGAGCGAGCTGCATTTAAATCATGACAAACCCCATAGAAAGTCGGCCCGTATTGTCGGCGATACTATGGGTAAATATCATCCTCATGGCGACAGCTCCATTTATGAAACCCTGGTTGTGCTGTCCCAGGAGTTTAAAAAAGGAATGGCGCTGGTAGACGGCCATGGAAACTTCGGATCCATTGAAGGAGACGGAGCTGCGGCCATGCGTTATACCGAGGCCAGATTAAAAAAGTTTGCAGAAGAAGTCTATTTAAAGGATTTAGACAAAACCGTTGCCTTTGTTCCGAACTACGACGAGACGGAAAAAGAGCCGGAAGTGCTTCCGGTACGGGTTCCCAACCTGCTTATCAACGGATCGGAGGGAATCGCAGTCGGCATGAGCACCAGCATTCCGCCTCACAACTTAGGAGAGGTAACGGATCTGGTAAAAGCTTACATTGACAATCCGGATCTTTCTACAGAAGAGATGCTGCACCTGATGCCTGGACCGGATTTCCCTACAGGAGGCATTATCGCCAATAAAAAGGACCTCCTGTCTATTTATGAAACCGGCTCCGGTAAAATTAAGCTTCGGGGCAAAATGGAAGTCGAGCTTGGCAAGCGGCGGGCAGACAAAGACAAGTTAGTCATTACCCAGATTCCTTATACCATGATCGGGGCGGGAATTAATAAATTCCTGATGGACATTGCAGATCTGGTAGAAAGCAAAAAACTGCCGGATGTCGTGGATATTTCCAACCAGTCCAATAAAGAGGGGATCCGCATTGTCCTGGAATTGAAAAAAGATGCGGATATTGAAAAAATCCGGAATATTCTTTATAAAAAAACCAAGCTGGAGGATACTTTCGGAGTCAATATGCTGGCCATTGCAGGAGGACGTCCGGAAACCTTAAATCTTCGGGGAATTTTAAAGAATTTCCTGGATTTCCAGTACGAAACCATCCACAAAAAGTACAATGTCCTGCTGCAGAAGGAATTAGACAAAAAGGAAGTGCAGGAAGGCTTAATCAAGGCCTGTGATGTCATTGACCTGATTATTGCCATTCTCAGAGGGTCTAAGAATCTAAAAGACGCTAAAGCCTGTCTGATGGCGGGCGATACGTCAAAGATTACGTTTAAAGCGCCTGGCTTTGAAGAAGACGCCAGAAGGCTTCATTTTACAGAGCGGCAGGCTTCTGCGATTCTGGAAATGCGTCTGTATAAATTAATCGGCCTGGAAATTCTGGCTCTGGAAAAGGAGCATCGGGAAACCCTCCGGAAGATTAAAGAGTATACCGAGATTTTAAACAGCCGTACCAGGATGGACGAAGTGATTAAAGCGGATTTGGACTATATCAAAAACGAGTTTGCAGTTCCGAGAAAGACCCGTATTGAAGACGGAAAAGAGGCGGTTTACATCGAGGAACCCGTCCAGGTAAGAGACGTGGTCTTTGTAATGGATCGGTTTGGTTACTGCAAGATTTTGGACAAATCTGTCTACGACAAGAACCAGGAGACGGTTGAAACGGAAAATACGTATATTGTGCCTTGCAGGACCGATGATAAGATCTGCATTTTTACCGATACCGGCAATCTCCACCAGATTAAGGTTTCGGACATTCCGGCAGGAAAGCTGCGGGATAAAGGCACGCCGGCAGAGAATATAAGCAAATTCGACGGTACAAAAGAAGAAATCGTATACCTGACCTGTACAGCAGACATAAAAGGCAAAAATCTGATTTTTGCGACCCGCATGGGAATGGTAAAACAGGTTCCGTCTGAAGAGTTTGAGACCAATAACCGTCTGGTGGCATCGACAAAGCTGCAGGAAAATGATAAGATTGCTGCCATTGTTCCGGTTGAAGGACAGACCGACGTGGTGCTGCAGACCAGCAGCGGAGTGTTTTTAAGATTTTTAGCAGAAGAAATCTCTGTGATGAAGAAAAATTCCAGAGGCGTGCGGGGAATCAAGCTTGCAGGGGGAGAAGAACTGGAACAGATCTATCTCATTGGAGAAAATCCAATTATTACGTATAAGAAAAAAGAAGTCCATTTAAATCGGTTAAAACTTGGAAAACGGGACGGAAAAGGAAGCAAAGTCCGGCTGTAGGGAGTCTTTAGCAGAAAGACTTTTGTCCGTCGTACAAAATAATCCTTGCAATTTTCCCAGGTTTGGTATAGGATAAAAACCATGTAAGAAAACCAATACGTGAGGAGAGAAAAAGCTATGGAAAAGAAGTTGAGAGTCGGCATTTTAGGAGCTACCGGTATGGTTGGACAGAGATTCATCGCTTTATTGGAAAATCATCCCTGGTATGAGGTTGTTACAGTGGCAGCCAGCGCCCGTTCCGCGGGAAAAACATACGAAGAGGCGGTTGGAGATAACTGGAAGATGGATACTCCTATGCCGGAAGCCGTAAAAAATCTGGTGGTTATGAATGTAAATGAAGTGGAAGAAGTAGCGGCAGGAGTAGACTTTGTATTCAGCGCAGTCAATATGTCTAAGGATGAGATTAAGGCGATTGAAGAAGAGTATGCCAAAACAGAGACCCCTGTAGTATCCAACAACAGCGCCCACAGATGGACTCCGGACGTTCCGATGGTAGTGCCGGAGATCAATCCGGAGCACTTTGACGTGATTGAATTCCAGAAACAGAGACTGGGAACCAAACGCGGATTTATTGCAGTAAAGCCAAACTGCTCCATCCAGAGCTATGCGCCGGTTCTCACTGCATGGAAGGAATTTGAACCATACGAAGTAGTGGCAACGACTTACCAGGCCATTTCCGGAGCTGGAAAGACCTTTAAAGACTGGCCGGAAATGGTGGGAAATATTATTCCTTTTATCGGCGGCGAGGAAGAAAAGAGCGAGCAGGAGCCCTTACGTATCTGGGGTAAGATTGAAGACGGCGTGATTGTAAAAGCAAAAGAGCCGGTCATTACCTGCCAGTGCATCCGCGTACCGGTGTTAAACGGCCATACGGCTGCCGTATTTGTAAAATTCAGAAAGAAGCCGACCAAAGAGCAGCTGATTGAAAAGATCAGAACCTTTAAGGGACTTCCGCAGGAACTGAAGCTTCCAAGCGCTCCAGAGCACTTTATGCAGTACTTAGAAGAAGACAACCGTCCCCAGGTCAGCCTGGATGTGGATTTTGAAAACGGTATGGGCGTATCCGTAGGCCGATTAAGAGAAGATACCGTTTACGATTATAAGTTTGTAGGTCTGTCCCACAATACGGTAAGGGGCGCTGCAGGCGGAGCGGTTTTATGCGCAGAACTTCTGACTGCAAAGGGTTATATTCAGGCAAAATAGTTTTCAGAAAAAGGGGGAATACAAAATGGCAGTAAAAAAAGAGTTTTACGGAACAATGCCGGATGGAACAGAGGTAGATTGTTATACGCTTACCAATGCGAATGGTACGTCGGCTAGCTTTCTGACCTTAGGAGGAATCTGGACCACTATGCTGGTAAAGGATAAAAACGGCCAGTTTGGAGACGTGGTCTTAGGTTACGACACCCTGGAAAACAATATCAAAAATCCGCCTCATTTCGGCGCGCCCATCGGCCGCAATGCCAACCGGATCGGCGGAGCGAAGTTTACCTTAAATGGGAAAACCTATGAGCTGGAAAAGAACAGCTCCGGCGTAAACAATCTTCACAGCGCGCCTGACTTATACCACAATCGGGTCTGGGATGCAGTTGCAGAAGAGACGGCGCTGGGGAGCAGAGTGACCTTCTCCCTGTTTAGTCCTGACGGAGACCAGGGATATCCTGGAAATGCGGATATTGCCATCAGTTATACCCTGACCGATGAGGACAGCCTGATTTTAAATTACCGGATGACTTCTGATGCAGATACCATTGCAAATTTTACCAATCACAGCTATTTTAACCTGGCTGGCCATGACTGTCCGGATATTTTGGACCAGGAAGTGTGGATTGACGCTGATTTCTATACTCCTGCAGACAATACTTCCATTCCAACCGGAGAGATTGCGCCGGTGGCAGGAACTGCAATGGACTTTACTTCTTTAAAACCAATTGGAAAAGACATTGAATCGGATTTTGCGGCGGTGGTACAGGGAAACGGCTTTGATCACAACTGGGTATTAAACCATCCGGAAGGAGAACTGTCTCTTTCTGCAAAGGCAGTGGATCACAAATCCGGACGGGAGATGGAGGTTTATACCGATCTTCCTGGCATCCAGTTTTATACTGCCAACTTTTTAAAGGGAGACGTACCTGGAAAGGGCGGAGCTGTATATGGCCCCCGCCATGCATACTGCTTTGAGACCCAGCATTTTCCAGACGCAGTCAACAAGCCTCAGTTCCCGTCTCCCATAGTAAAAGCAGGAGAAGAGTACAACACGACTACCGTATATAAGTTTTCGGTAACCGGTTAAAACGCAGAAAAAGTGAATGCAAATAAGCATAGCAGGCAAAAGGGCTGTGGCAGAGGAAATGTAAGTATTTTCTGCCGCAGCCTCGCCTTTTCAAAACAAGAAATACAACCTGGAGGACATAATGAGTTCAAACAAAGAGCATACAACAAAAATTCTGGCTGGAGCCGGACTGATTCTGACAACGATTATCTGGGGCGGCGCCTTTGTGGTAATGAAAAATTCTGTAGATTTAATTCCGCCAAGCTATCTGCTGGCCCTGCGTTTTTCCATTGCCGCCATCTGTATGCTGGCTGTATTCTGGCCCCAGAATAAGGGTATGGATAAAAAAGACCTTCAGTACGGCGTGATTCTGGGCATCTTTCTTTTTCTTAGTTATATATTCCAGACCTATGGCTTAAAATATACCACAGCCAGTAAAAATGCCTTTATTACTACCTTGTATGTAATCATTGTGCCCTTCCTTCATTGGGCTTTTAATCATCAGAGACCTTCCGGAAGAAATATCGGGGCGGCTGTGCTGGCGGTTATTGGTCTGGCGCTTCTGTCACTGGAAGGAGACATGGGAATCAATCTGGGAGACTTTCTGACGCTGATTTGCGGTATTTTCTTTGCAGTACATATCGTATTTATTGACCGCTATACCGAGACGCACAGCCCTGTGCGCCTTACGACCGTACAGATGTTTACAGCGGCGGTTCTTGGCTGGCTTTTAGCTCCGATTGCAGATGGACGGCTGGATTTTGGGATTTTAAATACCAGTCTGGTATTAGGACTTCTCTATCTGGGCATTTTCAGTACCATGATTGGATTCCTTCTGCAGAACGTAGGACAGAAATATCTGTCCCCCAATACGTCGTCTATCCTGCTGTCTTTTGAATCCGTATTCGGCCTGGTATTTTCCGTGATTTTCCTGGGCGATCCGGTTACGGTAAAGCTGCTGATTGGCTGTGCGATGATGTTTGGAGCGGTAATTATTTCGGAATATAAACCGAAGAAAAGCAAGTAGGGAGGAATAGAATGGGAAAATCCCTGTTTATAGCGGAAAAACCCAGTGTGGCACAGGAATTTGCCAATGCCTTAAAAGCAGGAGGCAGGCGGGGAGACGGCTATATCGAGTCGGACGACGTCATCGTAACCTGGTGCGTCGGACACCTGGTAACCATGAGTTATCCGGAAGCATATGACATCCGGTATAAAAGGTGGAGTCTGGAGACGCTGCCGTTTCTGCCGAAAGAATTTAAATACCAGGTTATTGATGGGGTGGCAAAGCAGTTTCGGATTGTGAGCGGTCTTTTGAACCGGCCGGATGTAGAAACCATTTACGTCTGTACGGACTCCGGACGGGAGGGAGAATACATCTACCGGCTGGTAGAGCAGATGGCGGGAGTAAAGGGAAAAATAAGGAAACGGGTCTGGATTGATTCCCAGACGGAGGAAGAGATTCTGCGGGGAATCCGAGAGGCAAAAGACTTATCGGAATACGATAATCTGTCGGCATCTGCCTATCTTAGGGCGAAAGAGGACTACCTGATGGGAATTAATTTTTCCAGAGTGCTGACCTTAAAATATGGTCAGGCCTTGTCTGCTTTTTTGAAAAGCAAGTATACTGTGATTTCCGTAGGCAGGGTCATGAGCTGCGTATTGGGAATGGTGGTCAGAAGGGAGAGGGAAATCAGAGACTTTGTAAAGACTCCTTTTTATCGGGTAACGGGTTCCTTTTCTTTGCCGTCTTCTTCCTCGTTTACTATGGAAGGGGAATGGAAAGGGGTAGAAGGATCCAGCTATTATAAATCCCATCTTTTATATAAAGAGAATGGGTTTAAAGAAAAAAAGGACGCCCAGGCCCTGATTGACAGCCTGACTGGTCCGACACCAATGGAAGCGGTTTTAGCTGGATTTGAACGAAAAAAGGAAACGAAAAACCCGCCGCTTCTTTACAATCTGGCAGAGCTCCAGAACGACTGCTCCAAGCTGTTTAAAATCAGTCCAGATGAGACGTTAAAAATCGTCCAGGAATTATATGAAAAAAAGCTGGTAACCTATCCAAGAACCGATGCCAGGGTGCTGTCTACGGCAGTGGCAAAGGAGATCGGACGAAATATAGGAGGATTGAAAGCCTATGGGCCAATGGCAGAATTTGCCCAGGAAGTTCTTTCCCAGACTGCCTATAAAGCGATTGGAAAGACCAGGTATACCAACGATAAGCAGATTACAGACCATTATGCCATTATCCCTACAGGACAGGGTTTTGGGGCATTGAGAAGCGTAAACCCTCTAGCAGAAAAGGTCTATCAGCTTATCTGCCGGAGATTTTTAAGTATTTTTTATCCGCCTGCTGTTTATCAGAAGTACAGCCTGGAGCTAGAGCGGAAGAAGGAGCATTTTTTTGCCGGCTTTAAAGTCTTGGAGTCGGAGGGCTACTTAAAAGTAGCTGGAAAAGGAGACGACAAGAGCCAGGAGGATGGAAAGACGGCTGATTTGCCAGAGTTTTTGGAGTTTTTAAAAACTCTGAAAAAGGGAATGGTTTTAGAACTTTTGTCCATGGAAATAAAGGAAGGAGAGACGTCTCCGCCGAAACGATACACATCAGGATCCATGATTCTGGCCATGGAAAATGCTGGCCAGCTCATTGAAGACGAGGAACTGCGAGCCCAGATTAAGGGAAGCGGAATCGGCACCAGCGCTACCAGAGCGGAAATTTTGAAAAAATTGGTCAGCATCAAATATCTGTCCCTAAATAAGAAAACCCAGGTCATTACCCCGACCCTGTTAGGAGAACTGATAGTTGACGTAGTAGCTGCCTCTATTCGTCCGCTTTTAAATCCAGAGCTGACCGCCAGCTGGGAAAAAGGGCTGACCTACGTGGCAGAGGGAAGCATTACATCTGATGAATATATGGAAAAGCTGGAACGGTTTGTAGCAGGGCGGACTTATGGAGTAATGAAGCTCCAAAACCAGTATACACTGCGGGAATGCTTTGACAGAGACGCCGTTTATTATAAAAAGGAAGCATCTAAAAAAGAATCTGGAAAAACGTTTCAGAGGCAGAAATAAGGAGGAAATCCACGATGAAAAAAGAAGAGATGAAGATTTCAGAACTGTATGATTTAACCCAGACTATGGCTGCAGATTACCTTAGCCAGTTTACGTACCCTTGGGAAGCGCTGGCAGGAATCGGAGAATATGTAGAAGCTCTGGGAAAAACTCTTTCTGCAGAAGAGTACGAAAAGCGGGGAGAGAACGTGTGGATCCATAAAACTGCGAAAGTAGCGCCGACAGCCTGCTTAACCGGCCCTGCGATTATCGGCGCAGAAGCAGAAATCCGCCACTGTGCATTTTTAAGAGGAAAAATCCTGGTAGGAGAAGGCGCCGTAGTCGGAAATTCCACCGAATTAAAAAATGTGATTTTGTTTAATAAGGTTCAGGTTCCCCATTATAACTATGTAGGAGATTCTATTTTGGGATACAAGGCGCATATGGGAGCTGGATCCATTACGTCCAATGTAAAATCCGATAAATGCCTGGTAAAGGTGCACGCAGAGGATGGAGACATTGAGACTGGTCTGAAAAAATTTGGCGCAATGATTGGCGATAATGTAGAGGTTGGCTGCGGTTCTGTCTTAAATCCAGGTACGGTAATCGGCAGAGAATCCAATATTTATCCGCTGTCCAGTGTCAGAGGCTGCGTAAACAGTCATTCGATTTACAAAAAGCAGGGAGAAGTGGCAGAAAAAAGATAAGAAAAGAAAATAGAAAAATCTTGCAAGAGAGTTCCTGCCTGGGGCGGGCCGCTGCTGCGGCCCGCCCCAGTGCAATTCCTACGCTTTGCAGTTAATGGACAAATCCCCGATCTACAGTAATTACAGTAAAAAAGTTTGGATGGGATTCCTGAACCATCAATTCAATCTGCTTGACCAGTACATGAGGCGGGGTAGGGTAATCAATAGGAATTACCACGTCAAAAATCAGATTGGTATGGGTGGGGCCTTTTACCATGCGGAAATCATGCATGGTAATCTCTGGATCGATGTTGCGAATCAGACTCAGGACTTCATTGTGGATGGAAATGGTTTCCGTATCCTGATCCTGAATGGGATCCATATGAATAACGGCATCGCAGTGCAGCTTGCTGCGCAGTTCCCGCTCGATGTTGTCAATGGTATCATGGAGTGCAAAAATATCGCCGGAAGCAGAAACTTCACAATGGAGAGAAACCATCTGACGGCCAGGGCCGTAGTCGTGAACCAGCATATCGTGAATGCCTAAAATTTCCGGATGGGCCAGAGTGATGTCGCGGATATTCTGGATAAATTCCGGATCCGGAGCCTGGCCTAACAGGGGATTTAAGGTATCTTTTGCGGCCTGGAAGCCAGCATAGAAAATAAACAGGCCAACAGCAATTCCGCACCAGCCGTCAATATTTAAGGAAGTAAAATATCCGAAAATAGAAGCGGCCAGGACAACGGAAGTTGATAAAGCGTCGCTTAAACTGTCTAGCGCAGTGGCCTTCATAGCGGCAGAATCGATTTTTTTGCCGGTAGAGCGGTTATAGCTGGCCATATAAAGCTTTACGCCAATAGAGACAGCCAGAATGATGAGTGCAAGGGGCTGGAAATCCACTGGTTCCGGATGCAGGATTTTTTCTATGGATGTTTTAATCAGTTCAAAGGCCATAATCAGGATGGCGAAAGAAACGATCAGACCGGACACATATTCAATCCGTCCATGGCCGAAAGGATGTTCCAAGTCCGGTTTTTGTCCTGCCATATGAAATCCAATCAGGGTAATGACAGAAGAACCGGCGTCGGAAAGGTTATTAAAGGCATCGGCAGTAATTGCAATGGAATTGCTGATAAGTCCTGCAAAAAATTTTCCTGCAAACAGCAGAAGATTGAAAAAAATACCTGCTGCACCGCAGAGAATCCCATAGCTTTGGCGGACTTTTGGGGAAGATGGATTGTCATAATCCGCAATAAAATGTTTTGCTAAAAAGCGAATCATCAACAGAACCTCCTGGAAAAAGATAGTATTCGTCTGATAAGACAACTTTAAATATTCTACCACTTATCTGTCAAAGGGACAAGGATTCCCTTGCTATTTTTTGGATTTATATTATAATGAAGAAGGAAAACCATACCAGAATAAGAGAATCAGGAGAAATGCCATGAAACAAGATATGATTGTAATTTTGGACATGGGAAGCACTGAAAATACCGTAATCGCCCGTGAAATCCGAGATATGGGTGTTTACAGCGAAATCCATCCCCATGACATCACCGCAGAAGAGTTAAAAAAACTGGACAATGTAAAAGGTATTATTTTAAACGGCGGTGAAAACCGAGTAGTAGACGGAGTTCCGGTAGAAATTCATACAGAATTATATGACTGCGGGATTCCGATGATGGCAATTGACCATCCTACTGCAAAGTGTGAGCAGGTATTTGAGCAGATTCCGGATCAGAAGACGCTGCATAAATTCGTATTTGACACCTGCCACGCAGAAGCAAACTGGAACATGAAAAACTTCATCGAGGATCAGGTAGAGCTGATTAAACGTCAGGTAGGAGATAAGAAGGTGCTTCTTGCCCTTTCCGGAGGCGTTGATTCTTCTGTTGTAGCAGCTCTTTTGCTGAAAGCTATTGGCGACCAGTTAGTCTGTGTCCATGTCAATCACGGCCTGATGAGAAAGAATGAGTCGGAAAGCGTGGTAGAAGTATTCAGAAACCAGCTTCATGCAAACCTGATTTACGTAGACGCTACCGAGCGTTTCCTTGACAAACTGGAAAATGTAGCAGATCCGGAGCAGAAGAGAAAGATTATCGGCAGCGAATTTATCCGCGTGTTCGAAGAAGAAGCCAGAAAGTTAGACGGCATCGAATTCTTAGGACAGGGAACCATTTATCCGGATATTATCGAGAGCGGAACCAAGACAGCCAAGATGGTAAAATCCCATCACAATGTAGGCGGCCTTCCAGAGGATCTGCAGTTTACACTGGTAGAGCCGTTAAAGCAGCTGTTTAAGGACGAGGTCCGCGCCTGCGGCGTAGAGCTGGGACTTCCCCACAACATGGTTTACCGCCAGCCATTCCCAGGCCCAGGGCTAGGTGTGCGCTGTCTGGGAGCGATTACCAGAGACCGTCTGGAAGCGGTACGAGAGTCCGACGCTATTTTGCGTGAAGAGTTTGAACAGGCCGGACTGGATAAGAAGGTATGGCAGTATTTTACCGTCGTACCGGATTTCAAGTCTGTAGGTGTTAAAAATAATGCCAGATGTTTTGAGTATATGGTAATCATCCGCGCCATCAACACGATTGACGCCATGAGCGCCAGCATCGAGCGAGTAGACTGGGATGTGCTCCAGAAGATTACAGACCGCATCCTGGCAGAGGTAGACAACGTCAACCGCGTATGCTACGATATGTCTCCAAAGCCGCCGGCGACGATCGAGTTTGAATAGTTGGAGCAGAGCTTCAAAGCCTTTATTTTCAAGGGTTTTGAGGCTCTTTCCTTTTAGAATTGCATTTTGATTGCATTTTTTTATTCAACTGCTCTGTGATAGATTGCTGTATGCTGATTGCTGGTGTAATCGGCAACACTGGTTGTTGCCGGAGTATAAGTGAGAACACCAGTTAATTTTTTGGCAACTTCCACGTTGGTGTTGGGATATAAATGTCCATAGGTTCCTAACGTAGTCTGTATCTTTTCATGCCCCAGACGTTCTTTAATCAATAAAGGATTTTCACCCATACTGATGAGCAGGGAAGCATGGGAATGTCTGAGTGCATGAATCTTGATACGGTGTACGCCTGACAATCCAGCAAGTTTTTCTAATGCCCGTGGGAGGGTGTGCTTACTGGTGGGAATCCCATTGTAGCTTAGTACAAGGTCGCAGCCCTTTAAAACCTTTTGCTGTACTTCCTGCCATGCTTTCAATTCTTTGATGGTATCTGTGTCAATATAGATAGTGCGAATACTGGCTTGTGTCTTTGGCTCCACAAATTTGTATTCGTCCATTGTTTTATAGTACAGCGTTTTCGTTATACTTAAAAGTCCGGTTTCAAAGTTGATGTCCGACCATTGCAGGGCTGCGGCTTCTCCGATTCTCATTCCGGTCATAAACAGGAGCCAGTATGAGATGAAAAGGTAATGTTCGTAATAATCGCCCTTGTAGAGCAGGGAAATTACCTTTTGAAATTCATCCAGTGTCCAAAAATCCACTTTTGTTTTCTTGCTCTTGATGTTTCCTATCATTCGTGACGGATTTTTCTTTGCAAGACCGAGAACAACTGCTCTGTCAAAGGCAATGGAGAGCATACCCTGTACAATACGGATATAGTTTGGACTAAATTCTTTTGCGAGTTCAAGCTGCCAGTTCTGGACGTTAATGGGTTCTATCTCATCCACCGTCATTTTGTAAAAGTATGAAAAATGCTTCTGAATGGTAGAACGGCGGTTCAGATAGGTACTTTCCTTTACCTGTGTTTTATACCAAGGCAGGTAAGTTTCTTCAATGAACTGTTGAAAGGATAGCTGCTGTTTCTTTTCCGTTAATTCCTCTGTGGATGTCAGCATAAGCTTTGAATATGCTTCTCTAGCTTCCTTTTTTGTCTTGAATCCGCTTTTGTATTTCTGAATCTGTTTTCCGGTAATCGGATGAAAACCTAAGTTTGCTCTAAAATAATAAGTTCCGTTTTCTGCTTTCTTAATAGGGTCTTTTGCCATGATTTCACTCCTTACATAAATGTGCAAGAAGTACAATCAGTTTGATTTATCAGTAAAAGTAATCCCTAGCAATTCTTCCACAGCTTCTCTGGGAACCCTGTCCAGTTTGCGTGACTGATAGTAGGTATGCCCTTTTGAAATCATAAGTTTTTTTGCTTCTCTTATGATGTCTGCTGCGAATGAAGTCCCATAACCCAGTTCTATTAAGTCTTTTTTTGTTACTGTAATCATGTTCCTCCTTTCCATAGACCAGATATGGAACCCTCAATATCTGTCTATATTATATCAGATTTTGTGGCAAAAGTAATATTAAGATTGTATTTCCTGCAAATAGCTATTTGATTTTGAATGAAAAATTCTAATTCAAAATGGTATCTAAGCAAGCCGAACAGCTTTCGCTAAAGCTCATGGGAATCTCACCCCTGCATGGTTCTCATCC
>UQMJ01000026.1 GCA_900542035.1 uncultured Clostridium sp.
CCCTTTGCTTTCGCAACGTTGCGTTTGCGCTTATGCAACGTTGCATTGGATTTCTCATCCCAGTTATATCGATTCTTCCAGCTCCGGATCGTCCCCACAGGAACCTCCAAAGCCTTAGAAATATCAATTAGTTTCATGCCTTGCAGGAACAGCTCCTTTGCCTGCTCCTGACGTTCATCTGGTGCCCTTGCCAAGCCTCACCACCTCTCATTCGTGTTTGTTTTCATGTATAGAAAAAGAGATAGCCGAAGCTATCCCTGATTTTAAGTACAAAAAGAGCCGTACAATGACGGCCCAGAAACTTTGCGTTATTTTGTTCATCAGTCATATATAAGCGCCGCACTTCCGCAATATGGACAAGCAATACCCTCCATTTTAGTCTGTAATTCATTATATACAATGGGTACAGGACTTCCGCATTGTTTGCAGAATACTGTATCATCATTTTTATGATCAAACAACACCAAAAAATACCCCGTTACACCAATTTCAGGTTGTGGAGACCACACATCTTCCAACTCTCCCTGTTTGAAATAACTAAACGCTCTATTAGAATTAGGATCGCAATAATAATACATTTTATTTTTAATTCCAGTATACACAACGAAATGACTTTGTCCTGACTTAGGTTCCCTGATTGCTAAAATAGCTGGTATAGAAATTTCATCAAGTTTTTTCAGTACTTCTAAGCATGTATCTGACTTTGCTTTGTACGCTGTTGCATTTAATCCTTTTTCAATCACATATTTTACTAAACTATGTGTATGTGCATAAAAATGATTCCAAGTATTTGGTCTAGGAGTTTTAATCTTTTCCCAAATATCATCCGAATCATACTCAATTCCATAATATTCGAAAATCATTTCAAGACAAGCAACACCACATTTCCAATTTACTCCATCATTAACCTGCTTCCTATGCTTAATTTCTACCATCTTACCCCTCCGATTTTTCTTTCTATGATACCCCAAAATCTGCCAAAAGAAAAGTCCCTACCACTCTGGTAAGGACTTTCTTGGGTAATACTGTGAAAATAGGAGGGAAAGTCAATGGCCTGTCCACCTTTGGATTCCAGTTTACACTATAACACTTTAGAACAGAACATATAGAACAAATAGAACAAATCTTATTTATTTTCCATAAATCTTCTAAATTCCATTTTTATACTATCTGCTGTCGCTTTCCGCCCCATCCTAACAGCCACCTGCGCCCAAGTCAGTTCATCAAATATCTTGTACCGGATAATCCGCTGCATCCTTGGTGAAATCGTAAGCATCCAGGCTTCCACTTCCAGCTTAATCCTCGTGGCGTTGTCTATTCGCTGCTGCAATATTTTTTCCTGTTCTTCTACACTTCTAGGGTCTCTCAAAACGCTATAAGCGATACCTTCAACGTGAAAGTTCTTGGCTATATATGGGAACTCTGGTGAAGAGCCTTTTACAATATCCTGCTCTATCCTCTTTCTCTGCCGCTTTAGCCTGTCGAGTTCTTTCTTGGCCTCATCGACTAAGGCACAGGCGTCTATGTACTGCTCTAATATTTCTTTGTCCACTGGTCTCACCTCCCGCTGTCAATTTGGTGTTTTACCACTGTCTCCCCTTTTCGTCTATCACTGTAACTTTTCCCAGAACCCGTACATGGCAGATGGTGCACATCAGCTTCATAGCCCGCCGGAAGTGTATGACGTTCTCCGGCGGCCTGTCTGCCCTTTTAATAGCCTTTCCTGCTGTCGGGTCTGGGTAGCCTTCACTGTTTTTCATTGGGCTCCTCCTCTGTCAGTTTACCTCATTGTCTCATAAACTTTTTTCTTTGAGTTCCATTGGACAGCTACGGGTTGTCCACAGTCAATACAGTTGACGTCTACTGCTGCGTCTTCAATGTTGGTAAAATATACTGATTTTCTGCCGCACTCACAATTAACATATAGGCGTCTCAAATCCTCCATTTCTGTCTTTCCGCCACATTCGCAACGATAATAAGTAAGTTCACCCTTTGAGCAAAATGCTTTTGTTTTTCCGCAGTGTTCGCATTTAATAAGCAAAAAACCTGTGTACCCTCGTTTTTCCGGTTCTAGCTCACATTCTTCTAATTCTTCCAGATCCACCACCTCTTCAAATTGTGATGATGCAGGCTCTACAATTTTCGGCCTGGCTGGTTCTTTCTCTTTTACTAAAAGCATCAGTTTTTCTGCGAGGTTCCAAAATGCTTTCTCAGCTTTTATTTCATCCATGTCAACGCTGATTCTCTTTCCTGTTGTCGATACAGTAATCTTTTGCATGGTCATTTCCTCCTCTAAATCCTAATTTTCTTCCAGAATCTCTTTGTGAACCTCGTTAGATATTCTGATTATCTTTTGAACTTCAAGCAATGTACTGTCTCCATATTTGTTCAATTTTTGAAGTAACAGGTTCATACCTTCAATCATGTTTCTTTGCTTTTCTGTCATCTCTTCCTCCATATTCCGGATTCCAAACCATCACTATTTTTCGTTGCTTTTGGTCTACAAACCCAATCATTCCGTCATAGATTGTCATATTAAGGTCATTTCGAATACACGCCTCTTCTATTTCCTGCTTAAGGTTCAATGCTCTCCTCTGCGCTTCTGTCATTTCTTCCCCTTCTTTCAATACTAATTTTCTTCATTCAGCCAGTTCCGTATGAATTCCCTACCGCAATCATGCGTACACGTTTCCAAACATTCATACCCGAAATCCGGACATTGGTTAGCGCAATCGAATGGAATTTCGTGAAACAGCTCTATCAATTCTTTTTCGCTCATTGTTTTTATACGTTCAATATTTTTCATTTCTTTCTCCCTTCTTTCAATCTTAATCCTCCCGATACGGTCTCGGCAACGGCATCCAGGCGATAACGTCACATAGCTCTTCAAAACAGACTTCTGTAAAAAATCCCTTTCGCATTGCGTAGCCATATCTTTCCGTATAGGTTCCCTCTTTTACCACTTCGTTTTTTGTACTTATCATCACTCTTTCATCTTCCTCTGGAAGTCTCCCCTCCACCGGAATCCATTTCTTGCTCTCTTTCAGCTGTTCCACCTCTTCCGGTGTTAATCCAGTATCCTCGTACTCCATCAGCTTCCAGAGTGCGCCGTACAGTCGTTCTCGTAATTCCTTCGTGACTACCTGCCCTTCATACAGGCTTTCCCACGCTACGCCTTTTAAGCTCCAATTCCCCTGATCATCTTTTTGCGTTAGTCTATTCATGCTGTCCTGTCTCCCTTCTCGGTCCTCTCGCCTTTCTGAATCTCTTTCAAAAACTCCACCAGTTCCGTTTCTGAGTTTGGATACCGGCTGTATGTCTCATGCCTTGTCCACTTACCACACCCGTATCCTGGATGCTTTGGCGGCTCCGGACCATCTACCAGATGTAAGTAAGAAGATGTATAGCTGCCAGAATAAGAGCTGCATATGTCATATTCTTCGACAATCAGCCTTGCACCATTGTCAAAATCGTACTTATAGTACCGGCAGCCGATATGCTCATCCGTATACCACAGGCCCCAGGACTTATAATCTCTCAGCCATTCTTTCCGCTGATCATTGTTCCGCATGATAGGAAGCTCTGGCTGTTCCGCTTTCGACTCCTGGTCTGCCTTATCCATATCGGCCAGGAGATTCTTATATGCCTGTAACTGCATAGCATACTCGGTGTAGGTGTATGGCTGATTCTGAATCCAGTAATCCCTCATCTGCTCCAAGAACTCTTCTGTATCTCCAATCATCCGGACAAGGGTCTGACGGTCATACTCTGCCGGCTGTAAGACTTCCGTCTCTGTATCTGGCGTTTCTTCTGGTTCTTCCGGAGTCATTGGGGTCTCTTCTTCGCTGCTGTTTTCGCAGCGCTCCGGCTCATTCTGCTGCACTTTCGCAGCGTTTTCCATGGCCGTTACATTCCACATTGCCTGTATGTCTACACACAGCCAGAACCATTCTGTATTGCCAAGGCACTTCCCGTCCCTGCTCCATATCTGGATGTAATCCGGAAACAGGTTGATGTGTGCATTACCGCCAGTTACCGGATCTGGAAAATACCAGGTGCCAGTGAATCTCTTTTTAAGTTCAGACTCTGAACTGCATACATCTGTTACCCTGCCATAAAAGTCCTGTAAAAACCAGTTTCTAAACTCTGTTACCAACTTACGGGCAAAGGCCTCACAATACTGTTTTTGGATTTCCGGCTCCATTGCATTTTTGATTTTGGGTTTTGACTCTTCTGTGTCCGCTTCTGTGTGCGACGTCGCACAAACTTCCGGATTATCTTCCGGTTCTTCTGCAGTCATGGCTGTTAGGTCGCTTAGGGGTATCTCAATGTCTGGAACCACGATTTCCGGCAAGCTGGTGCTTTCCGCCGGATCCGGCATATATTCCGGAAAATCAGCAACCGTCATACACTTGTTGGCACGCTTTAAATCAATTTTTTCTCTGGATAACTTCATGTTTTTCCCTCCTGCTGCATCCTGGCAGCTAACAGTGCGTCATAATCCACTTCCCGTTGGTGGAAATTGTGGAAAGTATTGGATTTACCGCCTTTCTGTGGGGATTTCTGCTCCACATCCTTAAGCGCAAACAGCCCTTTCCAGCCGTTAAGCACCGACTGGTTGATAATGGCCACCTGGACGGACGGATTTCCTGGAGCCAGCTCATTAAGCTTACTGACAGCCAGCTGGACTGCCCTGTCCGTCATAGCTGCTCCTATGGATTTCCGGTAGTCCATGTACCCCCGAAAGGCTTCCAGCACCTCCCCAGAAAGGGAATTTAGGGCGCACTTTTCTGGTGTATCGTCAGATACACTCTTTTGTTTTAGTTTTTGTTTATGTTTATATAATGTGTTACTTTTTTGCACACCATCTTGCGTACTATCTTGCGTACCAATTTGCACACCATTTTGCGTACTATCTTGCACACTAACTTGCGTACTATTTGCTATAGTGAGGACTTTGTACAAGGTCGCTTTCGTTCCTTTTTCCCTGAAATCAATCAGCCCTCTCTGCTTCAATTCGTTTCTCGCCTTCAGTATTCCTGACCTCGAAAGTCCTGTCAGTACCGAAAGCACTTGATTTGGCGCTGCAAACCACTCTGTCCAGTTGCTCCTGTTGCATATATGCAGTAACGCAAAATATAACGACACCTGCCCTGTAGACAACGGATTTGTTGTGGCCGAATCCCAGAATGAATTGATAATAGCAATATAATTCATGTAGGCCCTCACCTACCCTTCTGTTTCCTGTCCGGCTTCCCACTCTCTGTAGAGTGAAAACCAGTCCTCTAATCTCATCGTTACCAGCCATTCGCACCGGTCACGCCGATGGAACACTGCTGGCAGTTCTCCTTTTTTCGCATCCCTGACTGCCTGCTTTATGGCATCAATCAGATTTAAACGTTCTACTCGCTTACACTCCACGTGGATGCCTGGAAGGCCAACGACGTCTGCATCCCCATTGGCTCCGCAATACTGCTGGCCTCTTCTGGCGGGATAGCCATAATCTCTGAATATCCCAGCCAGTTCCCTCTCTCCCCTGGCTCCCTTTTGTCTGTTGTTCATAGTTCTATTCCTTTGTTTTTACAAAAGGCGCCTGGTACGGTCAGATTTCCAGACGCCCGAAAGACACACTTCCTGGCAAAATATCGTGACATATCATAGCCTTAAGGTATTCAAGATGTTCTTTCTGGTTAGCTGCTGCTTTTAAGTACTTTTTCTGTACCACCCCCTAATCATAAATAGCTCTTTCCAAATTCTTTCTGAAACTGTTCCCTGGTTCCATAATGGCTTTCATAGTATCTCTGTGCTTTTCTCTTCATGCTTTCATCAAATTTCTGATCCATGTGGATGCTGTACGGCGTGAAGTTATGCCAATCCGGACGCAGTGGAACCAAAAAACCATACTTCTCCGACAGGTCATGGTTCGG
Source organism: uncultured Clostridium sp. (assembly GCA_900542035.1). Lineage (GTDB taxonomy): Bacteria > Bacillota > Clostridia > Lachnospirales > Lachnospiraceae > UMGS1370. The sequence goes on from UQMJ01000026.1 coordinate 5,928, forward strand.
CCCATTAAACACATGGTGTATCTGTATATTGAAATCTCCGGTTATGATACAGTGCTCTAAATCGTCTGTTAATACGCTAAACAGTCTCTTCATGGTGTTTCCTCCAGTTCTGCTCATACATCTGCATCATCCTTTTCAGTTCTTCTTCCGGCAGCGTTTCAATCCCCTGCTCCTTACATTCCGACACCAGGCCGTCAATCAGCTCACTCATTTCTGCGGTATTGTAAGTGCTGGAACCTCGAAGCATGACATAAGTCCGGTACATCTTTCCGTCCACACCTGTTTTTACCTGGGAAGTTGGACGGATATGATAGGTCTCTGCTTCATCTGCCTTCCTGGTTCCGGATTCGCTGTCTGGAAGCACCAGAAAAACCATCTGCCCGTCAATAATCTCCGGTTGTCCATATCGCCGCAAAAGAATATTATGCAGATGCGGCTTGGACAGATTTAATACTTTGGCCAGCTTTGTCACAAGCACCCAGTAATATGCATTGGCGTCCAGGCTGCGCTTTCTCTTATATTCCTTTACTGAAAATACCAGTCTTTCATTCTTTCGCAGATCGTCCCATTCTCCTCCTATGTCATCCCTGTCGCATTGCACCGTCATTTCCATCCTGCGCGAGTCCACATCAATTCGCAGACCTCCCACAAACCTTCCTGTAAATTCCATAAGCGGTTACCTCTCCGGCGTATTCCATGGCAGTTCCCCATCTGCATCATCATCTGGAGGAATCGTTGCCGGATCCAGTGGCTTATCCGGTTTACCTTTCAAAATATCTATCGCTTCATCAAACTGGGTAATCGTCATTTCTCTGATATCATCCAGACCGTACTGTCTCAGAACGTCTTTTATACCGATTCCGGTACGCTGTAATTGGATGTATATCGCATTAGCGTGTTCCGGTTTGATTCGTTTCGGTTCATCCGGCGCAGGATGAGAAGGTTCTGGAACATCCTTGCCCAGTGCGTACACCGTCCGGTTTTTACATTTGATTTCTAATGCATTAATACTCCCATTTTCCCCATATCCAATCTGACTTACATAGAATTTATCTCTGCAGTTATACTTTGCTTTTCCATTGTAAGTTGTTTCTTCGATGCTGCATTGTCCAGCTGGAATCCAGATGAACGGGGCGGTATACAATTCCCGCCCGATTCCCCAGTTAAAACAAGCCCGTTTGAAAGAGTCAGAAGCAAGCCCCTTCTCCTTTTCTGCATTACTCTCTGTACCAGTATCCTCTTTTTCAACCCACTGTTCCTTTTCATAATCCCAGATGGATACAATACAGTTGGCATTATCTCTAGTATGACGCCGCTGCCAGTTCTCCGGACCAACTGTCTCGTCCAGAATGTTCATATCACAGCGGGCGTCCTTGTAGAGCAGAAGGGATACCCCTTTTTTTGTTACAGTTGCTAACCGGCAGTCAATCTCATCAGCCCTCAGCGTCCGAAATTTCTTCATCCTTTCGTCCCTCCGCTTCTACAACGTGAGAGGCCCACATATCCGCCATATGTAACAGCAGATACAGTGGCGTCTCTTTCCCTGGAATCTGATAACGGAACGTCCCGTACATACCGTTGTGCATCAGAATCGCCCAGCTCTCATCCTCGGTCAATTCAATATACTTTGAAGCTATCTGGATAGAGCGGATTTCATGATCCATACGTCTTAGTTCCGGATTGCTCACAAACGGCTTGTCCTCTGAACGGACCGGTTCCGGATTGGGATTCGCCTTCGTTGCCCTTCCCTTCTTATAATTTGGAATATAACAGGACTTTCCAAACTGTCCGGCCTTTCCTAAGTCATGCAGCAGCGCCGTAATGATAACAGCATCCATATCAATCTCCGGATAGAGAAGACCTGCCAGCTTCTCAGCTAATACGCATACGTTTAAACTGTGTTCGGCCAGTCCTCCCTCTTTTGCAAGGTGGTATCTGGTGCTGCATGGCGCTTCATAAAATCCGATGTTTCTCATGCAATCAAGCAGCTTACCCATTCCATCTCTTCCTGTGTTTAAAAGTTTTCTCTCTATCTCTGCTCTGATTTCCTTACACACCTGCCAGTTCCTCCATTCTGATTCCATACTGACCGTCTTTTCCAAGCGACAGTATTTCTGCGACAGCCTTCGTTTTCCGGCTTCTACGCTCAATTCCTTCCCTGCACTCATCGCAAAGGCTGCCTTCGTTTGGATCCAGATAGCAGCCGCATGAATCACAACGGTACATCATCGTCTTCATCCTCCTTAATCCAATTGCCCGAATAAAACCACTCTACCAACATTTTCCGAAAATCCTCCTGGTCCTGGATTGTCCCATGCAGGCATCTCTCCAGGGCATAATCATATGCTACATCTTCGGGTACTACGTGGCCTTCCTCTGGTCCGAATCCTACGTAGTTCATACCAGCCGCTCCCTTTCTTCTTCCAGCCAGTCTGCCATCTCTGAAAGGGATATTTCCTTGTAAAAAGGCTTTCTGTGTACTGGGGCTTTTTTGGTTACGTGAAATTTTCCGGCTCTCCATCCATCCTCGTAAAAATCTATCTCAATTACCCCTACATGACCTGAAAAAATCAAAAATACGGCCGGATGCGGCTCTTCGCTTTCCTGCAATCCGTTAATATCTAATACAGCATCCAGAATCCGGTGGATATCTCTTCTGGCCTGTCTTTTGGCCTGTGCAATTTTCCTTTTACGGTTATTCATTGTCAATCCTCCATTATCTTCTGCATCTTCTCTGCTAATCCCTGGGGAAGTCCTGCTAATTCCTCTGCAATATGGCTGTGCAAAATTCCTTTCAGCGCTGCCAGGTTAATAATACATTCCATCCGGTTTAGAGATGCTTCTCTGACCGTATCCGCAGCAAGTTTCGCCAAAGCGATAGTAACGTCTCTCGCATTTGCTTCGCCAAATGCAACCCCTGATGCAGCGACTATGTCTTCATCACTGTTTATAATCACAGTGCCCGCGAAGAACTCTCCTTCTCGCTCAAAAACTTTCTTTCCATCCTGTACTACTATTACTTTTACCATTGACTTTTCCTCCTGTTCCCCTCTATAATGAGGGTGTAATTGTTTTTTTATTTTGGCCTGTCCGGCGGCTATCCGGCAGGCCTTTTCTAGCGCATCAAGAAATCCAGCATTACGCCGAACATATAGATATTCGCGCACAGCATGGCCAGATTCAGCGCTACTGTCCAGCCAAGGGCACTGTGCTTCTCGGCCAGTCTGCCACGCAGCCGGCCGTTCTCCCGAAGCACGTCCTCGTATGTCGGCTCTTCTGGGTCATAGATCTGTTGCATCTGAAACACCTCCTCTCCACACATATCCAGTAAGTTCCCAAAACAATTTAGGACTTATATAGAAATTGCGTCTTGCTCCGCTACCCTCTACTGGTTTCATTACTCCGATAGGCAGCCATCCATCTTCAATCCCCTGTCTTATGTAACAGACATCCTTTCCCATTACTCTAGCAGCCACACTTACCGGAACGCCGCCTTCACCAAATTCAGGCATCGCCGCTTGAGTTGTAAGCATACGGCAGATGTGTGCTGCTATCTCTTTTGCTTCGGTTAAATCTTTAATCGTTTCCGTCATTCCTCTCACCTCCTACTCTATTTGTCCCTTTTCGTGACATTCAGCGTCAAAAAAAATCTTCTGTACAGTGGTCCCATAATACTTTGCTAATTTTACTTTTATAGAATCTCTTGGAATCCTCTGTTCTGTCTCATACATTCCAAGTGTAGAAGTTGCAATTCCAATAGCTTTTGCGACCTCTGACTGACTTTTGTTACCACGAAGTTTGGCAAGATTTTTTCCGTAAGACCCCATTTCTTCCACCTTCTTTCTAGTCACTATTCGTGACTCTCTTATCCTATCACAACCTCACATATCTGTCAACCACATTTTGTGACATTTTTGTGTTTACTTTTATCACATTTTGTGATAACATACACTTATAGGAGGTAACACAATGGGAAATTTTCAAAATATATTTAAAAGATTGCGTTCTTCAAGTGGATTAACTCAAGTAGAGATGGCCGAAAAGCTCGGAATCTCAAGAAGTACCATAGGAATGTATGAAACAGGTGCCAGAGAACCTGATTTCGAAACATTAGAAAAAATCGCAGACTTTTTCAACGTTGACACAGATTATCTGTTGGGAAGAACTGAGCAAACCACCCTATTACCAGAAACAGTTGGGCATTACTATCTCAATAATGAGGCACGCGAACTTGCCCAGTTTATGTTTGAGAATCCTGAGTACAAGGTTTTGTTTGATGCTTCCAGAAAGGTAAAAAAAGAAGATATTGCATTTGTCAAGGAAATGATTGACCGTGTAAGGGGTGATGATAATGACACCGGATGTTAATACAATAGAAGCAGCTTTGCCAACTACTATTCCAGCCTATGTAGTTGCGAATCCGGATGCATCTTTTACCATCGTACTAAACAGTCGAATGACCTTTGAACGCCGGATGCAGTCTTATCGTCACGAACTATTTCACATTCAAAATGGCGATTATGAAAGGAGATCTGCTGATTTAGTAGAACTTCATGCACATGGGATAACTTAATTTGTATATAGGGGAGACGGGTATGAAAATATTTAAAATCATCGGAATCTTCATGTTTGGAAGCTTGGCATTTGTTGGTATCACTCAACGCAATGTGCCTGGGGGAGAAAATAACATTTATATGGGTGTCATTTGCTTGTTTCTAGCTTTACTGATTTTCTTCTCTCTTAGAAAAAAAGAAAATACTTCTGACAAAAGCGAAAATCTTCTTCCGCACCAAATTCCGCAGCCATCTGCTGATACGGAAGAAGTAATTCCTATGGAGCAAAAAGATAATTATAGCGACTCCAAAATAGAACATATCAGCAATGTCAGAACCTTATCATTATTTTTAAGATGGTGTAAAAAACACACGTACATCTTACCCTCAGAACAATACCCTGCCTATATGAATTATAGCTGGGAGATAAAAAATCCAATGCAGTTTCACAAGCAGTTAATCCAGGAAGGCTATCTGATTGAAATGGATTTGGAACAAAAAATTAAGCACTTAAAGGTCGCTGATTTAAAAAATATTTTAAGAGAACAGAAACTGCCGGTAAGCGGGAAGAAACAAGAATTGGTTAACCGCATATTGGAACGCGCGGACTTAACGTCAATTGAATTGCTTGACAAAAATCAAAACGAATACTATTTATCCCCGAAAGCGTTTGAATTTTTGTCAAAATGTGATGATGTCATTTCTCTGGAATGTGGACGTTTCGATATAGATTGTTATGAAAGGGATGGGGTAGAAAAATATCAAGTTTTATCTGCGCTGGATACTCGAACCTGTGAATCTTGCGGAAAATTAGATGGGAAAATATTTCTTGTGGAAAATGCTGTTATAGGAATAACTTTTCCGCCATTCCATCCACTGTGTCGGTGTACGACGGTCCCGTATTATGATGACATGCCCGCCGAGGATTTAACTAGAGCAGCCAGAGACCCAGAAACAGGGAAAACCTATGAAGTGCCGGCAGATATGACGTGGGAAGAGTGGAAAGAAAAATACAATAATCCTAACAATACTTGAAAAGTTCTAAAAAAAACGCCATAGGCGTTTTAATAAAAATCAAAAGAAAAGAGGAGGGTTTTATTATGGCATTTGGAATGAAAGGTATTCTGCAAGGAGGATTAGGTGGAAACTACAGTGAGGTATCTGCCGAAGAACTTAGCAAAGAGTATGGAATGTATCTTATGGACAATGAAACCATTACCATGGGATTTAAACTTGTCAGGGATGCTCTAATATTTACAGATAAGCGCATCATTCTAACTGACAAACAAGGAGCTACTGGAACTAAAATGAGCGTAACATCCATCAATCTGTTTTCTATTATTGATGTAAGGATGGAAACCTCTGGTTTTGGATTTGATGATAGTGAACTAACATTTACTTATATTAGTTCTCCAGAATTGAGAGGACATCACGTAACCTATGCATCCCACAAATTGGAATTTCCAAAAAAGTATAATGTCCAAGCTTTGTACAAAATACTACAAGAACTTGCCTATAATAATTGTTTAAAAATCAATAATCTGATTTAATTTTTTCAGCCCCTGCACACCGCAGGGGCCTACCTTGACAATATAATATACTTACCCAGAGGACTGTTGGGGCGTTATGTCAGTCGCCGGACGCTATGCGAAAGGAGGCTGGTGCTGATGGTTACATACTCTGGATTTATTTCAGTTTGTAATTATGCTTTGTGCTGTGATAACTCTTGTTGCTTATTTTACACACAAAAAATAGCGCCCTCGTCCTGGTAAGATAAGGCACTATTTTTTGTAAAACCTGTTTTGCCGGCGGTCAGGTGTACGCTGACCAACAGCCCTCTTGTTAAGTATATTATATGCCAAACTAAATTATTTGTCAAATGTGAAAAACCGCCCCTTGCTGCAACCAGGAACGGCTTTTACATAGATTCTCTTGCCGGATGCTCCGGAAGATATATCAGCTTGAACACCTGAATTATATCATTTCTGGAGCGTCCTGGCAAGGGGCGTTATTTTTATACTCATTTTTGTGCGACGTCGCACGCATTTATGAAAGGAATGATATTATGGCACTCATTAACTGCCCCGAATGCCAATTACAGGTAAGTGATAAGGCATTATCCTGCCCACACTGTGGTTATCCATTAGTAAAAGTGGAGGGAAAACAAAGACGATACTCCTCTTCTAAGCGTAAACGACTCCCCAATGGATTTGGAAGAATTACGGAAATTAAAAATCAGAACCTCCGAAAACCGTTTCGCGCCATGGTTACCGTTGGGAGAAATGAATTTGGACGTCCCATTGGAAAGGCGTTAAAACCGGAAGCATATTTTGAAACTTATGAAAAAGCTTACGCTGCCTTGCTTGAATACCATCAAAATCCCTATGACTTAGATGATGATCTGACCTTAGATGAATTATATGAAAAATGGTCTAATTCTTATTTTAATGGTATTACTAATAACTCTATTCGCACCATTACATCTGCATGGTCTTATTGTTCTTCCATAAAACATATGCGGGCAAAAGATGTAAGAGCCCGACACATCAAAGGTATTATGGAAGATGGTTATCGAATTGAAACTCGTGGAAAAAATAAGGGAGAAAAAGTTTTTCCCTCTGCCAATACAAAGTGCCGTATTAAATCACTGTTTAATTTAATGCTTGATTATGCTCTGGAATATGAAATTGTAGATCGGAACTATGCAAGAACTTTCGACATTGCAGATGATATTGTGAAAGAAAAGGAAGAAAGCAAACGAGACCACATCCCCTTTACACCACAAGAAATGAAGATATTATGGGAAAATGTAGATACAGTACAATTTGTAGACTGGATATTAATCCAATGTTATATGGGCTGGCGTCCACAGGAGTTGGCCACGCTTCGGCTGGATGAAGTAGATTTAGAGAAATGGTATATGCAGGCGGGAATGAAAACTGAGACCGGAAAACAGCGTATCGTTCCCATTCACAAGCGCATCCGGTATCTGGTGCAAAAAAATTATGATTTTGCTTTATCCATTGGCAGTGATTATCTTTTCAATGACAAAGGACAAACTCACTCTGGATCCTGGAAAATAAGTTACGACAAATACCGCCACCGATTTACAAATGTTATAAATGTATTGGAGCTCAACCCACTTCATCGCCCTCACGATCCAAGAATTACTTTCGTTACTGCTGCTAAAAAAGCTAAAGTAGATGAATATGCACTAAAAGCAATGGTCGGGCACAAAATTCAAGATATTACAGAATCAACGTATACGTTGAGAGACCTGGAATGGTTAAGGGCAGATATTGAAAAAATAAAGTAGGGCTATTTCTAACCCTACTTTACGCTCTCCTTAAATGTACTAGTCTACTGTACTAATACTGTACTAATGGTGTACTAATCACACCATTTTGAGTACATTTCAGTAAAACCGAGTACCCTTAAATTCCTTATAAAATGGGCATTTCTTAGAACTTACCAGCCTTTGCTGCTTCCTCGATGGAAACTGCAACTGCAACGGTCATACCAACCATTGGGTTGTTGCCTGCACCGATCAGACCCATCATCTCAACGTGAGCCGGAACGGAAGAAGAACCTGCAAACTGTGCATCAGAATGCATACGTCCTAATGTATCGGTCATACCATAGGAAGCCGGACCTGCTGCCATGTTGTCTGGATGCAGGGTACGTCCGGTACCGCCGCCGGATGCTACGGAGAAGTACTTCTTGCCAGCTTCGATACATTCCTTCTTGTAGGTACCTGCTACCGGATGCTGGAATCTGGTTGGGTTGGTAGAGTTACCAGTAATGGAAACGTCTACGTTCTCTTTCCACATGATCGCTACGCCTTCACGAACGTCGTTAGCGCCGTAGCAGTTTACCTTTGCACGCGGGCCATCGGAGTAAGCGATACGGTTTACTTCTTTTAACTCGCCGGTATAGTAGTCATACTGGGTCTCAACGAAGGTAAATCCGTTGATTCTTGCGATAATCTGAGCTGCGTCTTTTCCTAAACCGTTTAAGATAACGCGCAGAGGTTTCTGACGTACTTTGTTTGCCTTCTCTGCAATACCGATAGCGCCCTCTGCTGCTGCAAAGGACTCATGGCCTGCTAAGAAACAGAAGCAGTCGGTCTCTTCTTCCAGAAGCATCTTACCTAAGTTGCCGTGGCCTAAACCAACCTTACGCTGATCAGCAACGGAACCTGGAATACAGAATGCCTGAAGGCCTTCTCCGATTGCTGCTGCTGCATCTGCTGCTCTGGTGCAGCCCTTCTTGATTGCGATAGCTGCGCCTACAATGTATGCCCAGCAAGCATTCTCGAAGCAGATTGGCTGAATGCCTTTGATCTGGTTGTATACATCCAGGCCTGCGTCTTTTGTGATTTTCTCAGCTTCTTCCAGAGAAGCGATACCGTAGCTATTTAATACGGAATTGATCTTGTCAATTCGTCTCTCATAAGATTCAAATAATGCCATGACTCAATGATCCTCCTTTAATTCGTCTATCAATTGTTGTTTCCCGTAACTATTATTCTACTCTAGGGTCGATGATCTTCACTGCATCAGCAACACGGCCATACTGACCTTTTGCCTTCTCGTATGCGGTGTTTGCGTCGTCGCCTTTCTTAATGAAATCGGTCATCTTGCCAAGGTTTACGAACTGATAGCCGATAATCTGATCGTCTTTGTCAAGAGCAATACCAGTTACATATCCTTCTGCCATTTCCAGATAACGAGGACCTTTCTTTAAGGTTCCGTACATAGTACCTACCTGGGAACGTAAGCCCTTTCCTAAATCTTCCAGGCCTGCGCCGATTGGCAGACCATCTTCGGAGAATGCACTCTGAGTTCTGCCGTATACAATCTGTAAGAACAGCTCTCTCATAGCAGTATTGATTGCATCACATACTAAGTCAGTGTTCAATGCCTCCAGTAAAGTTCTGCCAGGAAGAATCTCTGCTGCCATAGCTGCAGAATGAGTCATGCCAGAGCAGCCTAATGTCTCAACTAAAGCCTCCTGAATGATACCTTCCTTAACGTTTAAGGTCAGTTTGCAGGCGCCCTGCTGAGGAGCACACCAGCCTACACCATGGGTTAAACCAGAGATGTCAGAGATCTGCTTAGACTGTACCCACTTTGCTTCTTCCGGAATCGGAGCGGCGCCATGGTTAACGCCCTGTGCTACTGTACACATCTTTTCTACTTCATGTGAATAAATCATGTTAAAACTCCTTTCAAATATGTAGTTTCGTAAAAAGCAGTAGTATGGATTGTTTATTTTTTGACATCATACTTATTCCTATTTTCTCACAAAATCGTCTTTTCGTCTATACCTTTTCCAACTTTTTTCCCTAAATTTCGCATCAAACTTTTTTGTTTACGATTTCTTTATTTTTTCTTTATTCTTTCTGCACTCTGCTCCTATAGACAAAAGCCCTTGTCTCCGCTATACTTGTGCGTATGGAGTGTGATAAAATGAAGCTGATAAATTTCTTAAAACAGTACCATGTTATTCCAATTTTTTTCATTTTCTTCCTGCTGTATCTGATTATCGGCGCCTGCGCGCCGTTCTTCCGTTACAAACCCCTTTCCAAAAAAGCTGAAGAGGATATTTCTTCTGCCACATATGTGCAGGGAACGTCTGGCTGCGAGCGGGTAATGCTTTTGGAAACCAATATAAGCGCCTGGGAAGAGCGTATGCGTATGATGCAGCTTGCGGAAAAAGAAATCATTCTTTCCACCTTTGATTTCCGCGACGGAGAAGCTCCAAGAGACATTCTCTCCCTTCTTCTTCACAAGGCGGATGAAGGCGTAAAAATCAAAATCCTGGTAGACGGATTTTCCGGCCTGGTCCGGATGGAGGGCCGCAGCCTGTTTTACGCCTTATCCAGCCATCCAAACGCAGAAATTAAGATTTACAATCCTATGAATCTTCTCCTTCCCTGGAAAACCCAGGGCCGTATGCACGATAAGTACGTAATTGTTGACGATTCGGTGTTTATTTTGGGCGGGCGCAACACCTTCGATTATTTTATCGGCGACTATCCCACCAACAGCCGCAGCTACGACCGAGAAGTCCTGGTTTACAACACAGACTTTGAAAACGGCCCTGGAGAAGGCCTCTCCCAGGTAAGAGCCTACTTTGAATCCGTATGGAATCTGCCGGAGTGCAAAATTTTCCACGATTCAGAAAAGCTGGCCGGACGGACACGCATCCAGAAGGAACGGCAGAACCTGATGGAGCGCTATGAGACCTTATCTGCATCCCGTCCGGATCTGTTCCAGATAGAAAAAGACGAAATCCGACAGTATTATCAGGACAACACCCTGGAAGCCGGAAAGATTACCCTGCTCAGCAATCCGACCCATTTATATGGAAAAGAGCCGGTTGTTTTCTCCACCATTACCCATCTGATTGAAAACGCCAAGTCCTCTGTAATTTTCCATACGCCTTATATCGTTCTGAACGACTATATGTACGATACCTTAAAGGCGGCCGGAAGCAAGGTTCCCGACATCCGGATTATGATTAATTCCGTAGAAAACGGAGATAATTTTTTTGCATCCAGCGACTACATACGGCGCAAAAAATGGATGGCCGGCTTAGGAATTCCCATCTATGAATATGACGGCGGAACTTCCTACCATGGGAAATCCCTGGTTATCGACGATACCCTTTCCCTGATCGGCTCCTACAATCTGGACCTTAGAAGCACCTATATGGATACGGAACTGATGTTAGCCATCGAAAGTCCGGATCTGGCCAGACAGCTGACCGGATATATGGAAGAATACCACAAAGACTGCCGGCGTCTCCTGGAAGACGGAAGCTATGAAATTCCGGATCATATTACGGTTGCCTCTGTTCCGGCATGGAAAAAGGCCGCATGGGCAATCGTAGGATTTATCATGCAGCCGTTCCGGTTCTTATTATAAGGTTTTATAGAGATTCTCAGGAAACGTCCGAGCAGGATCTGCAGCGGAAGTATACCAGTTTTACCCGATTTCCCGCTGTAGTCGCCTCCCGACGCACGTCAAAAATGCCTAGTGATTCCATAAACGGCGTGAATTTGGAATGTCCAAAGTTACGCACGTCAAAATCCGGAAACCTCTTGGCAAGCTGGTTGCGGAGTTCTCCGGAAAAAATCCATCCGTCATCGTCGGAACAGCTTTCTGCAATACTCCGGACCTCCTTCTTAAACTTCTTCAGGCTCAGGGTATTTCTTGAGCCTGGAGACTCTTTTATCTCCTTTGCCTGCTTTTTCGTCTTTAAAGCCGCTGTCGGGCTGGTATCCAGCGCTTTCTTTTTTTCTGACACCGCAGTCTCCAGTTCTTTGACCGATGCTGCCTGCTCCTTTTCTTCTTTTAAAATGGCATTCAGCAGCAGATCCAGATACTTAAATTCATTACAGGCCGAAACAAACGGAAGAGGCGTCTTGCTCTCTCCCATTCCCAGCACATACATACCAGACTCCCGAAGCCTGGCCACCAGACGGGTAAAATCGCTGTCTGAAGAAGCGATGCAGAATCCGTCTACAGTTCCAGAATACAGAATATCCATGGCGTCAATGATCATGGCTGAATCGGTTGCGTTTTTTCCAGTTGTATAGCTGTACTGCTGAATCGGAATAATGGAATTTTCCAGCAATACCTTCTTCCACGATCCCAGTTTGGTACTGGTCCAGTCTCCATAAATTCTTTTATACGTCGCTACCCCCTTGGTTGCGGTCTCGTCTAAAATAATTTTTACATATTTGTCGGAAATATTATCTGCATCAATCAAAATCGCTATTTTTAATTCCTTATCCATCTCCTTCTCCTTCCTGCTTGTTGACATCCCCTTCCAAACTGCCTATACTAAAGCTACTTAATAAGATTGAAAGGAGTCTTTATGTTTTCGATTGGTACTCATGTTTCTTCTGCCAAAGGCTATCTGCGTATGGGGCAGGACGCTCTCTCCATAGGCGCCAATACCCTGCAGTTTTTTGCCCGTAATCCCAGAGGCAGCAAATCAAAGCCGTTAAATATTCCGGATTTAACAGCATTTCACACCTTTTTGCAGGAACACCGCTTTGCTCCCATTGTAGGCCATGCTCCCTATACCTTAAATGCCTGCTCCAAGGATCCTGGATTACGGGAACTGGCTGCCCAGATGTTTACCGAAGATTTGACGCTTATGAGCTACATTCCTGGAAACTACTATAACTTTCATCCAGGAAGCCATTTAGGTCAGGGATTTGACACGGGCGCCGATTATATTGTCCAGATGCTCAATGCCTGTATGACTCCCGACCAGCCTACTACAGTGCTGTTAGAAACCATGGCCGGAAAAGGAACGGAAATCGGACGCACCTTTGAAGAACTGGCCATCATCTTAGACAAGACCGATCCGGCTCTTGCCCCAAAACTCGGCATCTGTATGGATTCCTGCCACATCTGGGACGCAGGCTATGACCTGCTGGAGTCTTTAGACAACGTCCTAAATGAACTGGATTCCGTCATCGGTCTGCACAGAGTCAAAGCCTTTCATTTAAATGACAGCCAAAATCCCATTGGCAGCAGAAAAGACCGGCACGCTTCCATTGGAGAAGGGTATCTGGGCCTGGAAGGCATCTGCGCCATCTTAAACCACCCAAAGCTTATGCACCTTCCCTTTATCCTGGAAACCCCTCAGGACCTGAACGGACATGGCAGAGAAATCCAGTTATTAAAAGAACACGTGGGACCTTAACCTTTTAGGAAACTGCAAACTGGCTGTTATAAAGTCTGGCGTAACATCCGCCCTTTGCCAGCAATTCCTCATGCTTTCCCTGTTCTACAATATGGCCGTCTTCCATCACTAAGATCATATCCGCTTCCTTAATCGTGGACAGCCGGTGCGCCACAATAAAACTGGTACGCCCTTCCATCATCTTGGAAAACGCCTTCTGGATCCGTATCTCCGTACGGGTATCAATAGACGAAGTTGCTTCATCTAAAATCAGCATCGGCGGCAGACACAGCATTACCCTGGCAATACAGAGAAGCTGCTTCTGGCCCTGGGAAAGGTTGCCGCCGTCTTCGCTGATTACCGTATCATACCCCTTGGGCATCTTCCGGATGAAACTGTCTGCATGGGCTTCTTTGGCTGCCTTTACAATCTCTTCCATAGAAGCATCCGGCTTTCCATAGGCAATATTTTCTCGGATAGTGCCGGCTTTCAGCCACGTTTCCTGGAGCACCATGCCGTAATTAGAACGCAGGCTCTTTCTGGTAATGTCCCGAATATCCCGTCCGTCTACCTCGATACTTCCGCTGTTTACATCATAAAACCTCATAAGCAGATTAATAATCGTAGTTTTTCCACATCCGGTAGGCCCTACGATGGCTACCCGCTTTCCTTTTTCCACCTGCAGGTTAAACTGCTCAATCAGCTTTTTCTCCGGCGTATAGGAAAAGTCCACATTGTGAAGTTCTACTCTTCCCTCTGCCTGCTTTAGCTCTGCGGCATCCGCCTTATCTTTTTTCTCCGGCTCCTGATCAATTAAATCAAAGACGCGGGATGCCGATACCAGAGCATTCTGAAGTTCTGTCACAACACCGGAAATTTCATTAAACGGCTTGGTATACTGGTTTGCATAGCTTAAAAAGCTGGTCAGCTGGCCAATGGAAATCATGCCGCCAATGGCTGCATAGGATCCGCTTAATCCCACTGCCGCATAAACCATGCTGTTGACAAAACGGGTAGCCGGATTGGTAATCGAGGAAAAAAACGTTGCCTTTAAGCTGTATCCAGCCAGGCGGCCGTTTATTTCTTCAAACCTTTTCTGAGCTTCTTCTCCATATCCAAATGCCTGTACTACTTTTAAATTTCCTAACATCTCGTCTACCAGTCCGGTCAGCTCTCCTCTGGTTTCCGACTGGTGTTTAAACATGACATAGCTCTTTTTTGCGATAAATCCCGCTACTACCAGAGACAAAGGGGTAAGGATTACCACTACTGCCGTAATCCACGGATTGACAGAGAGCATAAACAGCAGGGTTCCCACTATGGTCATCACTCCGGTAAACAGCTGGGTAAATCCCATTAAAAGTCCCTCGGAAAACTGATCTACGTCGGTAATTACCCGACTTAAGACGTCTCCGGACGTATGGCTGTCCAGATAGCGGAGCGGAAGATGCTCCAAACGCTCAAATGCCTGGGTACGGATATCCATAACTACCTGGTAAGTAATCTGGTTGTTGATATGGTTCATCAGCCACTGGGCCAGGGCGGTTGCCGCCACAGCTGCCCCAATTTTTATCAGGATTCTTCCCAGTCCGGCAAATTTCACCTGTCCTGGACCTATAATCAGATCCACTGCCTGCCCAATCAGAATGGGCACATACAGGGTCAGCGCAACAATGAAAAGGGCCAGAATCAGGGAACAGCCCACTTTCCACTTGTATTGGCGGATGGAAAGAAGAATACGCCTAATGGTTTCTCGGTTCTTTTTATCTCTCATACTGCTGTACCTCCTCCTTAGAAAGCTGGGACAGGCAAATTTCCCGATACACCTGACAGGACAGAAACAGCTCCTTATGGGTTCCAATCCCTGCCAGATGCCCATCGTCCAGCACCAGAATCCGGTCTGCATTTTTTATGGTTGCTGCTCTCTGGGAAACCAGAAATACGGTCATATCTTCTGTATCTTCTTTGATCGCCTGACGAAGTCTGGCGTCTGTCGCAAAGTCCAAGGCAGAAGCGCTGTCATCCATAATCAGGATATCCGGCCTTCGCACCAGGGCCCTTGCAATGGTCAGTCTCTGCCTCTGTCCGCCTGACAGATTGCGTCCGCCCTGATGAATCTCCAGATCCAGTCCGCTTCCTTTTTCTTCTACAAAGTCTCTGGCCTGGGCAGTCTGTAATGCCTGCCAGATTTCCTCATCGGCAGCATTCTTTTTTCCCCACCGCATATTTTCCCTTAACGTTCCTTTAAACAGAACTGCTTTTTGCGGTACTACGCCTATCTGATTCCGGATGTTATCCAGCCGTCCTTTCCGCACGTCGGTTCCATCTATCTCAACCTTTCCTCCGGTCACATCATAAAATCTTGGGATTAAATTTACCAGGGTAGATTTTCCAGAACCGGTTCCGCCGATAATCCCAATGGTTTCTCCTGCCATTGCTGTAAAAGAAATGTCCGTAAGGGACGGTTCTTTTGCTCCTTCATAGGTAAAGGTCACATGGGAAAATCTTACTTTCGGAACCGTTTCTCCTTTCTGGGGCTTTCTGCAGCTTTCCTGCTTTTCTGTCTGTTCCGGTTCTTTTATCCCAGGCTCGATTTCAAATATGCCGTCCACCCGCTTCATGCTGGCCATAGCCTTAGAAATCAGAATCATCAAATTTGCCAGTTTGATTAATTCTACCAGAATCTGAGACATATAATTTACTAACGCTACCACTTTTCCCTGGGATAAAATACCAGCGTCTGCCTGTCTGGCTCCTGTCCAGATCAGAACCACGATTGCCAGATTAATGATTACATAGGTCACAGGATTTAAAAGGGCCGCAATTTTTCCCACAAACACCTGTGATTTTACCAGCAGGCTGTTTTCTTCCTGAAACCGCTTTGTTTCGCTGTCCTGGCGGTTAAACGCGCGGATTACCCTTACGCCCAGCAAATTTTCCCTGGTAGAAAGGGTCACCTGATCCAGCTGCTTCTGCACCTTTTTATACAGCGGCATACTGATCAGCAGAATGCCGAATACCACGATTGAAAGAAGGGGAATGGCGCAGACAAATACCATGGCTCCTTTGATATCTACTGTAAATGCCATAACCATAGCGCCAAACACTACAAAGGGGGATCTGAGGAACAGGCGGAGCACCATGTTGACGCCGTTCTGAACCGTATTAATATCTCCAGTCATGCGGGTAATCAGCGTTGCCGTACCTATGGTATCGATTTCTGCATAGGAAAGCTTATGGATATGGGCAAACAAATCATTCCGAAGAGCCGTTCCTGCTCCGATGGCGGCTTTTGCCGCAAAGTATTGGGCAGTCAGGGAGCAGGCAATTCCGATTACCGCTAAAAGCACCAGCAGACCTCCCATTTTTAAAATATGCGCGCTGTCCTGGCTGCGGATTCCCATATCAATCATGCTGGCCACTACTAGAGGCACCAGCAATTCAAAGCTGGCCTCCAGCATTTTAAACAGCGGAGCAATTATGCTTTCCTTCTGGTATTGTTTCAGATAACCCAAAAGCCGTTTCATATTTTCTTCCTCCAAACCTGGTTCCTATCGTTAGGCCTTGTTATTTTCTGTTTGTCATGGTATATTCTTACCAGTCCCTGGCGCAAAAAGCGTCTATGCCAGCAAAATCTGAATAAAGGAGCGTCTTTTATGCTGACTTTCCTGCTGTTTGTACAGCGGCTTATGAAAAAATATACTTCTGACGAAATTACCGTTTATGCTGCCCAGGCCTCTTTCTTTATCATCATGGCAGCATTTCCCTTTACCATGCTGATGCTGTCCATTATCCAGGTCATTCCCAGCGTCAGCCAGAATGATCTTCTGCAGCTGTTCGGTCCCATTATTCCCCGTCAGTTCAGCCAGATCCTGTTCAGTCTGATCAACAGCCTTTACACCGAATCGCCGGCTGCCCTGCTCTCCCTGTCTGCTCTGGCCGCTTTGTGGTCTGCGTCAAAAGGGATGCTTGGAATTGCAAAAGGGTTAAACCGGATTCAGGGAGACCATTCCCACCGCGGCTATATTATAACCAGAATCATCTGCTCTGGATATACCATTGTTTTTATTCTGGTTCTGATCCTCTCCCTGGTGCTTCTGGTATTCGGCGATACGCTCAGTCATTTTATTTTAAGAAAACTTCCATTTCTGGCGTCCATTACCCAGTATATCATAAATGTCCGGACTCTGCTATCCCTGGGGACTTTAATCTTCTGCTTTACCGGCCTTTATACCTTTGTTCCCAACAGGGACTTAAGCTGGCGGGAACAGATTCCAGGCGCGCTGTTTTCAACGGTCTGCTGGATTGGCATTTCCCTGGGATTTTCCATTTACTTCCGTTTCTTTAATAAGTTTTCTTATACATACGGAAGTTTGACTGCCGTAGTGCTCTTAATGCTGTGGCTGTATTTCTGTATCTGCGCCCTGTTTTTAGGGGCGGAAATCAATTATTTCTACGAAATGCGTTCGTCAAAAAAGGACTTCTGATTCAACACTCTGAATTCTGAAGTCCTTTTTTCTGACCGTCTGGCTGTTACTGCCGTTCTTCCAGATACTCTCCTAAAATGTCCATGGTAATGTCTATCAGTTCCTTTGTATGGGCATTGGAAATGAAAATAGACTCAAACTGGGAAGGAGCCATGCTGACGCCGTTGGTAATCATGTGATTGAAATAGCGGCCGAATTCTGCAGTATCGGCAGTCTTGGCATCTTCATAATTGGAAACCGGATGATTCGTAAAATAGATGCAGCTTAAGGAACCGACTCCCGTTACCTGCCACGGTTTTTGATACTTTTCAAACAGCTTTCTTGCGCTCTCCCTGTAATACTCGCCTAAACCGTTGATATAATCGTAAATCTCCGGATGCTCATTTAATATGGTAAGCTCTGCCAGTCCGGCGGACATGGCTACCGGATTGCCGCTTAACGTACCTGCCTGGTATACGCCGCCTAAAGGCGCTACCAGTTCCATCAGCTCTTTTCGTCCGCCGTAGCATCCTACCGGCATACCGCCGCCGATAATCTTTCCAAATGTGCTTAGATCAGGAGTCACTCCAAACCGTTCCTGGGCGCCGCCTCTGCTTAACCGGAAACCGGTAATCACTTCATCAAAGATCAACAGGGCGCCTTCTCGGGTACAGATGTCCCGCATTGCCTGTAAGAATCCTTCCTTGGGAACGACTGTACCCATGTTGCAGGCCACCGGCTCTAAAATCACAGCTGCAATCTGGCCTGGATACTGGGCAAACAGCGCTTCTACACTGGACACATCATTGTAAACCGCTGTCAAAGTGTCCTGGGCGCTTCCTGCCGGTACGCCTAAGCTGTCCGGAATCCCGCTGGTCATGGCTCCGGAACCGGCCTTTACCAGCATGGAATCCGAATGACCGTGGTAGCATCCTGCAAATTTCAAAATCTTACTGCGTCCTGTAAATCCTCTTGCAAGACGGACTGCTGACATAACGGCCTCGGTTCCGGAATTGACCATACGCATCATTTCCATAGACGGAACCATCTGTTTTACCAGCTCGGCTACCTGGACTTCAATTCCGGTTGCAGCTCCGAAACTCAGCCCTTTTTCTGCTGCCTTTACCACTGCTTCATATACGGCCGGATGATTGTGTCCTAAAATCATGGGCCCCCAGGAACCGATGTAATCAATATAACGGTTGCCGTCTACATCCCATACGTAAGGGCCTCTTGCCCGATCAATAAACCTGGGATGGCTTCCTACTGCCCGAAATGCCCGAACCGGACTATTTACGCCGCCTGGCATCAAATTCACTGCTTCGCTGAATAACTGCTCTGATTTTGTCATTACCCAATTCTCCCCTCATCCATAAATCTGGCCAGTTCCTTTGCAAAGTAAGTCAGAAGGATATTGCATCCTGCCCGATAAATGCTGGCGGCAGTTTCACAGATTAAATTATCTTCATCAATATAGCCTAACGTTCCTCCTGCCTTGATCATGGCATACTCGCCGCTGACGCTGTACGCAGCAACCGGAAGGTCGATGGCATCGGCAGTCTCTCTGATAATATCCAGGTAAGACAAGGCCGGCTTAATCATAATAATGTCCGCCCCCTCTTCGATGTCAGAAAAGACTTCTTTTAATGCCTCTTTCCGGTTATGGTAGTCCATCTGATAGCTCTTTCTATCGCCAAAAGACGGAGCTGATCCGGCTGCATCCCGAAACGGGCCATAAAAACCGGATGCATATTTCGCGGAATAGGCCATAATCGGAGTGGTCTCATATCCGTTGTCGTCTAATATTTCCCGAATCGCGGCTACCCGTCCGTCCATCATATCAGAAGGCGCTACCATATCCGCTCCTGCCTGAACCTGGGACAAGGCAATTTTTGCCAGATATTCCAATGTTTTATCGTTATCTACATAGTGTCCGTCTAAAATGCCGCAGTGTCCATGGGAGGTATATTCGCACATACACACGTCGCCGATGTAGTACAGATCCGGTACGCTTTCCTTGGCTTTTCGGAACGCTTTCTGGATAATGCCGTCCTCTGCATAAGCGCCGCTTCCGCAGGCATCCTTGTGCTCCGGAATCCCAAACAGCATAACGCTTGGAACTCCTGCCTTTGCAACCTCTTCCAGCGCCTGTGGCAGACGGTCCACACTGTAGCGGAACTGTCCTGGCATTGTAGGGATTTCTTCTTTAATATTTGTACCTTCTTTTACAAACATGGGATAAATCAAAGAAGATTTATCCATTCGGGTTTCCCGAACCATTTTTCTTAGAAGGGGGGTAGTACGCAGCCTTCTCGGTCTTTGAACCAAATCAATCATGATTACTTCCTCTTTTCTCTTATGTTGAGGCCAGGATAAACATTTTTGCCTCATTCAAACATTCCATATTACTATAGCACATTTTACAATCCAAAATCAATCAGATTGTAGTCCTTCAGCGCCCAGATGCTGCACATAAAGACGACCGTATCCGGTTTATGGGCATTCAGATATTCTTTTACGGAAATCTTCGGTTCTATCCGCAAATCAATGGCTTCTACCTGGCGGATGCCCAGGCTTAAAAAGCTGGCTACCGGACGGACAAAGGAGTCTTTTAGCAGCAAAAGCTTCTTATCATTTTCCGCGTTTTCATTTATAATCCGCATCAGGTTGTAATCGTCCCCTGTATAAACCGCATAGGGAATGTGACTGTCATCGTAATACCAGGCGTCTGTAATCTGGCTAAAATCCAGAAGAGCCTGAGAAAAATCCCCTTCCCGCACAATTCCCCTGTCCGGCACTTCCATCCGGAGGCTGACCTCAAAATCCGGCAGAATTACGGAAATATCGTCTACTCCCCCGAAATATTTTCCCGTTCTCTTTCCATAGGAACCTAAAAAGCCTTCTGGGAAATCCTTCTGACGGAAATTTTCCCGTTCTCTCAAGGTATCGTCAATCTCATAGCCAAAATCTGCATTTAATCGTTCCGTCAGTTTCTGATACCCCCAGAACGCCCCTTCCGAATTCCAGTGGTGATCCGTATGGAAAAACAATTCTTCATGGGAACGTCCTTCTTCGTGAAGGTTTCTCCGCAAATCCAGCACGGAAACTTCTGCATTTTCCAGACGTTCTATGACCTGATTCGCTGCCGGATTGACCTCATCCGGCACTCCAAGAGGCAGTCCGGTATCGTACTGGCACACTTTCGACGGCGCAAACACACAAAGAAATGGGATTTCCAGTTTCCTGCAGTATTCACTAAGCTTTATCAGGCTGTCTGCAGTATCTTCCCAGTCAAAGTGATTGCTGAGACGTTCCAGATCTCCATTGTCTAAACGCACCGTGTCGTTGCAGGTGCGCAGAAAAGCCAGGCGCTTTGCCAGTCCATTTCCCTCAACAAACCGATACCGGCCTTTTAGCTCTTCGCTGTAATACTGTTCCATCGATCCGGAAACTGCCGCCCAGGTCTTCTCCTGGCTGTTTTCTACAGCCGCCTTTGCTTCCGGCAGATTCCATACCGCCATACCGTAGATAAAAAGCAGAAACGCAGCAGTCAGTCCGTATCTGCTTATCATTTTCCATATCCGCATATCGCCCTTTTCTCCTTCTAAAAGTTAAAATAAATAAATGGATTATGGGCTCCCATTACCAGTTCAGAAACTGCCAGTAAAAACAGCAGAAACACCGCAATGCGGACAGCCAGACGGCCCAAATCCGATCCGGATTCCCCGTCTGCCCATGCCAGAAGGCGGCCGACAACCGGCGTACTTCCTGCTATTGCCGCAAGGAAATACCACCGGTACTCCCACACATAATAAAGCGTCCAGGATACGTCCGGATGAGCCGTTTCCAGTCCAAACATGGTTTTTAAGTACAGCGCTGCTTCTCCAAGACTTGCAGATCGGAACAGTACCCAGCCGCAGATGACAAGAAGCAAAGTCACCATCCGGTACAGCCATCCAAAGCCCCATTTTTTTGCCCGTTCCGGTATCTGGAACAGCTTTTCACCGGTCAGAAGGACAAAGTAGAACAGTCCCCAGCAGATAAACGTCCAGTTGGCTCCATGCCAGACTCCGGTTAAAAACCAGACTGTAAACAGGTTCCTTACCAGCTTCCACCTAGAATCCACTCTGGATCCGCCTAGCGGAATATAGACATAGTCCCTGAACCAGGTGCTTAACGAAATGTGCCACCGCCTCCAGAAGTCGGTAATGGATTCTGCCATATAAGGATAACGGAAGTTTTCCGGAAAATAAAATCCAAATAGCCGGCCTAAGCCAATGGCCATATCGGAATAAGCGGAAAAATCAAAATAAATCTGGAAGGTGTAGGCAATCGCTCCCAGCCAGGCACCCCCTGTCGTCAGTTCTCCGGCTGCCGGAAGGGTAAAGATATAATCTGCAATTACCGCCATGGTGTTGGCAACCAGCACTTTTTTGATAAATCCATACAAAAACCGATGGATCCCTGCCGTAAATCCCTCTGCCGTTACTTTCCGGTTGTAAATCTGGTCGGAAAACGTCTCGTACCGGACAATAGGCCCTGCAATCAGCTGGGGGAAAAACGCAATATAAAGCCCTACATTTAAGATATTTTTCTGAACCTTTCCATGTTTCCGGTACACGTCAATCACATAAGACATGGCCTGAAAGGTAAAAAAGGAAATTCCAATGGGAAGGGCAATCTTAGTTGGTGCAAATATCTCCTGTCCAGCTGCCCTGTTTACGGTCTCTACAAAAAAATTCATGTATTTAAAATATCCCAGCAGCGCCAGGTTGCAGCCCACCATGGCAATCAGGCACAAGCGGCATCCATGCTTATGGTCCCGAAGCCGATCCACTGCCAGGCCAAATCCATAATTCATTCCAATCGAGACTGCCATTACTTTGACAAATTCCGGTTCTCCCCATGCATAAAACACCATGCTGACGACTAACAGCCAAAGGTTTTTCACAACCTTTGGCAAAAGAAAATATCCGGCCAGAGCAATTGGCAGAAATAAGATTAAAAATGACATACTGGAAAATAACACAGCGCCTGCTCCTTTTTCTTAACATTCTCTTTCGTTTTCTTTGCCCTTCCCTTCCAGACAAATAACCGCTTCCGCAAAATTAACGGAAGCCATGGCGTCTTTGCAGTAGCAGTCCGCCCCTATGGACTCTGCGTACTCTTTTGTCAGAACCGCTCCGCCTGCCATGATTTTTACCCATGGCGCTTTTTCTCTCAAAAGACGGATGGTCGCTTCCATACTAGGCACCGTAGTGGTCATTAAGGCGCTTAAGCCTACCACCGGAACCTGTTCCTTCACTGCGCAGTCTGCAATTACTTCCGGCGCCACATCCCTTCCCAAATCCAAAACCTGGTAACCGTAATTTTCCAGCAATACTTTCACAATGTTTTTGCCAATATCGTGGATATCGCCTTTGACGGTAGCTAAAATTACTTTTCCCTTCTTCTCCTGGGTCTGGCCGTTCTTCAGCATCTCTGTTTTCAAAACCTCAAAGGCCACCCCTGCCGCTTCGGCGCTCATTAAAAGCTGAGGCAGGAAAATCGTACCTTTTTCAAAGCCCTTCCCTACAACATCCAGGGCTGGAATCATCACTTCATTAATGATCTCCAACGGCTGCTTTTCACTTAATAAATCAAAGGCAAATCGTCCGGCTTCCTCCCGAAATCCTCTTAAAACAGCGTCAAATAACCCATTGCTGCGCCCTTCTTTTGCTTCTTTGTCCGCCGCTTTTTTCTTTACGGTTTCTCCCAGTCCCGCGCTTTGCCCGCTGTAGATCCCGATATAATCCCCGCACTGGGGATCTAAATTGGCCAGCGCCCGATAGCAGTAATACGCTCTCATCATGGCTTCAGAATTAGGGTTGATAATTGCCGCATTCAATCCGCTCTGCAGCGCCATGGTAAAAAATGCAGCGTTGATATTCTCTCTCTGAGGCAGACCAAAGGAAATATTGGATACGCCCAGAATGCTTTTTCCACCCAGTTCCTGCCGGATTCTCCGAAGAGTTTCCAGGGTGGTCAAAGCCCCTTTGCTGTCAGAACTTACCGTCATACAAAGGCCATCGATTAACAGATCCTTTGCCTGGATTCCATACTGGGCAGCTTTTTCATAAATTTTTCTGGCAATACGGATTCGCCCTTCTGCCGTATCTGGAATTCCATCTTCATCCAGACACAAGGCGACTACGGTTCCGCCATATTTTTTTACCAGCGGAAAAACGGCTTCCATGACTTCTTCTTTGCCATTTACCGAATTGATCAGAGGCTTTCCGTTGTAAACCCGCATTCCCCGTTCCATTGCCCTGATATCTGCCGTATCAATCTGAAGGGGCAGATCGGTAATGCTCTGGAGTTCTTTCATAACCTCTTCCATCATAGAAGGCTCGTCAATTTCCGGAAGGCCTACGTTTACATCCAATATATGGGCTCCGTTATCCTGCTGGGCTGCGCCTTCTCTCAGGATATAATTTAAGTCGTGTTCCCGAAGCGCCTGTTTAAATTTGGATTTGCCCGTAGGATTAATTCGTTCTCCAATGATAACCGGATCCTGGCCTATTACCACTGCCTTGCTATAGGACGACACCACTGTCCGCCCCTTATCTTCCGGCCACTGTACTGGAATGGTTCTGCAAAGGGAAACCGTTTTCCGGATATGGTCCGGCGTAGTTCCGCAGCATCCGCCTACTACAACAGCTCCCATAGCGGCAATGTCTGCCATCTCTTCTGCGAACGTATCGCTGTCAATATCATATACCGTCCTGCCGCCTTCGCTTCTTGGCAGACCTGCATTGGGATTTACAATTACCGGAAGGCTGGTTACCTTCAGCAGCTGCTCTACAATAGGTTTCATCTGCACCGGTCCCAGTCCGCAGTTAACGCCGATTCCGTCTACCCCCAGTCCTTCCAGCATAGCGGTCATGGATTCGACTGTCCCTCCGGTCAGCAGTTTCCCTTTTTCATCAAATACCATGGTAACAAAAACCGGAAGGCTGCAGGCTTCTTTTACGCCCAGGACTGCCGCTTTGATCTCATAGCTGTCGCTCATGGTTTCAATAAGAACGCCGTCCACTCCTTCCCTGAAACCAATCTTTGCCGCATCTCGGTACAGAGTTACTGCATCCTCAAACTCCAAATCTCCCAGAGGCTTTAACAGTTTTCCTGTAGGCCCCAGATCCAGAACGACAAACGCATCCTTTCCCGACTGGCGGACTGCCTCTTTTGCATTGGCTGCCGCTGCTTTTATTACCTGTTCCAGGCTGAATCTGGTGCCGTCATGGAATTTCAGCCCATTGGCTCCAAATGTGTTGGTATTAATAATATCCGCCCCTGCTTCCAGATAATCCCGATGAAGGGTAATCAGGATTTCCGGATGAAGGATATTCCAGGTCTCTGGAAGTTCTCCGGCTGCCAGCCCCTTTTCCTGAAGAATACTTCCCGTACCACCGTCAAAAAACAGCCGGCGCTTTTTCATTTCTTCCAATAATCTATACATGGCCAAATTCCCCTTTTCCTTTTCTATATTTACGACTGACGCCGGTACATACAGTCTGTTTTCTGGCAGACCTCACATCCCCGCACCTGACAGCGGTAAGGCTTCTTACTGATTCCCATTACCGCTGTTACGGATTTTGAAGGTGTCATTAACAGACTGTCGGTCAGCTTAATCCCGATCCGTTTTCCTGCCTCCAGCCCATCCAGAAGGTTTTTCTGGACTTCCAGGGGAAAGTCCCCATATCCAGGACTGAATCTTGGACGCAGATACAAGCCTTTTTTTTCATATTCTTCTTTCAGTCCCTGACAGATACTGTCGCAGTAATCCTCCAGCATGGCAGTCGCCGCGGCCTGAAGCACCACAGCCCTGCTCATCTGAAGCCTGGAATACTTTTGAATCAGCTGATCGGCACCTGCTCCCAGGGTTGCTGCAAAGACTGCAATTTTTTCACAGTCTTTTAAATTTTTCCACAAATTCCTGCTTCTGGTCTGAAAACAGGACGCGTCAATCTGATGGTTTTCTCCCAAGGTAAGAGGATATTCTAAAACCATGGTTCTTGGATCTGCAGCTTGTTCCAATTCGTTCAGACAGGATTCGGCGAGCGCCCTGGTTCTGTCGTCTGCCTCATCCCGTTTATAACCCAGATACCGGAAAATTTCTCTTCTGTTTACTTCCATGGCGTCCCCTTTTTATACGATTTCCGACAAACTCTCCTTGATCTGCATCGCTACATCCGGTTTGTTCATCGAGTACACGTGGATTCCATTAACGCCATTGGCAATTAAATCAATAATCTGCTCGGTTGCATAAGCGATTCCTGCCTGCTTCATGGCAGCCGGATTATCTCCAAACCGGTCTACAATAGCCTTAAAACGGGCTGGAAGATAGGTTCCGGACATTTTGCAGATACGGGCAATCTGTTTGGCATTGGTAACCGGCATGATTCCTGCAAGAACCGGTACCTGGATCCCTTTTTCTCGGATCCGGTATAAAAAATTATATAAAATGTTGTTATCAAAAAACATCTGGGTCGTCAAAAAGTCACAGCCTGCGTCTACTTTTTCTTTTAAATGCAGAATATCTTCCGTCTTGTTGGCCGATTCTACATGGCCTTCCGGATAGCAGGCCGCGCCAATACAGAACTCTCCCGCCTGCTTAATCTCGTGAATCAGTTCAGAAGCATAGCGGTAATCGTGAACCGGCGTCCCCTCTGCCGGAATATCTCCCCGTAAAGCCAGGACGTTTTCAATCTGATTGTCTTTTAACTCCTGTAAAATCTGTTTCATGCTCTCCCTGGTCGAAGAAACGCAGGTCAGATGGGCAAGAGGCGTTACATTCCCCTTGTTCTTGATTGTAGATGCAATCTGGACCGTATATTGGCTGGTTCCGCCACCGGCTCCATAGGTAACGCTCATAAATGCCGGTTCTGCCTGGGCAATCTTCAGCGCGGCAGTCTCTACAGACTGATAGTTGTCCGCCGTCTTTGGCGGGAATACCTCAAAGGACAGAGTTGGTTTTTCCTCTGCCAGGATGTCTCGTATTTTCATGTAATTTCCTCCTTTGCAGGCGGCCTTCGCCGCTGTCTTCCCCCCAACAGCAGTGCCTAACCGATGTGATACAGTGCCGAATATTTTTCCTTCAGATAACGGATATAATATCTGGGATTAAAATCTTCTCCTGTCGTATCTTTTAAAATCTGACGGCTGGTTTTTAACTTGCCGTACTGATGGATATTCTCTCTTAAATACTCTCTGATTTCATCGATTTTTCCTTCCCTGAGAAGTCCTTCAAAATCCATAACTTCCTTCATATGGAAATAAAGCTGCGCTCCAAATGCGCTTCCTAACGCATAGGATGGAAAATATCCAAAAGATCCCTGGGACCAGTGAATGTCCTGGAGAACTCCTTCCTTATCGGCCTTAGGGCGCACGCCTAAATACTCTTCGTATTTGTCTGCCCAGATTTCCGGAAGCTTCTCTACATCCAAATCTTCTTCGATCAGCATCTTTTCAATTTCATACCGGATCAGCACATGAAGACTGTAGGTCAGCTCGTCGGCCTCGGTACGGATCAGATCCGGATGCACCTTGTTAATCGCGTCTGTAAACTGCTCCACGCTGATGTTTTCAAACGTGTCTGGAAACAGTTCCTGAAGCTTTCCATAAATCGGAATCCAGAACGCTTTGCTTCTTCCGATGATGTTTTCAAAGAAACGGGACTGGGATTCATGCATTGCCATAGACGCCCCCTGTCCCACTACTGTCTGGGTTAAGTCGTCTCGAATTCCCATTTCATAAATGCCGTGTCCGGCTTCGTGGATAACAGAAAACAGGGAACTATCCACATGGTCGTTATAACTTGTGGTAATCCGCACGTCTTTATTGTGGAGATTCGTTGTAAACGGATGGGCGCTGACAGACAAAACCCCTTTCGAAAAATCAAAGCCCACATAGTCTGCCAGAAACCGTCCCAGTTCTTCCTGCTTTTCTTCTGGAAACGTTCCGGTTAAAAAGTCATCGCAAATCTGTCTCCCTTTTTCCATTACCTCTTTTAAGAAGGGGACAAGTTCTTCTTTTAACAATCCAAAAAATTCATCCAGATCCGTTGTGGTAAATCCCTTTTCATAGTCCTTTAACAACGCGTCGTATTTGCTCTGTCCTTCTTTTGCCCGATAAGAGGCAAACTTTTTCTGATACTCCACCACTTTTTTCAGGGTTGGGGCAAACCGTTTAAAATCATTCTGTTCTTTGGCTTCTTCCCAGATCCGCACAGATTCAGAAGACAGCTTGGCAAAAGCCTGGTACTCTTCTTTCGGAATACAGTCTAACTGTCCAATCTGTTCCTCCATTTCTTTTACCTGGGCCAGTTCTACTTCATTTAAGCCGGACGGATCCTGGAGGCACTGTCTGACCAGAGCTTTTGTCTCGTCTCCGGTCATGGCTTTAAAATACTGTCCGGACAAAATTTCAATTACTCTGGATGTATTTTCGCCTGCTGCCTTTGGAGCCAGCGTAGCGTCGTCCCACTCAAACAATACCAGGGCAGTCTGAACTGCCATTGCTTCATCCAGATAGGTTTTTAACTGCTTAAATGCTTCATTCATGGTATGATTCTCCTTTATATTCTCTGTAAAATGGAAGAGGACACTCACGAAAGGAGTGTCCCCAAACTATCTCGTTTTCATTCCGTCATACTGGTAATATCCATATAACCTTCTGTGGATGGAAGGGTAATGGATACCGGCTGTCCTGGATTCTGAATCGTCACATCCATATCCAGCTCCATGCCCATTGGAATTCCCAGGAATTCCATTGACATATCCATGGAAACACTTGAACGGTCTGCATAACCGTTTTCATTGATGTGAACCGTTCCGCTGGCTCTGTCTACCTGATATTCATATCCAAGATCGGAAGCACTCATCCCCATAAGTCCCATCATTTCCTGTACAGCTGTATTTAATTCTGCCATATCCATATCATAAGTAACCGTCTTTGCTTCTCCATTGTGGTACAGCTTCAGATTCGCCATCCCGTATGTCTCATCTGCAGCGAACGATAAACTGGAACTTAAGGCCATGCTCTGCGCCATCATCTCGTCCATGTCCATCGGCATTTTCATCTTTGTGCCGTCCATCTCTGTATACATATAACCGTCTTTATAGAACATGGTCATTGTCATAGATTCCCCGTCTGCCTGAAGCGCCATGTCATACAGGATTTTCATATTTCCAGAATAAACTCCCTGCATCTTCATATTCATATCCAGCAGCATATCCATGGATTCCTGATCCACTGTAAATTTCATAACTGCATCGATATCTGCATCCATATCCATCAGGCCGGAAGCCTTTGCATTGGCAGCAGCAAAAAACGCTCCTATCTCTTCTGCCGTTGCGCCTAAATCCAGCTGCTGGACATTGCCGCCCATAGTCCACTGGCCCTTGCTGTTGACAATCCAGTTATCCACAACGGTATTTAAATCCAACCATCCATCTTCGTTAAAGTGATAACACTCTGCAAGTCCGTCTCCATCACCGTCAATCCATTGCCAGACGTCTGCTGCATAGCTGCCGTCGTCCTGAAGGTATTTCCATGTAACATCCTCTTCCTCCCACTGGCCTGCAAATGCGCTGACTGAACATAAAAGTGCCATTGGTACTGCCAAAACTGCTGATTTCTTCCATTGTTTCATTGTCTGTACCCCTTTCTGACTGTTCTTTCTCGTATTGTAATATAAATTTTGTAAGATTACAACAATTTTCAAAACAAAAACTGCAGCAAATGAACTTTTTGGTCCATCTGCTGCAGCTTCGCTGTCTCAATGTCTCTGCATCAGAAATATTTCTTATTGCCCCAGAGATTGCTCCTTTTAAGATCCAGGTACTCATTATATGCCTTCTCTAAAATCTGTTTTTCGTTGGAAAACTTTAACAGATGATAGGCCTCATAAAACTTGTAATATCCGGAATCAATGAAATATTCCTCCCGCTGTGGTTTACTGTAATAGCTGTCTGCCATCATCAAATACCAGTGTACGTCCTTCTCCACTACATCCTGAGGAGTGTTAAAGGAATACTGACTTTTTCCGATATACTTAATAATGGAAGCGCTGACTCCGGTCTCCTCTTTTACCTCACGCAGCGCCGTCTCTTTGAACTCTTCTCCTGGCTCTACAGTTCCCTTGGGAAGGACCCAGCCCTCATACTTATTCTTATAATTCTTGTATAGGACGAGTATCTTACCACGAAATATAACCACACCGCCGCAGCTAGTTGCTTCTATCATCGCAATCCCTCCTGGTCGCTGGTGTGTAACTTCTGTCTGTGCCTAGTATAACTCTTTTCAGAAGGTATTGCAAGGGAAACTGTGGGCATGGATGATGTTTCGCCTTCTGCTGTCTGGAAATAAGGGGGCTTACGGCGTAAAGTAAGCGTCCATCACTGCCCTGGCAATGGGCGCAGCCTCCCTGCCTCCGGAACCGCCCTCCTCTACAATAACGGTCACTGCAATCTTAGGATCATCTGCCGGAGCAAAGCCGGTAAACCACGCATGACTTTCTTTTCCGGTCTCAAACTCCGCTGATCCCGTCTTTCCTGCTGCCCGATAAGCTTCTGTCTGCAGGGCGGAAGCGGTTCCTTCTGTTACCACCCGCTCCATCATTCCGGAAAGAACTCCGGCTTCGCCTGCGCTCATCAGACTCCCATAAACTTCTGGAAGAAATTTTGTGCCTTCTTTTCCGTTTTCACTCTCCACATGATCAATCAGATACGGTTTCATCAGAATTCCTCCGTTGGCTATGGCTGATGTAATCATCAGACTGTGAATGGGGGTAATCTGGGTTCCTCCCTGCCCAATAGAGGTCTGAAGCACCTCCCAGTCCGAAGATTCTCCTGACAGCGCAAAGGTACTTTTGCTGTAAGGGACAGGCAATGGCAGCTCTTTATTAAACAGCAGTTCTTCTGCCGTCTTTTTCATGCTGTCATGGTTGAGCAGCGTGCCCATATAAGCAAACGCTCCATTGCAGGAATTGGCAAAGCACTGGGCAATATCCTGGCTGCCATGGGCATTTCCATGGTAGCAGCGGATGGTGTATTCTCCCTGTTCGTAAGTACCGTCACAGTCAAAATGGAAATTCTGATACTCATCTGGATATTGTCTCATATACTCCAGAAGCGTTACTATTTTAAAGGTAGATCCTGGAGGATAAACTCCCTGGGACACCCTGTTTAACAGCAGGCCTTCTCCCTGTTCTCCGCTTACCAGACTGTCCCACAGCGTATTGACCTGATTGGGATCAAAATCCGGTTTGGAAACCATTGCCAGAATTTTTCCGGTATCGACTTCCATCACTGCCACTGCGCCTTTCCGCTCGCCTAACGCAGCGTAAGCGGCCTGCTGAAGGTCCACATCCAGAGTGGTAACCACATTGTCTCCAGGATCCTTTTCATCCATCATTTCCCGAATTACCTTTTCTGCAAGGCTGTCATGGGAGGTCAACAGATAAAAATTAGCCAGTTCTTCCATGCCTGTCTTTCCCCTGGTAGCCCATCCTACCGTATGGCAGAACAGAGGGCCGTATGGATAGCCGCGCACTTCTGCTCCATCCTCTCCTACTATAGTTTCTGCCAGTACCCTGCCGTCATTGCTTAAAATTTTTCCCCGTATTACCTGTTCCGACAAGTGATCCAGTCTGGCATTGTAAGGGTTGTTAATGGCATTTTCGCTTTCCGCCTGCATAAACCAGACCATGTATCCAATCATCAGGGCAAATACTGCCGTAATTGCATAGGTAAGTCTTAAAATGTTTTTATTGGAATCCGGAGATTTTGAATTACGCTTCCTCATAGTCCTCCTCATTCCGTTTCAGGATATAAAGTCCCTGAACAATGTGAAATAAAATAAACGTACTGAAAATCGAACTGCCTCCGTAGCTGACAAACGGCAACGTCACGCCGGTAGACGGAATAAACTTAACCACTCCGCCTACTGTTAAAAATACCTGGACAATATAAACGATTCCCAGTCCAAATGCAATCAGCTTATAAAAGGCCGCCTGCATCCTGGATGCAATCATCATAAACTGGATAAAACAGCCCAGACAGATTAGCAGTACGCAGACTGCAAAGATCCCTCCCATTTCTTCAAAAATCGCCGCAAAAATAAAGTCCTTTTCTACTACTGGGATTTTATAGGGCATTCCCTGAAACAATCCGCTTCCAAACCAGCCTCCGGTACCGATGGCAAACAGCGACTGGGCAATCTGATATCCCCTGTTGTCAATATCCGCCCAGGGATTCTGCCACGCTTCTACCCTGACGCGGACATGAGCAAATAGGTGGTAAGCAAGAACTGCGGCTCCGCTTCCCCCAAGCAGTCCGGCTCCCAGATAAAACCAGTTGGAAGTAGCCACAAACAGCATACAGAGGTAAGTCATAAAAAAGATAAAAGCGCCGCCTAAATCTTTAGAAGCCACCAGCACCAGAACGTGGGCCGCCGCCACCGCAGTTACGGTACAAACCGTCTTAAAATCTGTCGACTTATAAAACATCGCCGCCACAAAAAATACAAAGGTAATCTTTACAAATTCCGAAGGCTGGAAGGAAAATCCGCCGAAATTCAACGAAAGCTGGGCGCCGTAGCTGGTGCTTCCTCCAATCCAGACCACTGCTAACAGCGCCAGACCGCCGATTCCATAAATCCACGGAATCTTTACCAACTGCCATACTCGGTCTATAATAAACGGAATCAGCATACAGATGGCCGCCGCTGCCGCTACTACCACAAACTGTTTGATTGCCAGATTCTGTCCTTTCTCAATGGAAAGCCTGGTCTGGATAATAAATCCTACGCACAGCAGCATGGAGGTATTATTTAGAAGCAGGCGGGACACATTGCGGTAGAAAATGCGGAATCCTCCGATATAGCAGACAAAAAACGCCGCCTGGGCCAGATAAAACGCAATTACATACTCTTCCTGGCTTTTTAAATAAATAACCAAAAAGGCCAGAAGATGGATTAAAAACATTGCCTGGTTCTGATGACGGCACACAACTTTCTGATCTTCCGGATCCTGGTATGAAAAAAAACGAAAGTTAAAATACGTATAAAATGCCATCAAAAGAATCATTAAATATTTTGAAATTTCAATAATCAGGTTTGTCATTCTTTTTTCTATTCAACTCCCCGTCGAAAATGTCCTCTGGTAAACTCGTTCAAAGCAGCTGAACCGGAATTTTCTTCCATTCCGCCTTTTAAAAAGAGGCTTAAAATGTCAGCAGTCTCTTCTTTTGTCTCAATGGTAAACTTCATGCGGAGTCCGTCTGCTTCCAGACCTCGGATCTCCTTTGCGCATCCCAGAAGAGATAAGGGACTTGGATTATAAATGGTATTATAACAGAACCGGCAGTGATTTTTTACGGAAAGCAGTTTTCCCGTCCGGTCTTTCAGCCGGACTGTTTCCTGCCTTTTATCGCATCCCGATGTAGTTTTCTTAATACATTGAGCAGAAACCATCATCGGAAGATATCCGTAAACTTCCAGTTCTGTCGGAACCTGCCCAAAATCCGTATTCTGCAGCTCCCTGCCGTTTAGCTCTAACGGCATGGTAATCCGGCTGGCTCCCATAGCCTTCATAGCCTCTGCAGCTCCATGATTCCAGGTGTACATGGTATCGTCAAATATCATGGGAAGTCCGATTTTAGCTTCTTTTAACCACTGGATTTCTTCTATGGTCCGGACTACCACTCCGTCAAATCCGGCTGACTTTAATTTGTCCAGATTCTTTTTAAAATACGCTCTGGCCTCTGTCCGGAAAATATGAGGAAGGATCAGCATACAGGCAAGTCCGGCTTCCTGAACCTTTCCTGCAGTCTCCTTCCAGATCTCTGCTGCAAATCCGGTGCTGTCTACCGCAAGTTCATCTGCCGACTGACTAAGCTGCGGATATGCCAGAGCTGCCTCCAATTGTTCTGGTTCTTCAAAAGACAACCGAAACCTTGGAAGTCTGTTTGTTCCTGCTGACTTCTGTTTGGACGCTTTTTGTCCTGTTTCGTCCTTCTCCAAAGCCTCCTGTACCTCTGGCACCTCTCTCCGGTAAGGCGCAAGAACTGCCTGTTCCAGTTCTTCCAGTCCGGTTCTTCTCAAATCATTTAACGCCTGAACCGGCAAAAATACCTGTCCGTTTACCTGGACGTCCAGATGTTCCAGGGAAAACGGAGTGCCGCCGGTCTTTTTTATCTGTTTTGCTACTTTTTCTTCCGTAATAGGCTGGTTCTTCGCTATTTCCGGTACTTGTCCGGAAACAGTAACCGTAACCGGCTCCGGACGTTTTGTTTCCCAGGTCAGGGACAGACAGGAAGGCTGCCCTTCTTCCAGAAGCACAAAGCCAGAAACCGGTTCTTTGATTTCTGCATTGACATAAGTCTGATCCAGGTGGTCAAAAAGAGCCTGGTTGACTTCCCGAAAGGCCGGCTTTTCTTTCAATGCCACCATATGGCGGCCATTGTGGTTTTCATAATATCCGTCTGAAAAACCGCCTCTGTCAAATAAATCCAGAAGCATCTTTTTGTCTTTCGGATCGACAGCATAGCCGTCTCTGCCTTTAGCCAGATACTGATCCACATATTTCCGGTAAACACTGACCACTCCAGCTGTATATCGGGGACTTTTCATACGTCCTTCTATCTTCATGGAAAATACTCCGGCTTCAATCATATCCGGAATCAGGTCTAAGGTACATAAATCCTTTAAATTGAGGACGTAAGAACTGCCTTCTTTTTTCTGAAACGCCTTTCCCTCTCGTTTTACTTCATAAGGA
>UQMJ01000027.1 GCA_900542035.1 uncultured Clostridium sp.
ATGTTAGATACCTTGCTGGGAGAAAGAATTGCGCTGTGTGACGCAGGGGTAGGAATTGGCAAGACGTATGCCTATCTGGTAGCTTGCGTGTTGATGCAGAAATATTCCATACTAATGGAACGAAACAGCCTGCCAAAACAGCATCCGGTGGTAGTATCCACTTCCAGCATTGCCTTGCAAAAAGCGATCTTGTCCGAATATGTTCCGTTTTTATCAAGAGTTTTGGTAGAACAGGGCATTATTCAGACACCACTTCGGGCAGTGGTACGGAAAGGAAAAGAACATTTTGTTTGTGATAACAGGCTGGAACGAAGAATCGAGGCTATCCGTCACAAGCAGAAGAACGCAGTCCAAAGAGAAGCACTGCTGTCTCTGCGGAAACATTATGATATGGATACCGTAAAGGATTTGAGTGGGTTTGACAGAAGGCTGGTGTGTGTGCCGAAGTTCTGCCCAAGAGAATGTCCGGGCAGGCAGATGTGCCGCTATCAGAGATACTTGGAAGAATCCAAAAAGCAGGATGTGTTCCTTCAGATTTGTAATCACAATTATTTACTGGCAGATGCATTCCACCGGAGGGAAGAGTATAAACCATTGCTGGCGGATTACCGGGCTTTGGTAGTGGATGAAGCACATAAACTTCCGGAGGCGGCCAGGCAGATGTTTGGGAAGAATTTATGTATGGATGATATCCGGGAGATCGCTTATTATCTGGAACGGGAACATCAAAATGTGGAAGCCCGAACTTTAAAAGCCGGGATGTATAGTATTTTTACGATTATCAGGGAAAGTCACATGTTTTCCCATGGTATAAAGGAAAATTTTCAGTTGACCGGAGAATGCGAATTTTGTTTATGGGAGGGAATCCAGATGATTGAAAGAATGATGGAACAGCTAAAGGGAGTAGTACCAAAGTGGGTGTTAAACAGACTTCAGGAGGCAAAAGAAGTACTAGAGTGTTTTTTACAGAAAAATTCTAAGTATGTACTCCATCTGCGTATGGATAAAGAAAAGATTCCGGTCTTATGCGCAGCCAGCCGGGAGATTCCACAGCTCTTGCGGGAAATGCTGTGGGATCGGGAACAGGCACTGTCTGTTATTTTGACCAGTGGAACTTTGAAAGCAGGAAAAGGATTTGCACGTACTTTGCAGATGACCGGACTGGAAGGACGTACAGATGTACAGTCTTATGTGGCAGAATCCCCGTTTGCGTATGAAGAAAACTGTCTGTTATATCTTCCAAAAACTTTGCGGAAGTGTAAAAGGGGAAGCAGGGAAGAAGCTGAGATGGTGGCAGGCCAGATCCATTCCCTGATCTGTTCTACTTACGGGCATACGCTGGTCTTGTTCACTTCCTATACATTGATGGGAAGCGTGTACCAGATATTAAGGGATGGGATTCCCTTTCCGATGGTAGAAGTATGGAGACATTCCCAGGAAGAAATCCTGCGGTTTAAGACGATGGAGAATGCGGTGCTGTTTGCAGCCGGATCCTGTTGGGAAGGGGTGGACTTTCCGGGGGATATGGTATCTTCGCTGATTATCGTGAAGCTGCCTTTTGCAGTGCCAGATCCTATCAGCGAGGCGGAGAAAGAAACCTATGAATCATTGGAAGATTATATCCAGGCGATTATTGTGCCGGATATGCAGAAGAAACTGCGGCAAGGGTTTGGACGTGCCATCCGGACAGAAACAGATACCTGTGTGGTTTCTATTTTAGATTTTCGGGCTGTAAAAGGCGGAAAGTATCATGAAGATGTGATGTGTGCCCTTCCACCCTGTCAGATGGCTGAAGAATTGAGAGAGGTGCAGGATTTTATCCGCAGCCGGAAAGGTGTGGAATACTATTTGTAACAGGAAAAATCCCCTTTCCAGCCTTGTTGCTTGTGCTTCATTTTTGGACATTTTTACAGGAAAAGTTTAGTACAGTTTTTGAGGTGGTTTTGGAGGGATTGTTGGTATTGATGAATAGCTATTTTGGCATGAAGTGGATATACTGTGTATAGCGTTAGAGGAAAGGACGGTGAGCAAAATGGCACGATATGCAGTGGAACATATCTGGGAAGGAAAACAGGAATATTTTTTAATCCGGGATCATCAGAGCTGGCAGATGGTGCTGCTCCCGTCCAAGTATCTGACGCATTTGATTCGAGCAAACCGTTCCCCGAATACCGTTGGCCGCAGGGCAAAATCCATCCGGTTCTATCTGGAATATTTGGATGAAAAAGAGATGGAACTGTCCCAGGTAGCGGAACTGGAATTCCAGGAACAGTATGAACATTATGTGGGATTTCTCCACTGGCTGAAAGCCGGAAACCATTTGCATGAAAAGAAAGAGAAACTGCCAAGCAATAAAACCTGCAATGCGTACTTAAAAGACGTGTTCAGGTTTTTCTGTTTTTTAGAGCTGGAAGCAGATATGGAAAGGCTGAAAGTGCTATATTATGACAGCTTTACCACTCATGATTCCATCGGTGTAAAACGGAAGCTGCGGTTCCGGTCATTCAATGGCTATCTGAAAGAGGAAGAACGAAATGTCCGTCCGGCAGAGCATCAGGAGATTTTGGAACTTTTGAAGCAGTGTACCAACTGCAGGGACCAGCTTCTGATCATGCTGCTGGCAGAGACCGGATACCGGATCGGCGAGATTTTAGGTGTAAATTATACCAGAGATATTGATTATGAAAGACACACCATCCGGGTATTCTTCCGGGATGACAATGAGAACAAGGCAAGGGCGAAGAATGCGGCGTACCGAAGATCCAAAGTCAGTGATGCCACCTTCCAGTTTTTACTGTTTTATTTGTCCAAGTACCGGGAATTTCTGCAACACCAGCCGATGCTGTTTGTAAACATCGAAGGAGAGACGAAAGGAAAGGCACTGCAGGTGGATGCAGTTTACCGGATGCTGGAGCGGATGGAGAAAAAGACAGGCATCCATACGACGCCCCATATGTTACGGAGATACTTCGGAAATATGAGGCGGGATGCCGGATGGCCACTGGAAATGATCAGTGAGGCATATGGACATAAGCACATCGATACGACCATCAAATATCTGAACCTTGTAGATGACCAGCTTATGGAAGCCAGCGACCAATATTATGCAAAACATTCTGCCCTTTATGATGTGGAGAAACTCCTGTAGGAGGTGAAGAACATGCCCGCTTATCAATTACATATTTATGAACAGCAGGAAGAGC
This sequence comes from uncultured Clostridium sp., assembly GCA_900542035.1. GTDB lineage: Bacteria > Bacillota > Clostridia > Lachnospirales > Lachnospiraceae > UMGS1370. The sequence goes on from UQMJ01000027.1 coordinate 3,204, forward strand.
GGGAAGCACTGGAACAAAAAATCTGTGAACAGGTGGATGCCTGCACAGAGGTAAATGGGAAAATACGAAACAGGGTAAAGAAATTCCTGATAGAAGAGGGGATTACCGACATTTCGGAAATGGACGTAGCCCTAAGGCTCCGATACGAAGAATATCTGGAAAAGAACGAAACCGTCCATGCACCGATTACCTGCCTGCGGGGATTTGACAGAATTTTCCTTCATCAGATGAAAGAAGAGATGCAGACACTGGCAGGGCGAAGAAACTATACTACCGAGTATCGTGATCAATGGATGTGCCTCACCTATTATCCGGAGATTGAGATAGCAGAATCTTTTCTGACCAGCAAAGATGGAAAGGAACTGCTATGGGATTTTACACTGGAGTGTCCCCAAAATTTGAAGATGCAGATTTTTACAGTGCTGAAAGAGGTGATCCATACCTACAAAGGCCGTTACAGAAAAGAGAAACTGCTGGCACTGCAAAGGCTCTATCAATTTTGTGCGAAGCAACAAGTAGCTGATATTGAGATAATGACACTGGCCAAAGAACAGCAATTTGAGCAGGAACTCTCAGAACATTTTAGAGGGGAAAAGAAAAGTGCTGTGTTTGGTATCCTGCGGATGAGCAGAAAAATCCTATTTTTACAGGCACCGGAAATTCATTGGAATGCGAATGTGTGGTTTTTGGAACGTTTCCATTTTTCCAGAGAACGAATGAATCCAAGCAAGCCCGTGGAATGGGTATCCTTTAAAGAGGTGAACAACCTAGAAAATCAAAAGATTTTGCAAAAATATCTGCGGTACCTGTTTGGAATCACAGATTTATCTATCAGTACCATCCGAATCAAGCTGCTGGAACTTCGTACATTCCTGGTACATTTCAATGGAGAAGAAAAGCCAATCTATGAAGTGGAAGCAGAGAAGATTCAGAGATATCTGGAATCCGTTCAGAGACAGGATACCCGTGAAAAGACAGCAAATGGAAGAGTTTTCGGTTACAAGGAAGTATATTTCTTGATTAGGCGGTATAGCCCCCACAAGGGCTATGCCGTCTTTTCCTGTTTCGCTGTTGTTTTCTGTTCTGTTTGCGGGTCAGTCGGCAAATGGATTTCTCCCACAAAGTTAAAGACAATATCTACTTTCTGAAAACGCTTGCCCTCTCTCTTTTCCGGCGCGTGGACGACGATTTTCTTGATAAACTCATTGACGATAGCGGGCGTCAATTCTGTTATGCCCACATACTTGCGGATAATAGCGGCGAAACTGTCAAAATCGCTTTTATTCTGTTCGTAGGTATCGACTTCTTTCTGTTCCGCGTTTATCTTTTCCGCCAATTCCCTCTGTTCCGCTTCATACTCTGCGGACAGCTTCAAAAATCGGTCATGGCTGATTGTGCCATTGATGTCGTCCTCATAAATCCGCTTAAAAATCCGGTCAAGTTCCGCAATCCGTTTTTTCGCCTGTCCGACTTCACGCCGTTTGCGCTTCATATCCTTTTCCGCTTCATCAAACCGCTGTTTCTGTATCAGTTCCATAAAAGCAGTGATGTCCTCGTAGAACATGGTAGTTACGGCAAATATCTGATTGAGAACGATTTTCCGCAAGACTTTCTCTCTGATGAAATGCGCCGTACAATCTCCCGTATTGCTTTTGTATCTTGCACAGCGGTAATGGTCTTGTGAGCCGTCAAAATTCTTGCAGGTGGCAAAGTGAAGTTTACTACCGCAATCCGCACAAAATACCAAGCCGGAGAACATTCCCTGTCGCTCTGCTTTTGTGGGGCGGCGTTTGTTCGCTCTCAACTCCTGCACCCGTTCAAAGACAGCTTCTTCAACGATTGCTTCATGGGTATCGCGGAAAATTGCCTGCTGTTCTTTTGTGGTAGGAATACGCTTTTTCAACTTGTGGGATTTTGAATAGCTTTTGAAGTTTACCGTATGCCCGCAGTAGTCCATACGCTCTAAAATGCCAACAATCGTGCTGTCCTGCCAATTATACGGATTATCAGGGAGTGACTTTCCCTTTTTCTTTGCATAATATGCCTTTGCTATCAGCACATTGTCTGCTTTTAGGATTTTTGCTATCCGCATAGGTCCGTTTCCGGCAACGCATAAATCAAAAATCCGCTTTACCACAGCGGCGGCTTCTTCGTCCACAATCCACTTCTTTTTGTCGTTGGGGTCTACCTTGTAGCCGTAAGGCGGCTTTGTCAGATGTTCCCCCGCCATGCCCTGCGCTTTCTTGATTGCCCGTACCTTTTTGCTGGTATCTTTTGCGTAAAAATCGTTGAACAGGTTACGGAAAGGGGTAAAATCATTGTCGCCCTTTGCACTGTCTACGCCGTCATTGATTGCGATATACCGCACATCTCTTTCCACGAAAAAGATTTCCGTATAGTAGCCGACTTTCAGATAGTCGCGCCCCAAGCGTGACATATCCTTGACTATAACCGTTGCCACATTTCCGGCTTCAATCTCCGCTATCATGCGGTTAAAATTCGGGCGGTCAAACGTTACGCCGGAAACACCGTCGTCAATGAAAAATACCGGATTTGAAAATCCGTTGTCTGCGGCATATTTAGACAAAACGGCTTTCTGATTGACAATGCTGTTACTATCCCCGTCGAGCGCGTCCTCTTGACTTAAACGGGCGTATAATGCTGTTATCTGTTCGGGCTTATAGGTATTTGCTGTCATGTTCATTCCTCCTGTAATGAACGCCCGACAGACAGGTTGCTATCTCCATTATAGCGGACTTCTTTTTCTTTGTCAGTAGGCGTTTTGACGGTTTCTGATTTTATAAGCCGCTTCATTTTGTCGTAGAGCCGTTCCGAGCCGCCGCAAGAGGTAGACACTTCATAGAACGTACCGCCGATTTTGTAAGTGACTGTTTCATTTGCCGGATTGCCCCGTTTGGGCTTAAATTCTGCTGTTTCCTGTTCCTGCTTCCTTTCCATTCCTTTCCCGTCCTTTCCTTGTTTTGTAATGTGATAAGTTTCGTAGCAAGCATAGGAAAAGAGTACCCTTTTCCGAAAATGCCCTGCATTTTGCTTGTTGGGAAGTATCCCAAACCCTCTGAAAATCCTTTCACTACCTACTACACCGCACAAGGCGATTTTGCCGAAGTTTTGAAAGAAATTTTTCAAAAAGTTTTTCTCACTTCCTACTACGGAGGACGCGCCGGAAATGCCAAAGATATGCAAAAGAAAAACGCCGCAATCTGCGACGCTTCAATTATTTCATACAAACAAAATGAGAGATTTTTATTCTCATATTTTGCTATTCTTTTTTGCAGTAGCATATTAAATTTTACAACGTAGAATAAATACCGTCGGAATGTATATTGACAAAACTGAGCATTTTGATTATACTAAATACATACCAAACGAATGAAAAGGGCTGGAGGTGGTTTCTCAATGGCGAGAAATAAATATCCCGAAGTAACCGTTGAAAAGATATTGGAAGTATCACAGCGGCTATTCATAGAAAAGGGCTATGATAATACAACTATTCAAGACATTGTAAATGAGCTTGGAGGATTGACTAAAGGAGCGATTTATCATCACTTCAAATCGAAAGAGGAAATTATTGACGCATTGGGGGAAAAACTCTTTTTTGACAATAACCCGTTTGTTACCGTACAAAAGCAAAAGAACTTAAACGGTCTGCAAAAAATGCGTGAGGTCATTAAGCTAAACCATATAGATATTGATAGAACAGAACTTGGAAAACAAAGTATTCCTCTTTTGAAAAATCCCCGTTTGTTAGCAGAACTGGCTGACACAAACAGAAAATTGATTGCACCGCTTTGGTTACAGCTTATTCAAGAGGGAATAGCAGACGGTTCTATCAAAACCGACTATGCAAAAGAACTTTCAGAACTTTTGCCATTGCTTACAAATTTTTGGTTAATTCCGTCGGTCTATCCCACAACTCCGAAAGAATTACTTTCAAAGTTTGCTTTCATTAAGTACCTGTTGGATAGTATGAACTTACCGATTATTGATGATGAAATTTTCGGTATAGCACAGAATTACTTTGAACACTTAAATGTAGGCGAGTAAATAAAATTGCCTTGAAAAAGGCAGTTTTATTTTCAAACATTACATTCATTCGTAAGGTATTATTTTTTTCAACATATACATACCGTCTTAATGTATGAAAGGAGAATACTATGTCAAACTTAGACCAAAAAATCGAAAATGCTGCAAACAAAATTGAAGTTGCCGCAAATGAAGCATGGAAAAAGCGGTCATTCCGCATTGTATCTAAGTCTATATCTGCTGCGGCAGAAATTGGACTGATAATAGGAGCTGCACACTTATCTGAAAAAGGCTATAAATCAACAGCTACTTGTCTGTTTGCTTTGGGTGCGACAGGGCTTGTTTGTGATTTGATATTCAACAGAAAATAGGAGGACACCGCTGTATGATACGATACTTAAAACAATACAAATTTCTGCTTTTCCTTACCGTATTATTTACTGCTATTAGTTCCCTATCCTATGTGTTTATCGCTATCTTGTTGCAACAGGTTATGGACATTGTAGATATGGGCGATATGGACGGCTTCATCAGAATACTACTCTTTTCTTTAGCCTACTTTGCGCTTATGGGAGTATTTATGTACCTACAATCTTTGTTCAGCAAAAAATTTGTCTGTAAGATTATGAAAGCTGTCCGTTCCAAAACCTTTATAGGAATTGAGAAACACACGATTGAGGATTACTCAAAAAACCATACCGCAGATTACTTATCTGCAATTACGAATGATGTAAAAATGATTGAAGATAACTATTTACTTCCTCTACTGCAAGTTATCCAGTATACGATTATTTTTATAGCTTCTCTTGCTGTAATGATTTACTTTGATATTATCGTTACAGTCTGCGTGATTATCGCAATCGCTATCATGCTTATTGTACCCAGTCTGTTCGGAGGACTGCTCTCTAAACGGCAGGACAAATATTCTGATATGCTATCCGATTTTACAAACCATGTAAAAGACCTGTTATCCGGTTTTGAGGTTATTAAATCCTACCGAATGAAAAAATATGTTCTCTCACGATTTGAGGCAAGCAACGAGGACACGATAAAAGCAAAATTTTCCGTTGACAAAGCGATTGCTGCAAATGAAGCAGTTTCTATGGTTCTTGCACTTCTTGTTCAAGTTGTTGTAGTTTTCCTTTCAGCATACTTCATTATTATTGGGCGTATCAGTGCAGGAGCGTTATTAGGTATGGTACAGGTTAGCAGTAACCTTGCAAACCCGCTTTTAATTATTTTTAGTAATATTCCCAAAATCAAAAGTATCAAGCCGATTGCACAGAAGTTAAATGAATTTTCAGATTATACAAAACAAGTCACAGATACCCAAAAGCCCCCTACGTTCAATGAAATGATTTGCGTAGAGGATTTGCATTTTTCCTATGATAAAGAAAATGAAGTTATAAACGGTATTTCATTATCCATTAAAAAGGGAAAAAAATACGCCTTTGTTGGTAAAAGTGGATGTGGGAAATCTACGCTTATCAAGCTGATTGCCGGATATTACTCTGATTTCAAAGGCAATGTTCTGTATGATGAAGATAATCTTTCCATTGTGGATATTGATAAAATAACCGCCTTGTCATCGGTCATTCATCAGAACGTCTATATGTTTGACGAAAGCATTTTAGACAATATTTGCTTACACGAAGATTACAGCAAAGAAGAATTACAATCTGCACTGTCTGATAGTGGTTTATTGCATTTCATTGAGCAAGTACCAAACGGACTTGAATATCATGTTGGGGAAAACGGTAATAACCTTTCCGGCGGGCAGAAACAGCGAATTGCGGTAGCAAGAGCTTTAATTCGTAAAAAGCCGTTGTTAATTTTAGACGAGGGTACATCTGCTATTGATATGCAAACTGCGTATGACATTGAAAGTAGGTTGTTGGAAATATCCGATTTAACCTTACTTACTATTACGCACAATATGAGCAAAGACATTCTTGAACTCTATGACGAGATTATCTTTATGGCAGACGGGAAAATTATTGAACATGATACATTTGAAACGCTTATTGCTAAACACTCTGCATTTTATGACTTTTACCAACTAAAGAAGTAAGCATTTTTAGGGGGAAAGCCGCTGCCGATTTACCTTATGGCGGCTTTGAAATCATATAATCAAAGCCGCCGTTTTCTTTTCTAAAAATGAGAATACGGGGGGTGTATTAAAGTCACCCTTTTACGAGGATATGGCGGTATCAAGGAGGTATCGCCATGTTTCTTTTTCACATTTTTAATTCTATTCCATTGTTAAAAAAAGCCTATTCCATGCAACGGTTTTTTGCAACCATAGAGATGAACGCACAAATCATCATAATTACTTAAATAACTCATATTACCAAACGCCTATGAGGTTTTACGCCTGCATGGGCGTTTGTTGTAATAGCCCCCTACTGGGAAGAAAGGGGGTGATGAGAAAATGAGGTATTCCGAACAATTTATGGAGCATATCGAATATGCCTTTGCCGCGTTCTGTAAAATCGTTCTCCGCAACGCGGCAATCAGCGCGTACCGCGATTTTGGGCGGAAACAGAAGTATGAAGTATCGCTTGACTATCTGATGTCGGAAACGTCTTTTGAACCGTTTGCAACCGACAACTATTTTGAGCAGTATGTTTATGAAAAGCCGACTGTTTTTGTCGTGCAAGGGAAAGAAGTTGTTGTTACAAGTAAACGGTTAGCCGACGCATTAGCTAACCTATCAGAACAAAGGCGCACTGTTCTGCTGATGAATTTCTTCCTCGGTTACAGCGAAAGAAAAATCGGGAATGAGTACGGAAGAAGCAGAAGTACAGTCAACTACTGGAAACTGGCGGCATTGAAGCAGTTAAGAAAAGAACTGGAGGAAACAAAACATGAGGAATAAGAAACTGATACCCTTTGAAACCATTGAGAAAGCTGTTGCCGGCGAGCCGGAAGCCATAGACGCGGTACTGCGGCATTACACAGCGCGGATTAAATATCTGTCTACCTATCGTGGGCATATCAACGACGATATTCAAGACCGTCTGAAGGCACAGCTTATCAAAGCTATCCTGCAATTCCGTTTTGACAGGTAGGAAGTAGCAAAGCCAGAAAAAGCCGTCAAGGATAAAATGCACGCTTGCGCGTCCTTGACGGCTTTCCCTGTCTTTGCTGTCGGGCAGCCAAGAGAGCGCAATCGGATAAACCGCTTACGCTCTCTATCCAGTATGGAATGTTACGCGATAGAGTGTGCTTCTCGCTTGATTTAAGCGGCATTACAGCGGAGATAAGGGCGGGGGTAAGGGTTTTATGCTCCAACCCTTAAAAATGAGGTTCTACTGCGTAACATATTTTTATATTGCCGTTTCCGTTCCGTTCTTTTCCATTCCGGCGGCTCTGCCGCTTTGCCTTGCCTCAAAGGAGAGGGATTAGGGAAAGGATAGGAAGGGAATGGGTATTTGATTAAATCCGTATTTGGTATTTCTTTAGTTATTTATATCTTTATTTAATTGCGTTGGATTTTCCGATGTCGGATAAACCGCTGTCGGAAAATCCAATATCGGATAATCCAACAGCGGAAGTTATGCAGTATTCAATAAGTGTCTAATCCACTCGCTTTATAAAACTGCTGATTTGGGGATAGGTATGTTACGCAGTAGAGGGCAAAAAACGCTTGATTTATGCGGCTTGCAGAACGTGTAAAACGCTTAGATGATATTTTATACTTCTACCCTCAAAAATGACGTTCTATTGCGTAACAAAGTGAAGATAGAAAAACAGAGAGCCGACCACTATTGAAAGTGATTAACTCTCTGTTTCTGTTTGCACCCTGCCTGTCAGCGTTAGTGATAAGTTGTTGTGAATACTTCCTTATCAGCGTAAAACTAAGAATCTTTATGATTTTGCAGTTTTACAACTTTCTTGTAGTAAAAGGATATCTGAAGAAGATTCCCTTCCGGCATGAGTATTATTTGCAGAAAGAAGTGCATGGCCACAATGACCGCAGCGTACCAGAAAGAGTATATGTGGAAATTTTATCTAAGCTGGCAGAGTTTCCGGAACATCTGCGGTTGATGTTCCTGCACTTATGGTGTACGGGAATTCGGGGAAGCGAAGTGTGTACCCTGACAGGTGGTGATTATGAAGAAAAGAATGGAGATTACTGGCTAAAAGTATATCAGGTGAAAATGAAAACGTATAAGCGGATTCCCATTCCGGAAGCATTGTACAAGCTGGTACAGGTGTACAAAAAGAAATATCAGATTGGACCAGAAGAATATCTGTTTAAAAGCAAAAAAGGTGGAGCATTCCAGTATGCTACATTACGGTATCAAATGTTGAAATACTGTGGGAAAAATAAGATTGCAGACGGGGAGTACATTTTCAGATCTCATGATTACCGACATAACCTGGCTACGCTTTATTATGATAACGGTATTTCCCTCCAGGCGGTACGGGATTACCTGGGGCATGAATACGAAGAAATGACCAGACAGTACGTGGACTATATGCCGAAGAAACTGGAAAAAGCCAGTGAAGCATATTTTCAGGAAGAAACCCACAGCTTTGCGGCGGAACTGATGAAAGGAGAGTTCCATGGATAAAAAATTATATCTAATCGATTTGGACTGCTATGCAAGAGCAGAGGAGAAACAGAAAAAGAATGTAAAGGAATCCCATTGCTTTGATTTCGGACTGCTTCCAACAAAGGGGCTTCAAAAAGAATTCCGTTCCTTTATTGAGGACCGAAGCCGACAATGTGCATTGGCAACGATGATACAGGAACGAGTGATCTATCAGAGATTTTGTAGAATGGTAAAGGATAAGCACATCCGGGTAGAGAGCCTGCAGGAACTGGAGTGGGAACAATGGCTGCTAAAAATCCGAAGCTGGCTTCTGGAACATGGGCAGAAACTGACCATGCAGGGAACTAGCGTATATGGGAAAGAAAAGACAGTGCCATCGAGACTCATTACTTATGTGCGGAAGGCATATCGATTTACAGAAGCCAAAGAGGAACGGGATGAGATTGAGAAAGATATCTGGACATTAGAGAATCTGGACATTGCCTATAAAAAGAATCCGATTAAAAATGTGCAAACTTTGAATTTTACAGCGATTATCCAGGATGACTTACGGGAAGAGACAAAAAAGGCAGTTTATGAACATTTACATCATGAAGCGATTGCAACGATTATCAAAGAACTGACCGCCATCCGGAGATTATCCAAATATCTGAAAGAAACATATCCCGATATCCATTCGGCAGAAGAACTGAATCGGGAGTTGCTGGAAGAATATCTGACGTACCTTGCAACGGAAGCGGAGGGCGTGAATAATTACCGAATGGATTTGACAAGACTCCGGGGACTGTTGGAAACCATTGGAAAATTATATGGGTATCCACATTTAGAAATTTTATTCCTGGCCAGTGACTTGCCCAGACAGGTGCAGCCGAAATTGAAATCTTATTCAGACAGTGAGCTGATTCGTTTTAATGCAGCGCTTGCGGAACTGGATGAGCAGATGGAGCGGCTTATGGTCATCCACCAGATGTTAGGAACAAGGATATCTGATACCCTTACCCTGCAGACAGACTGCCTGTATCGGCAGGACGGACATCCTATGATCCAGATCCGGCAGATGAAAACAACTACCTTTGTGAAGCCTATCAGTGCAGAACTGGAACTGCTGATTGAAAAAGCAATGGAATATACCAAGAAAAGGTATGGAGATACGGTTTACATTTTTGTGGATGAGAAAAATAGCAAGAGACCTATGCAGTATAATACCGTTCAAAACAAAGTGATGGATCTGATCCAGAAAAAAGATTTGCGGGACGATCATGGAGAATTGTTTGGATTTGGAACGCATATGTTCCGCCATGTATATGGTATCCGCTTAACAGAACTGCATCTGGATGACTGGACCATCGCAAAACTACTGGGGCATACATCCGTAAAGAATGTGAAATTTTACCGGAAGATGAGCCTCCAGATCATCGCAGATGAAACAAGAGAAATCAGAGCAGAGATGAGCCGGATGATCCGGGCGAATCTAGCAGGATGGGGGAAAGAGTATGAGCAAATATGACAAGATGCTGGAAGTAAACCATAAGCAGAGCGTGGAGAAAATCCAGCGGGCAAAACTGGCAATCCAGGAAATGATCGAAGAAGAGGATAAAGTGACCGTTCCCAAACTGATGCAAAAGACCGGACTGTCCAGAGGATTTTTCTATAAGAACCCGGAAGTGCGAAAGGCAGTAGATCGTGCCTTGCAGCTACAGGCTGGCATGGTAGATAAGAGAAGAAAGATTTTAGATATGGCAATGGACAACCGTATCCTGCAGCTGGAGCAACAGGTAGCGAAACTGAAAAGAGAGAATGAAACATTACGAAAAGAAAGTGAAGCAATGCGGAAGGCATTGAATAAAAGAGACTTGAATCTGATTAAGAATTTCTAATGAAGAAGAAAATAATCAGCGACTGGCAGGGGCGTGAAGAACGTGCCTGCTGGTGGTTGTGGGGATAAAATAATGTTTGTGATTTCTGTATGTTTTTAAAAATGAAAGTGGTATAATGAATATAATTACTATTTCATTTTAAGGAGCATATGGGATGAGTACATTTAAAGATTGGGAAGGATACAAAAGACTAAAGGAACGCGGAGATACAAATTCTGTGGTGGATGTATTAAAAAATAAGGACAATGGAGATTTAATTGTCCGAAAAATTATTTTCGGCATTGAACAACCTTTATATCAGGCTATATTTACAAGAGAAATGAGAGCCTTACATAAATTAAATAAATGTTCAAACATTGTGAACATTTTAGGGGAAGATTATTTACGTACATCAACAACAAGAGAAAAAGTTGGTGTGATTTATTTAGAGTATATAAATGGTATTGAGTTAGGAAAAACGCCCATTGAAAATTTTAGTGCGAAAGAAAGATTTTCAATTATAAAACAATTATTGGACGCCATTGAAATTTCACATTCTAATGGCATTATTCATAGAGATATCAATCCTAATAATATTATGCTTACCGAAGATAAGAATGTAAAATTGATTGACTTTGGAATATGTAAAATCAATGATATGATTAATTCTGCAACCGTATACAAATTAGGAACAAACGCTTATTCTGCACCCGAGGTTCACCAGCATAGTGAAAATGCGACTGAAAAAAGTGATTTGTATTCACTTGGCGCAATGATTTATTATTTATTTACAGGAAAGCAGCCACCTTTGGCAGTACAGTTTCAGGATGTATTGGATAGAACACGAGGAATGGATGTTTCGTTAAAGCCAATTTTGAAGAAATTGGTGGCAGAAAATCCTGATGACAGATATGAAGATATTTTTGAATTGAGAGCTGATTTTACAAGGTTATTTGCACGATTTTTAGATTTGGATAAAACAATAATTATGACTGCAGCATATGAACGAATAAAAGAATTGAGAAATCTTAAACTACTACCGCAGTCAGCAGATATTAAAATGGTATCTGAAACATGTATTCCAGAAAACTTTTTAGATTTATATGCGTTTTGTATGAAAGAAGAATCAGACGAGGAAGTAGAAACTATGGTTTACATTTTTGTAGGGTTTAATTTTCTGGCAGAATGCGTGTTTGACGATGAGCAATGTGTATTTGATGTAATAAAATTTAGAAAAGTATCACCTATTGAGCGAGATAGATTAAGAAAAAGGTATGCTAAACTTGAGGGAAAAATAAGATTTGTAGATAAAAAGTTTGCACATTGGGAACAAAAAAATAATAGCTTTGAAATCAAAAACATTATTATTGACTATTACGAAAATTATATATCCAATAATAATGTCGATTGTGAGTATAAAGAAAAATACGGAGTATGGCGAGATTTACTAGAGTTAATAAGGGAAGATATCGAGAAAAACGTTGTGAGATTGCCTTATGATTCTTATGAAGTGAAAGATAATCTTTTGAGATTTAAGCTAAAAAGAGGAACGTTTATAGATGAAGAGCGATTAAATAAGGAACAAATGTTTATTTATGAGAAGAAAGTGGGACGAAAAAAGGATCGAATAAAGACCTTACCAATAGGTACTTATGAAAATGATCTTTATGAAAAAGGTCATGTTGTTTTAGAAATAAATAAGCAGGGAACGGCAGGCTTGCCCGCAAGTGGTTTTATATGTTTAGATTATAGAAAAGATAAGATTAATGTTGAAAGACAGTTGGATGCACTAAATGTTTTGGAAAAGGAAGATTATCAGTGTTCTTTTAATTTGAAAAGAATTATTTCAGGGGTAGAAGCTCCTTCAGTTAGTGTTATCTCAAAACCTATACATTTCTTTAACGAAGAATTGGACTTGCCTCAAAGGACTGCGATTAAAAAAGTGTTAGATGCCGATTCGATAGCAATTATTCAAGGACCTCCTGGAACAGGTAAAACAAATGTTATTATTGAAATAATTTTACAAATACTGAAATCGAACAAGAATAATCCGGATGTCGAGCCTAAGAAAGTTTTATTAGTATCACAATCACATCCAGCAGTAGATAAAATGTTAGAAGATTTAATTAGAGAAAGTGCTGAAAGACCAGATCTGCTGCGTATAGGAAGGGATGATAAACTAAATGAGGAAATAAAAGAAGAATATTCTATCAATGATGTAAAGGAAAAGTGGTATCAAACTGTTAGACAAGAATGCAACGAATATGCTAAGAATGCACTTGAAGAGATAGGAATAGAGAAAGAGGAATTTGAACAGTATTTCTTAAAATTAGAAGACTCTAAAATTGAAAATACACAATTTTCAAAGGAAGACCAGAAATTTATTGATGATTTTAGAGAGAAAACAAAAGGAATCAAATCAGAAAGAACAAGAAAAATATTAGAGATTCAAAGGGAGTGGACGGAGCAATTAAAAAAATGCGATGAAGTCGAACTATATATTATTAAAAGTACAGTAATTATTGCTGGAACATGTACAGGTTTTGTGTCAAACAGAATAATAAGAGATGTAGATTTTGACTATGTGATTGTAGATGAAGCTGCTAAGGCAACTTTCCCAGAATTGGCTGTTTCATTAAACAAAGCACATAAAATCATATTAGTGGGTGATCATCAGCAATTACCGCCAGTTTTGGATACCGAAATAATAAGAAATAATAGAGAAAAACTTGATGAAGAGAGTTTGGCACAAGGAATTTTTGAAAAAATGTATAATATGTTTCCGGATGATAATAAACATCGTCTTACGATTCAATATAGGATGCATCCAACCATTGGTACATTAATTAGCCATGTATTTTACAATGACGAAATTCAGAATGGTGTAGAAGCACAAGATAGAGAATTGTGTATAGAGGGGTATGAGGATACTGCAATTGAATGGATTAGTACATCCAAGTATTCCAGTAAAGAAAGATATGAAAAAGAATTTGATAATAATGGGAAAAAATCATATCAAAATTATCTTGAACGGAATATCATTGAAAAGAAATTGTTGGAATTAGATTCTAAACTTACCCAAAAAACTAAAGTGGCAGTGATCACAGGGTATGGACCGCAAAAATACATTTTGCAGACGATGGTGAAACAGCATTCTTATAAGAACCTTGAAATTGATGTGGATACTGTGGATGCATTTCAAGGAAGCCAGAAAGATATTATTCTTTATTCAACTGTTCGAAGTAGTGCGAATAAATATGGTATTGGATTTTTGAAATCTGAAGCTAGAATTAACGTTGCATTTTCTAGAGCAAGATGTTTGTTGATTATTGTTGGGGATATGAATTTCCTTGACAATTATAGAATTAGGGGAAATAAGTTTCCCGAAATCATTGAATATATTAAAGAATCAGAAGGATGTCGCATTATAGAGGAGTAGGAGAAAAGAGATGAAGCAAGTAGTATCAGCCGTAGCGGGAAATCTTCCCCGGCAATTAAAAAATTTTCATTTGATTAAAAGACAGGATATCTATATTCCTTTTTGCGAAATTGGTATTACCTGTTTGACGAAAGAAGTAACTGAAATTAATTTGTTTTTTGAAACAATATTAAAGCTAATTGATATTGAAGTATCTGATGTATATGAAATTTCTTCAATCATGGGTGTGGAGTTTAAACTTTTAAAAGAAACCATAGTCGATATGATTGAACAAAAATATATAATTACTTCAGAAAATAAGTTAATTATGACACCAAGAGGGAAAAAGGCATTAGCAGATAGAAAGTTAGTTACTATTCGAAAAAAGAATTTAAATGAACTTTCAGTTAATATGATTACAGGAAGCATTGAAGAAAGCGGAAAGAATGTAATCTCGCACCCTTACAAAAATGATATTTGCTTAAGTCAAGAACAAACAATTACAAAAGATTTTTTGGAAAGTAATTATGCAACTATAAATGAAATATATCAACGGAATCAGATAGAAGCCAATATTTTTAATACAAGGGTTTTACAGAGAGAATTGTATAAGATTCTAGATATTGCCTACGAGAAACTGTATTTTGTGAAGGATGAACTTCTCATTTACAAAAATGATGAGTCAGAAGACTATGAGTTTATAATCAAAGGAGATATAGGAGAAAAATATCAAAATAGTTTTTATCGTCAAGTACGAGATGTAGTATTTCCAGGAATGGAAAACTTTTTTGAAAGAAGTTGGAAATTTGCACAAGATCACTATGATAAGAGAATCACCAATCAGGATAATAGGAAATATACAAAAGATTTGATAGGAAAACTTATCGGAACTGAGACTATTTCAGATGAATTATTAGATGAATATATTCATACTAGAGCTTTGATTGACCAGACAGAATTAGAGGTATTATTTTCATATAATAAAGAATTTGACTATGAAGGAATAATTATTTCATGTGAAAGATTAAATAAATTCTTGACTTCCGGAATGGTGTCTGCATTAGATCAAATAAATAAAAAGAAAATTTGGATATTATATGAGGAAAGAGAATTTAAGATCGAAAAAACACTTGAAGAAAGGTTTGGAGATAAAATAAAAAGAAAAGAAGTATCTGTGTTAAAAAGAAAAGAAACAGATGAACAATTTGTATGTTTCTATCCTAATATTCTGGTGGAGTTTGTGGAGAAAACAGAAAAGGTTTTTGATAGACCTATTACAGTATTTGAAGGGAGGATAGAATTTGATTCTGAAGCTATTAAGAGTAAAATGGCTAATACAATCAAAGATTATGGGATATCATTTTCGTTATCAAAACCTAAACCACCTAAAGAGGAACAGAAGAAGTATAATAAAGCTGAAAAACGAGATGCAACTCAATCATATAAAAAGTACAATTATAAAAAGAAAAATAAGTAATATATAAAGGCAGGGGCAGATTGCTCTTGCCTTTCATACTGGAAGGTAATACACAGTACACAAATGTATATACCGTTCAAGCCCCTGTTTTCAAGGCATAAGGGGATAGGGATACAGTTTACCGACGAGCCTACCGGTGCCCTGGATTCCAAAACCAGCAGGGAAGTACTGGACTTTTTAAAGCAGTTAAACCAGGAAGGCAACACCATCGTGATGATTACCCATGACAGTTCCATTGCACTGGAGGCAAAGCGGGTAGTCCGGATCCAGGATGGAAAAATTAATTTTGACGGAGATGTAAAAGAGTATGCTTCAATCCTTTAAAATGGCGCTTAGGAGTATATGGGGCAATAAAATGAGATCCTTTCTGACCATGCTGGGGATTATTATCGGCGTTGCCTCGGTAATTATTCTGGTCAGCGTGGTCAATGGCTATATGTCTACGGTAGTAGACAGCTTTGCCAGCATGGGAGTCAATCAGATGACGGTTCGGGTTACTAATATTGACAGCCGTTCTGTAGATGATGAAGAGATGTATGGATTTTATGAAGAACATCGGGATGTGTTTGCCCAGATGAGCCCCCAGGTAACCATATCTACGACCGTAAAGCATGGAACGGACAGCCTTTCTTCCACCAGCGTAGGAGGCTACAGCGAAGAATATCTGGATTTAAAGGGATATGAGCTGGAAGCAGGACGCAACATCCAGTATTCCGATCTTGTAAGCAGACAAAAGGTTTGCGTAATCGGTTATTTTGTGGCGCACGAACTATATGGAAGTCCGGAAAAAGCCTTGGGAGAAACGCTGAAAATCGGAGGATCCGCTTTCAAGATTGTGGGAGTGGCAGAACGTCAGGACGATGATGAATTGGAAGAAGGAGGAACCGACGATTTCGTATGGATGCCCTATACTGTAGCCGTAAAAATGTCCAGAAATGCCAGCATTGGCAGTTACGTATTTGCTACAAAAGATGTGTCAGACACCGATACCTGTAAAAATCTGCTGGACGCCTTTTTGATGGAAATTTTTAAAACCGATGATTTATATCGAATTATGGCCAACAGCGAGATGCTGGATTCCCTGAATGAGCAGATTGCCATGATGTCCGCCATGTTAGGCGGTATTGCGGGGATTTCCCTGTTAGTAGCAGGCGTCGGCGTCATGAATATCATGCTGGTTTCCGTAACCGAACGCACCAGGGAAATCGGCATCCGCAAATCCCTTGGAGCCAAAAAACGGGTTATTATGCAGCAGTTTGTGATTGAAGCGGCAGTGACCAGTTCCATCGGCGGCCTGATTGGAATCCTGGTTGGAGCCGTTGCCACCAGACTGGTGGGGCAGGCCATGGGAATTTCAGCCAGTCCCACATTGGGAGCAGTAGCAGTTTCTTTTGGCGTGTCTGTGGGAATCGGCCTGCTTTTCGGATATATGCCGGCCAGCAGAGCGGCAAAATTAAACCCTATTGACGCATTGAGAAGTGAATAATAACCAGACCTTTCAGCCCCGCCCATCCAGGCGGGGCTTCTTGCGGTTTATTTTTAAGTATGTTATACTACGGGAAACGCAGATGCGTGAAAGATAGGTGGTAGGAATGCGAATTGGAAAGAAAACTTCGAAAAAAGAGAAAAAAGCAATGACGGTTTCTCTTTACGGAAATCTGTTTTTTGTTATCCTGGAACTGATTATGGCAGTTGCAACCGGCTCCCAGGCCGTTCTTCTGGACGCGGTGTATGACGGGATTGAGTTTTTCATGCTGCTTCCTTCCGTTTTTTTAATTCCGCTGCTGTACAAGCCAAGCAATGAAAAATATCCCTTTGGCCATATGCAGATGGAAACCTTCTTTTTAGTCATTAAGGGCATTACCATGACGGCCGTTACGGTGGGCCTGATTTCCAACAGTATTCATATCCTGCTTCATGGCGGAAGAACGGTAGAGTTTGAAACCGTTGCCTGGTTTGAACTGTCAGCCTGCATTCTGGGCATTGCAGTGACCCTGTATCTGAAGCAAAAAAATAAAAACATGAATTCTCCTATTGTAACGGTTGAAATGGAAGGGTGGAAAATCGACAGCATCATTTCCCTGGGAATGACCGCCGCGTTTCTTCTGCCTTACCTCGTCCCATTTGCCTGGTTTTCAAAGCTTACGCCATATCTGGACTCTATTTTTACCATTATTTTATCTATGATTATGCTGCCGGTTCCCATCAAGACGGTTATTACCGGAATCAGGGATTTGCTGCTGATTTCCCCAGAAGAAGAAACGGTTCAGGAAATTAAGGACATTGTAGAACCTATTATCAGGGAAAGCAATTGTTCGGAACTTTCTTATGAGATCGTGCGGACGGGAAGAAAGCTGTGGATCAGCGCGTACATTACATTGGAAAAAGACGAACTTTCCCTGCGCAGGTTTAAATGGCTTCAAAACCGGTGTATTGTAGCCCTGGCAGAAAAGTATTCGGATTTTTATTTTGAACTGCTTCCAGAAATTGAATTTAATCTCGACGAAGTGAAAGAACTTGCGTCCACTACATACGGAGGAGAGGAAAAACATGAAAGTAATTGATATGCACTGCGATACCATTGGAGAGATTTACCGCAGAAGATGTTCAGGAGAAAACATCGGACTGGCGTCCAATCCGCTTCAGATTGATCTGGAAAAGCTAAAAGCCGGAAATTACGGGCTGCAGAATTTCGGATTATTTACGTATTTAAAAGAGACCGACCGGCCTACAGAATTTGCAATGGAGATGCTGGACACCTTCTATACGGAAATGGAAGCAAACCAGGATAAGATTTCTCCTGTTACGACCTGGAAAGAAATTGAGGACAACTGGAATCATGGCCGTCTGTCAGCGCTTCTGACGATAGAAGAAGGGGCCGTGTGCAGAGGAAGCCTGAACATTCTGCGGGATTTTTACCGGTTAGGCGTCCGGATGATGACGTTAACCTGGAATTTTGAAAATGAACTGGCGTTCCCCAACCGAGTAATCTGGGAAGGCCCTATGGCGGGAACCGTCGTGCCGGAAACGGAAAAAGGACTTACCGAAACAGGGATTGCTTTTGTGGAAGAGATGGATCGGATTGGCATGATCCTGGATATTTCCCATTTGGGAGATGCGGGGATTTATGACGTGTTCCGATACAGCAAAAAGCCGTTTGTAGCCAGCCATTCCAACGCCAGGGCGGTTGCATCCCACCCAAGGAATTTAACCGATGATATGATTCGAAAGCTGTCGGAACGGGGCGGCGTGATGGGAATTAATTTCGGCGGTATTTTTTTGCGGGATTTTCCAAATGAGGACGATGCGTGCAGCAGGATAGACGATATGATCCGGCATATCAAGCATATCAGACAGGTAGGAGGAATCCAGTGTATTGGAATTGGCACAGACTTTGACGGCGTGGGAGGAACCATGGAAATTGAATCGGCGGCGTTTATGCAGAAATTGGCCGAGGCAATGGAAAAAGCCGGATTTACGGTATCAGAAATAGAAGATGTATTTTATAGGAATGTTCTGCGGGTATATCGGGAACGCTTATAAAGAAAGCGGATTTTACATAGATTTTACATTTGCTACCAGAAGACTTTACAAAGCTTTGCTAAAGTAAAAATTACAATGGCAGAGAACGTCTACGCTTTGTCATAATACATGGGAAAAATTGGAGGAAAGTATGAACATCGAAGCAATTGGAGTATTATTTCAGTTCATCGGCGGTCTGGGTATGTTCTTGTACGGAATGAATCAGATGGCAGACGGTCTGCAGAAATCAGCAGGTCACAGAATGCAGAAACTGCTGGGAGTGCTGACGTCTAACCGGCTGATGGGAGTGTTGTTAGGCGCTGGTATTACGGCGATTATCCAGAGTTCTTCAGCAACTACGGTTATGATTGTCGGTTTTGTAAACGCAGGACTGATGAATCTGACCCAGGCAGTAGGCGTTATCATGGGCGCCAACATCGGTACGACTGTAACCAGCTGGATTGTATCCATGAGCGAATGGGGCGAAATGTTAAAACCGGAGTTCTTTGCGCCGGTATTAGTCGGAATTGGCGCTGCAGTGATTATGTTTGCAAAGGATTCCAAAAAGAAAGAAATTGGAGAAATTCTGATTGGCTTTGGTCTTTTATTTATCGGTCTCAGCTTTATGTCTTCCTCCATTGAACCATATCGGGATGCGCCGGTATTTGCCAATATTTTTGCCGTTTTAGGAAAGAATCCGATCCTGGGTATTTTAGCAGGCGCTCTGGTAACCGCCATTATCCAGAGTTCTTCCGCATCCGTCGGTATTTTACAGACTCTGGCTTTAAACGGGGTAGTAAACTGGCAGTCCGCTATCTTTATTACTCTGGGTCAGAATATCGGTACCTGTATTACCGCAATTTTATCCAGTGTGGGCGCACACCGCACCGCAAAGCGGGCTGCCGCCATCCATCTGTCTTTCAATGTGGTAGGAGCTGTGATTTTCGGAATTCTTATGACCATTGTATTTGCAATGAATCCGGAACTGGCTGCATCTCCTATCAGCAGTGTGGAAATTTCCATTTTCCATACCGTATTTAACGTAACCAATACCATTATCCTGTTCCCGTTTGCAGGCGCTCTGGTAAAACTGTCCGGACTGATACTGGGCGAGAAAAAGAGCTCTGGTACGGAAGCGGCTCCAGACGATCAGATGTCCCGCCACCTGGACAACCGTCTGTTAGAGACGCCTTCTTTGGCAATCGAACAGGTTCAGAACGAAGTTATTTCTATGGGAGAACTGGCTGTTAAAAATCTGGAACTGGCTGGAAAGGCCCTTTTAACCGGAGAAGAAGAAAGCACCAAGGCAGTTTTTGAAAATGAAGTCATGATTAACCGGATGCAGAAGCTTCTGGCTGGATACCTGGTTGGCATCAGCAACGGATCTTTAAATGAAGAGCAGCATCTGGCGGTAAAAAATCTGTTTTACAGCATCAACGATATTGAACGTATCGGCGACCACTGCGAAAACTTAGCAGAGCTGGCAGAGGAAAAGAAAAACAACGAACTAATCTTTTCTCCGGACGCTGCCCAGGAAATGGAAACATTGATTGAAACGGTAAAGGAAGCTGTAACCTGCGCAATCGGCGCCAGAAAGAATCACGATATGACGTTAGTCCGCCAGGCGCTGCGCAAAGAAGAGGAAGTGGACAGCCAGGAAGAGGATTTAAGAGAAAATCACATGAAGCGTCTTGCAGATATGCAGTGCAACTTTGAAAATGGCATTGTATTCTTAGATGCAGTAAGCAACCTGGAGAGAATCTCCGACCATGCAGTCAATATTGCTGGTTATGTGAAGGAGGAAGCAGCATGGAACGGATCTATGTCATAGAAGACGATGAGAACATCCGTAACTTGTTAAAAGTGGCCCTGGAAGGTTTCGGCTATGAAGCGGAGTGTTTTGAGACAGCAGAGGAAGGCTTGAAACGGATAGAAGAGCTTGTTCCGGATCTGGCTATTTTCGACTGGATGCTGCCTGGGATGGATGGCGTAACCGCCATCCGGAAAATCCGTAAAAGAGAGGAAACGGCCCATATTCCGGTTATCCTGCTGACTGCTAAGGAGCGGGAGATGGATAAGGTAACAGGTCTGGACAGCGGCGCAGACGATTATATGGTAAAGCCGTTTGGAGTGCTGGAGCTGGCCGCCCGAATCAGGGGACTGCTGCGCCGCAGCGGAAAGCAGGACAACGATCAGCAGGAAATCGGGAAACTGGTAATTAAGCGGGCTGTCAGGGAAGTGTATTTTGACGGTCAGTTTGTGAAACTGACCTTAAAGGAATTTGAACTTTTATGGTACCTGTGCATGAACCGGAATCGGGTGGTAACCAGGGAAGAGCTTCTGGATCACGTATGGGGCTATGAATATGCAGGGGAGACCAGAACCCTGGATATGCACGTCAGAACCCTGCGTCAGAAACTGGGAGAAGAAGGGGCTTCTTATGTGGCTACTGTCCGCGGGGTCGGTTACCGTCTGATTGAACCTCAGGAGGGACGAGAGGGATAATCATGCAGAAGACCATTCTGAGAAAGTTTATCAAGGTACTGGTGCTGGCTCTGCTGCTAAACAGCGTGATTTTTTACGTTGCCTGCAGTACGGTCCTTCAAAAGACCTTTACGGAAAATATGCTGTATACCCTGAAAACCATTGACAGTTTTCTGGACTATTCCAAAGATTTAGAAAGCCAGATTGAAAAAATGGATCCGGTTTTCGGGCAGAACGACAGCCGGATTACTGTGGTTTCCAAAGAGGGAACCGTTCTTCTGGACACGGCAGGACAGGGCGAAGCCGATATGGAAAACCATTCAGAAAGGCCGGAGATCCAGTCGGCAATAAAGACCGGATCTGGGTTTGCGGAGAGACGATCCCTGACCATGCGCCAGTATATGATTTATACGGCTTACTATTCTGAAAAAGGAGACGTGGTTTTAAGACTTTCTGCGCCTTATTCGGGGCTGAAGGAATTTTTGCCTATGCTTTTGCCGGCTGCCTGGCTCAGCTTTGCGGCTGCCATGATTGCTTCCTGTCTGACTACAGAACACTTTGTATCTTCCGTAACCAGGCCGCTTCGGGAAATTGCCAGCGAGATGGAAAAGCTGAAGGGAAATGGAGAAGAGTTCCACTTTGAGCCTTGTGAATATCCGGAAATCAACATTATCGGAAGCACGACCCAGACCATGAGCAATAATGTGAGAGAGTATTTAAAGCAGTTAAACCAGCAGAGAGAAATCAGGGAAGAGTTTTTCAGCAATGCGTCCCATGAATTAAAAACTCCGATTACGTCCATTCAGGGGTATGCAGAGCTTTTAGACAATGGGATTGTGCAGGACGAGGCCATGCGGCAGGATTTCATCCGCAGAATTCGCAAAGAAGCGGTCAATATGAGCAGTCTGATCAACGATATTTTAATGATTTCCAGACTGGAATCCAATCGGGCAGTATTAAATTATTCCAATGTGGATCTGGCGTCAGTGGCGCAGGAGACTGTAGAGGGACTTCAGCCTATTATGGCCCAGAATCAGGTATACGTCCACCAGGACTGCGATCCGGTAGTATTGTGGGCAGACGAAAAACAGATGCGGGAGCTGCTGGGCAATCTGATTGGAAATGCCGTAAAATACAACCGTCAGGGCGGCCAGGTGTGGATTACTATCAAAGAAGACAAAGAAAAAAAACTGGCAGTTATCCAGGTAAAGGACAATGGAACTGGAATCCCAGCAGAATCCCTTCCCAGAATTTTTGAACGGTTTTACAGGGTAGAAAAAGGTAGAAGCAAGCGGGCAGGAGGCACCGGACTTGGCCTTTCCATTGTAAAACACATTGTTACTTATTATAAAGGAACCATAGAGGTAAAATCCCAGGTAGATTACGGCACCACCTTTACGGTTCATCTGCCAGTAACTGGCAGATAAGAAAAAAGGTATTTTCATTTTTATTTCTCTGTGGTATACTTAGCATCAGTTTGGTAGCCAAGGATACCACAGAGAAAAGGAATGAGGATATGTTAGATAATAGAGATTATATCAGCCGGCTCAATAAGGCAAGACGGCGGCGCAACCGGAGATTTGATGTTTCCCATCTGATCATTGGACTGATTGTGCTTGCTGTGATTGCGCTTCTTGTTGGGGCCGGTCTTTTTATTGCCCAAAAGAGAGAACCCGCTTCTTCTGACAGCCCGAAGACTGTACAGGAAGGGCAGACAGCAGAAGAAAGCTCTGCGGAAGAGATTACCATTTCTCCGGAAGAGGCTGCAGAAGCCGAGCGGCTGGCAGAAGCTGAAAAAGTAGTTGGCGCTTACCAGAACCTGGGAATTGTCCAGGTATCCGGTTATTTAAATATCAGAGAAACCCCTGGGCAGGACGGCAAGATCATCGGAAAGCTGGAAGGAGACAGCGCCTGCGAGATTCTGGCCACAGAAGGAGAATGGTATCAGATTAGTTCCGGCGGTCTGACCGGTTATATCAGCAGCGCCTATGTCCTGACTGGAGAAGAAGCAAAGGAAAAGGCTTTGGGACTGGTTAAAAAAATGGCCCTGATAACCGGAGACAGTGTGAACATCCGTCAGGATCCGGCCATTGATCCGGCCAATGTAGTCGGAGCAGCGATTAAAGATGAGCGTTATCTGGTAGAAGAAGAACTGGACGGCTGGATAAAGGTTCCGGAAGGCTATATTTCATCAGATTATGCCCAGGTTCAGTATATGCTCAATGAAGCCCAGAAGCTGGATCTTCAGGCTATGGCCATTAACCAGTACAACAATCTGGTAATTTCCAAGGTAGATACCTATTTAAACGTTCGGGAAGAACCCAGTCCAAACGGCAAGATTATCGGTAAGATGACCAGTAAGGCAGCCGGCGAGATTTTAGACGATTCCGTAGAGGGATGGTATAAGATTAAATCCGGCAAGATTACCGGTTACATTTCTTCGGATCCCCAGTATACGGCAACGGGACAGGAAGCGAAGGATATTGCCACCGGTACGGCTACGTTAATGGCAATTGTAAATACCGATATGTTAAATGTCCGGACCGAGCCGTCTACAGACGCTTCTATCTGGACCCAGATTTCAAAAGAAGAGCGGTATCCGGTACTGAACCAGTTAGACGGCTGGGTGGAGATTGAACTGGATGCCGGAGACGAAGAAGGAAGCGTGGACAAGGCCTACGTCTCTACAAGAGACAATAATGTAGAAGTACGTTACGCACTGAATGAGGCCATTAAGTTCTCTCCATTAGAGGAAGCGGCCAACGCGTCTGCATCCCTGCGCAACCAGATTGTCAACTATGCCCTTCAGTTTGTCGGCAATCCGTACGTATGGGGAGGCACCAGCCTGACAAAGGGCGCGGACTGTTCTGGATTTACCATGAAGGTCTATGAACACTTTGGAATTTCCCTGCCGCATTATTCCGGCTCCCAGGCCCAGATGGGCAAGGCGGTAAGCTCCAGCGAAATGCGGCCGGCAGATTTGATTTTCTATACAGACAGCAGAGGAAAGGTCAACCATGTAGCAATGTATATCGGAAATGGGCAGATTGTCCATGCGGCCAGCAGGCGAAGCGGCATCAAGATTTCCACCTGGAATTACCGTAAGCCCAAGACCATCCGGAATATGCTTGGCGATTAACATCAAAAGGAGGGACTTGTATGAAAAACAACTATCTTGCGCAATTTTTTGGAAAATCCCAGAACTATACGGATATTCCCAACCAGCTTTTTACGGAGTACAATGTAAAAAAAGGACTCCGGAACGAAGACGGAACCGGTGTCTGCATCGGTCTTACCAAGATTTCTGACGTAGTAGGCTACACACAGGAAGAAGGCAAAAAGACGGATGCCCCAGGCGATTTGTATTACCGAGGGTACAGCATAAGAGATCTGGTGGCCAACAAACGTCCGACCCATGGATATGAAGAAGTCTGCTTTTTGCTGCTGTTCGGTTACCTTCCAAAAAAGGAAGAGCTGGAGCGGTTCTGCGAAGCCCTGAAAGAGATGTACGAGCTCCCTTATGAATTCTTGGAGACAAATATTCTCAGGACGCCGGCAAAAAACCTGATGAATAAGATCCAGCAGGCGGTTCTGGCGCTATACAATTACGATGATGAACCAGACGATATTGACGAGTACAAAACCCTGATCAAAGGCGTTAATTTAATCGCCAAGATGCCGTCTATTATCTGCTACGAATACATGAGCAAGGAGCACTATTTTAACCGGAAGAGCCTGGTGCTTCATTACCCGATAAAGGAGTATTCCATTGCGGAAAACTTCCTCTATATGCTCCGCGAGGACAAGGCGTTTACCAGACAGGAGGCCAATCTGCTGGATGTGCTGCTGATGATTCATGCCGATCACGGCGGCGGAAATAACTCCACTTTTACCAATGTGGTAATTTCCTCTACGAATACGGATATTTATTCAACCATCTGCGGATCCATCGGATCGTTAAAAGGCCCCCGACATGGCGGAGCCAATTTAAAGGTTTCCGAGATGATGGATGAGGTCATTGCCCTGATTGGTTATACCACCGACAAAGCGGCGGTAAAATCTGCCATCCGGAAGATTACCGGAAAAGAGCTGTATGACAGAAGCGGCCTGGTTTACGGATTTGGCCATGCAGTTTATACGATTTCCGACCCAAGGGCAGAGCTTTTGCGGGGCGTCTGCGAAGAAGTAGCTAAAGAGCAGGGCAAGATGAAGGAGTTTTACTTCTACCGTCTGTTTGAAGAGTGCGTAAAGGAAGTAATCATGGAAGACAAGCATAAGGTCATCCCTACCAATGTGGATTATTACAGCGGATTTGCTTATGATATGCTCCGGATTCCGAGAGAACTGTATACGCCGCTATTTGTAACCAGCCGTCTGGTCGGCTGGATTGCCCACAACATCGAAAACAAGCTTTATGATGGTAAGATTATGCGTCCGGCAACCAGATATGTAGGAGAAAATGTTGCTTACCAATCGGTAGAAGAGCGATAACCAGCGTTTGCTGTCTTAGAAGGGAGTCAGGACATGAGGCGGATCATTGGAATTACCGGCGGAATCGGTTCTGGAAAAAGCAGGGTTTTAGAATTTCTGGAGAAGGAATTCCAGGCAAAGGTAATTCTGGCCGACCAGGTAGCCCACGATTTGATGGAGCCGGAAAAAGAGGGATACCAGCAGGTTATAAAGGCGCTGGGAACCGGATTTTTAAAACCAGACGGCCAGATTGACAGGACGAAGCTGGCAGATCGGATTTTCCACGACCAGAATGCTTTACAGACCATGAACCAGATTATCCATCCCATGACCTGGGCGGCCATCCGCAAGGCGGCATTTTCGGCCAGGGAAGATCTGGTAGTTGTAGAGTCGGCTCTTATGGGAGAGGAACAGAGAGCGGAATACAAAGAAATCTGGTATATTTTTACAGAAATGGAAACACGGATACAGCGTCTGATGGAAAGTAGGGGATATTCCAGGGAAAAATGTCTGGATGTGATTGCCAGCCAGAAAAAAGAAGAGGAATTTCGGGCCATCAGCGACAGGGTCATTGACAACAGCGGCCCATTTGAAGATACAAAAAGGCAGATTGAAGCCATTCTGTCTTTTGAGACAGAAAAAGGAATGAACGAACAGCCATGAGATTTGTAAGTATAGCAAGCGGAAGCAGCGGAAACTGTATCTATGTAGGCTCCGAAAACAGCCATATTTTAATTGATGCAGGAATCAGCGCCAGGCGGATTGAACAGGGATTAAATGAGATTGGGCTCAAGGGAAGCGACTTAGACGGGATTTTTGTGACCCATGAGCATTCTGACCACATCAGAGGCCTGGGAGTACTGGCCAGAAAGTTTGAAAAGCCGATTTATGGAACCAGGGAAACATTGGAAGAGATAGAACGGGCGACTTCATTGGGGAAATTCGATACCAGTCTGTTGACGCCTGTTTTGCCGGATACTGAGATGGATGTGGGAGATTTAACCATCCGGCCTTTTCGGGTGGATCACGATGCGGCAAATCCGGTGGCCTATCGGATTAAGCAGGGCAGAAAGTCTGTGGCAGTGGCTACGGATATGGGGCACTACGACCAGTATATTATTGATAATCTGCAGAATTTAGACGCCCTTTTGCTGGAATCCAACCATGATGTGCGGATGCTGGAAACAGGGCCTTACCCATACTATCTGAAACGGAGAATCTTAGGCGATCACGGCCATTTATCCAATGAAAATGCAGGAAGGCTGCTGTGCCAGATCCTCCATGACGGATTAAAGCACATTTTCCTCGGTCATTTAAGCAAGGAAAACAACTATGAAGAACTGGCCTATGAGACCGTCCGTTTAGAAATTACAGAAGGAGAAACTCCTTATAACGCCATGGATTTTTCCATCAGCGTGGCGGGAAGGGACAGAATGTCCGAGATCATCAGTATTTAAAATTCATTTATATATAAGCGCAGGACTATGGCTTAGAAGGAGAGAGCGTATGAGCAAAGTAATTATTACCGTAGTAGGAAAAGACACTGTAGGAATCATTGCAAGGGTATGTACCTACCTGGCAGAGCATCATGTAAACATCCTGGACATTTCCCAGACCATTGTACAGGAATTTTTTAACATGATGATGATTGTGGATATGCAGAATGCCACCGCATCCTTTGAAGAAATAGCGGCAGGCTTAGACGCTGTCGGAGAAGAAATAGGAGTTACCATTAAGTGCCAGAGAGAAGAGATCTTCACAAAGATGCACAGAATCTAAATAAGGCGAAAGGCGGAAGACCGATGATTAATATTTATGAAGTAAACGAAACCAATAAAATGATTGAGCAGGAGAACCTGGACGTTCGTACCATTACCATGGGTATCAGCCTGTTAGACTGTGCAGACGGCAATCTGGATACTGTGAATGAGAAGATTTATAAGAAGATCACAACCCTGGCAAAAGATCTGGTAACAACTGGAGAAGCGATTTCCAGGGATTTTGGGATTCCCATTGTCAATAAGCGGATTTCGGTCACTCCCATTGCTTTGGTAGGAGCTTCTTCCTGCAAAACACCAGAAGATTTTGTGACTATTGCAAAGACTTTGGACAGGGCAGCGAAAGAAGTTGGCGTTAACTTTATCGGCGGCTATTCCGCCCTGGTAAATAAAGGCATGACAACAGCAGACAGGAACCTGATGCTGTCTATCCCTCAGGCGCTGACAGAGACAGAGCGGGTATGCAGCTCCGTCAATGTAGGCTCTACCAAGACCGGACTGGACATGGATGCGGTACAGCTTATGGGCCAGATTGTAAAAAAGACGGCAGAAGCCACAAAAGAAAACGATTCCTTAGGCTGCGCCAAGCTGGTTGTATTCTGCAATGCGCCGGATGACAACCCATTTATGGCAGGCGCCTTCCATGGCGTGACCGAAGCCGACGCGATTATTAACGTAGGCGTCAGCGGCCCAGGCGTTGTAAAAACGGCTCTGGAACAGGCAAGAGGCGAAAATTTTGAAGTGCTGTGTGAAACCATCAAAAAGATTGCTTTTAAGATTACCAGGGTAGGACAGTTAGTGGCACAGGAAGCAGCCAGCCGCTTAAACGTGCCGTTCGGCATTATTGATTTATCCTTAGCTCCGACCCCTGCAATCGGCGACAGCGTAGCAGAGATTTTAGAGGAAATGGGCTTAGAACGGGTAGGCGCTCCTGGCACAACTGCAGCCCTTGCTATGTTAAATGACCAGGTAAAGAAGGGCGGAATTATGGCTTCTTCTTACGTAGGCGGACTTTCCGGAGCATTTATTCCGGTCAGTGAAGATCAGGGAATGATCGACGCGGTTTCCATGGGCGCGCTGACCTTAGAAAAGCTGGAAGCCATGACCTGTGTCTGCTCCGTTGGCCTGGATATGATTGCCATTCCTGGAGATACTCCGGATACGACCATTGCAGGCATCATTGCAGACGAGGCCGCTATTGGCATGATCAACCAGAAGACAACTGCAGTCCGCGTCATTCCAGTTATCGGAAAAACCGTAGGCGATACGGTAGAGTTTGGCGGGCTTTTGGGCTATGCGCCGGTTATGCCGGTTAACCAGTATTCCTGTGAGAAATTCGTTACCAGAGGCGGACGGATTCCGGCTCCGATTCACAGCTTTAAAAACTAGGAGTACTGCGGATGAAGATCTATTTGATTCGCCACGGGCGTCAAAGCAGCAAACTGTGCAACGTCAATGTGGATTTGTCAGAAGAAGGTTTCCGCCAGGCAGCCCTGGTGGGAGAACGTCTGTTTCCGGAAAAAATCCAGGCTGTTTATTCCAGCGATTTGATTCGGGCTGTACAGACCGCACAGGCGGCCAATCTGTACTGGAATGTAGAGCATATGGTAAGGCCGGATCTTAGGGAAATTTCCTTTGGAGATATGGAAGGGATGTCTGATGGAGAGATTGCGGTAAAATATCGGGATTTTAAACTTCAAATGGAAAAGATGGAAGAAGACCTTCCTTATCCAGGAGGAGAATGCGCGGCGGATGTGGTGCACAGGGCGCTTCCGGTTTTCGAAGAACTGGTCAACAGCGGGTATGAGCGGGTGGCCGTGGTAACTCATGGCGGCGTAATCCGCAGCATGGCCGCCTATTATCTGGGCCTGGATCTGGCAAAATGGAG
Source organism: uncultured Clostridium sp. (assembly GCA_900542035.1). Lineage (GTDB taxonomy): Bacteria > Bacillota > Clostridia > Lachnospirales > Lachnospiraceae > UMGS1370. The sequence goes on from UQMJ01000027.1 coordinate 32,703, forward strand.
GATTCTGGGAAAAAGCCTGGAAAACTGCAGCATTACGGAATTTTCCTGGGAGGACAGCCAGAAGCGGTTTACTTTGGAACGGTTTAACGATTACGCTCATTTAGAAAAATATCCGGAGCTTTTAAGAAGCGCCTGGGTAGAAGGGGAAAATTAACAATGGAGGAACAGCTTTTAACAGCGTTGGATCGGTTTTTAAACGAAGATTTGGAAAAACTGGTATTAAGCAATCCCAGGGAAAAAGAAGGGACGTTTAAAATTCAGATTCGTCCGGTGTCTATTCAGGGAACGTTAAAATTTCAGGCAGAGGAATTTGCCGGAAAGCAGGCGTTTCATAAAAATCTGGAGCCCAATCAGGCAAAATGCTATATTGCAGAACAGCTGTCCCGTCAGTTTAAACAGATGGAGTTAAAATCCAGCCAGGGAAGCGTTCAGGCTCTGGTCAGCAAAAAGGGGAAGATGACGGTAAAAGTAAAGAACAATCCGGCAGCTGCAAATTCCCCTTCTGTCAAAATAGCTGCTCCTTCCAGAAAGGAAAAGCTGGCAGCCCTGTCCCATAACCGCAGCAAGCATTATATCATTGAAGAGGGGACGCCTGTGCCGTTTCTGGCAGATTTGGGGGTTATGACGGCAGAAGGAAAGATTGTCCGTTCCCGTTACGATAAATTCCGCCAGATTAACCGGTTTTTAGAGTTTATCGAAGACGTTCTGCCCCGTCTGGATAAATCCAGGGAAAATGTGATCATTGATTTCGGCTGCGGAAAGTCCTATCTGACCTTTGCCATGTATTACTATCTGAAGGTCCGGATGGGATACCCGATCCGGATTATCGGTCTGGATTTAAAGCAGGACGTCATCGATCACTGCAACCAGTTGAGCAGAAAATACGGTTATGATACCTTGAATTTTTACCACGGGGATATTGCCGGTTACGAAGGCGTCAGTCAGGTAGATATGGTGGTAACCCTTCATGCCTGCGATACGGCTACGGATTATGCCCTGGCAAAGGCTGTCCGCTGGGGAGCAAAGGTAATTTTGTCTGTTCCCTGCTGCCAGCATGAGCTGAACAGACAGATGAAAAACCAGCTGCTGGAGCCGGTGCTTCATTACGGCATTATTAAAGAGCGGATGGCGGCATTGTATACCGACGGGCTGAGGGCGGAAATCCTGGAAAACCAGGGATACCGGACCCAGCTTCTGGAGTTTATCGATATGGAGCATACCCCGAAGAACATTCTGATACGGGCCGTGTACCAGGGAAGCAAAAAAGACAACCAACAGGAGATAAACGAGATTTTAGAGTTTCTTCACGTAACCCCGACGCTGTATCGGGAACTGATGGAACCGGAAAAGTAAGTGATAATCAATTATGAGAGCAGAAGAAAAAACAAATGTAAGAAACAGCATTACCAGAGTCTTTTTTGCAGGACTTTTATTTGCTCTGCAGGTCTATTGGATTGTGCTGGTGGCCATCCGGTTAAACCGGTATTCGACTGCAATCGCAGGAATTACCGGCCTTTTGGCTTTAATCCTGGCCCTGCGGATTAACAGCGGAAGCGAAAATGCAGCTTTTAAGATGCCCTGGATCATTCTGATTCTGGTATTTCCGGTGTTCGGCATCTGTGTGTTTTTCCTGTTTGGACGGAGAGGCGCGACAAAACGGGATAGGGAACGGTTTGGAGCAGAACACAAACGGTGGATGGGCTGCGTCAGCCAGGATCCCCAGGTAATGACATCCCTGGAGCGCCAGGATCTTTATGCAGCCAACCAGTTCCGTTACCTTTCCAGACAGGAAGGATATCCAGTATTCCAGAATACCAGTGTGAAATTTTATGATTTTGCCGAAAAGGGGATTGAAGATCAGCTGGAAGCGCTGGAACAGGCGGAAACCTACATTTTCATGGAATACCATGCCATAGAAGAAGGCCAGTCCTTTGGCCGGATTATGGAAATTCTGGAGCGCAAGGCCAGCCAGGGCGTAGAAGTCCGGATTTTGTACGACGATGTAGGAAGCGTTGGCTTTTTGAATCTGGATTTTATTAAGCGGATGAAAGAAAAGAACATCCAGTGTCGGGTGTTTAATCCGGTATTTCCGGTCTTAAAGATTTTTATGAACAATCGGGATCATAGAAAGATTACCATTATTGACGGAAAGGTTGGATTTACCGGAGGCTATAACCTGGCGGATGAATATTTTAATTTGATCCACCCCTATGGAAACTGGAAAGATACGGGAGTCCGGCTGGAAGGAGACGCAGTAGACAGCCTTCTGACCATGTTTCTGGAAATGTGGAATGGGTTTGGAAACAGTGCCAAGGATTCCGCAGATGATTACTTTGTAAAAGATAAGGGACAGAAACAGGCAAAAGGATTTGTCCAGCCTTATGCAGACAGTCCGTTAGATGACCGCCAGGTGGGGGAAAACGTATACTTAAACATGATAAAAGGGGCAAAACGGTTTTTATACATTACCACGCCTTACCTGATTATCAGCGATGAGATGCGCAGAGAACTGACCCTGGCAGCAGAGCGGGGTGTAGATGTGCGGATCATAACCCCTGGAATTCCGGATAAAAAGATGGTATTTCGGGTAACCCGCTCCTACTATGCAGGACTGGTCAAAGGAGGAGTGCGGATTTACGAGTACACTCCTGGCTTTATCCATTCCAAGCAGATGACGGCGGATGGGGAGTACGGCGTAGTGGGAACCATTAACTTAGATTACCGGAGCCTGTACCACCATTTTGAAAACGGCGTGTTATTGTACGACTGTCCGGCAGTTTCCCATATGGTGGAAGATTTCCATCAGACCTTCCAGGTGTCCCGCGAGGTAACCAGCCAGTATCAGGGCGAGCGGTATGCGGTGGTAAGAGGATTTGACTGTATTCTCCGTCTGGTGGCGCCATTACTCTAATACCAGCAGTTTCCGGTTAAATTCATTTTTTAAAACAGCGTGTCCGGCATCCGGATAGCGCTGGCAGAATGCACATTGGTATAAATGACTGGCATATAAATCTTTCTGGAATTCTTCCAGAGCTGGTCCGGATAAACAGGAAAAAGCAGCAGCGGGTTTCGTAATAAGGGGAATCCGGCTGCTTTTTTTGAGTTCTGCAAACAAAGGGGCAGCGCCTTTGTTAAATCCCAGGATCCTGGCGTAAGGAGCATAGCCAAGGTCTTTCCAGGCGGCGATCGGTTCTTTGGCAATTCCCAATAAGATCTTTGTAAAAGCCCGATTAATGCGGGTATAAGTATACTGCCTGGTTTTTAACTGTGCGATTCTGTCCTCCCATCCGGTTATGTCCAGGGCAAGTCTGGAAAGACGCAGAGCCAGGTCGGAAGAAATGTCAGAAATTTTGCCAAATTCAGCCGCGCCCCGATCTTCTGCCTGGGAAAGCTCCAGGATTTTTCCGTTGAGAAGGGAAGAAAAGTCCTCTGGCCACAGCGGTTTTGACTGGCAAAACAAGTCTCTGACTGTTTCTGGAAGAAAGGAAAGGGCGGGAAACCGGCAGGAAGCGTCTGCGTCGGAACGCTCCGGAAGGCCGTAGGGAAACTGCTGGAAAAGGGCAGTCCGGATGCCGGTGGCAGAAGCAAATGTAAGGGGCTTTTGGCCGGAGTCCTCTCCGACGCCGGAAATGGCGTCGTGATAGCCGTCTCCTTTTCTTAAAATGGCAACTGGCATCAGGCTGGCGTTTTGCCGGAGAATGGCTTTGCAGTATTCCAGTCCGAGGATGTTGTTGGGAGCAGACAGCGAATCTAAAAATTCTGCGTCCTGGCTGCCGCTGTAGATGGCCTTTAAAGCAGCCAGCCTGGCGGCTGGAAAGGTAGCGCCGGTTTTCAGCTCATTCTGGAGAAGTCTGGAAAAAACGCTGGATTCCTGTTCCAGCACCTCAGCCCCCTTTAAGAGCGCGGAAGTATCGCCATGTTCGCTTCCAAAACACAGGCAGTCTGTAACCCCAATCCGGTCGAGAAGCGCTACTCCGCAGGCGGCAAACTCTTCGGCAGAGCTGCAGGCAAAGGCGGCGGGAAGTTCCAGCACCAGGTCTGCTCCGCTAAGGAGCGCCATATGTGCCCTGGTATACTTATCAAAGACGGCAGGGCCGCCTCTCTGGACAAAATCGCCGCTCATGGCAACGACAACAAAGTCAGCGCCGGTACGCGTTCTTGCTTCTTCGATATGATAAGCATGGCCGGAGTGGAAGGGGTTGTATTCTGCAATAATTCCAGTAACGTTCATGGGAAAATCTCCTTATTTCCAGTCTTACAATGGGTGTTTTCATAATAGCCAATTTTTTGGAGAATTTCAAGAGTACCTCTGTTTGTTTTTTACTTGTGATTTTCAGACAAATGGCATATACTAGAACCATCATTTTATGTCAGGAGGAATTGACCATGAAATTAGTATATGCAATTGTAAGAAATGATAATGAAGATGATGTGGTAAATGAGCTGACCAAAAATCATTTCAGTATTACCAGACTTTCTACGACCGGAGGATTTCTGAAAAAAGGAAATACCACGCTGCTAATCGGTACGGAAGATGATCAGGTGGATAAAGTAATTGATATTATTAAAAAAGAATGCGGCAAGAGACAGAAGATTACGGTCAACGTACCGTATATGTCCGGAACCTCCATGGTTAATTACGGTACCATGCCGATGAATGTAGAGATTGGCGGAGCGACGATTTTTGTAACCGATGTGGATCGGTTTGAGAAAATTTAACAGTTGTTTTGCAAAAAATGCAAAGTATATGACACTGGTACTTGAAAAATAGTGACAAACCACCTAAAATAGAAGATAGAATCACACAACTATGCTGTTGATTAAAATTATACGAAAAATAAGGAGAAGACAGTACTATGAAATTTATTGTTGAAACATCCGCACGTCACGTACACGTAACCCAGGAGACTTTAGAGATTCTGTTTGGCAAGGGACATGAGCTGACCCATAAGAAAGACTTATCCCAGCCAGGCCAGTTTGCCTGTGAAGAGAGAGTTACAGTAGTTGGACCTAAGAAGTCTTTAGAGAGAGTTTCCATTTTAGGACCAGTGAGAAATGCAGATCAGGTAGAGCTTTCTTTATCCGACGCCCGTTCTATCGGCGTAGCAGCTCCCATCAGAGAGTCCGGCGACGTTGCGGGAAGCGCTCCATGCAAGTTAGTTGGTCCTTGCGGCGAAGTTGAGCTGACTGAGGGCGTTATCGCTGCAAAGCGTCACATCCATGCAACTCCGGAAGACGCTGAGAAATTAGGCGTAAAGGATAAAGACGTTGTTTCCGTTAAGATTGATACCGACGGCAGAAGCCTGGTATTTGGCGACGTAGTAGTTCGTGTAAGCCCGAAATTCGCTCTGGCTATGCACATTGACACTGACGAATCCAACGCAGCAGGCTGCGGCAGGGAAGTATACGGCGAGATCGTAAAATAATCCGACCAAATCAAGCTTAAAGGAGAACATACAATGAAAATCTTAGTTATTAACTGCGGAAGCTCTTCCTTAAAATATCAGTTAATCGACATGGAAAACGAGAGCGTACTGGCAAAAGGTTTATGCGAGAGAATCAGCATTGACGGTTCCAAGCTGACCCACAAGCCGGCAGGCAAAGACGAATACGTAGTAGAAAGCCCGATGCCAGACCATAAGGTAGCGGTCCAGTTAGTAATGGACGCCTTGATGGACAAGGATCACGGCGTAATTACCAGCACTGACGAGATTTCTGCAATCGGCCACCGCGTTCTGCACGGCGGTACGGTTTACAGCGATTCCATCGTAGTAAACGAAGATGTAAAGAAAGTGATCCGCGAGTGCTTTGACTTAGGACCTTTACACAATCCGGCAAACTTAATCGGTATCGAGGCGTGCGAGGCCGCGATGCCTGGCAAGCCAAACGTAGCCGTTTTCGATACTGCATTCGGTATGGCAATGCCTGAGAAAGCATATACCTATGCAATTCCTCACGAATACTTAGAAAAATACGGCCTGCGCAGATACGGCTTCCACGGAACCAGCCACAAATTCGTATCCGCAGAGGCAATCAAGTTCGGCGGTCTGGATCCGGAAAACGCAAAGGTTATCGTATGCCACTTAGGAAATGGCGCCAGCGTATCTGCTTCCATCGGCGGCAAGTGCGTAGACACCAGCATGGGTCTGACACCATTAGAGGGTCTGATCATGGGTACCAGAAGCGGCGACATTGATCCGGCAGTTGCCCAGTATATCTGCAACCATGAGAACAAGGACATCAACGAAGTATTAAACATCTTCAACAAGAAGTCCGGTATCTTAGGTATGAGCGGCGGCATCTCCAGCGACTTCCGCGATGTAGGCAAGGCTGCTGCAGAAGGCAATCATCTGGCTAAGGTAGCGTTAGACGCATTCCGTTACCGCGTTGCAAAATACATCGGCGCTTACACAGCAGCGATGAACGGCGTAGATGCCATTGCATTTACTGCAGGCGTTGGCGAGAACGACGTAAATACCAGATATGAAATCTGCCAGTATTTAGGCTACTTAGGCGTTGAGATTGACAAAGAAGCCAACAATGTACATGGAGAAGAGACTGTCATTTCTACTCCTGCATCCAAGGTAAAAGTAATGTTAATCCCAACCAACGAAGAGCTGGCAATCGCAAGAGAAACTCTGGCATTAGTGTAAATATTAGGAAGATGTTTCAAAAATTTGTTGACAAAATAGCAGTGTGTCTGTATAATAGCAGAGGTGCGTATTAGGAGATTAATATGCTGATTAACTTATCAGAGTTGTTTTCCTGCCAAGGAAAGATGAAGACCTATACCCCAGATCTTGAGATGATACAGTGTCCCACCCCAGATGGTGTGTGTGAGATTGTAGAGAAAGGCCCCATTTCATTGACCATTGTCAATGAGGGAGATCGGAAGATGCATATGGAAGGAAGCGTAAGACTGAGTCTGTCCATGCCTTGTTCCAGATGCTTAGAACCGATAACAGTGCCTTTTGAACTGGAGATTGATCAGGAACTGGATTTAAGCCAGACTGAAGAGGAACGGGTAGAAGCGTTGGATGAACAACCCTATATAAGCGGTTACAATCTGGATGTGGACCAACTGGTTCTCAATGAACTGCTGTTGAATTTGCCTATGAAGGTTCTCTGCAAGGAAGATTGCAAGGGGATTTGCAATAGATGTGGCACCAATCTCAACAGAGGTACCTGTGATTGTGAAAAGCAGTCGCTGGATCCTCGAATGTCAGTTATCCAGGATATTTTTAAACAGTTTAAGGAGGTGTAAACCATGTCTATCTGCCCAAAGAATAAATCTTCTAAAGCTAGAAGAGATAGCCGTAGAGCAAACTGGAAGATGAGCGCTCCAAACTTAGTTAAGTGCAGCAAGTGCGGCGCTTTAATGATGCCTCACAGAGTTTGCAAGGCTTGCGGTTCTTACAACAAGCGTGAGATCGTAAAAGTTGAGGACTAATTTCAACAAAATTAAAATGTGAAGAAGACGCTATTTCATAGATGAATGTTCATTTATGGAGCAGCGTCTTTTGGCTCTTTGTCAAGAGTTGGGGTAAATGTATTTTGAGGCACAGGAATGATGTTTCTGTGCC
>UQMJ01000028.1 GCA_900542035.1 uncultured Clostridium sp.
AGAACTGCCTTCTTTTTTCTGAAACGCCTTTCCCTCTCGTTTTACTTCATAAGGAAGACGGCAGGGCTGGGCGCAGCGTCCCCTGTTGCCGCTTCGTCCGCCAATCAGACTGCTCATGAGGCACTGACCGGAATAACAGTAGCACAAAGCACCGTGAACAAAGCTTTCGATTTCCACCGGAACGTTCTGATGGATTTCATTGATTTCCTCTAACGACAGCTCCCTGGCCGTTACCACTCTCTGGGCGCCCAATTCGTACAGGGTTTTTGCTCCGTACACGCCGGTTATGGTCATCTGGGTGCTGGCATGGACAGGAAGATCTGGAAACCGTTTGCGAATTTCCATAAAAGCCCCCATATCCTGTACGATAACCGCATCTAATCCCTGCCGGTAATAAGGCAGTAAATACTCATATAATTCGCCCAGCTCCTGCTCTTTAAACAGGGTATTGACTGTCATATAAAGACTGCGCCCATGAAGATGGACATAGTCGATGGCTTCCAGAAGCTTATCCTGCTCCGGATTATCCGCATAGGCCCTGGCCCCGAACCGGCTGCCTCCCATATAGACTGCATCTGCACCGGCTGCAACCGCCGCTTTCATACTCTCAAAGCTGCCGGCAGGAGCCAGAATTTCTACCTTCTTTTCTGTTGTCACTGCGGTTCTCCCTTCTGCGTCTGTAATCAATTTCTCAAGTTATAGCGTAAAAAAAGACTGCCACAAAAATGAATCGTCGACGCTCTCATTTTGCAGCAGGCTTAAACTCAATCAGCGTTTTCCCTTTCTGGTCCCATGTCCTCCCTTATTAGAATAGGGAATATGGGATGCCGGAGGCACAAATCCAGCGCTGTGAGCCGCGCTGATAGCAGCCGCCACTGCCGCCTCTTTTTCCCTGGCCTCTTTCTGCTCCCGTTCTTCTTTTGTCTCCTGGAAAGCAGGAACCTCCGTCTGGATCTCTTCTGGCTGTACTTCAGGACTTTCTGGCTTCGATACGGATGCAGCAAGTTCTCTCTGGAGATCTTCTAAGTTCCGAAGGGCTGCTTCCAGCTTCATCTGGGTGCTGACCAGCTCGTGTTTTAAGCTGTAGGTTTCCCGTTCCATATCGGCTTTCTGGGCTTCCATGGCTTTCAGACGGTCAATCGCTTTAAAATAATCGTCTGCAATATTCAGTTCTACCATAACGGTCTGGTAATTATCATTTTGTTTGGTAAAACCAGGCTGTGATCGCAACTGTTCAATTTTATCATTGATATATGCGGCAACTTTCTGGAAATAGCTTTTCTCCTCTGCTCCGGCCAGAGTATATACGCTGCCGTCTATTAATACTTCCGCATAATTTTTGGAATCCATAAGGGCTGTTCTCCTGTTTCTCTGGTTAATTTACAGCATCGTCTCATACTGATGCCAGTATCAGTATACCACACTCCGGCCTGCAAGAAAAGTTACAAAACACTTAAATTTCTTTCGCAATGCCCAGATGCCGGTATGCGTGTTCCGTTGCCATCCTTCCTCTGGGCGTCCGGTTAATCAGGCCGTTCATCAAAAGATAGGGCTCATACACGTCTTCCAATGTCCCAGGATCTTCTCCCAGGGCCGCAGCCAGCGTATCCAGTCCCACCGGACCTCCGTCAAACTTTTCAATCATCATCAGCAGGATGTTCCTATCGTTCTGATCCAGTCCCAGCTTGTCCACATCCAGAATATCCAGAGCAAAGTCTGCAACCTCCCTGGTAATCCGCCCATCGTATTTTACCTGGGCAAAATCCCTGACCCTCTTTAAAAGACGGTTGGCAAGACGGGGCGTTCCCCTGGAGCGCTTGGCAATCTCCGCTGCTCCCGAAGCGTCTATCTCTACGCCTAAAGCCTTTGCAGATCGGAGTATAATCGTAGTCAGCTCCTTGGGCGTATAAAACTCCAGCCGCTGAATTACGCCAAACCGATCCCGCAAAGGCGCCGTTAACAGCCCTGCCCTGGTAGTGGCTCCAACCAGGGTAAACTTCGGCAGATCCAGACGAATAGAACGGGCGGAGGAATCCTTTCCCAGCATAATATCAATGGCATAATCTTCCATAGCTGGGTACAGCACTTCTTCTACCTGGCGGTTGAGCCGATGGATTTCGTCCACGAACAGAACGTCCCCTTCCTGGAGGTTATTCAAAATCGCTGCCATTTCTCCTGGTTTTTCAATGGCAGGCCCAGAAGTTACCTTCATATTGGTTCCCATCTCTTTGGCAATAATTCCGGCCAGTGTGGTTTTTCCAAGACCTGGCGGGCCGTAAAACAGCACGTGATCCAGGGCTTCCTTTCGGGATTTAGCCGCATCAATATAGACCTTTAAGGTTGTTTTGATTTTTTCCTGGCCAATGTACTCCTCCAGAAGCTGGGGCCGTAAACTGGTTTCTATTTTTTTATCTTCTTCCGTTACCTCAGTGGTAATGATTCTGCGCTCCATTGCCTATCCCCTTTATAAAAATGACAGATGGCGCAGAGATGCCTTTAATACATCTTCCGCCGTCATGTCCTCTGTTACCTCTGTCTTGCGGACCGCTCTTGCCGCCTCCAGGTTGGAATAGCCCAATGCCACCAGAGCCTGGATTGCCTCTTTGGCCGCATCTCCCCTGACGTCTGCAGGAAGAGATGCGCCTGCTGGATCCAGTCCTTCTTCCAGGCTGGAAAATAAATCTTCCGGAGAGACTTTATCCTTCAAATCCAGAATCACTCTCTGGGCAGTCTTTGTTCCAATCCCAGGCGCTCTGGAAATCGCTTTTGCATCTCCGGAAATAATCGCCATGCGCAGATCGTCCGGCCGCAGGGCAGACAAAATCCCCAGCGCCCCTTTAGGGCCGACTCCATTTACTCCCAAAAGCTGCTGAAACATTTCCCTGTCCTGGCGGTGAAGAAATCCATACAGGCTCATGGCGTCTTCCCTGACCTGGAAATACGTATATACCTTTATCTGCTCTCCCGTCTTTGGCAGTTCATCCAAAAGGGATAAGGGAACCCGAATCTCCAGTCCCACATTCCCAGTCTCTATTACAATCCTGTCCCCGCTTACTTCTACTAAAGGACCTTTTACATAAGAAATCATAGCTGCTCCTTTTATTGTTTGATTTTCATCATAACATAGACCGGTTTTCAATGCAACCCGAATCGAACAAATATTCTATTTTCGTTGACTTTCCTTTTTTCCTTCCGTATAATAAACGCAGAAAGGAGCTTCTTACCTATGATTACTGTACGCCGCCCCATTGATTTGCCCCAGACCTATCCATTAGAACGAATCGGCAGATTAGATGACCTGCTGTTTTTTGATATTGAAACCACTGGATTTTCCGGCGACACCTCTTCCTTGTACCTCATTGGCTGCACCTGCTGCAGACATGGACGGTGGGAGCTGGTTCAATGGTTTGCCGACTCTGTTGAGGAAGAACCAAAGCTTCTGGAAGCCTTTTTTTCGTTTCTCAAAGACTTTTCCTTTGTCCTTCATTTCAATGGAGACGGCTTTGATATTCCCTATCTGTTAAAGCGCTGCCGTCATTACCAGCTCCCCTATGACTTTTCCGGCGTTGCCAGCGTAGACATTTACCGGAAAATCAAGCCCTACAAATCCCTTTTAGGACTGGACAGCTTAAAACAGAAGGCCATTGAACGGTTTTTAGGTATTTTCCGTACCGATCCTTATTCCGGAGGACAGCTGATTGAAGTCTATCAGGATTATCTGACGACCAGGGACTCCAGGCTTTACGATATGCTGATGCTTCATAATCAAGAAGATTTGGAAGGAATGCCTCTGATTCTTCCCATCTTAAACTACTGCGATATGATGGAAGGCCCGTTTTCATTTGTCCGTCAGGAATGCCGCACCGTATGCGATATATTCGGGACTCCTGAAGGTTTCTGTGATCTGACCTATGAAAGTCCGGTTTCCGTTCCCGTCGCCTGGTCCTGTTCTGACGATACGTTTTCCCTTTCCTGTACAGGCAGCCGGCTGACCTGTACCGTTCCCATTCTGGAAGGAGAACTGAAATACTTTTATCCGGATTATAAAAATTACTATTATCTGCCCCAGGAAGACACTGCGGTTCACAAAAGTCTGGGAGAATTTGTAGACCGGTCTGCCAGAAAAAAAGCCACGGCAGCCACCTGCTATACCAGAAAAAAAGGCCGGTTCCTTCCCCAGCCCCAGCCTCTTTTTGATCCAGTATTAAAGGCCTGCTATCAAGATAAACAGACCTTTTTCCCTTATACTCCTGATTTATTTGATCATCCAGACACTGCCGTTTTCTTCTTAAACAGTGTCTTAAAACGCCTGTGCCCCAGACTCGTCCGGCCAGAATAAACAGCCGCCTAGTAATCGCCCTTTTTCAGCAGCTTGCGGATATAAGCAAAGGTTCTTTTTTCCCCTTTCTTTTTTAGCATCCACAAAAGCCGCTCTAAAAGGGCCCTGGTTTCCGGATGAATGGTAATAAACCGCCTGGTTTTTTCATAGTATTCCCAGGGCGCCCCATCGGTATAGTCCTTTCCTTTATAGACTCTGCAGGCTGCAATCCGGTCCATAACCATCTCTATCACATATTGGAGAGGCATTTTATTGCCAACCAGCCCTGCTTCCTTATTTTTGGAAACATCAATCCAATATTCAAAATGGTGTTTATTGCGTCCCTTATGATGCAGCCATGCCTTAGAAAATCCCATAATCTCCCGTTCAGCCGCATTGGGGCTTCTGGTTCCCTGATAGAAATACACTCCGGTCCAGAATTCTTCCGGACTGTATTTAGACAAATCGTGAAGCAGTCCCTGACGGTACAGTCCTACCTGAAAGCAGTATTTCATAACCAGAAGCTTATGCTCTGTGATTGTATTAAAATGCCTCACAATATTTGAAATCTTCATTCTTCCACCATCCTCTGCCTTGGCACATTTCTTTACTCTTTTTCCAGTATAGCAGTTTTTCAGGAAACGTCAAATTATTTATGCTTCTTTCCCTGATAAAATGGGGTTTTTCTGCCTGTTGAAATTTCCAAAAATTGACACCGAAACCATTTGACACCTGATAAAAACTGTGCTATTCTTAGAACATCCGCAAAATAAGTTGCGGCGTAATTTTTTTTATTTCTTTGGAGGTATCATAATGAAAGGTACAGTTAAGTGGTTCAACAACCAGAAGGGCTACGGATTCATTTCCGACGAGCAGGGTAATGACGTATTCGTACATTACTCCGGATTAAACATGGAAGGCTTCAAGTCCTTAGACGAAGGTGCAGAGGTTGAGTTCGACGTAGTAAACGGAGCAAAGGGACCTCAGGCAACCAACGTTACCAAGTTATAATTTCTAATCATCTAGTCAGCAGTGTACCTTTTTCAATCATATAGAGCATATTTATGTAATTGAAATAAAGTTATATTGGATTCAATGATTACAAACAAGAGCCAACGTCGCAAGACGCTGGCTCTTTTTGGAACTGTCCGGCTAGTTATCCGACCGGTCAGGAAGCTCTTTTTAACAGTTCTTTCAATTCTTCCACAGAGAATTTATAATTGTGATTGCAGAAATGGCAGTTTACCTCGATTTCCTTTCCCTCGTCAATCATCTCCTGAAGTTCTTTCTTTCCAATACTTACCAGAGCTTTTTCTACTCTCTGCTTGGTGCAGTTGCAGAAAAAGCTGGTCTCTATCGTCTCATTAATTTCCAGACCAAACTCTCCTAAAATATGCTCCAAAATCATCTCCGGAGTATTTCCGTCATCTAATAAAGAGGTAATAGAAGTAATCTCTCCCAGACGTGTCTCCAGCTTGTCGATGATTTCGTCAGATGCGCCTGGCATCAGCTGAATCATAAATCCGCCAGCCTGACGCACCGTATTGTCTTTGTTCATCAGCACTCCTAACGCAACAGACGAAGGGGTCTGTTCCGAGGTGGCATAATAATAGGTCAGATCTTCTGCAATTTCTCCGGTTACCAGAATAGTCTGTCCCACATAAGGCTCTTTTAATCCAATATCCTTAATAACGCTTAACACGCCTACGCCCAATGCGCCGCCAACATCCAGCTTTCCCTTGTCATTGGGAGGAAGCATAACGGAAGGATTATAGGCATAGCCTTTAACCCGTCCCTTCGAATCTGCCGTTACAGTCAGTCCTTCTATAGGGCCGTCTCCCTGGATCTTTAAAGTCAGCAGATCGTTTTCTCCTTTCATGGTAATTCCCATCATTCCGCCGGCAGTCAGCAGCCGTCCCAGGGCAGCGGTTGCCACAGGGCTGGTATTGTGGGCCTGGCGGGCATATTCTACCAGTTCTCTTGTGGTAGATGCAAATGCGCGAATCTGACCTTCCGCTGCAGTTGCACGAATAATATAATCAGACATAGTTTAACCTCTCTTCTTATTCGAATTCCTTTCCGTGTTCTCTGGCAATCATATAAATCCGGTCGCTGTCCGGCCTTGGCGCCTCTTTGGTAAAGGCGTCGTAACAGGCTTCCCATACCAGTCCGGCTTCTTCTAAAGCCTGTTTTACCTCTTCTATGGAGTATGCCCTCTGGAAATGGGTTTCTTCAAACTTGCGGTACAAGGGTTCTTTCGTTGGACTGTCCCCATCCTGCCGGATAAACAGCGTCAGATCGTACTCGTTAATCCCCGATTCTTCATCAAAATAATTGTCCCAGATAAAACTGCTTTCTTCCCTGTTTTCCGCAATCGTAGATTCCCCAAGGATTTCTTCATATTTGTATCGGGTATTCAGATCAAAAATAAAAACTCCTCCTGGATCCAGGTAATTATTGACCAGGGAGAATACCTGAACCAGATCTTCATAATCCAGAATGTAATTCATGGAATCGCAGATGCTGACCACTGCCCGAACAGTCCCATAAAGTTCAAATTCCCTCATATCCTGAAGGAGATACAGGATGTCGCTGCCGCTTTCCAGCTTCTTTTCCATTGCAATTTCCAGCATTTCCTCTGCATTGTCCACGCCAATCATATCATATCCGGATGCAGCCAGAAGTTCGGTAAGGCTTCCGGTTCCGCAGCCCAAATCCAGTACCAGGCCGTCCTTTACGCCCCGTTCTTCTAACAGTCCGGTTACATATCTGCTCCATTCCCCATAAGGAATGTTGTCCATAAACAGATCATATACCGCCGCAAAACTTGTATAAGCGTCCATGTTTTCCTCCTATCTGACTGGCAGCAAAGAGATAGGGCTGCCAAAAGGCAGCCCCTTATCCTGATTTCCGCAGTACAGTGCGGATAACACCTGATTTTATGCGTTCTTGCCGCAGCACTTTTTATACTTCTTGCCGCTTCCACAAGGACATGGATCGTTGGGGTATACCTTGTGTCCCTTACGGATCGTGCCGGAAGCCTTCTGCTCCTTGTACAGTTCTTTTCTGCGCTCTTCAGAAAGAATCGCATCCCACTGGGGCAGCTCATACAGCCAGTTTGCCTTTGCTTCTACCATGTTGTAATAAAGCTTTTCCGGATCAATCTCAATGCGGACTTCCGTATCTTCTTCCATGGTATCAATTGGGTTCTCATAACCCTTTAAACTCTCATTGATGCCGTCTAAAAAGCCGACCATAATTAACAGCTCAGTATTGTACTTTTCAGCCAGTTCCTTTACCGTACCGGTAATCACTTCTGTTGGGTTGGAAAGGATCTGCTCGTAAATTCCTTTTTCAATGGTAAAGTAGCCAGTCCACAGTTCTTCTCTCTTTTTATCATCTAAGCCGTCACCATAGGCCAGATTTCTCCAGGTATCTAAAATAGCCATTCTATCATCCATCCTTTTTATCAGTATTTCTGGGCAAATGCCTCTAGGCCATAGTATATAACAAAACTATGTTTGTTGTAAAGTCTTTTCTAACGCCGATGCGCATATAAAGGCAGGCCGTTTTCCATTTTTCTCTCTGGTTCTCCCTGAATCAGCGGAAGGGCATAGTTCCAGAACTCGTCGCTTACATCCGTGCCGTTTTTGGTAATCCACTGGGACGGGAATTTCTTTTCCTGATTGCAGACCTGATTGACGTCCACGGTTACACATTCCATCTCATATGGACTGTCGGACTTGCGGTTAAACGCAATCATCTGTCCGGTTACTCCCTCTAAAGCCTTTCTTACCCCCCATGCGCCTGCCAGGGCTGCTTCTTCAATGTCTGTCTGGGAAGCTACCATACCGGAACAGCGCTGGCTGACATTTAACTCAACAGAGCGTACCTTCACTCCAAACCGGTCGCGTACAAAATTTTCCAGGATTTTTCCGCTTCCGGTCAGCATCTTGTGGCCAAAGGTATCCAGTCTGGCCTCATCTGCGTATTCACAGATAAACTGGCCTCTGTCGTCAGAAATCCCTTCGGAAATGCAGATAATCACATTGGGCTGCTTCTTTAAAGCTGCTTCTACGTCATGGGCAAACTGCTCCATGTCAAAATTGGTCTCTGGAAGATAAACCAGCAGCGGATTGTCATCTTTGTGCTTTCTGGCTAAAACGCTGGCAGCAGTCAGCCATCCTGCATGGCGTCCCATCAGTTCCACGATGGTAACGGCTTTCTGCTGATAGACGGAAGAATCCAGTACAATCTCCCGTACTGTAGAAGCTACATATTTGGCTGCACTGCCATACCCAGGAGTATGGTCGGTCATAATCAGGTCGTTATCAATAGTCTTCGGAATGCCGATTACCTTTACGTCAATGCCGTTGGAAGCCGCGTATCTTGCCAGCTTGCTTACCGTATCCATGGAATCATTGCCGCCGATATAAAAGAAATATCCAATATCCATCTGGCGGAATTTTTCAAATAATTCCTGATAGCAGATATCGCTTAAATCCTCTGGCAGCTTATAACGGCAGGATCCTAAATAAGCGGCAGGAGTCAGCTTTAAAAGCTCCAGTTCTTCCTCTTCTAATGCAGACAGTTCCATCACTCTCCCTGCCATAAAGCCTTCTATGCCGTGAATCATCCCATATACAGCCCCAATCTGGTCCCCATGGGCGATTCCTTCTTTAATTACCCCATACAGACTTGCGTTGATTACTGCGGTCGGACCGCCGGACTGGCCGACAATAATATTTTTCTTCATAGGTATCTTCTCCTTTATTACTCTCTATCCCTTATTGTAGCGGAAAGGATTCTAATTGACAAGTCCCAAATCTATGCTATACTGCAACGTAGCAAGAATACGAAAGGAGACTTTTCATAATGAATCCAATGGATTTTCTCGGACTGAGAGAACGCCTCCTGGCTTTCCAGGCAAACCATCCCAAGTTTATCAGCTTCCTTCAGGCCGTTTCCCGTAAAAATATTGCAGAAGGCACCATTATGGAGGTTACCGTTACCACTCCGGACGGCGAACCCCTGTCTGCTAACTTAAAATTAAACGCTTCGGATATTGAACTGATTCGTACTTTATCCAATCTGGAAAAAAAATAATGGTTCTGCTGTATAAAATTTTCAGCCAGGGCTATACTATGGGTGTACACAAAAGAGAAATTTAACTACTTATCCTCCCCTTTTTAATACCTCGCCTGTTGGCTTCGTGCAGCAGGCGGGGTATTTTTTATACCTTCTGCAATTTTTTAAACTGCTGGGGCGATATGGAAAATGCCTGTTTGAACGCTCTGTAAAAGGTAGAGTAATCGGAAAACCCCACCTGTTCTCCTATGGTTTCTAAGGACTCCCCATTGATAATTCTGGTTTTGGCTACAATCAGCCGGCGCTGGGTTACGTACCGATAAAAGCTGACGTCCATTTTTTCGCTGAACAAACGGGATACCGCCCGTTCGCTGATGTAAAAATTAGCGGCTGCTGATTTTAACGTTATTTTTTCAGCCAGGTGATCTTCTATATAACGAATCAGCTCATCCAGCAGCTCTTTTTTCTCGGTCAGCGGCTCCATCGCCTTGCTGTGCGTGCACGCCCTGGTCAGATGGATTAAAAGCTGCACCGTTATGGAAGACATACAGGCTTCAAATCCCTCCTGTCTGATTTCTGCTTCCTTGCAGGCAGATTGAAAATACCGTTCCAGGTACTCCCATCCACTGTCCTGGGTTCTTAACAAAACCGGATCCGATAATGGAGTAAACCCTAAAAACTGCTGGATATTCTTCATAAATTCCGGATGAATCCATATAACATAACGGGAATAGGGTTCTGCAAGCTGGTCTAAGTACAGTGGTCTGTGGCTGATTCCTGGCGGTATGAAAATAATATCCCCCCTGTGGACCCGATACCGTTCTGCCCCCAGCAGATACTGTACGTTTCCGCTGCAGCAATATAACATCTCATAAAACGTATGGCTGTGAAGCTGGACGCTGTCTTTCGTATAATTCACGTCATCATGGCAGTCTACAGAATCTGAGTCCATCTCTATTCCCTGATAAAGATTGGACAGAATCGCTCCGTCTGCAATAAACGCTTTCTGCATTTCTTCATTGCTGATTTCCGATCTATGGTGGGCAGAAACCAGCTCTCTATATTTTTGCATTTCCGATAATTTCATTGCTTTTCTCGTTCCTTCCTCTCTGTAATCATAATCCAGATTGGCTGAATTTGCAATATATTATGCAATATTTGTAATAGTAATTGTAATAATGGTATAGTATTCTTAACATACAACACAAGACAATGGTTTGCGGTTGTCTGCCGCAGCAAGGAGGAAAATGTTATGAATGACAAATCTTTACGCCCCTTTGGGGTAAAGGACCAGCTCGGTTATGTCTTCGGGGATATGGCCGGAAGCTTCGTAAACCTGTTCGTAGACGCCTATTTTCTTACGTTCTGTACCTACGTTCTGGGTATTTCTCCAGAATGGATGGCTGGCCTGTTTTTAGCTGCCCGTCTCTGGGACGCCATTAACGACCCGATTATGGGTTCTTTCCCAGACCGCTGGAGACTTGGCAAAAGCGGAGACAAATTTAAGCCATGGGTAAAACTGTTTATGATCCCTCTGGCTCTTTCCGGCATCTTATGTTTTGCCAACGTTCCATTTGAGGGAATTGCCCTTCATGCATGGGTAGCGTTTGCTTATGTATTCTATGGAATGTCTTACACAGGCACCAGTATGCCGTTCGGAGCTATGGCAAGCGTTGTTTCTGCGGATCCCATTGACCGTTCCAAGCTTTCCAGAGCCAGAAGTATCGGCGGTACAATAGTCGGAATGGGCGCTCTTTCCCTTGTTCCGATTTTCTGTTTTGACAAGGATTCCAATATTATTCCAGAACGTTTTACCCTGATTGCAGTAATCTTCGGCGTTCTGTGCATTATTTCTTACCTTCTGTTATGTAACCTGACCGTGGAACGTGTCCGCCAGCCAAAACAGGAAGGGGAAAAATTCAACTATGGCAACGTATTAAAAGCCGCTGTCCATAACCGTCCATTAATCGGCGTTATGGTTGCAACCATCGGAAGTATGCTTTACATTACCGGAAGCAGCCAGTTAAGAAGCTACATTTACAAAGAGTTCTATCAGGATACCAGCATGATGACCCTGGCAAGTATCGGAACCTTCCCGATTATGCTTATCTGCTTTATCCTGGTTCCTAAGATTGTACAGAAATTTGGAAAGAGAAATGTAATCCTGGTTATGAGCACCTACAACCTGCTGCTTTCCGCTTACATTTTACTGTTCCCAGTTCAGAACGCACTGCTTTACACCGTTTTAAACCTGTTGGCTACCATTGGCCAGACTGCTTTTACCATCTTAATCTGGGCTCTGGTTACCGACTGTCTGGACTACAGCGAATGGAAAATGAATTTCCGCGCAGATGGAAGTATGTACAGTCTCTATACGTTCAGCCGTAAGATTGGTTCTACCATCGCTTCTACCGGAGCTGCATCCGCACTGGCTGCAATCGGATATATTTCCGGCATAGGCGCGGTACAGAGCGCGGCAACCATCAACAACATTTACTACCTGGTAAATGCGGTTCCGGTTATTACCTGTATCTTAGAGCTCATCGGAATCGGTCTGATCTTCAACCTGGATCAGAAAAAGACAGCTGAAATGTATGCAGCCCTGGCAAAGCGCCGGAACGCCCAGAACTAATCGAGAACCATTTGTCCGTACCTGAAACCGGAGGAATAAAACCTATGAAAAAAATTGACTTGCATCTGCATTTAAGCTTTGATTCTGTTCCCAAAAGTGATACTCTATTGGTAAGCACCTACAAAGAAATGCTGCCTCATTTAGAAGAACTGGGAATCGGAAAAGGCGTGCTCATGTCCAGTGGAGAACGCAACTTCTCCATGCCTATGGGCTCCAATGAAGAAAACTGCCGGATTGCCGCAGCGGACCCAGAGCATTATGCCTGGATGTGCAATCTGGATTATGATGGAAATTCAGAAACCGTTTACGACCGGCTGTCTGCCTGCAAAGAAAAAGGCGCTGTCGGCATCGGAGAACTGATGATAAACCGTAGGCTGGACGATCCCTTTTTAAACGCCGTATTTGAAGCGGCTGGAAAATTAAATCTTCCGGTTACTTTTCATATGAGTCCGGAAACTGGCTACAGCTACGGCGTTGTAGACGACCCTGGTCTTCCTCTTTTGGAAGCCTGCCTGAAACGCCACCCTCACACGCAATTTCTTGGTCACAGCCAGACTTTCTGGATTGAAATGAGCGCAGATGCACCTACGGACAAAGAGAGCCGGAACCAGTGGGGAAAGGGCCCTGTTATTCCAGGCGGACGGGTTCCGGAACTATTTGGAAAATATCCTAACCTGTACGGAGATTTAAGCGCCAACAGCGCCGGCTGCGCCATTATGCGGGATCCGGCCTTTGGTCTGGAATTCCTGGAAACTTATGCAGACCGGCTGTTCTTTGCCACCGATATGGTAAATACCAAAATGGTCTTTCCCCTGGGGCAATGGCTGGATGAACAAGTAGCAAACGGCGCCTTAAGCCGCCAGGCCTATGAAAAAATCTGTTTTAAAAATGCCCAGAGCGTCTTTGGATTGTAAGAAAACCTGTCATGGAATGAAAGGAGAAACATTATGGAACTTCGTACACGGATTCTTCCCCGTATGTTAAACAGTGAAGTAGAAGCCTATTTAAAAGAAAACGACATTATTATCGTTCCTGTAGGCACTGTTGAAATGCATGGCGGAATGCCTTTAGACAGTGAAACTGTAATCAGCGAGGCCTATGCCTTAAAAATGGCGGAAGCCTGCAACGGATTAGTCTTAACCGGACTGCCTTATTTCTATGCCGGCGCAACCGCCTCCGGCCGCGGCACCGTACAGGTGTCTATCCGTCAGGGTATCGACTATTTAAGCGCAATCGCCCACAGCCTGCTGCGCCAGGGCTTTAAGCGCCAAATTTACATCAGCTTCCACGGCCCTGCCCATATGACCTGCAGTCCTATGGTAAGAGATTTCTTTGACGAAACCGGAGTCCCCATTCTTTACATGGATCTGACCATGCAGATGTTAAAGAATGCAACCGATTTATTTAAAAGCATGGACAGCTTCCACGCCATTACCGTAGGCGCCTACCAGATTATGAACCGGCTGGAAGACGTACCGCTGACCACCGAATATTACCATCAGAATCCACAGACCTGCAAGCCTTTTGATGATATTTTCGGACTGGCTTATCAGAGCGCTGCCATCGGCTACTGCTTTGGAACTCCGGAAGACCACATGAGCACCACTGCCATTCCGGATAAGGAAACCCGCAAACGTCTTGCCGACGAAGGCCAGGAGTTGATCGAGACCCTGGTAAACCGTATGGATCTGCCTCACATTGCAGAGCAGATGCGTTCCCTGGAATCTTACAATCATGCCAATGAAGAGAAATATCCCTGGATGCCCAGTGCATTCCAGAAAAATTTCCGGAAATAACCCATAGCTTTCTGCCGCCTGCTAAAACTCGCTTCTGCTGTTCTGGCCGGCGGCTTTTTCTATGTCCGTCCATCCCGCCCCAGTTGACAGGGCTGTCTCCTTCTATTAAAATCAGGATAATAGAAAAATTGAGTTTCCTTCCGGAGGTATCATGCAGTACATCAGTCATTATCCGTCCCCTCTCGGAAAAATTCTTCTGGCTTCCGACGATTCCGGACTGACCGGATTATGGTTTGAGGGACAAAAATACTTTGCGCTTTCGTTAGACAGAGAACATTTAGAACAGGAAACCGCTGTTTTCCAAACTGCAAAACAGTGGCTGGATTGTTATTTTTCTGGCCAGAATCCTGATTTTTCCGTTCCCTTAAACCTGAAAGGGACAGCTTTTCAAAAGCAGGTCTGGCATCTTCTTCTTTCGATTCCCTACGGGACAACTGTGACTTATGGGGATCTTGCAAAAGAAATTGCCGCAAAACGCGGAATAGCCAGTATGTCTGCCCAGGCAGTCGGAGGCGCAGTTGGACATAATCCTGTTTCGATTCTCGTACCCTGTCACAGGGTTCTGGGCGTCAGGGGAAGTCTGACCGGATATGCCGGAGGAATTGAGAGAAAGCAGAAATTGCTGGAGCTGGAACGTGGAGTTTAGATACAGATTACAAACAAAGGCGGATATCGAATCATATTATTTTCGACATCCGCCTTTAAACTATCTCATCCATTGGACTGTAAAACCTCTCTTTTTGTTTTTTGAATTGTCTTACTGCTTCGCGATTCGTAATGCTGGTTTCGTGTCTTGGGAGAGTGCACTTACCATCTTATCAGGACCGCTAGCATTTCCAATTTCTTTTCTAATCTTGTACCTTTTGTTGCTATTCGCAACTGATACTATCTATATGAAGTTTTTTCTTCTTCCATCTCCTCTTACAAACTCACCCATAATCTGTTCACTTTTCTTCTTTTCATCTCTTATCTGGTTCTGATAAGCTGTTTTCTTTAGGCTCCGATTTCCTCAAGATAACTTTTATAGGCTTTTTGCTTCGGTATGATGGTTCCCTGGTCAAGTCTTATCTTTCATTGATAAGTTAACCGCTATGAATATTTCTGGTGGTCTGTACCTCCTTTTCTTAAATTTGTAATGCTTTCTTTTGATGGTTTTAGTATACTCCTTTCCTCTTAATTTGTCAACACTTTTTTCATTTTTTCTTATTGATTTTTGTTAATTATTATTTTGTATATAATTTTTTCAATTGTTTCTACTTTTATACATTTTATCAGCTTAATTTTCTCAATTTTTAAAACAATTTGTCAATTAGTTTCTGACTTTCAAATTCCTGTGGAAAATCAGACAACAAAAAAAGACGGCTGCTATTGGCCATCTCTTCTTGTCCTCCATTACAATGTAAATTTGCTCTTTTTATGCCTTACAAAATAAGGCCA
The DNA here is from genome assembly GCA_900542035.1 of uncultured Clostridium sp. Taxonomy (GTDB): domain Bacteria; phylum Bacillota; class Clostridia; order Lachnospirales; family Lachnospiraceae; genus UMGS1370. The sequence goes on from UQMJ01000028.1 coordinate 15,272, forward strand.
CTCATAAGCCAGCATCACCAACCAGCCCATCAGACAACAGTATGCAATTCCCGTCATTCCAAACTGCGGGATTAAGAATGCCGCAAACACCACTCTGCTTCCAATCTGGAGGAAGGTGCTGACCAGACACAGATTCATAGCGCCCCATCCTCTGACATAGCCTTGCAGGCCATTCGTAATTCCTGGAAGAACATACATAAAAGACATAATGTGAAGGTAACTGACTCCCAGAGGAATCATAATGTTGTCCGCACTAGGTGCAAACAGACCCATTACCGGTTCTGCACCAATATAGATTACCACTCCGATTGCAATTCCATAGAGCACTTCCATTACCATGCCAACCCGAAAGGACTGGTATACCCGTTCCCCCTTTTTTGCTCCCCGATTTTGAGCCGCAAACGTTGTAATTGCCGCTCCTATGCTCTGTTCCGGCTGCAGTACAAAATCTTCAATCCGGTTCGCTGCATTAAAGGCCGCAATCACATCCACGCCAAGCGGATTAACAAAGCTCTGAATCAAAAGCTTTCCTATATTGAGCGTAATTTTCTGCATCCCCGTAGCCCAGCTGTACCGGATGGTTTTTCCTAAAATTCCTTTGTCTATCCGGAATTCTCCCATGGACAGCCTTAAGACAGCAGCCTTCTTTCTGGCATATATCACGCACAAAACCGAAGCGCAAATCTGAGAAACCAGCGTTCCTGCCGCCGCTCCGTAAACGCCTAAATCCCACTGGATTACCAGAAGTAAATCCAGCAAAATATTCAGTACCGAAGAAAACATTAAAAAATATAACGGCGTTTTTGCATCTCCCATACTGCGCAGGGCCGTTGCGTACAGATTGTACAGATAGACAAATAGCAGGCCAGGAGCAATGACGCGGAGATAACTTCCAGTCAGGCCCAGGATTTCCTTCGGAGTCCGGATAATTCGGAGAACTGTTATCGCACCGATCCATAAAAGCATGGACAACAGGCCAAATACCATCCCGCCAAATACAGTCGCCGTCCCCATCTCCAGTTTCAGCCGTTTTTCGTCTTTTCCTCCAAAATACTCACTAATGATAACGCCAATCCCATTGCAGACTCCTACAATAAAAAAAGTAAGGACATTCATTAAAGGATTGGCGATTCCTACCGCCGCCTGTGCTTCGTTTCCAACAAACCTGCCTACAATAATGGAATCTGCCGCATTGTAGGTCAGCTGGAACATATTTCCTAAAATCAGCGGAATCGCGAATCGGGCCAGATGGCCCTCAATGCTTCCCTCAGTCATATCGGATTTCATCAAGCTCCCTATCCTCCTTATGCTCCGTATTCATCCACATCTTCTTTTGGAAATTTTCTGCGCAGCCGGAAATAGCAGAATAAATGGGCTGCCGTTGTAATAATCCAGGAAATCGGATAGGAAATATAAAGTACGGTAAGAGAGTGGAATCTGGCAAATACCGTAAAAATCCAGATAATCCGGAACAGGCAGGCTCCAGTCAGGGAAACCACCATAGGAAGCATGGAATATCCCATTCCTCTTAGCGATCCAACTACGGTATCCATCCATCCGCAGATAAAATAGGTACTGCAGATCAGCACCAGTCTCTTCATACCATAGGAAATGACTTCGGGATCAGAAGAATAAATACTTAACAGTCCTCCTGCCCCTGCAATTGCCCCAAATCCCAGAATCATTCCTGTTGCAGTCACTACTCCCAGGCAGACAAATAAGATTTTGTTTAACCGGCTGAACTTTTTTCCGCCCACATTCTGGCTGGTAAAACTTAAATTGGACTGGTATACAGCGTTCATTGCAGTATACACAAATCCTTCAATATTGGAAGAAGCCGTATTTCCCGCCATAACCGTTGAACCAAAAGAGTTTACAGAAGACTGGATCAGGACATTGGAAATAGAGAAAATAGCTCCCTGCATTCCGGCCGGAAGGCCGATTCGGGTAATCTGCCCCAGCTTTCTGGTGTTAATTTTCAGTTTGTTGAGATGCAGCCGCAGCCCGCCTCCGCTTTTCATCAGGCAGCGGACAATCAGCCCTGCTGAAATACACTGGGAAATGACGGTTGCCAGGGCTACTCCTGCTACGTCCATGTTTAAGCAAATCACGAAAAAGAGGTTTAAAACCACGTTTACTACTCCGGCGGCCAGAAGATAGTAAAGCGGACGTTTGGTATCTCCAATGGCGCGCAGAATGGCGCTGCCAAAGTTATACAGCATAACAACCGGCATTCCGGCAAAGTAAATCTTCATATAAAGCACTGATTTATCGATTACATCATCTGGCGTTCCCATCAGGACCAAAAGAGGTTTCGACGCTGCCATTCCGACTGCAATCAGCAAAAATCCGCTGGCCAGGCTGGTAGCAATGGCAGTATGAACCGTAACGCTGACTTCTTCTTCCTCTTTTGCACCATAGTACTTGGCAACCAGTACGTTTACGCCTACAGACAACCCAATAAACAAATTAATCAGAAGATTAATCAGAGAACTGGTGGAACCTACCGCCGCCAGAGACTGGCTTCCGGCAAACCGTCCTACTACAATAACATCCGCTGCATTAAACAACAGCTGAAGCACACCGGAAAGCATCAGCGGAAGGGAAAACACCAGAACTTTTCCCAAAATAGACCCGCTGCACATATCAATTTCATATGACTTATCCGAAATCTTTTTCATTTCTCTTTTCCTCCCTGTTTATTGTCTGGCAGCCTTTCTCCAGAAGAACAGCGCCGCTGCCAGGGTAATGGTCTCCGTTACCGTCATAACTGCCCAGATTCCCTCAACTCCAAATATCTTTGGAAGAACCAGTACAAGGATACTGCTCAGTAAAAATCCCCTTAACAGACAGATGAGCATGGCATTAGCCGGACGCATAACGCACTGGAGGTAGGTAGAGCAGAGCATATTCAGTCCCAGCGGAAGGAAGGACAGAAAGTAAATCCTTACTGCCGTGATGGACATTTCCATAATCTCAGGAGTTGGATTGACAAACAGGCTGGTAATCTGGACCGGAAATGCCAGTCCTATAAGAGTAAAGCAGATGCCGAAGATAATCGCGGTCATCACTCCGTATCTCATGGCAAGCTCCACTCTCTTTTTCTCTCCGGCTCCATAGTTTACTGCCAGAATCGGCTGGGCCGCCTGGGAAATGCCATTGTTGATAGAAGTAACTACCAGCGCGCTGTTGGAGACAATTCCGTATACGACCACTCCTAAATCGCCTACATAGGATAACAGCTGACGGTTAAATAAAAGCATAATCACACCATTGGACTCTTCCAGAAGGAAGCTGGAAAATCCATGCCGCATAACTTCCATGCATTTGTGCAGCATTCCCTCTGCCCTGACCAGCTTTAATGTGTTTTTCTTTGATAAAAAATGCGTGCACAAGATTCCCGTTGTCAGTCCATATCCCAGAACCGTAGCAAATGCAGCTCCGCCAATCCCCCAGTTCAATGGGAAAATAAATATATAATCTAAAAACACATTGGTAACGCCGCCCGTAATGACTGCAGCCATTGCCAGTTTCGGCGCTCCGTCATTGCGGACAAAGGCTTGAAGGAATGAGGAAAACAAAAAAATTGCCGGCGTCAGTTTCAGATACCGTCCGTATTCCCTGACATAAGCGTCGGTTCCTTCATTTCTTCCTAAAAACAAAGTGATGGGATCAAAAAACGCGGTAAAGAGCCACATATACAAAAGACTTGCCGCTATTGCCAGGCAGACAGAGGCTGTAAAATACTCTCTGGCCTTCTGCTCCTCTCCCCTTCCCTTCGATACCGAAAATAAGACGCTTCCGCCAACGCCAAATAAAATTCCGGTTCCCACATACACAGAAAATATAGGCAGCAAAAGATTTAAGGCGGCAATTCCTACTGCGCCCACTCCTTTTCCTATCATCATAGTATCTGCCAATATGTAGATGGACGTTACCAGGGTAGCGCTGATCGACGGAATTAAGTAAGATAAAAACAGCTTGGACGGCTGCTCTGTTAAAAATTGATTCTTCTTTTCCATAATTCAAAACAAGAAGCCGCTGTCTTCCATCTGCCTCGGAGCAGATAAAAGGCAGCAGCCTCATTTTCCTTTGCTAGTATTAATGACAGCTTAGAAGCGGAATTTATCTTCCAGCCAGTTTTTCAGTTCTGCGATCGGTACGCGTACCTGCTCCATGGTATCTCTGTCGCGGACCGTTACTGCGTGATCCTCTTCAGAATCAAAATCATACGTTACGCAGAACGGAGTACCAATCTCATCCTGTCTTCTGTAACGCTTGCCGATGTTTCCTCTGTCGTCAAATTCACAGTTATAGTACTTGGACAGCTCTGCATATACCTTTTCAGCGCCCTCATTTAATTTTTTGGACAGCGGAAGCACACCCACTTTTACAGGCGCTAAGGCCGGATGGAAGTGAAGGACGGTACGGACATCGCCTTCCCCAATCTCTTCCTCGTCGTAAGCAGCGCACAGGAATGCAAGGGTTACGCGGTCTGCACCCAGAGACGGCTCAATGACATAAGGAATGTATTTTTCCTTGCTCTCATCGTCAAAGTAGGTCATGTCCTGGCCGGACGTATTCTGATGCTGGGTTAAGTCATAGTCGGTACGGTCTGCAATGCCCCACAGCTCGCCCCATCCGAATGGGAAGAGGAATTCTAAGTCTGTCGTTGCCTTGCTGTAGAAGCACAGCTCTTCTGGGGAATGGTCTCTGGCGCGCATCTCGTCTTCCTTGATGCCTAAGCTCTGCAGCCAGTTGATGCAGAACTGCTTCCAGTATGCAAACCAATCTAAATCTGTGCCAGGCTTGCAGAAGAATTCCAGCTCCATCTGCTCAAACTCTCTGGTACGGAATGTAAAGTTTCCTGGAGTAATCTCATTACGGAACGATTTGCCAATCTGGCCGATACCAAACGGAACTTTCTTTCTGGAAGTACGCTGTACGTTTTTAAAGTTTACAAAAATACCCTGTGCAGTTTCCGGACGCAGGTATACGGTGTTCTTTGCATCTTCGGTAACGCCCTGGAAGGTCTTAAACATCAGGTTAAACTGACGGATATCGGTAAAATCATGTTTTCCGCAGCTTGGACAGCAGATGTTGTTGTCGTCAATGTACTGTTTCATCTCTTCCTGGCTCCAGCCGTCAATGCCGGTTTCCGGTTCAATGCCCTTTTCTGCCATGAAGTCTTCAATTAACTTATCTGCGCGGAAACGCTCCTTACAGGCCTTGCAGTCCATTAACGGATCGGAGAACCCGCCTAAATGACCGGATGCAACCCAGGTCTGGGAATTCATCAGAATGGCGCAGTCTACCCCTACGTTATAAGGGCTTTCCTGGATAAACTTCTGCCACCAGGCTTTCTTTACGTTATTTTTCAGTTCTACACCCAGGTTGCCGTAATCCCAGGTATTAGCCAGTCCGCCGTAGATTTCGGAGCCTGGGTATACAAATCCTCTGGATTTTGCCAGGGCAACGATTTTTTCCATTGTCTTTTCCATATTTATCCAACCTCTTTCATTCAATTTTACTGCCGGTACATTGCCGGATGGTCTATTTAAAAATTACAGCACCGGAGTGTTCCGGAGTGCGGACGGTTCTCTCATCCACTACCGTTACGCCATCTGTAATATAACGGATCGTTCCTTCTGTCTGAATGGTGACAGCCCCCTCTGTTCGGATCAGTATGCCGCCGGATTTGGCTGCTTCCTCTGTGTCTGCAGGACTTCCATCCGGCTTTTTTAATGCCGGAAGATCTCCGGATACCGGTTCTACTGCAAGGTCTTTTACCGGAATTCCGCTTTCTTCTGAAAACTCTGTTACATATCCGGTATCTGCATAATCCAGAATCATCTCTGCCCTGCCGTCTTTGATGGTGCAGGACTGTACGGCAACCGGAAGTTTTTCCTGGCCTTCTTCGTTGCGGGATTTGGCGCTGCTGCCCATTTCTTCATTGAACAAGGATACCTGCTGCTCTGCAAATGCCAGCAAATCTTCTTCCTTGTACTGTTCTCCCTGGACAGACTCTATGGTTGCTGTGGAAATATCTCCATCTGACGACACATAAATACTATTCTCCACAGGCTGGAATCCCTTTCCGGAAGACGCCCCGCAGCCTCCTGCCAGAAAGCCGGCAGCAAAAACCAGGGCTGCCAGTTTTATTTTTTTCATAAACTCCTCCTTATAGGGAAAATCCCATATGACGTATATCATAACCTCTTTCCCTGATATTTTCAATACCCTACTTTGATTTTGCCCTACAGAATGGTCTGTAAAATTTCCAGAGATTTAAAAGTTCTGTCCATATAGCGGTTTACATTATCTTCCACACAGACGGAAAACTCCTGGAGCACTGCATCGGTTACTGTAAACTGATACAGGGTCTCAATGGGAGAAGCCACTACGTACTGCCAGGTATACCTGGTGGAATCGCACACATTTCTGGTGGGATTTTCCGTATATTCCCCGTTGATTACCATGGCTTTCAGCTCGTAAATCCTCCGCACCAAAGGATTGGGAATCGCCGGTTTTAACAGCGCCCTGAGGGACTGGTACAACAGCTTCAGCATATCGGTGGCATCCATATTTTCCCTGGAATAGTAATCTGCAATTTCCAAAAAGTAAGATCCATAGCAGGCGGCTTCCATATCCATGGCAATTTCATCGAAATAATTGGTAATTTCTGCTGAGCTTAACGTATAGGCATCCCTTCCCTGAAAGAGCCGGAATGTGCCAAACACAAAGCTTCTTCCTGCTGCCATCAGGGAATTGCCTGGCCGTCTGGCTCCTCTGGCAAAGGCGGTAATTTTTCCCAGTTCCCTGGTCAGAATTACCAGGCGCTTATCGTATTCTCCGGAAGGAGCGGCTTTTAACACCATGCCGGCTGCCGAAACCGTTTCTTTCATGAAGCCTCCTACATATCCTTCTGGTTATAACCGTAATTCTTCATTAAAATATCGCTGTCCCGCCACTCTTTGCGGACTTTGACCCACAGCTGAAGATTGACCTGGATTTCCATCATTTTCTCAATTTCTCTTCTGGCTGCGCTGCCAATCCGTTTCAGCATCGAACCGCCTTTTCCGATAATAATTCCCTTGTGGGAGTCCCTCTCGCAGATAATAGTCGCTTCAATGTCCATAATCCCGTTGGGCCGTTCCTGCATTTTTTCGATGGTCACTGCAATTCCGTGAGGAATCTCGTCGTCTAACAGCCGCAGCGCTTTTTCCCGAATCAGTTCTGCAGCGATTTGGCGCATCGGCTGATCGGTAACAGTATCTTCGTCATAAAATTCCGGTCCGTACGGCAGATACTGAAACATCAGATCCAGCAGCAGATCGGTTCCTTTTTTCTTTAATGCAGAAACCGGCACGATTTCCGCAAAGGGGCAGATATCTTTGTAAGCCTGGATATAGGTCAGGATGTCTTCCTGCTGTTTTACCGTATCAATCTTGTTGATAACCAGAATGACCGGCGTAGACACTTTATTAAGCTGTTCTGCAATATGGCGCTCTCCTGCTCCGATAAAGGTAGATGGTTCCACCAGCCACAGGATTACGTCTACTTCTTTTAACGTATGCTCCGCAATGTTGACCATATATTCGCCCAGCTTGTTTTTTGCTTTGTGAATCCCTGGGGTATCTAAGAACACTATCTGGCCCCGTTCATCCGTATATACGGTCTGAATCCGGTTTCTGGTGGTCTGGGGCTTATCTGAGGTAATCGCAATTTTCTGCCCGATCAGATGATTCATTAAAGTAGATTTGCCCACATTCGGCCTCCCGATCAGGGTAACAAAACCGGACTTTTTTTCTTGGGTATTCATGGATGCCTCTCCTTTCTCAGACGCCAAACAGATTTTTTACTTCTTTAAACATCGTTTCCTGTGCCTTTACCTTTTCCTCATTTCCAATGACACACAGGCTGCCTGTATCCAGAACTGCCTGTACAATCGGAGCCAGCGCCCGAATGTCTTCCTGGGTCGCAGAAAGGATTTCCTCTCTTTCTTTTTGAAGCATTTCTTCCGTCACACCGGACAGGTAGGCAGACAGTCCTCTGGATCCCTTAATAGACGGGGTCAGCGGGGTATCTACATCGCTGATAGTTCCAATGACATATTTGGTCATATCCCTCTCATCAATGGTAAAGTTTTCCAGGTATGCCGGAATTCCTTCGTAAATCCGGTTGGTCTCTGCCAGGTTGGGATCTCGGTAAGATACCAGATAGCCTTCCCCCGAACGGCCGAAACCGCTCATGCAGCCATAAGCGCCGCCCTTTACTCTCAGGTTGATCCACAGATAATCGTAGCTTAAAATCACTTTTAAAATCCGCAGAGCTCCGGTATAGGAAAGGCCTTTTTCCTTAAAGCTTCCGCATCGGGCCACATAGTTGACCTGGGAAGCGGTCTTAAAGCCTTCGTTGTCATTTTCTCCGGTAAATTTCCGGACCGTTCCAAACAGGTCTGCCGCTTTCTTGGCCAGCTCTTTTTCTGCTTGTCCAGCCAGAACCGAAGCAGATTCCAGACCTCCGGTAAATGCTTCAAGAGATTTCGGAAGCAGCTTGTATCCGTCATCGTCTGCCGTATAGCTGACCAACAGATTTTCTTTGGTAAAAAGCGTCCCTGCCAGCTCTTTTAATTTCGCAATCAGAACCTTTCTGGCCTCTGCCTCACTTTCATAAACCTTCACTAATTTTTCCAGGAACTGGTAGAAGCCAACGCCTCCTGTCATATCGTTGAAATAGGAAACCGGCGAAAAATAGGAGGTCGCTCTGGCTACCGCCGCAGAATGGGAACCATTTTCCAGTTTCATTCTGGCTCTGGATTTGGTTTCCGCCAGAATCTCGCCCAGACGCTTTTCATCTTCTAATTTAGACCGCATTAAAATCTCTTCTAAAATTTCCAGGCCAAAGCCAATCTTGTCATACAGCACTTTTACGGAAGCGGTAAACACTCCGGTAAATTTCTCTGGATTGTCCAGATTCGGGTAGGAATTAGTAGAAATGCCAATGCCGCCGCTGTTTAAATAAATCTCGCTGGTCAAATCAGAATACGTATAATGTTCGGTATCTACATATCCTAAAACAGACTTTAAAATCCCCACATACGGAAGATCTTCCTCTGGAACGTTCTTCGTGTCAAACAGAAGCTGCAGGTATCCGATTCCGGCGGTAAACAGATTGTGGTGCAGCACCGTGACTCCGGATTCTTTCTTTTCATCCCAGTAAATAGTCTCTGCCTTTGTACCGATGTCCTCTCTCTTTAACAACGGAATCTTTGCCAGCTCTTCCTGGGGAGACGGGGTTTCCTGATACTCCTTTAATTCCCTGGTCTGGGACACCAGTCTGTCGATTTCCTCTTTGGAAAGTTCTGCCTTCTTTTCTGCCAGTTTTGCAGCCAGGGCCGCATCTTCCATGGCCGTCAGGTTGCGCTGGGGTTTTACGGTAATAACCGCTTCAAATGGATTGTCCAGCAGATACTCTCTGATTAAGGATTCAAAATATCCCTGATTAACCGCTTCTTTTAAGAAGTCAAAGGTCTCCTGCCAGCATAAATGCATCATTGGATCCCCATCATACAGCCAGCTGTCCATGCACCACAGACCGTACATCAGTCCCTTTGGCGCAGAGCCGTAATCTGCTTCGCGGTAACGGAATTCATAGTAATTTAATCCTGCCAGAAGGCTCTTTTTGTCAATGCCCTCTTCTGCCAGTTTTCTCAGCGTTCCTTTTACGACTGCTAAAAATTCGCCCTTCTGATCCGCTTCTGCATTTTTCGCAATTACGGAAAAATAGGGCTGCAGAATGCCGTTTTCATAGCCTCCTAAAATGTCCTGGCCAATGCCTGCGTCATATAATGCCTGCTTTAACGGCGCCCCTGGAGCATCAATTAAGGTGTATTCCAGAATCTGGAAGGCTACATACAGCTTGGGATCCAGATCCGTTCCCACTACGGTATTAACGGATAAGTAAGCGGCATGGTCTTCCGGCTCTCCGTCGGTAATGGAATAATAAATTTCCTTTTCCACTGGTTTCTGAAACGGAGCCTGCAGCTTAATGGAAGTGTCGGCTTCCCTCCTGTCATAATGACACAGGTACGTCTTGTCCAGCCATTCCAGTTTTTCTGCCAGATCCATGTTTCCATAAAGATAGATGTAGCTGTTAGACGGATGGTAATAGGTCTTGTGGAAGTCTAAAAACTGCTCGTAGGTCAGTTCCGGAATGACTGCCGGATCGCCGCCGGATTCATTGGTATAGGAAGTATCTGGAAACAACACCTGACGGGTTACTCGGTCTAATACCCCTTCCGGAGAAGAAAAAGCCCCTTTCATCTCATTGTATACCACGCCGTTGATGGTCAGATCTTCCTCCGCACTTTCCATCTCATAGTGCCAGCCTTCCTGCATAAAGATCTTTGGCTCTCTGTAAATGTTTGGATGGAGTACCGCGTCCATATAAACGTCCATCAGATTCTGGAAATCTTTGTCATTGCAGCTTGCAATGGGATATACGGTCTTGTCCGGATAGGTCATTGCATTTAAAAACGTATTTAAAGAACCTTTTACCAGTTCCACAAACGGATCCTTTACCGGAAATTTTTCGGAACCGCAGAGCACACTGTGCTCCAGGATGTGGGGCAGTCCGGTGCTGTCTGCCGGAGGGGTACGGAAACCTATGGAAAAGACTTTATTTTCATCGTCATTTTCCATCAGAAACAGCCTGGCCCCTGTCTTTTTATGTTCCAGTACCCATCCTCTTGAGTTCATTTCCTGGATGTCTCTTTTTTCAATTACCCGATAGGTGTCTAATTCTTCAATTCTGCTCATAGTCTGTCCTTTCTGCAATCTTACATATTTCCCATCAGCCGGTCTTTAAAGACTGCCAGGGATTCCCTTACGCACTGATGGATAAATAAAACCGGATCGGAAGGCGACGGAATCCCCGCCGCATCCTTGATTCCCCATTCTTTTGCAATTTTTTTTGCCCTGAAAATGTGGAAATCATTGGTTAAAATTCCAATTTGCGTAGGTTTGTCCGGCGCCATTACCATTCCTTCTCCAGGCAGTTTTACCCTGTCCGACTTCTTTTCCTGCCGGTCTTTCCGCTTGGCCCGATCTTCTTCAATTACCAGGCGGCTGTAAGCAATGTTTTCTACAGTACTTTCGGAATGAGTCTCTAATAAAATTTTATCCGGAGCAATGCCGTTGTATACCATATAGTCTCTCATGGCCTCTGCCTCAGAAACTGGTTCGTCTTTCCCTTTGCCTCCGGACAGCACAAAAATGGTTTCCGGATTATCTTCAGAATACTGGATGGCTGTATCCAGCCGTTCTTTTAGCGAGCGGCTGATTCCATCCGGTGTTACCCTGGTGCCTAAGACAATGACATAGTCTAAGTTCTGTACCGGATTTCCGGCCGCATTTAAAAAAATCAGTCCTTCGATGACCGCAAAAATGGTCAGGCAGGCGCAGAAAAACGTAGCTGCAGATACCGGAATCCACATGGGTACCGTCTTTTTGTGAAGCAGATAGTAATGGTTTCCCCAGGCCAGGGCTCCAAAAAAAATGGTCAGTCCTGTCCACAGCCAGACTGTCTGGATGCCGGAATATAAAAACACAATTATACCGTAAACTGCGCTGAGTCCGGCCAGAACTGCTAAAATTACCGTTATCACTGACTGGCTCCTCTCTTTATATGGCGAAAGCGCCTCCAGAAGCCTTACGGCTCGCGGCGGCGCAAAATATCATAGGTATCGGTCTCCTGATCCAGTTCTACCCATAAAATTTCCTTGGGATGAGGCGCGCTTTCTCTTGCGTTTCCCTCTTCATCATAGATTCCTTTTACAACTGCAGCCAGATTTCTGCCGTCCGGCTTCATAACCTCAATGGTCTCGCCTACAGAAAACTTATTTTTCTGTTCAATCCGGCACCGTCCGTCTCCATCCGTTTCCTCTACGGTTCCCAAATACGTATAATTTTTCACATAGGTATTGCTGTCATAAATCTGGGCGTTCTCATCCGGCTTTCCGAAATAAAAGCCTGTGGTAAACTCTCGGTACGTACACTTGCCAATCTCTTCTTTGTACCACTCCAGATTGGCTTCATAAAGCTTTGGATCCGTTTTATAGTCATCAATGGCCCTGCGGTAGGTTCTGGCTACCGTTGCCACATACAGAGCCGTCTTCATCCGGCCTTCGATCTTAAAACTGTCGATGCCTGCGTCAATCAGCTCCGGAATATGCTCAATCATACACAGATCTTTAGAATTGAAAATGTAGGTTCCCCTTTCATTTTCGTAAACCGGCATATACTCGCCTGGCCTGGTTTCCTCTACTACTGCGTATTTCCAGCGGCATGGATGGGTGCAGGCCCCCTGGTTGGCGTCTCTGCCGGTAAAGTAATTGCTTAACAGGCATCTGCCGGAATAGGAAATGCACATAGCGCCATGGATAAAGCTTTCAATCTCCATGTCGTCCGGAATATGGGCGCGGATCTCCTTAATCTCTGCCAGAGACAGTTCTCTGGCGGAAACCACCCGTTTGGCTCCCATTTCATGCCAAAACAGATAGGTGCCATAGTTGGTATTGTTAGCCTGAGTGCTGATATGAAGTTCCATATCCGGAAGCACCCTGCGGGCAATGGCAAACACGCCTGGATCGGAAATAATCAGGGCGTCCGGCGCAACGTCTTTCAGCTCGTGAAAATACGCTTCCACTCCGGCTAAGTCTTCATTGTGTGCCAGAATGTTGGCGGTAATATAAACCTTTACCCCTCTTTCATGGGCAAAGGCAATCCCTTCTTTGATCTCCTCATTGGAGAAATTTTTTGCTTTAGCACGAAGCCCGAATGCTTCCCCGCCGATATAAACGGCGTCTGCACCGTAAATAACTGCAGTTTTCAGTACATCCAGACTTCCTGCCGGAATTAATAACTCTGTCTTTCTCATATAGATTCCTTATTTTTTGATGCTGATTGTCACACCATCCCCGATAGGGACGATGGAGGTAATCAAATCCTTATGGTTCTTTAACTGAAACAGGTATTCCCGCATCCGGCTGTGTATGGTTCTGTCTCTCCGCTCAATGGCAAACCGAGACTCCAGAATGGTATCATCCTGAAGGACATTGTCGGAAATCAGCATTCCTCCCTTTGATAAAAGCCGCAGCACATCGGGCAGCCAGTGAATGTACTGTCCCTTTGCCGCATCCATAAAAACCAGATCAAAGGAACCGGAAAGTCCGGACAGGATCTGACCGGCGTCCCCTTCTAAAAGGGTAATCCGATCTTCCATTCCAGCCAGCCGGAAATGCTCCTTTGCCTTGGGAATCCTTTTTTCGTATTTTTCTATGGTCGTAATCCTGCAGCCTTCCGGCATCGCCTGAGCCATCAGAAGAGCGGAATACCCTACTGCTGTCCCCACTTCCAGAATCGCTTTGGGAGCGGCTGCCGCCGTCATAGTCTGCAAAAATGAGGCCGTTTCCGGACGAATAATGGGAACTTTCTCTGCCCTGGCCTCATGGGCTATCCGGTCGCACAGTTCCCCATAGCCCCGTTCCAGCGAAACGATAAAATCTGCAATTCTCTCTTTTTCTGTCATTCTTCTTCCTCTGACTCTTCAACGGTACTCAATTCTTCTAAGATTTCCCTGGACGTCATAGACGTATTCAGCGTATACGTTCCAGGCTGAATCTCATACTCATAAACCATGGCCTGGATAATAAAGGAATACCGGTTATGAATCAGACCGTCTTTTTCCAGCTTCTTTCCTACAGACGCAACGGATGCTCCAGATTCTAACGTCATTTCCACGTCTCTTCCAGGCGCTTCTTCCATGGAAGAAGCATAGAAAATCTCATGGCCGAACTCATAACCCTTTGTCGCTCCCTCGTAAATCAGAAGGATTGCAACCGCATAAATAATCAGCCGGAATGAAATCCCGATAATTGCCCCAGTTACCTTATTAATATCTTTTGTCGTCTCGCTCATAATGCATTCCTCTTTATACTTCCATGATAATCGGCAGAATCATGGGGCTGCGCTTCATCCGCTTCCACAAGAAATCACTTAAACAGTCTCTGATAATGGTCTTGATCTTGCCCCAGTCTGCAATGTGATGATTTAAGCAGTCTGCTACTGCCTCGTCTACTACAGTCTGGGCTTCTTCCAGCAGATCTTCGGATTCTCGGACATATACAAATCCTCTGGATACAATGTCCGGTCCTGCAAGCAGCTGGTTGCTGTGCTTTTCTAATGTGAGAACCACCACGATAATACCGTTCTGGGCCAGATTCTGACGGTCACGGAGCACAATGTTTCCTACGTCGCCTACTCCAAGTCCGTCTACCAGAATTCCGCCTGCCGGAACATGGTCGACTACATGGCAGCTTTCCTCATTCAGCTCCAGAACGTCTCCGGAATTGAGCATAATCACATTTTCCTTGGGAATTCCTACAGATTCTGCCAGACTTCCCTGGGCCATGCGGTGACGGTATTCGCCATGAACCGGAATGGAGTATTTCGGACGAATCAAAGAATACAAAAGTTTAATCTCTTCCTGACAGGCGTGTCCGGATACATGGGTATCCTGGAAAATAACCTCTGCCCCTTTCATGGACAATTCATTAATAACCTTAGAAACCGCTTTTTCATTGCCTGGAATCGGGGTAGAGCTTAAAATTACCACGTCGCCTGGCATAATGGATACTTTCCGGTGAAGGGAAGATGCCATTCTGGACAGAGCCGCCATAGACTCGCCCTGGCTGCCGGTGGTAATCAGCACCGTCTGCTCTTCCGGATAGTTTTTCAGCTGTTCAATGTCAATTAAAGTCCCTTCCGGAATGTTGATGTAGCCCAGTTCGCTGGCTGTTGTAATTACATTGACCATACTCCGGCCTTCAATGACTACCTTACGGTTGTATTTATTGGCAGAATTAATAATCTGCTGCACTCTGTCTACATTAGAAGCAAAGGTTGCTACAATAATTCTGCTGGACGTATGATCGGAAAAAATAGAGTCAAAGGTCTTTCCCACCGTTCTTTCAGACATGGTAAAACCTGGACGAATCGCATTGGTACTGTCGCACATCAGAGCCAGAACGCCTTTTTTCCCCAGCTCCGCCAGGCGCTGCAAATCAATGGAATCTCCAAATACAGGAGTATAGTCTATCTTAAAATCTCCTGTGTGGAGAATCACTCCTGCCGGCGAGAAAATTGCCAGTGCAGATGCGTCGGCAATACTGTGGTTGGTCTTGATAAACTCTACCCGAAAACAGCCTAAATTCACATACTGTCCGTGTTTCATTACCTTGCGTTTTACATTTTTTAAGATGCCATGCTCTTTTAATTTATTGTCAATCAGTCCAATCGTCAGCTTTGTTCCGTAAACCGGCACATTGATCTGCTTTAAGATATAAGGCAGGGCGCCGATGTGATCCTCGTGTCCATGGGTAATCACAAAGCCTTTTACTTTATCAATATTCTGGGTTAAATAGGTCACGTCCGGAATTACTAAATCAATCCCCAGCATATCGTCGCTTGGGAATGCCAGTCCGCAGTCTACAATAATGATGCTGTCCTCGCATTCGAAAGCTGTAATGTTCATGCCAATCTGCTCTAAACCGCCTAACGGGATAATCTTTACCTTTGGCATCGGCTGCGTTTCTGCTGCTGCCGCTCTCTTTCCTCTGCCAACCGGCCTTCTGCTGCGGTTTATTCTCTGTCCTTCCGCTGCCTGGGGCTTTACGGCCTTTTCTTCCTTTTCGCTCTTTTCCTCTTTTCCTGTGCGCATCTCGTTTCCATAGCTGCGGTTATTACGGCCTGGCCGGTAATTTTTCGTTCTTCTCGGCCTTGGAGCTTTTATCTCTTCGCCCGCGTGTTCTGTATTTACTGTCTGTTCTGTTTTCAATCAGTTACCTCCTTTAAACCTCTAAGGCTCTAGTTCTATATCCATATCTGATACCAGTTCTGAAAAAATCCGGTACAAATAATCTAATTCGTCATCTTCTTCAACAAATTCATAGACTGCTTCTGCGTCTTCCGGACGGGAAATATCCTTTAAAATATAGCAGTCCCCGTCTTCCTCTTCCCCGCTGTCTGTTACCAGAAGATAGTTCTCCCCATTAATTCTGGTTTCTTCCAATACAAAAAAATCTACCATGCCTCCGTCGTCAGTCAGCATGGAAATCATTCCGTCTTTATTCATAATCATTCTCCTGCCTTTCTTCTTTTGCACTGCCTTCCTTTGCAGCGCCGGAATCCAGATAATTCTGAAGAATAAATACTGCTGCAATCTTATCAATGACTGCCTTGCGATGCTCTCTGCGCACACCGCTCTCAATCAATACCCGTTCTGCTGAAACGGTAGAAAGGCGCTCGTCCCAGAATACGACCGGAAGCCCAGTACGTTTTTCCACCATAGCGGCAAATTCTTCGGTCTTTTTTACACGTTCCCCTGCAGAGTTGTCCATATTCTTCGGATACCCTAATACGATGCGGGTAACCTGGTATTCTTTTGACAGCTCTTCAATCCTGGCAAGAGTCCGGCGCAGTTTTCCCTCATCGGTACGGGTAATGGTTTCCACTCCCTGGGCCGTCAGTCCCAGTCCGTCGCTGACTGCTACGCCTACTGTCTTGGAACCGTAATCCAGTCCCATAATTCTTGTCATATTCATATTTTATTCTCTCCTGACAGACAAAATACCTGTCTGTTGTGTAAATAAGCAACAAAATTAGTCGGTTCATCACCAACTATTGGAAAGCTTTATATCCGGCTGTCCGGAAGGGCTATATTTTGCCCTTCTGCACACCATCCTGTCTTACCTGTTCTCCCAGCCGCTCTTAGCTGAGTTTCGTTTCAATGTAAACTGCCATCAGTTCTTCCAGAATCTCATCACGTTCTACTTTCATAATCAAGCTTCTGGCACCCTTATGACTGGTAATATAAGTCGGGTCTCCTGACATAATATAACCAACTATCTGATTGATCGGGTTATATCCCTTTTCGGTAAGGGCAATATACACATCTTTTAAGACTCTGCTTACTTCTACCGGAGTCTCCTGAATTGCTTTAAAGTATTGAGTATTTTGAATATCGCCCATTTTTATCACGTCCTTAATCACTATTCTTCTCTATTCTAAACCAAAAGTTGTGTTTCGGCAAGTCTTTAATTTCTTAACTTTTCGTGAAGCAGCATCACTTCATCATTTAGCATTTCTCCGGCTATTCCGGAAATAAACGTTCCTTTTACCGCTCTGCCTTCTCTCTCCAGATCTTCTGCTGGCACTGCCATCCGCACATATTCCGGAGTATGGCCGGTATAATACCGTTTTCCATTCAGTGTAACCGGTTCTTCCAATAGTATACAGCACTCTTTCCCCTGAAAACTCTGGCGGTATTGGGATGACATCCGTTTTTCCATCTCCAGAAGAATATCGCTCCGAACCGCTTTTTTCTCCTCCGGTATCTGATCCGGCATCCGGTCTGCCCTGGTGCCGCCTCTGCGGGAATATTTAAAAATATGCATTTCGTAAAAATGCACCGTTTCTAAAAATCTTCGGGTCTCTTCAAACTCTTCTTTTGTCTCTCCTGGAAATCCTACAATCACATCTGTCGTAATCGCCGGATTGTCAAATGCGCGGCGCAGACGGCTGCAGCCTTCCAGATACTCTTCTGGCGTATAGTGACGGTTCATCCTCTTTAACGTCTCTTCCGATCCGCTCTGAAGGGAAAGATGAAAATGAGGGCAGACCTTTGGCATGGAGGAAAGTTCTTTTGCAAATTCTTCCGTCACAATTCGAGGTTCTAAGGATCCCAGACGGATCCGTTCCACGCCGTCAATCTCATGAACCTTCCGGATCAGGTCAATCAACCCGATGTTTTCTTCTGGGAAATCCTTCCCATAGGAACTTAAATGAATGCCGGTAAGCACCATTTCTTTATAGCCTTTTTCTACCAGACACCTGACTTCTTCTACTACTTCTTCCGGTCTCCGGCTGCGGATCCGCCCTCTGGTATAGGGGATGATGCAGTAACTGCAGAACTGGTTGCATCCGTCCTGAACCTTTAAAAAGGCTCTGGTATGGTCTGCAATTTTCCGGATATGGAGATCTTCATAATCCTGGGCTTTGGAAATGTCAATCACATAGGACTGAGGGGTCTTCTGCTCTCTGGACGACAGAAATTCCTCCAGGATTTCCGGCAGGTCTTTCTTTTTATTATTGCCAATAATCAAATCTACGGCAGCATCTTCTTTTAAATGTTCTTCGGCAGACTGGGCATAGCATCCTGCTGCCACCACAATGCTGTCTGGGTTCTGTTTTTTTGCACGATGAAGCATCTGCCTGGACTTTTTATCCGCAATGTTGGTTACGGAACAGGTATTGATAATATAGACGTCTGCCTTCTGATTAAATTCTACAATCTGGTAGCCGGCAGCTTCCAGAAGCTGCTGCATGGCTTCGGTCTCATAGGCATTTACTTTACATCCTAAATTGTGTAATGCTGCTGTTTTCATACAAGGACTCCTGTGTTGTTTTCTGCAAACTTTCTATTGACTTTTGCCTGGTATCTTTGTAGTATAATAGTAAGGTTCTAATAATTTTAGTAATAACTATAATACATAGATGCAAGGAGGATTCTTCCAATGAGAACTGTTCACATTTCTTTAAATTCCATCGATAAGGTAAAATCTTTTGTCAACGATTTAGCGAAGTTTGACGCGGATTTCGATTTAGTTTCCGGCAGATATATCATCGACGCTAAATCCATTATGGGTATCTTCAGTCTGGATCTGTCTAAGCCAATTGACTTAAACATCCACACAGAGAATAACATTGAGGAGATTTTAAATACCCTGTCTCCTTACACCATCGATTAATCGTTCCGAGTTGCAGGGCTGCCGTTTTACGGCGGCCCTTTTTCTTTTGTCTTTTATCTGCACCAGATTGTCTCTGTAGTTTCAATGGCTTTTTCTACCATCTCGTCAATCTTTTCGGCCAGATTTTCTTCGGATCGGCGGATAATCCCCAGGTTCGGTTTGGTTACCGGATGCTTTGCGACAAAAATGGTACAGCAGTCTTCATACGGCTGGATGGAAGTCTCAAACGTACCGATTTTTTCTGCCACATCCACGATTTCCTGTTTATCAAATCCGATTACCGGACGAAATACCGGCATGGTGCAGGCATCGTCTGTAGCTGCCAGAGACTGCATGGTCTGAGATGCTACCTGGCCGATGCTTTCTCCGGTAATCAGGCCATGACAGTTGTTGGCCTGTGCCAGCCTTTCTGCAATCCGCATCATATAACGACGCATGATGATAGTCAGTTCTTCATGGGGACACTGATCGTAAATATAAAGCTGAATGTCTGTAAAGTTAACAATGTGCAGAGGGATAGGCCCTGCATACTTTGCAACCAGCTTTGCCAAATCCACAACCTTCTGTTTTGCGCGGTCGCTGGTATATGGCGGAGCGTGGAAATAAGTAGCCTCTAAGCGGACGCCCCGTTTTGCAATCATGTAGCCTGCTACCGGACTGTCAATGCCGCCGGATAACAGAAGCATTGCCTTTCCATTGGTGCCTACCGGCATTCCGCCTGGTCCTGGAATGGTTTCAGAGAACAGGTTAATCTTCTGGCGCACTTCTACGTGAAGGAGCACGTCCGGATTGTGTACGTCTACCTTCGTCTCCGGATAGGTCTCTAAAATTACTTCTCCCAGATCTCGGTTGATCTGGTCAGAGGTTACCGGATAATGCTTATTGGCTCTTCTGGCCGCTACTTTAAAGGTAAAATGCTTATCCGGATATACCTGGTCGATATATGCTTTTACCTGTTCCTTTAAATCTGCATATCCCTTGTCTTCAATCTGGACCATTGGGCAGATTGCCGCAATGCCGAATACTTTTTTTAACGCTTCGACTGCTTCATCAAAGTCAAACGGCTTCGACGCCTGGGCATAAATACGGCCGGCCTCTTTGGTCACTAAAAATCCGCCGTCTACGCTTTTTAATGCATGGTTAATCTGCTTTACTAACGCGTCTTCAAACAGATACCGGTTCTTGCCTTTGATGCCGATCTCGGCATACTTAATTAAAAATGATTGGTATTCCATAATGATTCCTTCCTGTGTTATCCTCTCTGATACCGCCTGAGAACCGGCAGCAGTTCTTTCAGCGCCTCAATGCATATGTCGATCTCTTCCATAGTGTTAAAGCGGCCGAAGCTGAATCGTAATGTGGCGTCTAAATATTCTCTTCCCACTCCAATACTCTTTAACGTACCGCTGATAGCCGGATGGTTGGAAGAGCAGGCAGATCCGGAAGAAACGTAGATCCCCTTGTCTTCCAGCGCATGAAGCAGCACCTCGCTCCGGACTCCTTTAAAGCTTACGCTGGCAATCTGCGGCGCGCTGTCCAGCCCCTTTTTGCTGTTTACAACAACTCCCTCCAGCTGGCTGACCTGATCGGTAAAATAATCTTTCAGACCGCAGAGATGGGAAATTTTATCTTCAAAACCAGTATAGGCCTCTTTTGCCGCCTGGCCCAGTCCGGCAATTCCAGGTACATTTTCCGTACCGGAACGCATATTTTTCTGCTGTCCGCCTCCTAAAATCAGAGGCCTTACCTTGGCTTTTTCATTGATATACAAAAATCCTGCCCCTTTTGGGCCATGAATTTTGTGACCGCTGACGGAAAGCAGATCAATCCCTTGCTTTTTAGGACGGATCTGGTATTTTCCATAGGCCTGGATTGCGTCTACATGAAACAGGGCCTTGGGGCTCTTTTCTTTTATAATGGCGCTGATTTCGTCGATCGGCTCTGCTGCCCCAATTTCATTATTTACATACATAACAGACACCAGGATCGTGTCCCCACGCAAACTGTCCCGCAGCTCTTCTAACGAAATATGGCCGTCCTGATCTACTGGAAGATAAGTTACTTCAAAGCCCTGCTCTTCCAGGAAAATCAGGGGATTATACACGGACGGATGCTCAATGCGGGTAGTGACAATGTGATTGCCTGCCCGCTTATTTGCCATCGCCGTTCCGATTAAAGCCATATTATTTGACTCGGTTCCGCCGGAAGTAAATACAATTTCCTTTGGCTGTACCTTTAAAGTCCCAGCAATGATTTCTGCCGACTCCTTCACATAGTCTTCCGCTTCTTTCCCCTTACGGTGTCTGGCAGAAGGATTGCCGTAGTCTTCTGTCATAGTTTTTACCACAATGTCTTTTACACTGTCTAACACTTTTGTGGTAGCGGAATTATCAAAATAAATTTCATTGTGACTTGTCATAGTTGTTATCTGCTCCTTCGATCCACGCTAAAATGCGCCTTCTGCCTTCATCATTATCAGAGACAAAGCCGTGATTCCGGCAGTTTCTGTGCGGAGAATCCGCTTGCCAAGGGAAATCGGAACCGCCCCTGCTTTTTTGGCCAGCTCAATCTCCTGTTCGTCAAATCCGCCCTCCGGACCGATAAAAACCCCTACTGACCGCGTCTCTTTTCCAATGGCGGCCAATGCTTTTTTGGTATGTTCCATGCCGGATTCATGTTCATAAGGAATCCAGATCGCATCCAGCCCCGCCGCAAACTGGAGAGCTTCTTTCAATGTCTTAACCGGCTGTATCTGGGGAATAATCCCTCTTTTAGACTGTTTTGCCCCGCTTTCAGCAATGGCCTGCCACCGTTCCAGCTTAGATTTTTCTTTTTTTCCGTCCAGTTTTACAACTGCATATTTCGTGGCAGTTGGAATAATGGAATGCACGCCTAATTCCACTGTTTTCTGAATAATCAGTTCCATTTTATCGGATTTTGGAAGCCCCTGGAACAAATAAACCCGAACCGGCAGTTCCCCGCTGTCCTGTCTCTCCAGAATAACGGTTTCCACCTGGCTGCTGTCAATCTGTTCAATCCTGCATACGTAATCCGTCCCACATCCGTCGCTGACACGGATAACCTCTCCCTGACGCATCCGCAGGGCATTTTTAATATGATTCACATCCGGACCGGTAATCACAACCCGATCTTCCCCTACTGACTGGGGTGAAACAAAAAAATGGTGCATCTTACTTTCTCCTGGCTGTTACAGAAACCCACTCTCCCTGATAGGTTACTTCGATTACTTCAAATTCATCGTTTGCCTCGAATACTTCCCGTACCGCCTGTTCTTTCATATTGATAATACCGGACGTAATGAAAATGCCGCCATGCTTGATATGAACCGGAATTTCCTTCTGAAGCAGGATAATCACGTCCGCCAGAATGTTGGCAACCGCAATATCGCACCATTCATAGCCTGCCCAGTCCTGAACTTCCTTATCGTCAATAATATTTCCCTGGACAACTGCAAATTTATCGCTGGAAATCTGATTAGACTCCAGGTTTTCTCCTACTGCCTGAATGGCGTTTTCATCCAGATCCGTTCCTTTTACTTCTTTTGCCCCCAGCTTTAATGCTGCAATGCCTAAAATACCGCTTCCGGTTCCTACATCCAGCACCTTTGTCTCTGGAGTAACGTATTTTTGAAGCTGACGGATACAAAGCTGTGTAGTCTCATGCATCCCTGTTCCAAATGCCGTACCTGGATCAATCTGGATCAGCAGCTTGTCCTTATGCTCTTCGGGAATTTCCTCCCAGGTTGGTTTAATCAAAATATGATCCACCGTAAAGGGCTTAAAATACTGCTTCCAGTTATTAATCCAGTCCTTATCTTCTGTCTCAGAAGCTTCGATGGTTCTGGCTCCTAAATTTACAAATAAAGCCAGATCATCCAGGCCTTCTTCTACTTTTTTTAAAATGTCTTCTGCGTCGTCGTCATCGTCTAAATAAAAGCTGACCTTTGCCACACCGTCATCCGGTCCTAAGTCTGGAAGAATATCAATAAACATTCCTTTGGTTTCTTTTTCTGTCAGAGGAATCTTATCTTCGATCTCGATTCCCTCAATGCCTATTTCGTCAAACATACTGCTGACTAAATCTACCGCTTCCGTGGTAGTCGTTAATGTAAATTTTTTCCACTTCATGGGACTTCTCCTGTTCCTCTGGGTTCTATCTTACGATCTAATCCTAATTGTGCATTTTTCATCATAGCATATTTTCTTTTTACTGACAAGGAGGCGCAGGGCAAACTCCCTGGATTCCGGTTTATTTTTCTCCTGATTCTACTTTTTTTAAAATTGTTTTTATCTCTGATACGCATTCCAGAAAACGCTCCAGCTCCTCAGAAGACAGATGTCCGAACCTCTGTTCCAGCTGTTCCCTTACGTATTTTTTTTCTTTCCGGATAAGCGCTTTGCCCTTTGGAGTCAGACGGACAAATACCAGTTTCCGGTTTGCCTCATCATAAAAACGTTCTGCGTATCCTTCCTCTACTAAAGGCGCGATTACCCTGGTGGCCTGTTCCCTGGAAGCCGCTATGCTCTCCGCTACCTGCCCCATAGTCATATCGCCTCTGCTTCCTAATGCCAGAAGGGCATAAAACTGATGGCGGGAAAATTTAATCTCCCTATAATCTAATGAATAAAGCAGCACTTTCTGACACGCAAAAAAAGTCTCAAACAACGCTGTAATTCCCCTGTCATCGGTTATCCTGTCCATATCGTTTCCTCCTAGGGTTATTATATCTGATTGCTGTCAGATGTCAATGATTAATCTTTGATTATTATTGACAAATATCAAATGATAATGCTATACTTGCGGTATCATTATTTTAAAGGAGGAGTTTTATGGCAGATAATCGTTTATATGTGGAAGAATACGCCGCCCACCAGCTGAGAGAGTGCATTAATCACAATTCCATTAATCCGGCTCTCTTTTCTGAGTACGGTGTGAAGCGCGGCTTAAGAGATAAAAACGGCAAGGGCGTTTTGGCCGGCCTTACCAATATTTCTTTAATCCAGTCCAGAAAAGAAGAAAACGGACAGTCTGTTCCTTGTGACGGCCGTCTGCTCTACCGCGGCTATGACATCCAGGATTTGGTAAAAGGCTTTTTGGAAGCCCATCATTTCGGATTCGAAGAGATTACCTATTTGCTTTTATTCGGCGTACTTCCTACCCAGACCCAGCTGACTGAGTTTCAGGACATTTTAAACCGCAGCAATTTCCTTCCTACCAACTTTGTCCGCGACGTCATTATGAAGGCGCCTGGCAAGGATATTATGAACTCCATGACCAAGAGCGTTTTAACCCTGGCGTCTTACGATGACAAGGTTTCTGACAATTCTTTGGAAAACGTTCTCCGACAGTGTTTAAGTTTAATTGCTACATTCCCTAAAATGGCGGTCTATGCCTATCACGCTTACAACCACTATGAGAGAGACGACAGTTTATATATCCACCGTCCGGATCCAAGTTTGTCTACTGCTGAAAACATTCTGCGGCTTCTCCGTCCAGACAAGTCTTACAGCGCCTTAGAGGCCAATGTACTGGATCTGGCTCTGGTTCTTCACATGGAGCATGGCGGCGGCAACAACTCTACCTTTACCACCCGCGTTGTTACTTCCTCCGGATCGGATACTTATTCGGTTATCGCAGCGGCACTTTCTTCTTTAAAAGGTCCAAAACACGGCGGAGCCAACATCAAAGTCGTAGAAATGATGGCCGATATTAAGGAACACGTAACCGATACCACTGATCCGGAAGCAGTTCATGCATATCTGGAAAAGATTCTCCACAAAGAAGCGTTCGACAAAAAAGGACTGATCTATGGTATGGGCCACGCTGTATACTCCATTTCCGACCCAAGAGCCCAGATCTTTAAGGGATTTGTAGAAAAATTAGCAAAGGAGAAAGGCCGCAACGAAGATTTTGCCCTTTATTCCATGATCGAGACTATGGCTCCCCAGATTATTGCCGGAGAGCGCGCCATCTATAAAGGTGTCAGCGCCAACGTCGATTTCTACAGCGGATTTGTTTACAGTATGCTGGATATTCCAACGGAACTTTTTACCCCGATGTTCGCCATTGCCCGTATCG
>UQMJ01000029.1 GCA_900542035.1 uncultured Clostridium sp.
TTGCATGTGTTAAGCACGCCGCCAGCGTTCATCCTGAGCCAGGATCAAACTCTCTTGTTAATAGTTTGTCCAGTCAAGATTAACTCTAGCTGTTTAATCTTTCCCGTTTTACTTGGTTTCGTTCTGAATTCTTCTCGAACTCAAGGCCGAATTCCTTCGCCTTTGTTCTTTGAATTTTCAGGGTCTGTGTATTGTTCAATCTTCAATTCTCAAGGTTCTTTGCTGTTGTCTTTCTCGGCGACAGCTTGTTTATTATATCACGCTGTTTTCGATTTGTCAACAACTTTTTTCAAGTTTTTTTCGAAACTTTTTTGTTTCACAACTCTCTTGGAGTTGGCCGACCGCTGTATCAGCGGCGCGAGGATTATAATACCACCCCTGTCCACAAAAGTCAACACTTTTTTTCATTTTTTTCAAAAAATTTGAAAAGTTAAAAAAAGAAGGGCAGATTCGTGTCGAAACGCGTCTGCTCTCCTTTATCCAGAAGCTCTGTTGCTGCTAATTCTGAAAACCGCTTCTCTATTCACTGCAGTCCAGTGTAATATAAAACTCTACTCCATCCGGAGTATTGTATGCCCCGTATTCTTTGTGATGAGCCTCCATAATTGCCTTTACAATAGAAAGACCGATTCCGCTCCCTCCATATTCCCTGGTTCTTGCCTTATCTACCTTATAAAATTTACTCCAGATTTTCGGCAAATCTTCTTCTGGAATATTCTGGCCGGTGTTTGCTACGCATACCCGCACCTGTGTTTCTTCTTTCATCGTGCGGATGGTAATGACCCTGGCGCCGTCCAGATGATTCAGCGCATTGCTGATATAGTTGGTAATGACTTCTTCTATTTTGAATTCATCTGCCCAGACATAGAGTGGGCCGCTTGGCTCAAATATAATTTGAGCTTCTTTTTGTTCAATCAGAATCTGAGCAGATGATAATACGCCCTGAATCAATTCTACGATGTCGAAACGTTCCATAGAAGGACCATCACTGCCAAATTCCAATGCATTCAGGGTAAGAAGCTGCTGAACCATTTTATTCATCTTATTGGCTTCGTCCATAATCACTTCACAGTAATAGTCTCTGCTTTCCTTTTCCTCTGCCATTCCTTCTGTCAGGCCTTCCGCATATCCCTGGATCAGTGCAATCGGAGTTTTCAATTCATGGGACACATTGGCAATAAACTCTTTCCGCATCTCATCAATCTGCTCTTTCTTACGGATATCTCTTTTCAGTTCATTATTGGCGGATTTCAGTTCTCCTATCGTTTCTTTCAGTTTTTCAGAAAGAATATTCATATTATTTCCTAAAATTCCTACCTCGTCTTTGGCATTTTCGGTATAGCGGGCTTCAAAATCCAGTTCTGACATCCTCTCCGATATTTTAGACAATGAAAGAATCGGCGAAGTAATCCTTCTAGTCAGAATCAGCATGAAAATACTTCCTGCTATCAATACGCTGATACCGACATATAGCAGAAACCGACTGGATAAACGCACGCTGTCCTGGATTCCTGCAACTGGCATGGACATTAAAAACGCCGTCGCATTATCTGAGAAAAAGCCCCAGCATTCCAGATAATAATTATTGCTCATCCGGTCATACCGCTTTTCAATGCTGTAATTTTCTGTTTTCCGGATGGTTTCCTGATATCCTTTTCCAGACTGTCCCAGCAGATACCTCTGCATCTGCTGTTCCATAAACTCTCCGCGGGGTGCAAACATGACCGCAATGTCTTCAATCCCATTTACCATTACAATCGATGTATTGGATTCTTCGCTGAGCTTCCGCAGAGTTTTTGCAAGCTCTCCCTCTTCTGCGGTCTCTGGCCCGTAAGGTCTGGCCCAGTAAGTGTAATTGTCATCTGTTACAAAGCCTTCTGTCATGGATTCGCCTTTTTCATGCTGCTCTTCCAAAATCCGGTCAATCTCTTCATAGCCCTGTTCCAGAACTTTGACCTTTTCCGACATATAAAATCCTTCCAGGAAACGGCTGTTGACAAACCAGGTAATGAGAAGCATCAACGCCATCATGCCTGCAAATACTAACGTAATTCTGGTACGAATGGAATGTTTCATTGGCTTACCTCAAATTTATATCCCATGCCCCACACCGTCTTAATGTACTCGCCTTTTTCTCCAAGCTTGCTTCTCAGCTTTTTTACATGGGTGTCTATGGTTCTTGCATCTCCAAAATAGTCATAGTTCCAGACATTGTTCAATATTTTTTCTCTGGACAGGGCCATTCCCTGATTGTCTACAAAGTAAATCAAAAGTTCAAATTCCTTATAGCTTAGCTCAATGGGCTGGCCATCTATGGTTACCTGTCTGGCTGCTTTGTCAATGACAATTCCTCCTACATTTACGGCATCTACCGAGGTATTGCCGGTTCTTCTTAAAATTGCCTCTACCCTCGCTGTAAGGATTTTAGGGCTGAATGGCTTCGAAATGTATTCATCTACTCCCAATTCAAACCCCTGCAGCTCGTCCCGTTCTTCTCCTCGGGCTGTCAGCATGATAATGGGGACTTTTGAATATTGACGGATGGTTTTTACCACCTGCCAGCCGTCCATTTTCGGCATCATTACGTCTAACAGGATTAACGCAATGTCTTTTTGCGCAAAAAAGGCTTCTAACGCTTCTTCGCCGTCTCCGGCTTCAATCACGCGAAACCCTTTTATGCTCAAAAAATCCTTGACTAATTTGCGCATACGCACTTCATCATCTACTACTAATATTTTTAATCCTTCCATAGGATCCATCCTTTCCTTTAGATGAATGGCTGATTCAGGGAGTCATCCGCCTTCCTGAATCATTGCATTCATTGTAGCAGATTAGATGGGGATTTTCTATAGGTTCACAGACATTTCACAATTGCAGAATTTTACCATTGCTTTTAATTACGTTCTGATACCAGTAAAACGATTTTTTAGGGATGCGCTTCAGACTTCCGTTTCCCTTATCGTCCTTATCTACATATATAAGGCCGTAACGCTTGCTCATCTCTCCGGTGGTCGCGCTGATCAAATCAATGCATCCCCATGGAGTATAACCGATTATCTCTACTCCGTCTTCTTCACAGGCCTTTCTCATAGCTGCAATATGGGAAGCCAGATATTCAATGCGGTAATCGTCTTCTATTTGTCCGTCTTTTAATGCATCTTTTGCTCCCAGATCGTTTTCAACTACAAATAACGGCTTCCCATATCGATCATACAGATCATTTAACGTAATCCTAAATCCCATGGGATCAATCGGCCATCCCCATTGGCTGCAGGTAAGATACGGGTTTTTCGTAGATGCAAATACATTTCCTCCTGCCTGATCCCCTTCCCCATCTGTGCGTATGCACCGGCTGTTGTAATAAGAAAGGGCAATAAAATCTACCGTATTCTCCTTTAAAATCTGCTCATCTTCTGGCAGCATTTCAATACAGATATGATTTCTTTCAAAAAACGCTCTGGCATAGGACGGATATTCTCCTCTGGACTGAACATCAATAAAGAAATCGTTTTCTCGGTCCTTCTGCCGGCTCTCCCATACGTCTTCCGGTCTGCAGCTATATGGATACACACTTCCAGCCGCCAGCATACACCCGATTTTCAAATCCGGATCCAGTTGATGAGCCAGTTTCACAGCCATAGCGGAAGCTACCAGTTCATGGTGCGCTGCCTGATACTGAATCTGCAAAACATTGTCGCTGTCCTGAAACATCAATCCCGCTCCCATAAAGGGCAAATGCATCAGCATATTAATTTCATTAAATGTAATCCAGTATCGTACTTTCTCGTGAAAACGCTTTAAAATCGTCTCACAGTACCGCACATAACAGTCAATTACTCTTCTGTTCCTCCAGGAACCGTATTTTTCTACCAGAGCCAGTGGTATATCAAAATGGCAAATGGTCACGACAGGCTCAATACCATAAGACAGCAATTCATCAATCAGATTTTCATAAAACCTCATTCCCGCCTCATTGGGCGTCTTCTCTTCCCCCGTTGGGAAAATTCGGGACCAGGAAAACGAAAACCGGTAGCATTTCAGCCCCATTTCGGCAAGAAGTCCAATATCTTCTTTGTAATGGCCGTAAAAGTCTATAGCCTCTCTTCCTGGGTAAACAGAATCTGCCGGAAGCTGCCGGTAATCCAGTATCCCTTTCATAACAGGGAGCCGATTGGAGCCATAGGGAATTACATCTACAATTCCCATCCCTCTGCCGTCTTTCTTCCATCCGCCTTCACATTGATTGGCGGCTGCAGCGCCGCCCCATAAAAAGTTCTCCCTCATAGATGCTCCTTTATGATATTGTCAATAACGTCTCTCCTGCTTCTGTATGTCTGCAATCGACTGCTGCCACCTGAGCAAACTGCCCTGAATTTGTAATCAGAACTGATGTTGTCAGAGAATACCCCGCCTCTTTAATGAGATCCATATCAAATTCCAGCAGTTTTTGTCCCTTCTTTACCTTATCTCCTGGCTGAATCAAAGGTTTAAACCCTCTTCCCTCCAGCTGAACCGTATCCATTCCTATATGCATCAAAATCTCAGCGCCGGAATTACTTATCATTCCAATCGCATGTCCGGTCGGAAACATGGCTGTAATCATTCCATCTGCCGGTGCATACAGCACTCCTTCTTCCGGAAGAATTGCTGCTCCTTTTCCCAGCGCTCCGGAAGAAAAAGCTGCATCTTCCACCTCTTCCAGTCTGATTACCGTTCCCTTTAAAGGGCTGGCAATTACAATATCCTCTGTATCCGTTTTGCTGTCTTCTGCTGTTTCTTCTTTATCTTTATAAAACATCATGGTCAGCAGAAAGCCTGCTATCATGGAAATTCCGATTCCAGTCAGAGCAATTATCATATTATCCATGGTTCCATCTGGATTCATCATATTGGGTAATTCAAAAATTCTCATTCCGCCCATGGCAAACTTTCTAAAATTAAAATGTCCATAAAAAGCGCCTCCGATTCCTCCTGCAATGCAGCTGATAATAAACGGCTTTTTCAAGGGAAGCAGGATACCATAAATAGCCGGTTCTGTAACACCAAAAATGCCGGAAATAAAATTCGGAATCGCCATTTCTTTTAATTTTTTATCTTTTGTTTTGCAGTATATTGCCAGTACAACTGCAGAAGTTGCAAAGGTACAAGCAAAAAACGGCATCATCACATTATCATATCCCAAGGTCATAATATTGTTGATATAGACCGGAATAAATCCCCAATGCATTCCAAAGATAACCAGAATCTGCCAGGTCAGTCCCACAATGGCGCCGGCCATCAGCGGACTAAAACTGCGGACTGCAAGGGTAAATTCTGAAATCAAAGCAGAACCAAAGGTTGCTGCTGGTCCCAAAAACAATACTGCAGCCGGAAACGCTACCAGCATGGTCAGCATAGGAACAAAGAAAAATTTAACTAAATCCGGAACGATTTTATTGAAAAATTTCTCACATTTCGATGCAAACCAAACAGCCAGAATAACCGGAATAACGGTTCCCGTATAATCTGCGGAAATTACGGGAATTCCAAAAAAATCAATGTATACCGGAGACGCAAACATACTTCCGTTTAAAATGGTATACATGGGACCGGATCCTGCAGAAAGCGTACTGGACTGAATGCCAGGGTAACACATTGCTGCCCCCATAGCCAGTCCGAGCATAGGTTTCAGCCCGAATTTCTTTGCGGCCGTATAACCTAAAAATAAAGGCAAAAACGTAAACAGCGCATCTCCTGCCGCATTTATGATCAGATAGCCTCCGCTTGTGGCAGAATACAGTCCCATTGCTGCAAATAGCGTATTGAAGCCTTTCAGCATACCGCACGCAGCCATAATGCTTAGAATCGGCTGAAAAATGCCGGAAACCACATCGATTGCCCTATCCAGCAGTTTGCCTTTTTTCTTTTCCTCCGGCGCTGATGCAGATTCTGTCAAATTCAGCATCGGAAGAACATCTTCATAGACCTCTGCCACGTGATTTCCGATTACCACCTGATACTGACCGCCGCTTTTCATCACGGTAACCACACCGTTCGTCGCCTTCAATGCTTCATCATTGGCTTTGCTTTCGTCTTTCAGCGTAAAACGCAGTCTGGTAATACAGTGTACCAGGCCGGATACGTTTTCCTTGCCGCCAACATACGTTACAATGTCTCTTGCCAAGTCTTGATACTTACCCATTTGAACCTCCCGTTTTCACTTCTGTGTTTTGATAACCCCAGTCTAACACAGGCATTTTTGTCAGACAACGGCTGGCCGGACCATAGGTTCTGCGGTTCAAAAAGCGCAAAAAAAGAACCGCTGCTTTTGAAACAACGGTTCAATTGAAAGTACGTTATTGTAATAATTCAGGACGATTTACCAAAAGTTCCCTGTGCTTTAACATCTCCACCGAAGACTTTATATGTTCCTCCTGTCTCCTGGCCAGAAGCATGGAAAAGAAGATATCCAGTACGTAATTGGCTGCCGCAAATGATGTAATAACATCCAGACTCAGGATTGAATCCCTGTTGGGAATCTCTACTGTCTCATGGCACCACTGACGGATTTTCTCATTATACGGGCCTAAAATGCCTACAATATGGTTATTGGTCGCTTCCCGAAGATACCTGGCCATGGTCTCTGCCGTCCGGTTCGCTCCGGTAAAGCTGATTACAAAATCAACTGTTTTTTTATGCTTTCTCGCAGCCAGGTAATGAGCATTAATACTCTCATAAGCAGAACTTTCCACTCCCAACGTAGCAAACTTAAACGCTGCGGCCTGAGCCAGCATATAGCTGACCCCTGTTCCGTAGATATCGATACATTCTGCTGACTGGACAAAGTTATTAATCCTGAGCATATTATTTTTATTCAGGGTCAGCCTGGTATTGGTAACCGCCTTATCATAAAGACTCGGCAAAATCTGAATAATATCCCCATATGTACTGTCTTTTGTAATCGGCTCTTCTGCAAGAAGCTGGCTGATTCTCCTGTCCTGGTTAATTTCTGCCACCAGCTTCAGCTTAAACTCCTGATAGCCGGACAGCCCCAGCTTCTGTCCCAGACGCACTACTGTAGCCTTGCTGGTAAGGGATGCTTTAGCCAGTTGGCTGGCCGACATATCCGGAATCTGATCCATATGGCTTAGAATATACCGAGCCACATCTTTTTCATGACTTGTAAAGTCACGCTCTTCTTTTAGCTGGAATAGCAGCATAAATTTTCTTATCTTAATTCGGTAGTTGGAATGGTATCCATGTCGTCGAATGCCTGGTTTTCTCCGCCCATAGCCCAGATAAAGGTGTAGTTGCTGGTACCTGCGCCAGAATGGATGCTCCAGGATGGGCTGATAACTGCCTGCTCATTCTGCATAACGATGTGTCTGGTTTCGTTGCCTTCGCCCATCATATGGAATACGACGTTGTTCTCCGGAATCTCGAAGTACATATATACTTCCATACGTCTCTCATGGGTGTGTGCAGGCATGGTATTCCATACGCTGCCTGGCTCTAATACAGTCATACCCATAGAAAGCTGACAGGTTTCCAGTACGTCCGGATGGATAAACTGGTTAATTACACGCTTATTAGAAGTTTCCATCGCGCCTAATGGCTTCTTTGCAGCCTGGTCAATGGAGATGAAAGTAGTCTTGCAAGCCTTGTGAGCTGGCGCACTTACCATGTAGAATTTTGCTGGGTTTAAAGCGTCCTCACTTGCAAATAGAACTTCCTTGGTTCCTTTGGTAATGTATAAGCAGTCCTTGTAGCCTAATTTGTATTCTACGCCGTCAGCCTTGATGGTGCCTGCGCCGCCAATGTTGAAAATACCAATCTCTCTTCTCTCTAAGAAGTACTGGGTTCCGAAGTTTTTCCATACGTCAATGCCCTTGTCAATGGAAACAACCTCAGTAGTCGGCATACAGCCCAGGGTTACCATACGGTCTACGTGAGAATATACTGCAACTACCTCGTTTGCAACATACAGGTTCTCGATTAAGAATTCTTTTCTGGTCTCCTCAGTGGTGTAGCGCTTGAAGTCTCTCTGGTTTGCGGAATAACGAATATCCATGGTTTTTCCTCCTTGTAAATAGATAAGATACGTTTTTGAGAGTTTGTATTCAAACTTCTCTCGTTGTATACAATCTTACCACAACTGCGCAGAAAATACAACCTTTATCCATGGTTTATTTGTCTGCTTCTCCAGACCTCTTTTTCCTTAAAACCGCAGCAAAAAATACTGCTGTCATCACTGCACACACCGTTTCTGATACCAATGGGGAAAGCCAGATTCCAATTTCCCCCAGCGCGGCAACCAGAATCCCTAAAGCGCCGGCCAGGAATGCCAGCCCCCTTCCAGCGGAGATAAGAAACGAAAACACCGGTTTTTCCACTGCAGTAAAATATCCCGCAGACACTACGTTAAATCCTAAAAACAGGAAAGATAAAGAGTAAAGCTGCAGCGCCCTTCCCGTATAGGAAAACAATTCTGCCTCTTCTTTCGGAAGGAAAATTCCCACAAATAATGACGGGCAAAATTCTAACATCAGAACATAAACCGCAGATACTGAGATTGTCATGAGCATGGCGTATTTTAGTAATTTCCGGCAGGATGAACGTTCTGACGCCCCATAGTGATAGCTGATAATCGGCTGAACTCCCTGGGCAATTCCCGACATGGTATTTAACACCAAGGTGTTTATGTAAGAAATTACGGTATAGCTTACGATTCCCGCTTCTCCAATGACTGACAGAATTACCTGATTAAACATAAACACAACTAAACCACCGGAAAGTTCGGTAAATCCATTGGCCATTCCCAGAGGAATAATCCGTTTATAGACACGAAAATCCAGTTTAAATTTCCGAAACCGCAGTATTTTCCGGAATTTTGCAAAATAAATAAAAAATATCACCGTAGACGCTACCTGGGCAAGACCTGTGGCAAAGGCTGCTCCAAATACTCCCCAATGGAATTTCATAACAAATACATAATCCAGTATCACATTTGTTAATCCGCAGGCGGTTACACCTATGGCTGATACCATCGGGGTGCCATCTGTTTTTACCAGCGCTTCCATATTATAGGAAAGAATAAAAAATACTGCAAAAACAGAAATGGTTCCTACGTACTCCTTCACGTAGGTTATGTTATCCGGCGACGCACCTAAAAATAAGGCAATCGGCTCTAAAAATATCAGAGATACTGCCGTTACCGCCAGCGATAACACCGTAAGCACTGCCAGATTCATGGTAAACAGGCGACTGGCCTGCTCCTCTTCCTTCTTTCCAAGTGAAACGGAAATCAAGGTAGAGGTTCCTGTTGCCATCAAAAGCCCAATGGTAAAAATCATAATAACATAAGGCATGGACAGATTGACGGACGCTAAGGCGGACTCTCCCACGCCCCAGGACACAAACATTCCGTCCACCATAGTATACAAGGCAAAAATCCACATGGACACTATGGATGGCAGTACAAACTTAAAAAATTTTTTTAAAAGCAATCTAAAACCTCCCTAACTATTTTCGCCCTTTATACAATTTCCAACAATCCTTTTAAGTATGCCAGACTCTTTACCGCTGCGGTTTCGGTATCCGGAACGTTGACAATCTCCAGGGCCAGGCTTTTATTATACCCGATCTCCTTCAAGGCTTTCAAGGTTTCTTTAAAATTATAATGGGCATGGCCAGGGTAAAAACGGTTATTATCCGCCACATGCACATGGATGATCTCTCCCTTTGCCATTCGGATCGCTGTACCAATGTCATTTTCCTCAATATTTAGGTGCACTGTATCCAAATGAAGCTTTACCCGCTCTGCCCCCACTAATTTCAGCAGTTCCAGTCCTTCTGAAATATTAGTGGCATAATCGCTTTCAAACCGGTTCATCACTTCAAATCCCAGATATACTCCATATTTTTCTGCTAATTCTGCACAGACCTTTAAGCTGGTTACCAGATTATCCACAAATTGCTCTCTATTCCCCCTGCAATCTGTAACTCTTCCAGCAATCAGTCCAACAATCACGACTGCTTCATACAAAGCTGCCGTTTTCATGTGGCCCTCCAGC
The DNA here is from genome assembly GCA_900542035.1 of uncultured Clostridium sp. GTDB lineage: Bacteria > Bacillota > Clostridia > Lachnospirales > Lachnospiraceae > UMGS1370. Next base: position 10,053 of record UQMJ01000029.1, read on the forward strand.
CGTTTTATGGCCAGTCTTCTCTTTTCCGGATCGCAGCTTCCCAAACAGATTCCATCTTGCTCATAGGCGGAGCCAGTTCCAATCGAAGTCAGTGTCACATGATTTTCATCCAATAGTTTATATACATGTTCTCTATCTATCTGGTCTGAATCATATATATGGAGTTCTGCTGCTTTATATCCAAGTTTTGCCATCTGAGGAACGGTTTGTTCAAACGGCCCTCTGAATAAAATTGGATCATCTCCAGTTGCCCCTATAGATGCTGTTGCCGCAATCTGCATTTTATTCATCCTCTCTGATAATTTCATCAATGTTTTCCAGTATAAACGGCTGTCCCTCTGCTCCCTGTACTGCCACATTCTTTAACTTCAATTTTTGAACATTATTAATAAAAAGGCCCATTTTGGCAACCAGTTCGATATCATCCATCATGGCCGGTTCATCTGGTTCTGGATTTTCGTCATAGGTAATAAAAACATTGTCAAACTCCACATAATCTACCTTCATTTCCGGTAAACCATAAATAAACGCCCCTGCTACATGACAGTTCCTGGCTTCGATATTTTTAAATACCATCTGCTTTACGGAAGGTGTCCTATTATCCACAGGCAGCGGCGACTTACATTTTACGTAATCTGAATGGCGGTCTGGATCGCAGCAGTTATAGTAAGAATTCAGTACAAACGGGGTCAGTACATGATCCATTTTTATATTCTCAAACCGAATATCCTCCACTACTGCATCTTTGCCTCTTCCTCTTCTGGTCTTAATCCGAAGCCCTCTGTCTGTACGATTAAACAGACAGTTTTCTACCCTGATGTGTCTGGCTCCTGCCGCCATTTCACTTCCAATGGTAACTGCTCCATGTCCATTATTCATGCAGCATTGACGTACAAAAATATTCTGTGATGGTACTTTGTATTTGTGCCCCATATAATATTTGCCGGATTTAATAGCAATACAGTCGTCTCCCAATGAGAAATAAACTCCTGCAACCTCAAGACCATTGACAGATTCCGGATCCATACCATCCGTATTTGGTGAATCCCATGGATTTAAAATTGTTAGTTCCAGGAAACGAAGATTGTCCGAAAAATAAGGATGAAGATTCCAGGACGGACTGTTTTGAATGGTAAGTCCATGGAGAACTATATTGCTGCAACGATTTAAAAATACCATTCTTGGACGGAATGCAATGATTTTAGCCCTATCGTCTTCCCACCAGTCCTCAAATGTAGCACAGCCATCCAGTATTCCCTCCCCAGTAATGATTACATTGGAAACATTGACTCCAGTAATCATACTGGTAAAGGTATCTAAAGGATTTCCTTCCCAGGAACCCAGATTATACTCAGAATTTTCGTCCCAGCTCTGGATAATTCCAGGTAAAACTCCAAACTTTTCTCTGTCTGCATGACCCGCAAGGACTGCATCTTTTCCAATTTCCAGTACCAAATCGCTTTTCAAGAACAAACTGGTAACCAGATAGCGGCCTTCCGGAACATATACTCTGCCGCCCTTTGGGCAACAGGAAATCGCTGCTTGAATCGCCATAGTATCATCATGGACTCCATCTCCTACAGCGCCAAATTTTCTTACATTCAAAGTGACAAATTCATATTCCGTTGAAGCTGTAAGAACGGCAAGTAATCTCCCCTCTGCTTTTAATTCAATCTGGTATTCGGTGTCCGGCAATAAGCCGTACACCGTCTGGATTACCCTGTCACTTCTTTGAAAAAAACTTCCATTTAACCAGATTTCATATTCCTTTTCTGCATAGAAAATTCCATATTCTTCTATCTCCAAGGTAATACTTCTGGAAGTTTTAAAAATTACCTTTGCTTTCATCAGCCCTTAACACCTCCCGCTGCAATTCCATCTACAAATTGATCCTGGGCCAGGAAAAAGACAATCAAAGATGGAAGTAAGGTAATTACTGACAATGCTAATACTTTGTTCCATTCAAATCCGGTTTCCGCATCTGTAAGAAGACGCAGGCCCAAAGACGTCGGATATTTCTTTACACTGTCAATATAAATCAATGGTCCCTGAAAGTCATTAAATGCCCACATAAACTGGAATAATGCCACAGATACAATGGTTGGTTTTACCATTGGAACAACAATATACAATAATCTCTGGAATGAATTGCATCCGTCAATTTCCGCTGCTTCTTCCAATTCCCTGGAAACCGAACGCATAAACTGTACCAGCATGAAAATAAAGTATGGCTCTGCCCCAAAGAATGCCGGCACGATTAAAGGCAAATAGGAATTTGTCCATCCCCAACTTCTAAACAACAAAAACTGCGGAATATTTAATACTACCTGAGGCAAAAACAGAGTTGCAAGTAAAATGGAAAACCAAAATTTCTTTCCTGGAAATTCAAATCTGGAAAATCCATATGCTGTTATTACGCTGGCAATTACTGCGCCAATTACCTTCGGAATCACAATCTTAAATGTATTGATTAAATATAAGCTGTATGGATTTCCGGTTGCATTCCACGCATCTATATAAGGCTGGAAAGACGGATTTTCCGGAATAAAGCTGATTGTAGAGTAAATTTCATTATTACTGGATTTAAACGATGCTCCTACCATCCACAGCATCGGATAAAACATAACAAATCCAACCAGAATCAAAACCGTATAACGGAGAATTGTGCTGATTGTTTCTCTTGCTTTTTTACTCATTGTCTCTTTCCTCCTTTAATTGCTGTCATCTGAGTAGTAAACCCAATATTTCTGGCTGGCAAATGAAACTAATGTCAATACGGTAATAATGATAAACAGCAACCAGGCCATTGCGCTTGCCAGGCCCATTTCATAAGTGCGGAATGCATTCTGATAAATCAATAAGGAAATCAGCGTAGTAGATCCTAACGGGCCGCCCTTGGTTATAATAAAGGCGCTGTTAAATTCCTGGAATGCTTCACACAGCTGTGTAATTAAGTTATAGAAAATAACCGGAGTAATTAATGGCACTGTTACAGAGAAAAATTGTCTCCATTTTCCAGCGCCGTCAATTGCAGCTGCCTCATAAAGTTCCTGTGGTACTCCCTTTAAGGCTGCTAAAAAGATGACCATTGCGGATCCAAACTGCCATACTCTCAGCAGGCAAATTACAAGTAGTGCATAGTGGGGACTTCCCAAAAAGTTAATTTTTTCTCCTCCAAACATAACAATCATCTGGTTAATCAAACCATCTGACTGAAAGATAAATTTCCATACAACTGCGATTGCTACAGAACCGCCTAAAATAGACGGAATGTAATAAATTGTTCTGAACAGCTTTACAAATTTTAATTTAAAATTCAGTATATAAGCAATAAATAAGGAAAATGCCAGTTTTAATGGCACTGTAATAAACGCATATTGGAACGTAACTTTAAAAGCTGTCATATACTTTTTGGTATGGAAAATATCAATGTAATTCTCTAATCCTACAAATTGCGTTCCTTCTTTAAATAGGCTGTAGTCTGTAAAGCTATAAAATAAAGACATAATAAAGGGATAACATTTAAAAATCAAAAATCCAATAATCCATGGAAGTATGTAAAAAAATCCCCGATATTTACGAAACTGCAGTCTCCTGTTTCTTTGTTTTAATATCTTCTGATTTGCCGGTAATCCATCCATACTCTTACCTTAACCTTTCTCATTGAAAAGCTCGGCTGTTGTCATCATTAAAACACCTGCCGCTTTTACATCATCATCTACTACTGGTTCTGACAGATAGTATGCAATACTTCCATCCCTCTCATTTCTAGGTCCTAGTCCTGCTACTGCACAAGTTCCTGCCAGGTGAGGATTGTCTTCCTTATCGATATAAAACTTCTTTTCTAAAACTGCATTATAAATTTCTTTTCCTCTTTCCAGATATTTGTCTGTCAGCAATGCTCCTGTCCTGCACCCCTTTATAATACTGTAAGCAATCATCAGAGAACCCGATGTTTCCAAATAATTTCCTTCTTGATCTGGAAGCGCAATCAGTTGGTAAAATAGTTTGCTTTCCCTGTCCTGATACTGTAATACTCCATGGATTGCTTCCCGCAAAAGTTCTCCCAGCCGCGCCTTTACATCGTATAATTCCTCATCGGCCAACTCGTAACAGTCAGCCAGCGCCATCAAAAACCATCCAATAGATCTCAACCAGAAATTGGGAGAAAGGCCTGTTTCTTTGTCTGCCCATTTTCTATCTTTGTACTCATCGTATGCGTGGTAATAAAGGCCTGTTTTTTCATCATACAAGATGTTCCTTACCTGATTAAACTGGTTTAAGATATCATAATAATGGACTTTTCCTCCCCAGCGATTTTCATATTCCATGTAAAAAGGCTGTCCCATATAAAGTCCGTCCAGCCACACCTGGAAAGGATAAATCAACTTATGCCAGAAATTTCCAGTAGTAAGCCTTGGCTGGTAGCGCAGCTGCGTCATAAGTGTCTCGCAAGCTCGATGATAACGTTCTTCTTTGGTTACATCATAGAGAAAATAGAAAATATTGCCTGCGTTAATGAAATCCAGATTATATTCTTCCATATGGTAACTGAGAATGGTTCCATCTTCTTTGACATAAGGACTTACCATTTTCTCAATATAATTTAAATACTCTTTGTCCCCTGTTTTTTTGTACATTTTGGCTGCACCCATAAATAAACATCCATCTTCATAATTCCACTCATGCATGGTCTGACCATCAATCTCTACCAGATAATCATCCAGACCACGGTATGTTTTCATAAAATATTTAAAATATGTCGTAAGGTCCATTTTCCTCTCCCCATCTTACAATTTCATCAGATTTTAAGCTGCAAAAAGGACGCTGTCAGCCAGCGCCCTTTTCTTGCCATGTTTAGTACGGATTGGCTGCATTTACATCATTGATGGAATCAATGAGATACTGGGCCATTTCAGCTGGATCCGCTCCCGCACTCAGATTGTCAAATACTTCATAATAAACACCAGTGCGTTCTTTTAATGCGGAGTTTTCAAAATTCGGATCAAAGGTGTACTGGCAAAAATCTAATACTTTCTGGTTTCCTTCCAGAGTCATTCCTCCCAGGATTCCTTCATCTTCCAGAATCTTCTTGGCCGCTGTATTGCAGACAGTTCCTCTCTCTGCTCCCATCAGTTTTACACCAGTTTCATTAGAAGTTATGTATTCCAGCAAAAGAGCCGCTTCTTCTTTATGCTCGGAAGTTTCTGTAATTGCAAAGCCTTGGGAAACTTTACTCATTCCTGCTCCGTTTGGTCCTAAATCTGTTGGAAATTCGCCTAAAACCAGTTCCTGTCCCTCGTCTAAAGAATCTGCAATTTCCTGAACATTCGAGTCATATTCTGTAAGTCCTGCATAATGTCCGTCCATCCACTTTTTATTAGATAAGAAGTTTTCAGCTCCGTCTCCGGCAATGGTAGAAATTTCCGGAAATACGTGGTCTTCTTCCAAAGAATTAATCCAGTTCATGCCATCGGTTACTTCTTCTACTGTATAGTTGACCTGAAGATCTTTAATCCACTCTTTTCCATACTTTTCCTGAAGATACATTACCATCCAGATCATTCTCTCATACCCTTCTTCTGCTAATGGATAGTAATCGTCGCCCAGCTTTTCTTTAAATGCTTTACCTGCTGCCCTCAGTTCCTCAAAGCTGGTTGGGACCGGCACACCTGCCTTATCAAATGTAGTCTTGTTATACATTGGAAGCTTACCGGTAATAGAAATTGGCACTCCCTGAAGTTTACCGCCTACTGTCATGGCTTCCAGATTACTTTCTGACCAGTTGTCCAGTGAAATAATATCTTTATATTCGTTTAAATCTACAAATTTAGATCCATCAGAAGAAAACTGATACAGCCAGTTCCAGTTAATCTGCATTAGATCCGGAGCAGTTCCTCCTGCCAGCTGAGTTGCTACTTTATCCGTCCATCCATCCCAGGAAGAATATTCGCATTCCACTGTAATCCACGGATATTCCTTCTCAAAAGCCTCAACTGCCGCCATCGTTGCATTATGTCTGTTTTCTCCACCCCACCAGCTAAACCTAAGAGTAACTGGTTCTTTTCCAGCCGGATTACCAGCTTCTTGTTCTACTGCTTCGTTTTGAGTATCATCTGCTGTACGATCCTGTGTTTCAGAAACTTTGGTTTCCTGAGCGTTATTCCCACTACAGGCAGTCAATGAAAATACCATAGCTGCTGCTAAAATCGCTGCTGTAATCCTTTTTTTCATGGTAATTCTCCCCTCTATATATAGTTCTCCTCACTATTTCACCAAATTTTTATTTTATTTTTTTGCCTCTAATTCTGCTTTTGTCAGTTCGATTTCAAACCATACGTAGTTGACATTCTCGCCTTCCTTAATCTCAATGGCATGTTCGATGTCTGTAGGAATAAATGCCCAGTCTCCTTCATGCAGTTCGATTTCCTCCCCTGCTGCCCGATAAACAAACTTGGTGTCTGGCATTCCATAGTACCACTGATATAAGTTGTCATGGCTATGTGGCTCTGCCTTATTGGGGCCTTTTCCAATAATTGCTCCCATAGTCATTCTGGTTAAAAAATGAGTATCCAAAATAGAGTATGCTTTGATTCCTTCCGGTCGGAATCCCTCAATATACTGGATACAGTCATTTAACGGGCAAAATCTTGGAAGTGCAATATGCCAATGTCCAAACTGTTCATAGTCTTCTGGAAGCATTACACAGGTAAGCTGTAAAAATTCCATATCTGTCACTGCATGGAGAACATTCACATCTTTATCCATATTCGGAATGAAAAGAGAAGGTTCTTCAATATTAAATGCTTTTTTCGGAGTTACTACAAATCCTTCTCCGTTTGTAAAGTAGTAAATCTGTGTCTGGTCTGCAAAAGTCTCTAATGTTACAACGGTTCCTGCCTTTACCTGACATTTCCATGTATGAACCCCTTCTACCATTCCTGGAAGCATTTCTGCTCTGAAAATTCCATTTCCCAGGTCTGTGAAAACCATATCCTCTTTTTTCTGAAATTTGATAATTGCCATTTCATGTTCCTCCCTTGCATTTCTTTCAATTAGTTCTGCCAAAGAGACTGTACTTGTACCCTTACCTGTTCTCTGTCTATTTCTCCAGTAAGATAGCGCCCCCAGATTTCTCCGTTTTTTTCCTTTTGTTCTTCTGAAATTTCACAAGATAGATCGTATACTGCCTTTCCCTCCAGAACTGCAGATTTTATCTGAGAAGCGATTGGAGAAAGATGATCCGTTCTTTCATCCTGCATTCCAGAAACGCTTAAAAGCCCCATCGTTTCTTCCAGATAATCCCTTGCATCTTCTGAAGTAGAAAGCCATGTCAAAAATTCTTTTGCTTCTTGAGGATGCTGGCTGCTTTTAGTAACAGATAACGTAAGAATTTCTATGGGAAACTTGTTTTTTTCAGCTTCTTCATAGAAAGGGATTGGCCCAATTTTTATATGCTTTTCCAGTTCCGGCGCCGATTTTTTCAAAACCGGTTCTATCCAGGTCCCTTCATTGTTCAGCATAGCATACCGCTCAATAAAAAAATAATTTCTCGCAGTATCTTTATCTGTAGTAAGGGCATTGTGATTTCCATACAAGAGCGTACTGTCCAGAAAATCTGCAAGTGCATTTATGCTTTCTTCCTGATCTTTCTGCACCATCTGAACCCAGAACAACTGGCTGGTTGTTGTCAGCAATGTTTCCTTATAGTGATTCATAATCGGTTTTATTTCTGCATCTTCCAGCTTCTGACATAATTCCTGAAATTCCTGCCTGGTTTCAGGAATGTTCGTTGTTCCTGCCTCCCTTAAAAGCCGTTGGTTATAAAGAACGCCTCTGGCTAAAACCGCAATCGGTATAGAGTAAAGAGAGTCTTTCAGCTTTCCCTTTTTTAGAAGTTCTTTGGAAAAAATTGGGTCAAACTGGCATTCTTCTAATGGAACCAGCTGTTCTTTCCACAGTTCTAGCGAATCACCGTATCCTACGCTTATCATATCTGGAATGTTCTGTGATGCCACACTAACATTTAGCAAATCCGAATACATACTGCGATCCACCAGATTCCATTTGATGTCTTGAATTTCAGGATGAGTTTTCTGATACAGTGCTGTCAGTCCTTCTGTGTATCCGCTCCATTCTGCTTCCGGCAGACTAATGGTCAAGGTAACTTTTGCCAGTTCCTTCTGCTGTTCTGCTGTTTGCGTATTCCCACATCCTGCAGCTGCTGCAAGCAAAAGAAGGGTGATTCCACATTTGATGTTTTTCCTCATGTCCAAACCTCCTGGTATTTAGTTATTTTATCATACCATGGGGCTTGTCCCCATCCAATCCCTTTTTTTCTTTCTGTCCTTTACAGTGTCTCTTTGATTTGATGAACTTATTGTATCGTAAGTCTTTCTTTTATTACACTCACGTTTTTGATTTGTTAGGAGGACTATTTTGACTTTTTATATTTTTGTAGTATACTAATACCATATTCGGTTGCTCTATGGGGGAAATTTATGAATACGAAACCATTTATCAGTATCCGCATTAAGGTATTAATTTTGCTTTCTTTCTGCATTATGATCCCATTTGCCTTTTATTGGTTTTTTTCTTATGAATATATCCGTACCTCTCTGGACGAAGAATTTGTTTCCCAGTCTACAGATGTTTTAACATCCTCCGGAAATAGTATTTCTGATTATCTCCGTCTGGCAGACTACACCGCCAGAGGCTTGTATTTCAATTCGGAAGTTATGGATATTTTATCCGGAGAGGAAGATCACCTTTCTGACTATCAGCTTTTGCAGACAGAATCCCGAATTTTTGATTTTATGCAAATGCTCTTTTCCAGCCTTCCAGAATCCTCTCAAATTCACCTTTCTGCCTTTCATCTAAAAAAATCCCTGCTTCTCCAGCAGGATATGCAGCGCTATGAGAAGGATCATATTTACCTGAATGCAGAACGAACCTTTCCCTGCGAACCTTATCACACCTATGTAAGTCCAACTCATATGCAGTCCGACTATAACTTTCTTAATCTGGCAAATCGGAAATTCAATCTGGTCTTTACCATACATATGCCTATTTACCAGATTCCTTCTGCTACAGATGCATTAGGCGAGCTTTCGATTGATATTCCGGTTTCTGTTCTGGAAGAAATGTGCCGTCCTTTGTTTAAAGAAGAGGAATCGTTATGTATTCTGGATGGCGACGGCAACTATATTTACAGCAGCAATCCATCAGAAATCGCAACCAAAACAAAATCCTCGATTTTACTGGATATCCTGTCCTCTGATTTAGACTATGAAAAAGCCCATTTAGTAGAAGCCCAGAAGGACAATCTAATCATCTGCAGCAGAATCCCCTTAGAACCATTTGACTGGTATCTGATAAAAATTTCCCCAAAGGATTTTGTTTATGCAAAAGCTAATCACTTTTTTAACTTAATGTTCTATTCCTTTATTACGGTAACTGCGGCAGAGCTTTTACTTATTTTTATTACTGCCATTCACCTTACCCAGCCATTAAAGCAGGCTACTGCTTATGCCGAAGCGGTAAGCCAAGGTGATTTAAATGCAAAAATGTCCTCTTTTATCACCTATACCCAGAATGATGAAATCGGACGTATGCTGATTGCCATCCGGAAAATGATTCATTCTATCCGTCATTTTACCATTCATCAATATCAGTTGGAACTTGCCAACCGAACCAGTGAATTAAAGGCCTTACAAGCCCAGATTAATCCACATTTTATCCACAACACTCTTCAATGTCTGGCTACTAATGCACTGGAAGGTGGCAATCTGCCTTTGTACCAGTCCATTACCTCCCTTGGACAAATGATGCACTATTCCATGGATACCAGGAAAAGTCTGGTTCCCATTACAGATGCCCTGCACTACATTGATGTGTATCTGCAGCTACAAAAAATGCGTTTTCCCAGCAATATGACCTCCTCTTTTGAGATATCTGACGAGGTCAAATCCCTACTGATTCCAAAAATGACGCTGCAACCCCTAGCAGAAAATTCTATCCGCCATGGCAATTTGTTGAAAATAGAAAATGGCCGTCTTGTGATACGTGCCTATCGCCAGGAACGCTATCTCCACATTTTCGTAGAGGATAATGGAATCGGAATGTCTTTTGAAAAGCTTTCTCAAATTAACAAATCTCTGGAACAGGTTCGAAGCAGCATGGCCAATTCAGATGTAAAAGGATTTGTTTCCTCTCTGAATCTGTTTTCTGCAGATTCAGAAGAATACCAGCCTATTGAAAAAGCAAAGGAACAGCGTTTTGTTTCCAACAGTATTGGTATTTATAACGTATATCAGCGTCTTTTACTGTATTTTAAAAATCAGTGTACCATGTATTACGAAAGCAATGACACCTGCGGCACTACTGTCCATATCCAGATCGATTACGATATGTTAGAAGAAAATACCGCCAGCAAGGAGATTTAGAAATGAAGGTAATGATTGTTGATGATGAAGCTCACGTAATTACTGCTGTGAAGCTGCTGGTCCCCTGGAACGAGCTGGGAATCACACAGATTTTAGAGGCTTCCAACCCTCAAGATGCCATCCGGATTATGGAACAGGAACAGCCGGAGATTCTGATTACTGATATCGTTATGCAGGACTTATCTGGTATTGACTTAATGGAATATGTCAACCATGCGCCTTTCCATACAAAAGTAGTTGTCATCTCCGGATATAATAATTTTGAATATGTCAGAGGTTCTCTGCAAAACGGCGGTGTAGATTATCTATTAAAGCCTCTGGATCAAAATCAGTTGATCGCCGCAGTAAAGAAGGCAGTCTGCTCCTGGAACGAAGAGGAGTCTTTACGAGCCGCTGTTCAGTCACATGCAGACAAAATTCACTCGATGACTGCCCTGTGCAAAGAAAATCTGCTTTCTAAATTATTAGCTGAGGAACAGCAAGAGCAAACTTATCGGGAACTGATTCAGCTTTGTCCGGAACTTGGCAGTCAGTCCAACTACGGATTTGCCTACTGTCTCCTAAAACCCTTTGCCCCTAATCAGGACGAACTTTCTGTTTTTCGTGATATGCTTGGAACTTTTGCTGAAAATACCAAAGCCGGTTTTCTTTTGCCTTCCGGTAATTCTCAGGAAATTTTATTTTTCTTATCCAATCCGGCTTCTGAAATTTTAAATCAATTAGAGCAGCACCTGACTGAATGGAATACCCAATTTTCTTTTCCAGTTTCCATGGGACTTTCTCTATCTGGAACGTTCCCGAATAAGCTGAAAGAAACTCTTGACCAGTCAAAAAAAGCATATGGATGTTTGGATTCTGTTTCTCTGACACCCATCTTATGCCGGATTGATGGTTTTTCTTCAGATTCTCTTGAATACCACCCTCTTTTGCCTTCGTCCGAAGAAAAAGAGCGCTGGCTGCTTTCTGCTCTTCTGACCGGCAACGAAGAACTGGTTGATCAGAAAATCAATAACTGGCTACATTACCGCCTGGATACTTCCCATCCGCAGCTGGAAAATGTTCTGCAGGTAATTGAAGAAGAAAAACAACTTTTTACCAATTGGGCACATATGTTCGAAAAACGTCATCAGGGATTTTACCATCAAGACTCCTACCGCCTTTGCTGCTATGCGGATGTTTGTGATTCTGGATTTTCTTTCTCTTTCAGTAAGTTCCAACACCGGATTCATATGGATATATTTTTCCTGTATCAGGAACTGAAAGATTTTCATTCTCCAGAATCCGATATGATTTATCAGGTAGCGCATTATCTGGAGCTGAATTATAATCAGCCTTTCAGTCAATTTGCCTGCGCCCAGATGTTTTATGTAAACAAGGAATATCTTTGCCGAAAATTTAAAAACACCTTTCATATCAGCATGGTTACTTATCTCAATAATTTAAGGATTCATCATGCAAAACGATTATTAGAAGACTCTTCTATTAAAATCCGGCAGATTGCCCATGAAGTAGGCTACGAAGATGAAAAATATTTTTCCCGCCAGTTTAAAAAGGTCACTGGCATGACTCCCAACGAATACCGCCTCAATTCCCTATTGACTTAGTTATACCTAACCGTGTAAAATAGATCCTGACGCATTTGGATATCAGCTTCCACTGATAGGCGTTCAGAAAAGGAGGATACTTATGAAAAAGGCACTGTCACTTACTTGTATTGTTTCGCTTACGGCCGCTCTTTTAGCAGGCTGTACCGGCGCTGCCGATACTTCCGATACTACGGCTGCACAGACCACCGCATCACAGACCGAAAGCCAGGCGGAAACTGCCGCCCCTGAAGAAAGCACAGAAGCTTCTGCTGCGTCTGAAGCAGACACCGCCCAGGCATCTGAAACAAACGGGGACGAAACCACTATCCACGTTATGGCGCTGAAAGGCCCGACTGCCATGGGTATGGTAAAGTTTATGGATGATTCAGATGCTGGAAACGCAGGGGACTACGATTACAACTTTACCATCGCAGCAGCGATTGACGAAGTTACCCCAAAGCTGGTTCAGGGAGAGGCTGATATTGCTGCCGTACCGGCTAACATGGCTTCTGTTCTGTTCAACAACACCAAAGGCGGCGTAGAAGTCCTGGCAGTCAATACCTTAGGCGTTCTCTACATTGTAGAGAATGGCGACACCGTTCATTCCGTAGAAGATTTAAGAGGCAAAACCATTTATGCCAGCGGAAAAGGCGCTACTCCGGAATATGGTTTAAACTACGTTCTTTCTCAGAACGGCATTGATCCGGAAAAAGACGTTACCATCGAGTGGAAAAGCGAACATACCGAATGTCTGGCTGCCCTGACTTCTTCGGACAATGCTATCGCCATGCTGCCTCAGCCCTTTGTGACTACCGCACAGTCTAAGGTGGAAACTATCCGCACCGCTTTAGATTTAAGCGAAGAATGGGATAAACTCCAGGAAGGCGCTGCAGCTCCGTCTGCCATGATTACCGGCGTTGTAGTGGCCCGCACAGAATTTGTCAACGAACATCCAAAAGAAATTGCCGACTTTATGGCCCGCTATCAGGAATCTGTGGATTTCGTAAACAATAACGTAGAGAAAGGCGCCGAACTGGTTGGAAAGTATGAGATTGTTCCTGCTCCGGTTGCCGTAAAAGCGATTCCGGAATGCAACATTACCTATATTGACGGAGAAGAGATGAAGGAGAAGCTCTCCGGTTACCTGGATTCTTTATATCAGCAGAATCCAGCCGCTGTAGGCGGAGCGCTTCCTACAGATGAATTTTACTATCTTCCATAAATCCGGTCAGGCAGGGGAAGGCATTTCTTCCCCTGTTTTTCCTAAGCCAGACCAGGCATCCCAGAAAAACTCTGAGACGTCTTCCCGCCCCAGGCTCCGTCTGTGGGCCGCCCTTTTCTGGCTGATGGTCTGGCAGCTTGCAAGCCAGGCTCTTGGGCAGGAAATTCTTTTGGTTTCTCCCATTTCCGTCCTGGTACGCCTCACATCTTTAGTCAGGACGCTTCCCTTCTGGGAGGCCATTGGTTTTTCCCTTTCCCGAATTTCTGTTGGATTTTTATCAGCTGCTTTTATAGGGGTTCTGCTGGCCGCCCTGTCCGCCCGTTTCCGTCTGGTCAAAGAGCTGCTGTCTCCTTTTATTCTTACCATAAAAGCAATTCCGGTAGCATCTTTTATTATTCTGGCCCTGATTTGGATTCCATCTAAAAATTTATCGGTGTTTATTTCCTTTTTAATGGTCTTTCCAGTGATTTACACCAACGTATTGGATGGAATTTTAAGCACCAGCCAGGAACTTTTAGAAATGGCACAAGTCTTCGCCCTGCCGCCAGGAAGAACCATCCGTTATATTTATGTATCCCAGGTGCTTCCTTTCTTCCAGTCTGCCTGCACCATTGGTCTGGGACTGTGCTGGAAATCCGGAATTGCGGCAGAAGTCATTGGCATTCCTGACGGATCGATCGGAGAAAGTCTTTACAATGCCAAAATTTTCTTAAACACCCCTGATTTGTTTGCCTGGACACTGGTAATTGTCATTGTCAGTCTTACCTTTGAAACCTTCTTTTTAAAGCTTTTGGATATGGGCGTAAAACGTCTGGAGAGGATGTAAGCATGGATATTGTGTTAGAAAATCTTTGTAAATCTTATGGAGACCATATTGTCCTGAACAAGTTTTCCGCCGTTATCCCTGATGGACAGGCAACCGCCATCATGGCGCCTTCCGGCTGCGGGAAAACCACTCTTCTCCGAATCCTTATGGGCTTGGAACAGGCGGATTCCGGTTCTATTTCCGGTCTTTCCCACAAAAAGATAAGCGCGGTATTTCAGGAAGATCGGCTGTGTAAAAACTTAAGTCCGGTTTCCAACATCCGTCTCGTTGCTCCAGAATTAAAAAAGTCTGATATTATTGCTGCCATGGAACAAGTCGGACTGACCGGATGCTTTTCCCAGCCTGTCCGCGAATTGTCCGGCGGAATGAAACGCAGAGTTGCCATTCTGCGAGCCCTTCTTGCAGACTATGACATCCTTTTTTTAGACGAACCCTTTAAAGGTCTGGATGCGGATACCAGACGTCTGGTCGCTGCGGATACCAGAAAAAAAAGCGCCGGAAAAACGGTTGTTCTGATTACTCATGAAAAAGAGGATATATCCCTGATGGGAGTACGCCAGATTCTTACCATTGATACCGGAAAATCTGCCGCCGGCAGCTTTTGCGGATGCCTGGCAACCAAAATTACTGACAGGAGGAATACTGACAAAAATGAATAATTATACCATACGGGATGATTTTGTCCGATTCGGAGTCCGGAAAGAAGTAAAAAAAGGGGAGTTTATCTGTAACCCTTTGCTTGATAATGTTTCTGAGACTATCTATTTTCTGGATACGGGCATTTCTGCCCTGACCAGCTACAGCGAATCTGGAGAAGAACGGATTCACTTGTATTACGGAGAAAAACGGGTGGCTGGTTTCTCCGCCATGTTAAGCCGTCAGTTTTTTGACGAATGGAGCGACAGCCAGTCCTGGAATTATCTGGTTCATCCTGACACCTGCTGGATTACCGCTAAAACAGACTGTGTTTATTATAAAATTACAGGGAGCCATGTACAGGAATTACTATCCCAGTCCCCAGACTTTATGAGAGGAATTTTGAGTTCCATTACCAGAAACTATCTGGAACTGATCGATAAACTCCAGACCATGGTAGACGGCAACCGGACTGCCCAGTTCTGTCAGTGGCTGTTAAGCTGCCAGGTCAAGCAGGGAACATATTCCGTAATCCCCAAAACCTTTTCTTTTGTAGAAATAGCGAAATTTCTGGGAATGCATCCCGTGACGGTCAGCCGTCTCTTTAAAAAATTTCGGGAGTTAGGGGCTATTGACAAGGTAGACGGTATGATTGTCATTAAAAATGAACAGCTTTTAGCTTCTCTGATGCACGAAAAAGAGGAGTAGGAGCAGAATAGACAATAATAGACCTTGCATCACTTTTCCTTCGATGCTATAATCCAGATACGGATATTGCAGAGTTCTGCTATATCGATAAGAGGAGCGTTCGTATACGGTGGAGTTCGAATTTCATCAAAGGAGGCTTTTGTCATAAAATCGACGCCACTTTATACTTTCTGCGATACCTCTCCTGACATCCCCTTAAAAAATTTCTGGTGCCAGAATGAGCATTTCGCAGACCTGTTCAATTCCTGTCTGTTTGACGGGAACAACATTCTACATCCTGATTCTCTGAATGATTTACCGCCGGATGTCTCTTTCAGTATTTTCAGCAGGGAATTCCAAAAGACCATTAAAAGAGCCAGAGACGTGCTAAAGCTAGGAAAAAACGGGGAGTGTTACCGGATCCTGGGTATCGAAAACCAGCAGGCTATCCATTATGCCATGCCTCTTCGCTGCCTGGTATATGATGCTTTGACCTATCTCAGCCAGTTTGAAAGGGCAGCCGGAAACCATCGAAAGTCCAGAGACCTTACCGGTCTGGACGAATTTCTTTCCAGCTACACCAGACACGATAAGCTGTTTCCATGCTACACCATTGTCATTTACTGGGGTGAAAAGCCATGGGACGGGCCAAAAAACTTATCGGATATGATGGACTTTGGAAGAAGTGATTATGCCAGGATGTATTTTAATGATTACCAGATGTACCTATTATGTGTCAATGAGGCCAATCTTCACATCTTCGAACATCCAGGCGCATACTCCGATGACGTTCTGAAGTTGTTTACTGCTGTAAAAGGCTTGTACAAAAGCGGCGGACTACATCTTCCTGAAATTCTTTCTGATGTAAACATCGAAGTTGCCTATCTGGCCTCTCTGGTAACAAACACTACCAAAAACTATGCGCAGCTAATCAACTATGCAAGAACGAATCAAAGGGGGAGTGTCAATATGTGTGAAGCTGTCGATCGGGTGCTGAGAGAATGTACAGAAACCGGCAGAACAGAAGGATTAATAGCCAAAGCAAACGAAATCGCCCTCAAAATGCTGCGGGCCGGAATGCCGGAGGAAAAAATTCTGGAATTTACGGAACTTACCAAAGAAACCCTGATAGGGCTAAAACAGCAGCTTTAACCTGTTCTATACCGGTTCCTGGCCGCAAATAAAATCAGGTTCTATAATAAATGTCAGGGTGTAAGAAATTTAATTCATACACCCTGACATTTTTGTTTTATAATTAAGAGTAAAAAAGGCTCCAAACAAAGGAATAGGGCGGGATTCTGAAGAATCCCAGCCCCCTATTGACTTACCTTACATAACTCTTTATTTTTATTCTTCCTCTGCCTTGGATACTTCGATTCCCAGCTCTTCTAACTGCTTTGGATCCACTGGGGTCGGCGCTTCGGTCATCAGACAGGAAGCGTCTTTTACCTTCGGGAATGCGATGACGTCGCGGATAGAATCTGCGCCTACCATCAGCATAATCATACGGTCAAAGCCGTATGCCAGACCTGCGTGAGGCGGTACTCCGTACTTAAATGCCTCTAACAGGAAACCAAACTGCTCGTTTGCTCGTTCTGGAGTAAATCCTAATACTTCAAACATCTTTGCCTGAATATCAGCCTGGTGGATACGGACAGAACCGCCGCCCATCTCAGTACCATTTAATACAATGTCATATGCCTTTGCGCGGACTGCGCCTGGATTGGTGTCAATCAGCGGAAGGTCTTCGTCCATCGGCATGGTAAATGGATGGTGCATTGCCACATAACGGTCTTCTTCTTCAGAATACTCTAATAACGGGAACTCGGTTACCCACAGGAACTTAAAGTCATCTTTCTTTAACAGTCCCAGCTGTTTTGCCAGCTCTAAACGCAGGTTTCCTAATACGTCAAATACGACTTTGTCTTTGTCAGCAGCAAATAACAGCAGATCTCCTGGTTTTCCGTCCATAGCGTCTGCCAGGGCCTTTAACTCTTCTTCTGTCATAAACTTGGCAAAGGAGCACTTGTAGCTGCCGTCCTCCTGAATAGCCAGGTAAGCCAGTCCCTTTGCGCCAAATCCCTTTGCAAATTCCACCAGGGCGTCGATTTTCTTTCTTGGCATAGCGCCCTGTCCCTCTGCGTTAATACCGCGAACAGAACCGCCGTTTTCAATGGCTCCGGTAAATACGCCGAAACCGCAGTTTCTTACTAATTCCGTTACATTTTTCAGTTCCATTCCAAAGCGCAGATCCGGCTTATCAGAACCAAAGCGATCCATTGCTTCCCGCCAGGTCATTCTTGGAATCGGAAGGGTAATATCGAAGTTGCACACTTCTTTAAATAACTTCTGGAGCAGCTTTTCATTGACTCCGATTACATCGTCTACATCTGCAAAAGACATTTCCATATCAATCTGGGTAAACTCCGGCTGTCTGTCTGCACGCAGATCCTCATCCCGATAGCAGCGGGCCAGCTGGAAGTAACGGTCGCAGCCAGAGCACATTAATAACTGCTTAAAAAGCTGAGGAGACTGTGGAAGGGCGTAGAAAGATCCTGGATGCACACGGCTCGGAACCAGGTAATCTCTTGCTCCCTCTGGGGTACTCTTAATCAGAGTCGGGGTTTCAATCTCCCAGAATCCCTCTTCTGCCAGAATCTGACGGGCCATGGTTGCAACCTTGCTGCGCAGCATCAGATTTCTCTGGATATCTGGTCTTCTGATATCTAAGAACCGGTATTTTAAGCGCAGTTCTTCTTTGGTCTTGCTGTTTTCCTCGATTGGGAAAGGAGGAACTTCAGATTCCGATAAAATACGAAGCTGCTCTGCCCGAATCTCAATAGCGCCGGTAGCCAGGTTTTCATTGACCGCGCCGGAACGTGCTTCTACTGTACCGACTACTGCAATGACAAATTCACTTCTCAGCTTTTCTGCTTTTGCAAAATTCTCTGTGCCGCAGTCCTTTTCCTCGAAAATAAGCTGAAGGATTCCGGAACGGTCTCTTAAGTCTACGAAAATAATGCCGCCTTTATTTCTGCTCTTCTGCACCCATCCCATAACGGTAACCTTGCTTCCAATGTCGCTTGTGGTTACTTCGGTACAGCGGTGGGTACGCTTTAATCCTAACATTGCTTCTGCCATGATTGTACATCTCCTTTTACTTTTTCAGTGCTTCTCTATAAAATTCTTTAAATTCCCCGTAGCCTTCTTTTGTCAGCTGCTCTTTCTGGAATTTTTTGTTTTTATTCATCTGTGCCACTAAAACCTGGGTTCCTGCTTTTCTGGCTTCCATAGCCTCTTTCATTACTTCTGCCAGAGTATCGGCAGCCAGGCCTTTTTCAAATAAATAAGCAACCTTGCCGCCAGCAGACGGAACGGTAAATCCCTTATCTAACAGCATTCCGACAATTCGCTCAAAACCAATGGAAAATCCGCAGGCCGGAGTATCCATGCCGGTAAATTTGCCAATCATCTTGTCATAGCGGCCGCCGCCTGCTACGGAATAGCCCAGTCCCTCTACGGATACTTCAAAAATCGTACCTGTATAGTAGCCCATGCCGCGAACCAGAGTCGGGTCAAACACCAGACTGCAGTCTGCTTCTGTATCCAGAACGCTGGTAACGGTATCCATAATATGAGCCAGATTTTCTGCAACGTTCTCTCCAAGCACGCCGCTTAAAGCCTGTCCCAGATTTAAAACGCCCTTGGAA
This sequence comes from uncultured Clostridium sp., assembly GCA_900542035.1. Taxonomy (GTDB): domain Bacteria; phylum Bacillota; class Clostridia; order Lachnospirales; family Lachnospiraceae; genus UMGS1370. The sequence goes on from UQMJ01000029.1 coordinate 29,165, forward strand.
TCTGCGGTAACGGAAGATAATAATTCTGTATACTTTGCAATGCTTTCTTCGGAAAATCCATTTTCCTTTAACTCTGCCTGAACGCCGTCCATACCAATCTTGTCTAACTTGTCCAGGGTAATGAATACCTGATCCATGGATTCTTCCGGAAAACCGCTGTAAATTGCCATGGCTTTTAAAATGTTCCGGTCATTGATACGAACTGTAAACTTCTCATCTTTACAGATTTTTCCCAGCGCCGTAGTAGTTGCCAGAATCAGTTCGATCTCTGCCATAGAGGTCGCATCGCCTAAGATGTCGATATCGCACTGGACAAACTGGCGGAACCGTCCCTTCTGGGGACGATCTGCCCTCCATACGCTGCCCATCTGCAGCGCCTTAAACGGAGATGGAAGGGAAGCGGAATTATTTGCATAATATCTGGAAAGAGGCAGGGTTAAATCGTAACGCAGGCCGCCGTCTACCACATCGCTTTCCGTCTGGGCAGTCTCTAAGTTTAACTTTTCGCCCCTCTTTAAAATCTTAAAAATCAGTTTTTCATTGTCGCCGCCCTGTTTGCTGGTCAGATTTTCAATATGTTCCACACAAGGGGTCTCAATCTGAGAAAAACCGAAGCTTTTATAGGTTTCTTTAATCTGGCTTGTGACATATTCCCGAATCTGCATTTCTGCTGGCAATATGTCCTTCATGCCGGTTACTGGCTTTTTCTTCAATGGCATAATCTTATTCTCTCCCATTCATTAAAACTGCGTATCTGCTATTCATTGTAAATTACTTTTCCCAATTTGCAAGTGTTTTTTTATAACAATTCAGCTCTGCGCCTTCTTGCCCGCTGTAAGCGGCTGAATTGTTAGCATTTTTTCTTTTCTTTCCAGCATTTCGTCAATTCTTTCCACATATTGGTCTGCATCCTTGACATTTTCTACCCGCTCTTTGCGGTTTTCTGCCGGAAAAATCAGTTTCGTGGTGGTTCCTGCCCCACAGGCCGCTATGGTCTGCAGCTCTTCCATAATCAATATATTATAAATACAGGCTTTTCCAGGAGCTGCATAGCCTACGTTTTCAAAGTTCCCTGCCATATTCTTCTGGCGGTACAAATAATATGGCTCCAGTCCCATTTCCCTTGCCGTATTCGCAGTTACCTCTGCCATGGCGTCAATGTCCCTGCCGGTCTGGTCTTTGTATTCCTCCCATAAAAGGTGAAGCCTGGACGCCCGCTTAATCGCCAGAGAATGGACGGTAATGGAATCCGGCCCCAGTTTCTTTACTTCTTCCATAGTCGCTCTTACGTCTTCGCTGGTCTCTTTCGGAAGGCCGATAATAAGGTCCATATTAATATTGTCAAACCCGATCTCTCTTGCCATGGCAAATGTGTCCTTTACCATGTCCACCGTATGATGACGGCCGATAATATCCAGAGTTTCCTGTTTCATGGTCTGGGGATTAATAGAGATTCTGGTCACTCCATGGCGTTTTAACACTTCCAGCTTTTCCCTGGTAATACTGTCCGGCCTTCCGGCCTCTACGGTAAATTCTAACGCCTGATCCACTGGAAACGTCTCCCATAATTTGGTCAGAAGTTTGTCCAGATCTTCTGCATCCAGAGAGGTTGGCGTACCGCCTCCAAAATAGATGGTATCTAATGGACGGCCCTTCATTTTTTCAGCCGTATACTCCATCTCTTTAAATAACGCGGCTAAATACTCTCCCGTCCTACCCTTCCACTTTCCAATGGGATAAGAGGTAAAGGAACAGTACAGGCAGGTAGTCGGGCAAAATGGAATCCCCACATACAGGCTGTAGCCTTTTTCATAGTTTAAGGGTTCCAGAAGTTTCAGCTCCCTGGCCGCAATCTCTACGCTTAAATCCAGCTTTTCTTGTCCGGTCAGGTACATTTGCCTCATATAATTCCGGACGTCTTCTTCCTTCCATCCGTCCTCCAGCCTGCTCATGGCAATTTTAGTTGGACGGATGCCGGTTAATGTGCCCCATGGCAGCAGCTTTCCTGTGCGGGTATAGAGCATAAAGTACAAGCGGCGCTTGATTTTGCTCTTTGACACCGTCCGATCCTGATAAGGGAGGGAGATGGGAAGGCTGCGGCAGAACTCCTCCCATTCGCCGGAAAGCTCTTCTGGAAATCCAGTCCAGGGCTGGTTCTTTTCCTCTTCATTCTGAATCGGCTGTCCGTCTTTATCCAGAAAACGGATTGTAAACTGATCCCTGGTTTCATTTACCGTTCCTTCCACATAAAAGGAAACCTCTGCTCCCTTCTGGTGCGCAAAGGTTTCGCCGGAGTAAAAGGCCATCAGAAGTTCTCTGATGTCCTGTTCATATGCATTGTCGTTTAATAAAATTCCTATCATCATACTCTCCAGTCTAGCGCAGATATGCCGTAATGGGATTGTATTGTTTTTCATGGCCAATGGCAGTAGGCCCCTCATGTCCTGGATAAACCATAGTTTCTTCCGGAAGCGTCAAAAGCCTTCCTATGGACTGAATCATCTGGGAACCGCTTCCTCCAGGAAAATCTGTCCTGCCGTATGACTCGCAGAACAAGGTGTCTCCGCTTAACAGCACTTCCTCATCCGGAATATAATAGCAGACAGAACCAGGGGTATGACCAGGTGTCTCCATGACCTGAATCTCCATTCCCAGCAGGGAAATCACGTCTCCATCCTTTACCAGTCTGGTGGCTTTTGCTGTAAAACTGCTTCCAAACTGACTGGAGAGGTTCCGGATGGGATCCCTCATCAGCCCGTCTTCTTTTTCTCCTGCAATTACCTCTGCCGGATACTTCCTGCAAATCTCTTCTGCCGCTCCAATGTGGTCAAAATGGCCATGGGTCAGCAAAATCGCAGCAGGAGTCAGGGAAAGCTGACGGCACTTTTCCAGAATCCGTTCCGGAGCAGCCGCCGGATCTACGATGACTGCCTGGTTTTCCCCTTCTTTGTATAAAATGTAGGTATTGGTGCTGACCATTCCCAGCACCATGGTTTCTATTCTCAATTTGCTCATGTGGTCTCCTTAAAGGCGGATCAGCCTGTAGTTCTTTCAATGTCCAAAACGCCTTCCACCTGACGAATCCGGTTGGTCAGCTGGCTTAATTCCTCTTTTCCATGAATATCAAAGGTCATAATAATCGTGGCTTTTCCCTGCTTGTTGGTGCGGACGTTCATCGCCGTAATATCAATCTGACGTTCCGTAAACACCTTGGAAATATCCACAAACATTCCCATCCGGTTGTTGGCGTAAATCTTAATCTCCGTCGAGTAGGTGGCTTTGTTGCTTTCGCTTTCCGGCGCCTGCCATTCTGCGTCCAGCAGCCTCATCCGCTCATCGTCCGGCAGATTGATAATATTGACGCAGTCGGTACGATGGATGGAAATGCCGCGTCCGCGGGTCACAAATCCCACGATCTCATCTCCTGGAACCGGACTGCAGCACTTGGAAAAACGCACTGCCAAATCGTGGATTCCCTTTACTACAATGCCGTTTTTGGACTTGCTGGCCGCAATGGGCACTTTGCCGTTGGTATCGGCAATGCCGTCTAAAATATTGGAATCGGTAATCTCTTTCTTTTGTTTCTTGCGCTGCTCTTCCAGCATCTTGTTGACAACCTGGCCTTCTTTTAAACCGCCGTGGCCAATGGATGCCAGAACCGATTCCCAGTCCCGAAACGCATAGCGGCGCATAACCTTTTCCTGGAACTCCGGCTTGTTGATCTCTGCATAGTTAATGCCTTTTGCCTTGCAGTAACGCTCGATCATGTCCTTGCCCCGAAGGATGTTGTCTTCTTTTAACTCGCTCTTAAACCACTGGTTAATCTTGTTTTTGGCCTGGGTGCTCTTTACCAGGGCAAGCCAGTCCCTGCTGGGGCCTCTGGAATTCTGGGAGGTAATAATCTCAATCCGGTCGCCGTTCTGCAGGACGTAATCAATCGGCACTAATTTGCCGTTTACCTTCGCGCCTACCATCTTATTGCCTACTGCACTGTGAATGGCATAAGCAAAGTCAATGGGGGTAGAACCGCTGGGAAGGGTTTTTACGTCTCCGGAAGGGGTAAAGCAGTACACGTTTTCCGAAAACAGGTTCAAATCGTTTTTAATCAGGCTTAAAAACTCTTTGCCATCGTCTGCTTCCTTCTGCCACTCCAGAATCTGGCGCAGCCAGCTAAGCTTTGCCTCTTCGCTTCCTGCCGCTACCTGACCGCTTCCGCTCTCTTTGTATTTCCAGTGGGCGGCAATACCGTATTCCGCAGTACGGTGCATCTCATACGTACGGATCTGAATCTCAAAAGGCTGTCCGTTGCTGCCGATTAAGGTTGTATGGAGAGACTGGTACATATTGGGCTTTGGCATGGCAATGTAGTCTTTAAACCGGCCTGGGATAGGTTTGTACATCTCGTGGATAACGCCTAAAGCTGCATAACAGTCTTTTACATTTTCTACGATAATCCGGACTGCAAACAAATCGTAAATCTGGTCCAGGGTCTTTTTCTGGTTGACCATCTTACGGTAAATGCTAAAGAAGTGCTTAACACGGCCGCTGATTTCTGCCTTGATGCCGGCCATTTCCATGTGGCGTCCCACCTCTTTTACAATGGACTCCACAAAGGCCTCCCTCTCGTCTTTTTTGAGATAAATCTTTTCTGCCAAATCGTAATAAACGTCCGGCTCTAAATATTTCAGCGCCAAATCGTCCAGCTCAATCTTAATTTTGGAAATACCAAGCCGGTTGGCAATGGGGGAATAAATATCCATGGTTTCCCTTGCTTTTTCCTTCTGCTTGGCCGGACTCTGGTACTGAAGCGTCCTCATGTTGTGAAGGCGGTCTGCCAGCTTAATTAAGATTACGCGGATGTCTTTTGCCATAGCAAGAAACATCTTGCGCAGGTTTTCTGCCTGGATCTCCGTCTTGTCCTTAGACCAGGACAACTGGGTCAGCTTAGTAACGCCGTCTACCAGAAGAGCTACCTCGGATCCAAACTCTTTGGTCAGCTCGTCTAACGTCATAACCGTATCTTCTACTACGTCGTGAAGAAGGGCTGCCTCAATGGTTTCCTTATCCAACTCCAGATCTGCCAGAATAATAGCAACGCACAACGGATGGATAATGTACGGTTCTCCTGATTTTCTCTTCTGTCCTTCGTGGGCGCTGTATGCAACCTTATACGCCTTTTCAATCATGCTGATATCGTCGGAAGGATGGTATCTTCTAATCCTGGTAATCAGTTCCTGATATAACTCTTCCGGACTCGTAAAGTCAGCCGGTGCTTCCAGTTCCATATCCAAATCTCTTCGTTTTTTTATATTTTCCATCGGCTGTCACCCGCTCCTTTCCAACGTTTTCCAAGATTTTCATAAGTAGTATTCATTATAAATTTTTTTAAGCGAAAATGCAAGCAAATGTCAAATTTTGTCTGCCAGGAACAGACAATCGCCGCTCCCAAGGGAAATTATCGGCTTCTCCCAAGTCCCAAAAAGTCCTTCTCCAGAGCAGTGATTCAGGTAAAGCCGCTCTGCTCCCAGGCGGGTAAGCCCCTGCATGACCCGTTCCTGGCAGCTTCTTTCCCTGTCCTTTAAGTGGATTCCTCCTGCTACGAAAGCCAGACGTCGGCCTGGAAACCGCTCTTTTACAGTTTCCAGCATATTTAAAATTCCTGGATGACTGCATCCGGCGATTACACCGACTGCATTTTTTTCCGGCAGTTCCAGAACCAGGCAAATCTCATCTTCAAATGAATCGACAGTCAGGCGCCCATCCGTTTCTTTTACAAACCTTTTAGATAGTTCTTCCCCTAAACTGGTTCTTTTAAACCTGCCTGCTGCAAAACAATGGGGACTAATCTGCAAAATTTCCTGACAAATCCGTATGGTTCCAAATGCCTTTTTTGCTTCTTCTTTTGAAAATCCGCATCCCAGGTACGTATAAACCCCTGCTTCTTCGTTCTGGATCCGGTATTTTTTATCAAAAAAGCCTTCTCCTACTACCAGAGGACAGGATAGTCCCCTGGACACGCCTTCCATCAGGCCGCCCGCATGGTCGTAATGACTGTGGCTTAATACCGCGCAGGTAACGGCCTCCGGACGGATTCCCAGCTTTTTTGCATTGTCCCAGACTGCCCCGCTGTTTCCTGCATCAAATAAAATGGTTTCCTGACCGTCTTCTATCAGAAAAGAAAGGCCATGCTCTGCAGATAAATCCCTGCGGGATGTGTGGTTTTCGATGAGTGTTGTTACTTTCATAAGCTCTCTCTCTGTAAAAAAGGGGCTGCCACAAAATAACCTTTTTATGCGGCAGCCCCTGTTCATTAGTTTCCTTCGTAGGTAATAGCAGAATATACGTCGTATCCCGCCAGCTTTTCTCTTCCCTTCAGTCCAGCCAGCTCCATAACAAAGCAGATTTTCACTACTTCTCCCCCAAGTTCTTCTACCAGCTTAATGATGGCTTCGGTAGTGCCTCCTGTAGCAATCAGATCATCTACGATAACTACTTTCTGACCAGGTTTGATGGAGTCTTTGTGCATTTCAATCACTGCGCTTCCATACTCCAGATCATACTCTGCCGAAATGGTTTCGCAGGGAAGTTTGCCTTTTTTGCGCACTGGCACAAAGCCCTTGTGAAGAGCGTAAGCAACTGGTACGCCGAAAATAAAGCCTCTGGATTCCGGTCCTACTACTACGTCAAAATCCAGATCCTTCACACTGTCTTTTAACTGGTTGACCGCCAGTTCCAGTCCGTCTGCATCCTGCAAAATGGTGGTAACATCTCTGAAAATAATTCCAGGCTCCGGAAAATCCGGAATGCTTCTGACATACTCTTCTAATCGTTTCATGCTCTTCTCTCCTTCTTTTCGTTTCTGATATCTCTTACTGTTTCTCGGATAATCAGCTTGTTTTCCAGGTAAATCCGGCGATTATCCATGGTTCCTTCTTCCAGGCGCTTTAACAGAACCCTGGTTCCCTCTTTTGCAATCTCGCTCATGCTTCTCTCTACGGTGGTTAATTTCATACTGGAATAACCGGATAAATCCCAATTATCAAATCCTATGAGGGAAACATCTTCCGGAACCGAAAGTCCACGCTCCGTTACCGCTACTCTGGCGCCAAAGGCCATTTCATCGTTGAAACACAACAGAGCTGTCGGTTTGTAATCCAACAGTCTTTTGGCCGCCTGATAGCCGCTTTCATAACGGTAGTTTCCGCAGATTACCGGCACCATATCCGGATCAAAGCCATGACGCCTCATGGACTGACGCCATCCCCTGTGCCTTAAACGGGTAGAATCCAGATTCGGCTGTCCTTCAATCACTCCGATGTTCCGGTGTCCGTTGTCTAAGAGATAATCCATAGCCTTTCCCATAGCCTGTTCTTCGTCTGTCGTTACATTCGGAGCGTCTATGTCCACCTTCCGGCAAATAACAACCATCGGGATTTTCTTTTGAAGAACTTCTTCCATAAAAGGCAGGTCGTCATCTTTCTGGGACAGAACGAGAATGCCGTCAAAATAGCTGGGATTAATGGTTCCTGGCTCATGCATATCAATACCTTTGACCACGACATTGTAGTGACTTCCTACAATGCTGTATACCCCTGTCAGCACTTCGTGAAGAACAAACGGCGACGACATCCGGCTGATCGTAGAAAAATACAGCCCTATTACATAGGAACGGGACAATTTTAAGTTCACTGCCGCCTGATTGCGGGTATATCCCATCCGCTCCGCAATCTCAATAATTCTCTTTTGTTTTTCCTTATTTTCTGTTCCGATGCCATTTAAAGCCCTGGAAACCGTAGAATAAGAAACTCCGGCTTCTTTTGCCACATCTTTTATCGTAACCGCCATACTATCTCCTTAACCTGACCTGCAGTTCTCATTCTGTAATTATCTTATCGACTCCTGCCAGGTCAACTAAAAGACCGTCCGGATTGTCAATTTCTACATTCCGGATTGTCAATTCCCCAATATTTTTTGCAAGAATCCCTTTTCTGCTCATCGGCTCTACCCCCTCCAACATAGCCGGAACATCTTTTTTAGGATTTTCTGCGTATGTAACATGAATATTTTCCATTATGATTTCTCCAATCTTCTGCTCAGGAAGGCCATAAAAATAAGCCGCCGCCACATGGCAGTTTCTGGCCTCAATATCTCTGAACACCAGGCTCTTAATTTCCGGCGTCCGGTCGTCTACCGGAAGTTTTTCTTTGGTTCTTACGTATTCCGTATAACCGTCCGGATCGCAGAAGTAAAAGCAGTTGACCACAAACGGGGTCATGACATGATCCATGTAAATCCGTTCGAATTTTACCTGGTCAATTACCGCGTCTTTTCCTCTGCCTCTGCGGGTCTTAATCCGCAGCCCCCTGTCTGTATGGAGGAATCTGCAGTCTTTTACCAGCAGTCCTTTTACGCCTCCTGCCATTTCGCTTCCAATGGTAATGGAACCATGACCGTCCCTCATACAGCACTGTGCGATGGTAATGTTTTCCGACGGTGTCCGGTACTTGGAACCCATATAAATTTTGCCGGATTTTATGGCAATACAGTCGTCTCCAAGAGAAAAATATACGCCCAGGATCTCTACGTTTTTACAGGATTCCGGATCCAGCCCATCTGTATTCGGGGAATCTTTGGGATTTAATACCTTTAAATCTACAAATTTTAAGTCCTGGGAAAAATACGGGTGAATATTCCAGCTTGGACTGTTCTGTACCGTAATTCCCTGAATGGAAATGTTTTTGCACCGGTTTAAAAAAATCATCCTCGGCCGGAATGCCGTCCGCATCTTTTTCGGTTCGTACCACCAGTTATCCGGATCTGCAGAGGCATTTCCCTCTATCCGTCCTGATCCGTAAATGACCACGTCCTCTGCTTCAATACCCGTAAGAATGCCGGAAAACATAGGGAGAGGATTTCCTTCCCAGGTTCCCAGATTGTATTCCTCCGTCTCGTCCCAGCTTTCTATCATGCCTGGGAAAACAGGAAATTTATCCCGATCGGTAAATGCCGAAAGAACCGCTCCTTCTTCCAGTTCAATCCGGATATGGCTTTTTAAAAACAAGGTGGTCAGACGGTACGTTCCTTTCGGAATCAGCACTCTGCTGTCTTTCGGGCAGGCCATGATCGCCGCCTGCAAAAAGGTGGTGTCGTCCTGGACGCCGTCTCCCTTTGCTCCGAATTCCTTTACATTGATGGTTACAAATTCTCTATCCGTACGGAAGCGGATCGTTTCTGTATCCGCATCCCTGATTACTTTTGCTTCATACTCTGTATCTGGCTGAAGTCCATACAGACTTAACACCGTCCTCCGGCTTTCCAGCGTTTTTCTTCCATTTAAATATACCTGATACGGTGTTTCCGCCTCAAATGCAGAGCCATCCTCTGCCATAATAACTGCACAGCGTGCAGTTTTCAATACCAACAAAAGCTTCATAATGAAAACCTCACCTTTTAGAATAGCACAAGGCCACTGCAAAAACAACTGTTTTCGCAGCAGCCCTGTTAAGTTCAAGTACTTATAAAATTAACCCTTAACACCGCCGGCTGCAATACCGTCGATAAAGGAATCCTGAGCCAGG
>UQMJ01000030.1 GCA_900542035.1 uncultured Clostridium sp.
TGGGCCACGGCATGGCGGAGGGCCTGATGGAGGCCGGCGCCGCTGTAGTCATCTTTGGTACCAGCAAAAAGGTGATCGAGGTGGCCGCCCAATTCGAAGCAAAGGGCTATTGGTGCAAAGGCATCGCCGTGGACCTGGCCGACGACCGGGCCAGGCAGGAGGCCTTTGACCAAGCCGTCGCTCTGCTGGGCGGCCTGGATATTCTGGTCAATGCCGCCGGCATACAGCGCCGCCACCCCAGCCCCGAATTTCCTCTTCAGGACTGGAAGGACGTACTCAATGTCAACCTGACCGCTCCCTTTGACCTGTGTCAAATGGCTGCCAAAGAATTTCTAAAAAAGGAACAGCCCTGCGGGAAGATTGTCAACATTGCCTCTATGCTCAGCTTCTTTGGCGGTATGACCGTCCCCGCCTATGCCGCCTCAAAAGGGGGAGTGGCCCAGATGACCAAAGCCCTGTGCAATGAGCTGGCCTCCAAGGGGATCCAGGTCAACGCCATCGCCTGCGGCGCCATCGACACCGAGATGAATCACTTCCTCGACGATGAGGAACTGATTGGCCTGATCGAGGAAATCCCCGCCGGAAGACTGGGCCGCGCCGAGGAGGTGGCCGATTTAGCCTACCATCTGGGATATAAAGAAAACTATCTGACCGGACAGATTATCGGACTGGACGGAGGATGGGTGTAGGGTGGGGAAAAGGAGCGGTTTTTTTATTCCAGCAAAGTCATAAAAAAACCGCTCCTTTTCCCTGGGAAGTGAGTGGACGGCGAATGAGAAAGAGAATGTGAAAGGATGAGGGAGTCTGTATAGATGGGAAGTAATGGGGGATTGGTAGGATTTAATTTAATGGGAGTTTTGATGGGAGTGATGGGAGGTGTGACCATGAACGAATACCGGAAGCAATATATTGAATTCCAAAGGCAGGTTCGAGAGACAGAAGGCGGTCCGGACAGCATCCGCGCTCTCTATGCTTTCAAGGAGAACCTGGAGCAATCGGAAGACAAGCAGGCCAAGGCGGTGCTGGTGGATGTATATGATCTGCTGGACTTTAAGAGGGACGCTTATGAACTGCTCTGCCAAATTGGAAATCGCTCCGATAAAAAAACGCTTAAGCGGCTGGGAGTTCTGAAGGAATATGCGGAAAACTGGGGCAACCACTACGCCATTCCTAAGCCCAAAATGCTGGAGGAAAAGCAGAAAGAGAAGGAACGGCAGGCTAAACTGAGCCTGCCCACCTTCCGGTATCACCCGAACCCTCTGGAAACTGGCGCTTTTGAGGAGTCCACAACAGGTGTTGTCTGTGACTGCTGTGGCAAGGAGACTCATATTTTTTATACCAATCCGTTCTTTTCCGTGGAAGATATTGAGTATCTGTGTCCAGAGTGCATCGCCAGCGGTGAGGCGGCCAGAAAATATGACGGCAGCTTTCAGGATGACTGCTCCGTAGATGATGGTGTAGACGATCTGGAAAAACTGGACGAGCTGATCCATCGAACTCCTGGGTACTGTGGCTGGCAGCAGGAATACTGGCGCGCCCACTGTAGTGATTACTGTGCCTATTTAGGTTCTGTGGGCGTCAGAGAGTTGCGGGCTCTGGGCGTGCTGGAGGAGGTGCTGGACGATCCTATGTGGGATGAGGAACAGAAAGAAATGATCCAGGAATCCGTCAATGGAGGGCATCTGCAGTGCTATCTCTTCCAGTGCCTTCACTGCGGAAGGCATCTGGTCTGGATGGATTGTGATTGAATGATAATTCGAAAAAGTTGTGATATAATACGAATGAGAGAAAATTGTAAATGTTTCGGGGACGAAAAGGAAAGAGAGGGACTATGGCAATAAAAAAGCTTTGCGTATTTTTTGGACTTATTTGTTTCCTTTTGTACGGGTGTCAGTTCTCTGCGGAGACCACATTAGAATCAAGCGCCGTTCCCTCTACCGGTTATGCTTCTGAAGAGGTGCAGCGAATCTCTGTTTTTTATGATGGTTCCCTGTACCTGTACAACGCTACCGGCTTTGATCTTCCGAAAGAGGAGGGCTGGCAGCTTTTAGGACAGGTAGCTTCTGTTAACAATTTGGAATGGCCTACCAAGGATTTTTATGGTACTCATTTAGAGCAGGGGCAGGAGATTTACTATAATCCGGAAGAACCGAAAAAATTATATGTAAAATATGACAATGGCTTTGCGCTTTTTGAGGCAGAAGAAACCACAGAGATGGATGCGAATGATAATTAAAATTTTACAAAGGGGGGATAACCAGATGAAGAATAAAAAAATTTTGATGATTATGCTGATAGGTCTGATAGGTATCGGTATTAGTATTTTTTTCTTCTCTGGCCGCAGGCCATTCAAAAATTTAAAAGCAGAAGATATTTTTTCGGCAAATGTCCGATTAATACCTCCCGATACAACCATTCAAATAACAGAAACAGAGGAATTAGTATCATATCTCAGGGAAGTAGTAATCTATAGCAGGACCGACGCATATACAGCAGGATATGTTGGACAAGACGTTACGTTTACGCTGAATTTATCCGATGGATCTCAAATGCAAATTACAGCATTCTATCCATTTTTTATCATTAATGGCGTTGGTTATAAGTGTAAATACGAACCCTGTGAAGCTCTTAACAATTATGCCAATGAACTAAGAACCGCAGTTGATAAGAAACAAGGCAGCTGAAAGGCTGACGGAATGAAAAGCTGGCTGGCGTATTTAAGCTGGTTTTTCGTGAAAGCTTTGTTTGCATTACTTTTATGTATACTTTTTCACTCATTTAGCACTTCTTTTTAGGGGATTGTATTTGGCTTTTGTTTTATTTGGAATGCCATATAAATTCTAGTAGACAGAGAACGTTATGGAGGTAAAAGAGGATGTGCGATTGTGGATTTACAAAAGAAAATAAATGGTTCAGATATCGTGCGGCAGCAATTATAGTAGAAAATGAATGTGTTTTATTTGCCTGCAACGAAAAAGATGATTATTTTTATTCTATTGGCGGCGGAGTCCATCATGGTGAAACGGCAGAAGATGCAGTGCGTCGGGAAGTTTTAGAAGAAACAGGGGTTCATTATGAGATAGACCATTTGGCAGTTATCCATGAAAATTTTTTTGACAAAAATGATGGTGCATTAAAGGGAATGAATTGTCATGAACTCAGTTTTTATTTTTTGATGAAACCGAGAGGTACGCAAGAGCTTCATAGTAACAGCACGACACAAGGGGTAAAAGAGAAAATGCGTTGGATACCGATTAAAGACTTGGATAAATATAAGGCATTTCCAACGTTTCTGGGAACTTATTTTAACAGCAGGAATAGTGGGATAAGACATATTGTAACGGATGAAAGAGGGCAAGCTTCCGGTTTGCCAAAATGTTAAGCGAATTAGAAAATTTTGAATTGATCGAGCTGAAAATAAGGGACACTTCTTGTCCTTAGGGCAAGAAAATGAAATATGAAGAGAATAATAGAACTTTGAAGTTTTGGAGGTAATTATGACTGAAAGAGAAAAAATGTTGGCAGGAGAACTCTATGACTGTGGAGATTCAGAATTATTAACACAATGGCATAAAGCTAAAGACTTAGCAAGAGATTATAATCAAACCAACTCTGCTCAAGCGGATGAAAAGGAAAGAATTCTAAGTGAGCTTCTTGGTGGAAAAGGTAAAAATTTATGGATAACAGCTCCTTTTTATGTTGACTATGGTAATAATATTTATTTTGGAAATAACTGTGAAGTAAATATGAATTGTACTTTTTTAGATGACAATGTTATTCGTATCGGAGATAATGCTTTAATTGCACCAAATGTACAAATATATACAGCATTTCACCCGACAAATGCGATTGAACGTTTTGGTGAGCCTAAGGAAGATGGTTCATTTGAATTTTGTAAAACACAAACTGCACCAGTATTTATTGGTGATAATGTATGGATTGGTGGTGGAGCCATTATTATGCCCGGAGTTACAATCGGAAATAATGTTGTCATTGGAGCAGGAAGTATTGTGACAAAGGATATTCCTGATAATGTCATAGCTTATGGAAATCCATGTAAAGTAGTAAGAAAGAACAAATAAAAATTCAGCCTGTTGAGCGAAAAGCTTGAATTTTAGTAACAGCCCTTAGAAATCGAAGTATTATAAAGAAGAGGAGATCATTTATTATAAAAAGCAGACAATTAGAAATCATTCTATTTTTGAATGAGGTAAAGAAAACAACACTTAAGGAGCTTGCTGAAAAATTTGAGGTCAGTAAGCGAACAATTATGAGGGACATTAATGTTATTTCAAGCTTAGGTGTTCCGATTGAGGCTCAGCCGGGGTTTCAGGGTGGGGTGTCTATCCCATATTCCTATAAGTTTCAGCAAAGCTTCTTTTCTCCATGCGAGATAGAAGATTTGATAATGGCAATTCACATTGCAGATCAATTAGGAAAAAGAAATGAGAAAAGTAGCATTGTAAAGAAATTGGAGCTATTGTTTCCTGAGCTTACGCAACTAAAAGAACGAGATTTTACAGATTATTTACAGATAGAGCTTTTTGATGAGCCGATTTACAAAGAAAATTCGATTTTTCAAAATATCAACCATGCATTTGACGAAGAATTGTTCCTCCGATTACAAACAAACACAGAAATATTATACGTTGCTCCGTTAAGCTATGCCCTACGTACAACAGGGCTTTACCTATATGCAACCGATGGAAAGCAGAAACTTACCGTTCCACTTTCCGATATTATATGCTGTGAGATAACCGAAAAAACGTTTGAGCGTGAGGAGTATCAAAAACTTTTATCTGATTGAAGGAAGGTGACACAAGATGACACCTTCTTTTTGTTAGGATAAAAGACGGAGGTGATTTTGTATGGAACAAAATATTTATGATAGGAAATCCGTACATTCTTTGATACTTTACTTTTCTATACCAGCTATTTTTTCATTAATTGTGGAAATCATGGCATCGGTTGCAGACACAGTTTTTGCAGGTCATCTTGGAGAAATTTCTATTGATGCATTAACGGCTATGGGATTACTTTCTCCAATGCTGGGCATATATACTGCTGTTCAGGCATTATTTGCAGTATCAACTGCTATTATGATTGCACGATACCTGACCTGTAAAGAAGTTCGGACAGAATATTTTCTGACTGGTCTTGGTATGACGTTGGTTTTAAGTGTTATGGTTTCAATCGGTTCTTTTCTGTTTATGCCCAGGTTGTTATCGCTTTTAGGAGCTGAAGGACAGGCTGCCATTTTGGCTGAAAAATACTTACGCATTCAATTATTTAGTAATGTATTCAGTGCATTGGGTTATACTTTAACAAGTTGCGTCCGAGCATTCGGGTATCCTGCAATGGAAATGGGAATAACCAGTTTATCTGTAGTGGTGAATATTGTATGTAATGCCATTTTTGCGTTTGTATTCGATTGGGGCTTTGTAGGGCTGGCTTGTGGTACTTTTGTAAGTGAGTTATTTTGCTGTGCCCTGTCTATTTTGTGGTTAAAGCATCATCAGTTTTTGAAACTTAAATGTGCGTTATCATGGGGAAAATTCAAATCACATACAGCTGAGCTTTTAAAATTAGGAATTGCTCAGACAATTATCCAATCCTTGGGAGGATGTGCTACATTCTGTGTTAATCAAAGTTTAATGCTCTATACAACAATGAGCCATGTTGCAGTTTGGAATGTAGCTCAGCAAATTTATACTTTGTTCCTGATGCCAATTGTTGGTATAACACAAGGTGTCCAGACAATAATTGCATATTTTGACGGACAACAGGAAGAAGATAAAAGAAAAAAAACATTGGTCAGCACGATAGGATATACTGTTTTGTATGGGCTGATGGGAGTGGGGGTGATTTATACCTTCGGTGCAAATATCTTGTCTGTATTTTCAAAATCGAGTGATATATACCAATTAGGCAAGGAGGTTCTTCGTATAATTTTCTTGACGTTCCCGCTGATGGGAATATTTTATACGATTATGACATTATATGAAGTGACAGAGCATGAAGGAAAGGCAGTATTTCTCATTCTAATGAGGCAGGTTATTTTAATGATCCCATTGGTGTTTTTGTTGCCCCAAATTATGCCGGAATATCCATTAGCAATTTTCTGGTCTGTTCCGTTTGCAGATATAATAGCGATGATAACGGCAATATGGAGTAAGAAAAAAGCTTACAGTTAAATAATATGTCGATAACGTGGAATTCTACTGAGCAAATCCCAGTTTATATGGAACGATAAATTCGGAATTGTATGCGCCAGTGATGATGAACTTGCGCCTTTTTTAACTAAGATAGATAGCTACAAGGTTACAGAAAAGGCAATGCTAAAATTCTATGAGGGACAAATTTGTGATATGGAGGTTGTTGCCTTATTTTCGGGAGTATGTAAGGTAAACGCTGCCATAGCAACACAAATATTGATTGACATTTTTGGAGTGAATATCGTTATCAATGCAGGAGTAGCAGGAGGAATGGATTCGAAGCTGAAAATATTTGACACTGTTATATCTACGGAAGTTTGTTATCATGATGTTGCACAAGATGTTTTAACGGAATTTCACCCGTGGCTGAAAACTATATTTTTTAAAGCAGACAGGGAATTGATAAAAATATCTGAAAGAGCTGTAAAAGAAACAGAGCCAAAAGGCAAGGTGTTTTGGGGGCGGATTGCTACAGGGGAATCTTTCATAACTAACGAAAGGCGAAAAGAAATCAATGATGAATTTGTGGGAGAGTAAGATAATGAGATTTGCATTTTTAATTATGGGAGATTTTAATTGTAAAATTGATAGAGCGATAATACATGATGGAATGGCACAAATCGTAGGTGTAGCAAATATAGAAGATGCGTGTATGGTTGCTAAAAAATTGAAAAAGGAAGGAATTGATTGTATTGAATTATGCGGTGCTTTTGGTGAAGCTGGAGCAAAAGCGATTATTGAAGCAACAGATAATGCGTTGCCAATAGGTTATATTACACATTTGCCAGAACAAGATTACTTATATTTCAAGGCTTTTTCAAACTAATAAATTTCAGTTTCTGAAGAACTGAGAAAATGATTGAGGTAACGGATATAAAAAAATACAATCATGCAATGTCCAAACTCTACGTTGCAAATGGCATTGTATGGATTTTGCTTGGGCTTCCTTTGATTTCAGGACATTCCAAATGGATTTTACTTTCGGCTGCGGGGAGTGTAATGGAAACGATTGTTTTTATAGCAGTTTACTCATTGGCAATCAGAAAAAAATATAAGAAATAATTTTGACGAATCCCAGATTATAGAATTAAAAATTAGGGGTTAGGAAGATAGTAGACGAGAGTAAAATAGCACATGGAACAAGTGTAAATGGTACGTTCACAGCAGACAAAGGTTGGAGCTTTGAAGGGTATATGAATCCTGATGGTGGATTGTGGAAAGGAAAGCTTACAAATTTCCCGATTCCTGTAAAATGGAGAACAGGCAAAACTTCCGATCTCCCTGAGTTTTATAGAGGATTAGTTGAATAGAATGTATTAGTTACATCAATAAAATAAATTACGAGAGGATGTCTGTGTTATCTGCAGAAGGCAATACAAAGAATAAGTGTTATATCGTCAGTCGGGTTATGGCTGACGATATTTTGCTGTATGGGCAGGAATCCATTGCAGACATTGCGGTTTGTAATCGCGTTAGGGCGATAAGTGATAAACATAGTGTTACCATTTCTTGAAAAATGTGATATACTACAAAAAATGAAATAAATTAAACTATTTAAAATATTTGTACATTTTGTGACTTGTTTTTGGATAAGAAAATGAATGGGAGAGACGGATATGATTATAGTAATCTGTGCGGATGACAAAAACGGTATGATGTTTAATGGCAGACGGCAGAGCCAGGACCGCATTCTTCGGGAGAAAATTTTGGCAGATGCAGGAAATTCCAAAATCTGGATGAACGCCTATAGTGCGAAACAGTTCGGCGATGAGGATCAGAGCCGGATCCAGGTGGCTGAGGATTTTTTGAAAAAGGCTGGAAAGGGAGAGCTTTGTCTGGTAGAAAACGTGGACGTAAAGCCATATTTAGAAAAAGTCGAGGAAATCATCTTGTACAAATGGAACCGGACGTATCCGGCAGACACCTGGTTTGATATAGACTTAACGAATTGGAAAATGGCAGAAACAATGGAATTTGCCGGTTCTTCCCATGAAAAAATTACAAAGGAGCGATACAGACGATGAAAAGAGTAACAATTTGGCTGGCCGGACTGGTTCTGGCTGCGTCAGTAACAGTTTCGGCCTGCGGAAGTACCGCGGCTTCAGAACATACCTGGAGAGAAAATACCCAGACAGAAAATACCCAGATACAGACGGAAGCGTCAACAAAACAGAATGAACGGAACATGGTTTCCATGTCCGCATCTGCACAGTTTGATTTTTCGGCAGTTCCAGAGTATTCCGGACAGGCCTATGTGCCGGTAAACGACAATGTTCCTTTTTTCAATGAAGAAGAGCTGACAACAGAATCGTTTGAAACATATGGAGAACTGGATTCTCTTGGCAGGTGCACTGCGGCATCTGCAAGCGTGGGGCAGGATTTGATGCCGACAGCAGAGCGGGGGTCTATCGGACAGGTAAAGCCTACCGGCTGGCATACGGTCAAATATGACAATGTAGATGGAAAATACCTGTACAACCGCTGTCATCTGATTGGTTATCAGCTTACAGCAGAAAATGCCAATGAAGAAAATCTGATTACAGGAACCAGATATTTCAATACAGAAGGAATGCTTCCATTTGAAAATATGGTGGCGGATTACGTGAAAGAAACAGGAAATCATGTGATGTATCGTGTGACGCCGGTTTTTGAGGGAGATAACCTGGTAGCTTCCGGCGTTCTGATGGAAGGCAAATCGGTAGAGGATGGCGGAGAAGGGGTTCTGTTCTGCGTGTATGTATATAATGTACAGCCAGGAATTGCCATTGATTACAAGACGGGAAACAGCAGGCCTGCAGGAGAAACGGAACAAGAGACCGCATCCCAGAATGAAAGTTATATTTTAAATATAGACTCCAAAAAATTTCATAGACCTGGATGTTCTTCCGTAGGGCAGATGAAGGATTCGAACAAGCAGGAATTTACCGGAACCAGAGAAGAACTGATTTCTCAGGGATATGATCCTTGTAAAAGATGTAATCCGTAGGGAATAATTTACAGAAATATTGGAAAAATAGCAAAAAGTTTGACGAATTTCAGAAAAAGAGGTATAATAAAAGAAATGGTCGTCAGAAGGCGCTGGATATGGCAGAAGCTGTAGGAAGCAAAAGCTTCCAAAGATAAGATAGAAAAATCCAAAATAAAGTTTCAGGCAAATAAAAAGCAAACTAAAAGCAAGAATACCAGGAAGGTACGGCAATCAGAAGATTGGGTGTGTTTCTGGTATTTTTATTTTGCAGGAAAGCGAGGATGCGCGCTTGCGCAAAGATGCAATTATGTCGCAAGCGACCTCCTTTTTATTCCATGATCAGGGATTTTTCTGCTATCCATTACAAAAACAAGGAGAATAAACATGAAAAACAACTCATCTGTAACGAAACTGACTCTCTCTGCTGTATTTTTAGCGCTGGGAATTGTACTGCCATTTCTGACCGGACAGATTCCGACAGTCGGAAGTATGCTTTTGCCAATGCATATTCCGGTACTCATCTGCGGTTTTGTCTGCGGCTGGCAGTGGGGACTTTTGGTGGGCTTTGTTCTTCCGCTTATGAGAAGCGCCCTTTTTTCTATGCCTCCGATGATGCCGACAGCAGCCGCAATGGCCTTTGAACTGGCAGTATACGGAGCAGTAACGGGGATTCTTTATCAGAAACTCCCGAAAACTACGGTGTCTGTTTACGTAAGTCTGGCAGGCGCAATGATTGCAGGACGTATTGTATGGGGCATTGTCAGCATGATTCTGTATGGAATTACAGGAAAAGCTTTTGGATGGCAGATTTTCCTGGGCGGCGCTTTGTTAAACGCGGTTCCTGGAATTATCCTGCAGCTGGTTCTGATTCCCATCATCATTCTGGCATTAAGACGGGCAAAATTCATGGACTAAAAGACAGTAAAATAAATAATTACGGAGTAAAAAATGAAAGAAATCTTGTTGGAACAGTGGAAGCATCATCCAGAAATGGAAATAACGGATGCCGTAAAACTTTTGTATCAAAGTGAATTTGGCGGCGGACATATGGTTTCCGATCCTCAAAAAAGCCTAGAATTTTTAAAAAAAGAGTGGAATACTGTAAAAACATCAACAGGGGAGTGCTGCGGCACTCCTTCTCCTGTATGTGAATATATTGGCAATGGGATGTACCGGATGCATCTTCAGGCTTTTTCGGAAGGGCTTTCTCCAGAAACGATGAACCAGATGTTTCTCCAGTCGGCAGCAAATAAAAAAGGAACGATGGAATCCTTTAAAAAGAAGCTGGAGCAGTTTTTAGAGTGGTGCAGGATGGGAGAACTTCCGTTTGATCAGGCAGAGGCAGAAGAATATTTAAAAGAATACCAAAAAAAGGGGTATCCGGCTGTCAGCCACAGTCCGGCTTATAAAAAGGCTTACCACCCAGCTTATCGGGTAGTGGAAGAACGATTTGCCCAATATTATCCGGTTCTGTGCTGCATTGACCGGAGAATGAAAGAAAAGCAGAAGGGTGCGCAGTTCAATCCGTCTCAGCTTTTAATAGCAATAGACGGGATGTGCGGAAGCGGAAAAACAACTCTGGGACAGCTGTTGCAGAGCGTATACGACTGCAATTTATTCCACATGGACGATTTCTTTTTAAGGCCGGAGCAGAGAACGCCAGAGCGTATGGCGCAGGTGGGAGGCAATGTGGATTATGAGCGGTTTCAGAAAGAAATTTTGAATCATATTTGCCAGCAGGAAGGTTTATCTTATCGGATTTACGACTGCAAAAGCCAGACGCTGGGTTCTCCGGTTTTTACTCCGTGGAAATGTTTGAATATCATCGAAGGTTCTTACAGCCAGCATCCGTATTTTGGCGATGTGTACGATCTCCGATTTTTCTGTGAGATTTGTGAAGAAGAGCAGCTTTTGCGAATTCGGCGCCGGAATGGAGACGTTATGGCAGAACGTTTCCGCAAAGAGTGGATCCCAAGAGAAAACCGGTATTTTGAAGCGTTTTCCATTAGGGAAAAGAGCCAGATGGTGAATCGCAAATTAGCAATAAGCATGATATAATAAAGTTAATTTTGAAAAATTTATGGTTCGGGATTCCAGGGAAGACCTGAAGCATTGGGCAATCCGAAACAGGATTTCATTGGAAGAATTAAAACAGAATGTGAATTATGTGGTAGAATCTGGCGATCTGCAGTTAGAAAAAAAGCAGATGCACATCATGGCCTGTACCGTTGATCCTTATGGGAATCCATATGTTCCTGGAAATTCCATTAAGGGAATGCTGAGAACCATTCTTTTATATGCGGACATTCTGAAAAATCCTGGAAAATATCGAAGAAATCGAAAGTAAAAGTTTCCATTCCTTAAACCGGACAGAGAAGAAAAAAGACGCAGTAAACGACAGCTTATCCGGCTTGATAATCAGCGACAGTGAACCGTTGTCCAGAAAAGATATCATCCTTTGCCAGAAATGGGAAAAACATCCGGATGGAAAATCCAGGACGTTAAATCTGTTGAGGGAATGTATAAAGCCGGAAACTGTCATAAAAGCAACCATAGCATCAGTGTACAGGGGCAATACGCCTCAAAGAGGGAGAATTTTCCCATTTTCTGCGTTATCCTCAATCAGCGTACATCCAGTACGCTTCATTCGTCTGCCTTAAAAATGGGGAAATTATCTCCACTTGAGGTCAGAAGAGTCAGAAACAGGTCAGATGACGCGTCTGCAAGGCACTTGAATGAGGTGTACTGGACGTACACCGATTGAAAGTAACGCAGCAGGCGCGTCATCTGGACGTTTCTGACCGTATTTCCCCCTGTACACTGATGCTAACAATAGACAAAACATTATGTACGCTTTCCCCAGAAGATATTATGGAAAGTGTGGAAATTTTCTATGACACCTATTATGACGTTTTTCAGAAGAAATTTTCCGGAACCGACAGGGCAGCGGACAATACAGTCTTTTTAGGCGGCGGAAGCGGATTCGTTTCCAAAACAATTGTCTATGCTTTATATGGAGAACAGGAAGCGATTCATACAACAAAAGATATTTTTGAGAAAACCAATGTTCCAAGAGAGCATAAGCATGGCATGGATCCTAGGCTTGGAGTGTCGCCTCATATTTTAAAATGTACCCATTATAGGGGGAAAGAGTATATGATGGGGCAATGCGAGATGAAAATCATCGGATTTTGCCCCGATACCGTTAAGACAAGGCTTTTTTGCTGATTTTACTTAAAATTAAAAACTCTGTTTCTTTGATTCTGGTTTCCCACGTAAAACAGGAAATCAGCCCAGCAATGGAAAGGGTTCTGGGGCACGGAGATAAAGAAATAGAGTCCCCGAAAGGGGACGGTTTGCAAATTAAGTTGGTAAAACAGATAGTAATGGATGACTTCCATTTCATTTTAAAGAGTCATCAAACATTCAAAAAGGCTGTCAGTTTTCGGATTGTCAGCAGTATTTCTGCTAAATAACTTGCGTGCAATTTTTGAGGAGTATATAATGAACCTATAAAAAGTGATAGGCAAGAAATAGAAAGAGAGGTTGAAAAAATGAGCAATAAAGAAAAGATAGTTGCATTATTGGATAACGTACCAGATTATAAAATGGGCTATGTATTGGCATATATACAAGGACTGACAGCCGATGAAGAAGCTGACGACTTGTTCTGCGAAAGAATGATAGAAAATTATAAGAATGCACCAGACGAAGACAAGGAAGGGGTTCCGCTAGAAGCGTGTTTAAAAGAATGGGGGCTTGATTGATGTACCAAATTATCATCAAGAAAAAAGCAAAAAAATTTATTGATAGATACTAAATAAGAGAATTATAGTTTCTCTGGATTGGAAACGAATGAACCGCTGTCTTCCCCAAAATAGCGGAGTGCTGAGAGCTGTTTCTATAGAAAATCGCAACAGGATTTTGTTTGAATATACGCTGTCATTGGATTTGAGAGTAAAACGAGGCGAATATGCCGATTTCTTGAGGGCAATAACGCCTTTGGGAGTGGATTTGCTGGAACTGGTAATCAATCAGTATTGCGGCATAGATATTCACAGATATTATGATTTGTCAGATAGATCCATAAAAAAATGGAGCCGATCAAAATTAGAGGGAAGCGAAGGAATGGGGATATTGGAGAAAAACTTTGCACCGTTCCGGTTTGGCCCTGTATATTCGTCGCATTTGAATTGTATTGTAAAGGAAAAATGCAGCGATTTATTGCTAAAAGACAGGGTTCAGGTACTGGTAGAAGTTGAGAGCCGACTGCGCAATATTGCTGCACACAGCATTATATCGGTAACCCCTGAATGGGTAAAGGAGAAGACCGGAAAATCAGTGGATGAAATTTTGTGGACGATTAAGTTTTTGTGCAAAAAGACCCAGATTAACCAGAGAGAAGAAAACTGGAAATCCTATGATTATATGAATGAGTTCATAATAAAAGAACTGGAGCAGAATGCATAAAAGTTTAAAAAATTTTTAACCTCCTTGAAACTTTTCTTTTTCCTGATACGTCTAAAGAAATGTAATGAAAATGAAAAAGGATTTGAATACATTTTTTTAGCATGGAGGTTTGACTATGAAGAAAAGAAATATTGCTGCGATTTTAATGATGACTCTGGTTTTGGCAACGGGATGCGGCGCGAAGCCGTCCGATACAACGGCAACGACAGCGCCGTCTGTCCAGACAGATACAAGCCAGACAGCTTCCAAGGAAGCAGAGGGAGAAACAGCAGTAATTACGGGAACGATTGAAGAAATCAAAGATTTTATGTTTACTATCGTAGATGATAAGGGAGATGCATATTCCATGTCGTTTGATACTGCGCCGGAAGGCCTGTCTGAGGTAAAAGACGGAGACCAGGTAACGGTAACTTATACAGGAGAACTCAGCGTAGTAGACGCGTTTACTGGAACAGTTGTTTCCGTACAGAAAGCAGATTAACAGAATAAGCCTTGATAAGAAAGGAAAAGCGTCTTTGGATAACCAGAATAATGGCCGTCCGGAGACGCTTTTCTCTTGAGTTTCTTTCACGCAGAGCATTCGGGAAGGGTTTATCCAAGTCCAAGTTTGGTATAAATATTCCAGCAGCATAATCCCATAATAACGCAGATAAGAATGACAAACAGTTTGTCTACGGTACTGGTTGGGATTTTTTTGTTGATTTTTTTGCCAACAATGCCGCCGTATACGCCGCAGAGCATCATGCCGATTAACATAACCCAGAGACCAGGATCTACGTCTTTGTAGAAAGCTTCCGGTACGCTGCCTTTTGTAAAGGTTACAATTAAGCTGGCAATCTGAGAAATCAGAATCATGTACAAGGAATTTTGTGCAGCGGTTTTGGTAGGCATAGAAAGGAAGAAATAAAGCACAGCCAGATTCATAGGGCCGCCGCCGATTCCTACGAAAGAGGAAAGAGTTCCTAATAAGAATCCCAGAAGAACCAGGGCAGCAGGGTTCGTCACATGGCAGGATTTGCATTTTTTCTTGTTCAATGTATAGACAAGAGTCAGGAATACAGCAATAAGCAGGGCAATTGCCTGGTATCCGCCGACCATTTCTTTGTTTGGAGAAGAATTTTTAATTATGTCATAGATATATTTGCCGATTACCCCGCCAATTGCGGAACCAATTGCCAGCCAGGTTGTCAGATTCCAGTCGATTAAGTTGTCGCTTCCGCCTTTTTTAGAGTTCATGGCAGAACTGATAACATTATAGCTGGTCATGGAAATTACGGTACAAGTGGATAAAAACGTAATGGTATTGACAGGAAGCACACCTACCGCATCTAAAGCGGGCTTCATAAACACGCCTCCGCCTACTCCACAGATAGCGCCTACTACAGAAGCTAAAATGCTGACTGCAAAAAAGATAACATATGTCATAACAATCCCCCCTTAAGCGTATTATCGGGTTCCTTTTTCTTTGTAATAAGTTGGTTCTTCAAATTGTCCAGGAAAAATATAGGTTTCGGCGAGAATGGCGGCATCTGCAATACAGTCCAGACAGGAATGAAAGGTATCAGCGTTCGTATCCTTCAGATCGTGGCAGGTTACAGTCCGGTTCTTTTCGTAAAAGGCCTGTGTGATTTTTCCGGCAAGGTCATAAGAAGCCTTTTTGGATTTGTTTGTCCGATCTTCATCCATATGTCCAGTGCTGGTAACAAAGCCGGCCAGGTAAATGGCTCCGGATATGGCGCCGCAGGTTCCGAGTCTGGCGCCCATACCGCTTCCAAATGTTTCCATTCCCTTAAAACATACCATTGGGTCTAAGCCCAGAAGATCGGCGTAGGTAACTGCCACAGCCTGGGAGCAGTTATACCCGTATTTCACGTAGTAATCTACTGCGATCTGTGCTCGTGATTGTAACATGATAGTTCCTCCTTTAACACGTTCATTTGTGAATATAAGTCCAGTATACAACTTTGATAAAAAAATGTCAAATAGAACAGAAGAGTTGTAGAAAATGACAATGGTATCTCCGGAGAGATTGAACAATCAGAATTATTTTGATAGACTAAAGGAAAATGTGAAAGAAACAGCATTTTGAGAAAGGCGGAAGAAGATATGTGGTTTGTATTTGCTCTTGGTTCGGCAGTATTTGCGGCGCTTACATCAATTCTGGCAAAAATCGGCATAGAAGGGGTAAATTCCAATCTGGCCACAGCCATCCGGACGGTAGTAGTTCTGGGGATGGCGTGGGGGATGGTATTTCTGACGGGAAGCCAGTCGGGAATCTCGGGAATTAGCAAAAAAAGCTGGCTGTTTCTGATTTTGTCCGGTCTGGCTACCGGCGCGTCCTGGCTGTGCTATTACAGGGCTCTTCAGATAGGGGAAGCGTCGAAAGTCGTCCCTGTTGACAAACTAAGCGTTGTGATTACCCTGGTTCTGGCTTTTGCTTTTCTGCATGAGCAGTTTACGGCAAAGTCAGCAATCGGCGCTATCCTGATTACGGCAGGAACCCTGGTAATGGTGCTGTAATCAGAACGGTTTTTTATACATCTTCAGGCGAAAAGAAATATTTTTTGTATTCCTCGGAAAACAGACTGCCTCCCAGACGTCTGACGCCTCCGTACAAATGGTGGCTCATTAAGTCTTCGATTTTACTGATATCTTTGGAATCGATGAGAGCCATCATATTCTGATGGTCCGTCAGGACGTCCGGAACATTTTTAGCTCCTACAATATCCAGACGGATAAAACGGGAATAGTCTGCGTGAGGGGTAGTAATCCGATTCCAGAGATACATTTTCCCAGTTGCCTGGAACCAGATTTCGTGCATTTCTAGGTCTTTTAACAAAAAATCATTAATGTCAAAATGTTCTAAATCCTGAGCTTTTGAAGCCGCCTCTTCCATGTTTTTCAAAGAGTATCGTACCCGCTCGACATCCGTGGGCGAACAGGAGAGGATAAAGTCGCGCAAAACCATAGATTCTACAGCAACGCGCTGGTAAATCAGCTGACTTGCAATGTTTACGTTAATAGGCGTGACAATAGTTCCTTTGTGTGGGATGATATTGACAAAACGGTTTTGCTGAAGGCGCTGCAGCACGCTGCGGATTGGGGTTCTGGAGACGTGGAACCGTTTGCAAAGACTGTTTTCACTTAAAATATCACCTGGCTGTATTCTTAAGGAAACGATCTCATCTTCTAAGATCTTATAAATTTCATCATTATTCAGAGTATATTCGATTGTATGTTCCATATAGGGGTATCCTTTCTGAAATTTGCCCGCAGATAAAAAGAAAGCTTGTATACAAGCACAAAAAATAAACGCTTTCTTCTAAGAGTTATTATAACGATTAATGGAAAAAATAGCAATAAAAGAATTAAAAACTTAACAAAAATAAAATATGTATACAACAGGAATGGGGAAGTAAAAAAGGAAATGCAGAAAATAGTTGTGTTAAAATTGGATTAATGAACAAAATAGTGCAAATGAATATGTAAAAATACGACAAAAAGCACAAATGCATGAAAGTTTCTCTTGAAAATAGCGCGAGGTTATGATAGCATAAAGACAAGCTTGTATACAAGAAGTGAAAAGGTACAAGAATCAAGGGAAACAAGATGTGAAGGAGGATGTGTAAAATGAGAAAAACAGTGGCAATGTTATTAGCAATGGCAATGACGGTCAGCCTGACAGCCTGCGGAGGCGGAGAAAAACCGGCAGATGCAACTACAGCAGCTCCGGCAGCAGAGACTACAGCGGCATCAGGAGGAGAAGAGACGACTGCAAAAGCAGCAGAGGGGGAAGATCCATATGCAGCGTTAGGCGATTTCACAATGATAGTTGGACACGCCCAGCCGGAAGGAAATCCCCGTTATGAGTCTATGGAAAAGTTTTCCGCTGATGTAGCAGAAAAGACGAACGGCCATGTAACCGTTGAAGTATTCGGCAATGGACAGCTGGGAACCGAAAAAGAGATGCTGGAGCAGGTTGTTGCAGGCACTGTTCAGGGTATGAGAGGCGGACAGTTTGATTTCAGCCCTCGTCTGTTAATGTTTACACTTCCATTTTTGGCTCAGACCAGAGAGCAGGTTACTGCATTATTAAATAGTGATTTAGCAAAGAAAGTCTGCGCAGAGGCAGAAGCAGAGACTGGTACGGTTATTATTAACCTTTGTGATGCAGGCGGATGGAGACAGTTTTCCAACAGCAAACACCCAATTACCAAGCCGGAGGATTTGAAAGGTTTAAAGATGCGTACCAATGGTATGAACACTATCGACAAGACGTTTCTCGCTTTGGGCGCTACTACCACTACCATTCCGTACTCTGACCTGTACATGGGCTTAAAAACCGCAGTAGCAGACGGACAGGAAAATCCGTGGGTAAACGTAGAAGGCATGAAGTTCTATGAGGTGCAGAAATACTTTACCGAAGTAAACTACCAGTTCCATCCAGACCCATTCTATGTAAATGCTGCATGGTGGAATAGCCTTCCGGCAGAGTATCAGGAAATTATTACAGAGTGTGCAACCGAGATGGGAACTTACAATGACCAGTTAATTGACGAGAACCAGGAAAAGGCAAAACAGGTTGTAATCGATGCTGGATGTGAAGTTTATGTACCAACGGAAGAAGAGCTGAAAGCATTCCAGGACGCCGTTCAGGTAGTATATGATCAGTGTATTGAAGAAGGAATCCTGACTGCAGAGGAATTAAAAGAAATGCAGGATATTGTAGCAAACGCAAAATAGGGTGACATTTCTGGAGAAAGGGGGCTGATGCCATGGAAAAGCTGAAAAAAGCAGGGCAGAAGTTGTTTGATATTTACTTTGGAATCGGCGTCGTAGCCATGGGGCTTTTGGCAGTGCTGGTCATATTTTCCGTAATTGCCCGTTACTTTTTCTCTTTGAGCTGGAAACAGCTTGCAGAATTTAATGTAACACTGTTTGCATTTACGACATTCTGGGGAATGGGCATTAACATAATTAAAAACGAGCACGTAATAATCGATATTTTCTACGACAGTGTAAAACCATCTGTGAAACGGTGGCTTAGCGTGGCAAACTACATCATCGTTCTGATTGTAGATGTGATTTTTACCTATCAGGGCGTAAAATACGTAGGCGTTGCAGGAAAGCAGATCAGCCAGGGTATGGAAATTCCAATGAAATTTATGTATGGAATCATGCCGGTGTGCGGCGCTATCTGCGCAGTATGCATTGTGCTGAAAATCGTAGAGTTTATTACCGCAGATATTTCTTACTTTGCACCTAAAAATAAGGCGCTTACGAAAGAAGAAGCAGCGTAGACGGAAAGGAGTTAGTGAAACCATATGGCAATGTTGATTCTTTTGGTGCTGCTGATCTTTTTCGCAGCCCTTGGCGTGCCGCTTGCTTTTGCCATCGGCGCATCCTGCGTAACTTACATTTCTACCAATGCACCTACTTTTATGCAGATGGTGCCCCAGCGTATCTGGAACGGTGTATTCAGTGAGCTGATGATTGCAATGCCGCTGTTTATGCTGGCAGGCGAGCTGATGAACACAGGAGGGATTACGAAGCGGATTATTAATTTCTGTCTTCAGATTTTAAAACCATTTCATGGAGGACTTGGAGAAGTAAATATTGTAGCGTCCATGATTTTTGGCGGCATTTCCGGTTCTTCTGTAGCAGACACCTCTGCGTTGGGCAGTATCCTGATTCCAGCCATGGAAGATCTGGGCTATCCGCCGGAAGCATCGGCTGGTATTACCGTAGCATCTTCTACTATGGGTATGATTATTCCGCCGTCTACGCCAATGATCGTATTTTCCATGATCTCCGGCGGTTCCGTTGGAGCCCTGTTTATGGCAGGTGCAGTTCCTGGAATTCTGATTGGCCTTACCCAGCTGCTTCTGGTATTCTGGATCAGCCATAAGAAACACTGGCATCCAAAGAGGACTCCGTTTGTCATGAAGGAGTTTACCAGCGCGGTTCTTTCTGGAATTCCGGCGCTTTTGATGCCGATTTTCATTATCGTGTGCGTATCCTTCGGTATCTGTACAGCTTCTGAGAGTGCAGGCGTAGCGGTATTGTACGCATTGATAGTAGGATTTTTCGTTTATCGGGAACTGACCTGGAAAGACGTTTGGAATGCATTGAAGAAAACCTTGATTTCTTCATCTTCTATTATGATTATTATTGGTTTTACCACCATCTTTACCTGGGTATTGACCATGCAGAAAGTGCCGCAGACAGTTGCCGCGTTCTTCATGGGGCTGAATATGCCGGCATGGGGAATTGCTTTGATGTTTGACGTGATGATTCTGCTAATCGGTACGTTTATTGATGTAAGTCCGGCTATCCTTCTGCTGACTCCGATTATGCTTCCGGTTATGCAGAACTACGGTTTTTCTACTCTGCAGTTTGGCGCAATGATGATTACCGGTCTTGCGATTGGCCTGGTAACGCCTCCGGTTGGTATGTGTCTGAATGCGTGCAACAAAATTAACCGGATGCCGGTTGTGGAAATATTTAAGGGGGCGCTGCCTTACGTTATCTGCAACATTATCGTGTTAGTTGCAATCAGCTTATGGGCGCCGCTGACCACCTGGCTGCCTTCTTTGCTTGGATATACCATTTAAGCAAGAGGATTTAGCCATATTTTGGCGAGGGGGATAGAATATGACCTTAAAAGAAAAAATGAAGCGAGGGCCTGTGTTCGGAATGGCCTGTTTTACAGGAACTACCTGTGTGATTGAAAATATTGCAATGTCAGGCCTGGATTTCATCTATCTGGATTTGGAGCATACCAACTGGATGCTGAACGAAGAGTTTGAAAAGCAGATTATGGCGGCCAGACTTCACGACATTTCCGTATTAGTCAGAATGGCAGATGATGACGAAGTGGCCATTCGTAAAGTCTTGGAGTGGGGCGCGGACGGAGTGGTAATTCCTCACTGTAAGACTGCAGAGATGACAAAGCGCTGCGTAGAGGCGGCTAAGTTCTCTCCTATGGGAAGAAGAGGCGGAGAGAGCAATGTGCGGGCGGCAGGATTTGGATATCACAATTTTGACTGGAATTCCTATATGGAACAGCAGAACCGAGATACTCTGGTAATTCCTATGGACGAGGACTATGAGTTTACAGACAACATCGACGAGATTTTAGCAGTAGAAGGCGTAGATGCTGTAAATTTCGGGCCTATTGATTATGCAGTTTCCAAAAATTTAAAGGTCGGATACTCTATGGGAGACGAGGTCAAAGAAGCTTTTCAGGTTTTGGTTAAAAAGGCAAAAGAAAAGGGGATCGGCG
Source organism: uncultured Clostridium sp. (assembly GCA_900542035.1). Taxonomy (GTDB): domain Bacteria; phylum Bacillota; class Clostridia; order Lachnospirales; family Lachnospiraceae; genus UMGS1370. The sequence continues at coordinate 20,939 of UQMJ01000030.1, forward strand.
TACTGGGGCCGGTCGTTCCTCCGACCAGAGAAAACATTGAAAATGCCATTGCAGAGGGGTATAACATGATTATCCTGGGCAACGATATGTGGCATTTCCAGAAGGCTTTAAAAGATATGATGGCAGCAGCAGTAGAGCCTGTCCGCAATCTGCAAAATACGGACAGATAAGATGACAAATAAAAAAGACCGGAACAAGAGCTGGGGGAGCTTTTGTTCCGGTCTTTTCTTGTTGTGGAAAGAAAATGTCCGGTTTTAAGAAAAGATAAAGGAATCTCCGTAAAATTGTAAGCAAACATTAAAAATTAGAGAGAAAAAAGATGGTAAAATAAAAAAGCAGGATGTGTTATAGGAAGAGAGGGGAATGGTATGCAGATTCAAATCTGGGGGCCTTCCGGTCCTGGACAAAGAAATCGTTACGCATGGGATACTATTCTGGGAGTGACAGGGATTGTTAGCCTGGCAGTCCTGTTGACTGTTGGTTCAAGCGTGCTGTCAATTTATCTGGGGGAGAGTGGAAAAGTCTTTTCTTTTTTCAGTATGATTCTCGCAACGGCTTTTATTCTTTTCCTGACCGCAAAGCTTTCCCAAAGATCCCTGCGGGATGCCGTAATATTTTTTCAAAATGAAGAGGGGCGGCTGTTTGTGACAGATATAAGGCAGTTTGTCCAATATAGAAGAGGAATATTGGGATTTTTCCAGACGTCCGTGGAAATACAGAAAGCAGCAGAACAGGTGCAGCGTCAGGCTGAGAGGAGCAACAGGATTCCTGCCGATGCAGACGAAATTTTAAAAGTTCTTGGTATAAAAGAGCGGCAAAGCAGCTATTCGGTTATCTGCTGGATGCGTTATGCTGGCGGCAGGATGGGAAAACGGACACAGATTATTCCAAAAGGCTATATAGACGAGGAGGGGCTGCTGATGCAGCTTCAGAGAGCGCAAAAATGGGAAACAGCTATGGAGTTAAAAGAAAATAGAGCTTTGTTTTATAGTCTGGCCAGTCTGATTGTATGCATGACATTTGTGATATTGTGTACGCTCAGCCATCCGTATATTGGCAGGCTTTCCCAAGGGGTTTATTATCCTTGCATGGGGCTGGCTTATATAGCGTTTATCAGTACCTTTTATTTTGCCGTAAAGTATCGGAGAGGAGAGTAGAGGAAAATGAAACGGGTAATCCGGAAGTATCAGCCAGAAGACTGCAGGGAGATAGCGCAGTTGTTTTACGATACGGTTCATACAGTCAATGCAAAAGATTACAGTGAGGAGCAGCAGAATGTATGGGCAACGGGAACGGTAGATTTGGAACAGTGGAACCGGTCATTTCTGGACCATTACAGCCTGGTTGCAGTAGAAGATGGAAGGATTGTTGGGTTTGGAGACATTGACCATACAGGATATTTAGACCGCCTATATGTTCATAAAGACTATCAGGGGCAGAAAATTGCATCAAAACTGTGCGACCAGCTGGAAAGATCCGTTAAGGGTCCGGTTGTGACCCATGCGTCCATTACTGCCAGGCCTTTTTTTGAGAAAAGAGGGTATCAGGTGGCAAAAGAACAGCAAGTGGAGCGTCAGGGGATTCTTCTGACCAATTTTGTAATGAGGAGGGAATGGGAATGAGAAAAATAATTCGAAACTGCGTGATTTTGCTGGGCGCACTGCTGGCCTTGATATTCGGATGGAGATATGCATATCGTCATGCAAAGAATGCAGATAACCTTCCAGGTCTGGGAACGCTGCAGGCAGAGGAACTGAAAGATTTGGCCGGTTATAAGAGGGGACAGCTAAGAAGCGTATGGGGAGAACCGGATGATGTGGCAGGAGAGGAGCAGGACATCTGGAACCGAGAAGGCGGCGAGTATCTGATTGTAACCTATTACCCAAATGGCAGAGTAAAAGAAGCAGTTTTTGCAATTCCGTAATAAGAACGCGATAAGAGAAGAAAAGAGGATTTATGAGAAAACAGAAGAAAATAGCGGGAATGATAATTTTGATTTTGGCATCCCTTGGGTTAGGAGGCTGTGACAGCAGAGAGCCTATCCAGACACAGCCTGCATCCAAAGGTTCTGCAGAATTATCATCCGGAGCAGTCGTGGAAATCTTTTCTTTTTCTGAACTAAAAGGAAGCAGGTTTGTATTTTCCAGCGGAGCAGGAGCCTGGCAGACGGAACTGACAGTTGCAGAAGATGGAAGCTTTCAGGGGAGTTTCCAGGACGTTAATATGGGGGACACCGGAGATAATTATCCGGATGGAACGGTTTATATCTGCGATTTTCAAGGGCAGTTTACAGAACCCCAAAAACGGAATGACTATACCTATCAGGTACAGGTTCAAACGATTGGTTATGAGAGAGAAGCAGGAGACGAAGAGATTGCAGATGGAGTGCGTTATTGTTATTCAGATGTATATGGACTATCCGAGGGGGAGACGATTTTGATTTACAAAAAAGGAGCTCCGGTTTCTGAGCTTCCAGAAGGATTTAAAGGATGGGTAAAGAATTTTTTGTCAGGAGAGCCAGAGGAACAACTGTCATTTTATGGGTTGTATAATGAACAGGAAGAGTTTGGATTTGCCGGTTATAACAGCATAGAATGGATAAAACAACAGATCAAAGATACCAAAACCAGTACCGATGCATTGGAAACGTATATTCAGAAAGAGGCCATGACTCAGACGGATTTTAACATTAGCGCGGCAGAGGTATACAAACAATGGGACAATACTCTGAACCTGCTTTGGAGCGTTTTAAAAGAAACTCTGGATCAGGAAACCATGGAGGCGCTGACCATAGAAGAACGGGAATGGATTGAGAAAAAAGAGCGGGCTATCAGAGAGGCTGGTGCGAAGTATGAAGGAGGAACCCTGCAGCCAATGGAAGAAGCGTTGAAAGGAGCAGAACTGACAAAGGCTAGGGTATATGAGCTTCTGGAAATTTTGGAAGATTAGTGGAGCCAGAGAGGAGAGGGAAAGGAGAAGAATGGATGGAATTTACCTGTCAATCAGAATATAATGGAAAATCCATGGCTGTTATGGCAAAAGCATTAAGAAAAACAGTCCGGAAAAAGAAAAGTCAGCGTTCCCACATATTTGGATGGACAGTAGTGGGACTGGGGATTTTGATGTGTATGTTTGATTTATCAGAAAACGGAGAAATTTCTTTTCGGATAGTGATAACAGGGATTGCAGTGCTGGTGATTTTGCTGACACTTTTAATGGAAGACAAAATAAATGGATATGTGGCAAGAAAACGGATTTTACCTGGGACAGAACGGGCAGAAACGGTGTTTTCGGAAGATGGGTTCTGTACCACAACCCAGGTGGGAAAAACCCAGTGGAAATATGACAAAATCCAATTAGCAGCAGAGAGCAAAGAATACTTCGTATTTGTATTCAGCACGAGCCACGGACAGATTTATGAGAAAAAGCATATTCAGGGAGGAACCTTGCAAGAATTTCGGGACTTTCTGGAGAAGAAAATAGGAAAACCAGTACAGATAATTCCGTGATAGAAAAGGGATGATGGCATGAAACTATTATTTAAACAACGATTGTTCTCCTGGTTTGACAGTTACGATATTTATGATGAGAAAGGAACTGCTGTATATGAAGTAAAAGGGCAGCTTTCCTGGGGGCACTGTCTGAAGATTTTTGACCAGTATCATAATGAAGTTGGAACAGTTCAGGAAAAAGTGCTGACCTGGCTTCCGAAGTTTGAGATGTACCTGGGAGAAACGTATATAGGATGTATCAGCAAAGAATTCACATTTTTAAAACCCAGGTTTCACATCGACTGCAAGGACTGGAAAATGGAAGGAGACTTTTTAGAGTGGGATTATAAAATTACGGACAGTTCCGGCGGCAGAGTTGCCGCCGTGTCAAAAGAGATCTGGAATTGGACGGATACCTATGTGATTGATGTGGCAGATGAAAGAGACAGATTATGCGTGCTGATGCTGGTATTGGCCATTGATGCAGAAAAGTGTTCCAGGAATTAGGAGGAAACAGATGGTTGCTTATGGGGATGTTGGAAGAAGGAAAATTGATTTGACGGCGCTGGGGGTAGAAAGGGGAAACAGAACCAGCAGCTATTTCTGCACTCCGAAGGGAGCAAAGGTTTGGGGCTGGGAAGGCGTAGACGGGATTCATTTCTGCTCGGTAAAAGAGCTGGGTAATCTGGTGTTTTCCGTAAATCCCATGGCTGGGAAAGGGGATTATGTCCATCCCGCAGCTGAAAATTTTGAGGATTTTTTGCGTCTTCTGGCAGCTTGCGGCCATGCGTCGGCGATAGAACAGATTCATGGCTGGAATCAGCAGGAATTTGACCGGTTTTTAAAAGAAAATCCAGTCACTTCTGCGCAAAAACAGGTCATCGATCAGTTAAACCGCAAGCTGGGCATTACCCCGATGGAACAGCCTTTCGAATATGTGAAGAATCTGCAGGCATCCTTTGACTATGGAAAGATTCCATGGAAGAAACGGGAATGGAACGTATATTATAATGGAAGCTTCTGGGATCATCACAAGGCCCGCTCGCGGCCAGGCACAGAGATAAAAATAGGAAAGCAGGCTTTGTGGGGGGAGGAAACGGTTTACATTCCATCTGTTTATGTCTGTACGCAGGGGCTGGGAATCGATTTTTTAATAGAAGTCGATTTCGAAAAGGAAAAAGCCTTTCTTGAAGCTCACAAAGACCTGGAAGAAAGAGAGAAAAAAGGCGGCAGGATTTCCCAGGAAGAGCGGGAGCAGATAGAACTGGAAAATCCCTTAGAACTTGGTTTCCAGGCGGAGATTCTTTTAAATGGAAGAAAGCTGCGCCAGGAACGGGGGTGCGGGCTGTGCTGGGTTCCGAAAGGACTGCTGGAAGACAGACCAGTCATGCCGGATGGAGAAGATATTTTAAATCACTATGGAATGGATCTTTCGAAGGTCTACCGGATTGACAGAGGGTTTTACCAATGGGCCACAAAAAGAAAGCCCAATCTTCGGAGGATTGCGATGAAACTTTGTCCGGAACCGAAAACGATTCCAGGCATTCATTTTCAAGTAACCGGACCAGGCCAGAAGGTAACGTTTTCCCATCCGGTTACCGGAATCAGATATACCCTTACGGTAAGGGATTATGGTTGGCAGCAGATTGAAATGGAAGAAACGGACAGCCGGTGGGTCTGTCCCAAGCACTGCGCAGTTCTGGAATATGAGATTGATCCAGTATTAACGCCGGATCAGATGGTTGTAGGGGACTGCCAGGAGGGAGACCGGCCTTATTTGAAGCAGGAAAACCAGTTTGAACCGACATCTTCCGGCTGTTCGGCAATTGCGGTTATTGGAGGCGGCGTTGGGATGTGCCAGTCTGGCGGGGCAGTCCGCTATGCGTCTTCGGGCCTGTATTTTGAGCCGCAAAAGGAAATAGAGTGGCGATTGTCTTTCCGGATTCCCGATCGGGATCCGCTGGAAATCAGCGAGTTTTCATGTTTATAAAAATTTTATTAGCACTCAACTTTGATGAGTGCTAATTTTTTATTGACATTTCCAGACTTCGGTATTACAATATGCAATAAAGTGCTAAATAAAAAAGGAGTGCATGAATCATGGCAAAAACAGGAAGTCTGACAATTAACAGTGAGAACATATTTCCGATTATTAAAAAATGGCTGTATTCCGATCACGACATTTTCTATCGTGAACTGATTTCCAACGGCTGCGACGCAATTACCAAGCTGAAAAAGCTGGAACTGATGGGCGAATTTGAAAAGCCGGAAGATGTGGAATATAAGATTGAGGTAGCGGTAAACTCCAAGGAAAAGACCATTACCATTTCAGATAATGGACTTGGTATGACGGAAGAAGAAGTCGATGAGTACATTAACCAGATTGCATTCTCCGGCGCTCAGGCATTTTTAGAGCAGTATAAAGATAAAGCCAACGAAGATCAGATTATCGGTCACTTTGGATTAGGCTTTTACTCTGCGTTTATGGTAGCGGACAAAGTTACCATTGATACCAGATCCTACAAGGCAGACGCTAAGCCAGTACATTGGGAGTCAGAAGGCGGCACAGAGTATGAGATGGGCGAAGGCGACAGAGAACTGTTTGGAACCACCATTACCCTGTACTTAAATGAAGACAGCACAGAGTTTGCAAATGAATATCGGGCAAGAGAGGTCATTGAAAAATACTGTTCCTTTATGCCGGTGCCGATTTTCTTAACCAATACTGCCGAAGGCCCTCAGTATGAGACCATTGAAAAAGACGAGCTGACCGACAAAGACACCATTGTTGAGACCATTGTAGAAGAAGCAAAGACGGAAGAAAAGGAAAATGAAAACGGCGAGAAGGAAGTGGTAGAAGTTTCTCCTGCCACCGAAAAGTATAAAATTTTAAAGCGTCCGGTTGCGTTAAATGACGTAAATCCGCTGTGGAACAAGCATCCAAATGAGTGTACGGAGGAAGAATACAAGGCGTTCTACCATAAGGTATTTATGGATTACAAAGAGCCGCTGTTCTGGATCCACTTAAATATGGATTATCCATTTAACTTAAAGGGTATTCTGTACTTCCCGAAGCTGAACATGGAATACGACAGCTTAGAGGGAACCATTAAGCTGTATAACAACCAGGTATTTATTGCAGATAATATTAAGGAAGTGATTCCGGAATTCCTGATGCTGTTAAAAGGTGTGATCGATTGTCCGGATCTGCCGTTAAACGTATCCAGAAGCGCATTGCAGAATGACGGATTTGTAAAGAAGATTTCTGATTACATTACCAAGAAGGTAGCAGATAAACTGTCTGGTATGTGCAAGACCGACAGAGAGAACTATGAGAAATACTGGGATGACATTAATCCATTCATCAAATTCGGCTGTATTAAGGATGAGAAGTTTGCAGATAAGATGAAAGATTATATCATCTTTAAGAATCTGGACGGCAAGTACCTGACCCTTTCCGAGTGCTTAGAGGAAAATAAAGAAAAGCATGAAAATACGGTATTCTATGTAACAGACGAGAAAGAGCAGAGCCAGTATATCAATATGTTTAAAGAGGCAGGCATGGATGCTGTGATTTTGAAACACAACATTGACAGCCCGTTTATCAGCCACTTAGAGCAGAAGAACGAAGGAGTGAAGTTCCTCCGGATTGACGCAGATTTGACAGACTCTTTCAAAGAGGAAACTCCGGAAGAGGAAAAAGAAGCGTTTAAAGAAACGGCAGACAGCCTGACAGAAATCTTTAAAAAGGCGCTGAACAACGACAAACTGACCATTCAGGTAGAAAAACTGAAAAATGAAAACATTGCATCTATGATTACGGTTTCTGAGGAATCCAGAAGAATGCAGGATATGATGAAAATGTATAATATGTACGGCATGGATCCTGGAATGTTCGGACCTCAGGAAACCCTGGTGTTAAATGCCAATCACAAGCTGGTACAGCACATTTTGGCAAATAAGGACGGCGCTCATATCCAGGAAATCTGCGAGCAGCTTTATGACCTGGCTTCTTTAAGCCACGGTTCCCTGACGCCTGAGAGAATGACCAGATTCATTGCAAGAAGCAATGAGCTGATGGGGCTGTTAGCTGAGTAAGACTTCCGGCATAAAGGAGAACAATTATGCGTCTATATATTATCCGGCATGGGGAAACCGACTGGAATACAGCAGGACGCCTCCAGGGACAGGCAGATACCCAGTTAAATGAAAAAGGAATCCGTCTGGCTCAGATTACTGCAGAGGGGATGAAAACCATCCCCTTTGATCTGTGTATTACCAGTCCGTTAAAAAGAGCCAGACAGACTGCGGAGATTATTTTAAGCGGCCGTCCGGTTCCGATTTGGGAGGATGACAGAATACGGGAGATTGGATTTGGCGCCTGGGAAGGCTTAGGATGCAGGGAAGGAAATTTCCAGATACCGGTTCCGAAAGAAGAATTTGATAAATTCTATACGGACCCCTTCCGTTTTCAGCCGGATAAAGACGGGGAAACGGTAGAAGCAGTCTGCAGGAGAACCAGAGAGTTTTTGGAAGAAATTACGGCCAATCCAGATTACCAGGATAAGACGATTCTGATTTCTTCCCATGGATGCGCATCCAGGGCAATTTTGAATAGCGTGTACGAAGAGAAAGAGGATTTCTGGCATGGACACGTTCCGCCTAACTGTGCAGTCAGTCTGGCAGAGGGTACAAAAGGGCATCTGATAGTCAAGGAAAGCGATCGGATCTATTATGATCCGTCAGAAATTGTGGATTTCCGGACAGGAAAGAAGCGGGAAAACTAAAAATAAAAAAGACGCCGCAGGCTTTAACGGTCTGCGGCGTTTTGCATCTTATTTATCTTCGTTTAAATCGTCTGCAACCGAACCCAATACACTGGAAATGGTGCCTACGGTAACTGCCACTACAAATAGAACGATCAAGATAATAGTGCTGAAAAATGCGAATAAAAATGTAGAATCCATAATACCCTCCAATCAATTGTGCTGCAGTTTTAATATTTTGCTATTATACCACAGAATTTGTTGTATGAAAAGATTGAAAAACAAAAAAGATGATGTTATAATAAGTAGTAATGATTACTACTTGATACAGAATCAGGTTATAAATATTGTTGGAGGCATAACCATGACTTATAAAATTATTGGCGACAGCTGCTTGGATTTACCAAAAGAATTAAGAAACGACCCCCATTTTCAGATGATTCCGTTAACCCTTCAGGTTGGCAGCGCATCCGTGGTTGATGACGAGACGTTTGACCAGAAACAGTTTCTGGAGCTGGTAGCGGCCTGCCCAGAATGCCCTAAGACGGCCTGCCCGTCTCCGGAGCGCTTTAAAGAAGCTTATGAATGCGATGCAGATAATATTTATGTCATTACATTATCCGAGCATTTAAGCGGCACATATAATGCGGCCCGTCTGGGAATGGAACTGTATTACGAGGAACATGGCCATGATAAAAAGATTCTGGTAATGGGTTCTGATTCTGCTTCTGCAGGGCAGTTAAACCAGGCCTTATACATTCAGGAGCTTTGCGAAGCAGGCTTGTCTTTTGAAGAGATTTCTGAAAAGGCAGAGGCGTTTAAGAATCAGATGAAGACCTATTTTGTTCTTGAAACGTTAGACATTCTCCGCAAAAACGGCCGGTTATCCGGACTTCAGGCTTTTTTTGCCACTACATTAAACATAAAACCGATTATGGGCGGAGACAAGGGACATATTGTAAAACTGGATCAGGCCAGAGGCGTGAACAAAGCGCTGCAGCGTATGTGCGATATTGCGGCAAAGGAAGTCGGGGAAACCAGTGAAAGAACGCTGGTAATTGCCCACTGCAACAATAAAGCCAGGGCGGAACTGGTAAAAGCAGAAATGGAAAAAAGAGGCGCATTTAAACGGGTCGTCATTACCGAGACGGCTGGCGTAGCGACGGTTTATGCAGCAGACGGCGGAATCGTAATGGCATTATAAAGGGAGACTATGAATAAAAGCAGAAAGAGACAGCAGAAATTTTTGTGGTTTTCTGTTGCTGCAGGAGCTGCGGCAATGGCGCTTTTGGCAGCCGGCTTTATTAAAATGACAGCCGGCAGCACGCATGAGTTTGTGTATATGGAGCAGGAAACGAGGCCTGAAAAAGAAGCTGTATCAGAGATTACGATTGTGACAAAAGAACCGGCAGGCGCTGACCCTGAAGCGGAGAGTTTAGACCTTCCGGCAGAAGGAAACACGGAAAGTCAGACGGCAGAACTGATATTTGCAGGAGATATTCTGCTGTCGGATCATGTGCTGTCGGCCTATGAGCGAGGCGGCGGGATTGGCGGAGTAGTAGGCCCTGGTTTTTTGGAAGAAATCCGGAACGCAGATATTTTTATGGCAAATGAAGAGTTTCCGTTCAGCAGCCGTGGGGAACAGGCGCCGGATAAGCAGTATACGTTCCGGCTGCCGCCGGAAAAGGTCTCGATGTTCCACGAGATGGGAATCGATATTGTCACGCTGGCCAATAATCACGCCCTGGATTTCGGTACAGACGCGCTGCTTGATACCTGCAGGACTCTGGATGACGCAGGGATTCTCCGAGTAGGTGCGGGAAGCCTTGAGGAAGCGAAACGCTGGCAGACCATAGAAGCCGGAGAAAATCGGATTGGCTTTCTGGGGGCAACCAGAGTGATACCAGTAGCAGACTGGGCGGCTACGGCATATAGTTCGGGAATGCTTGCGACCTATGATCCGACGATGCTGCTGGAGCAGATTCAGGCAGCGAAGGCGGTTAATGATTATGTAGTAGTATACGTTCACTGGGGAGTGGAGAGAGAGGAATTTCCAAAAGATTACCAAAAGGAACTGGGACGCCAGTACATTGATGCAGGCGCGGATCTAGTTATCGGAAGTCATCCCCATGTGCTTCAGGGAATTGAATACTACAAAGGAAAGCCGATTGTATACAGTCTGGGGAATTTCGTTTTTGGAAGTTCGATTCCCAAAACCATGCTTTTAAAGGTGCAGCTGGAAGGAAATGAGGCGGTCCTTACCGTTCTTCCAGGCGTTTCGTCAGCAGGATATACCAGAGAATTGACAGATGAAAAAGAAAAGCAGGAATTTTATCAGTATCTGGAAGGGATTTCCTGGGTTGAAATTGATGAAAATGGAAGGGTAATTCCAGAACCGGAACCCGAATCCATTGAAATGGCTGCAAAAGAAGGCAGATTTTAGTAAACAGCCGTATTTAGCGTTTTTTAGAAGTGATTAAGAGTAATTTGGGAGTGACTTTTTATGGCAAATAGGGGTCACTCCTACACTATTTATACATGAATCCTATATGACATTCCTGCATTTTGATGTGCGAATAGTCGGTTTACATAACTTTGATGATTGGGAAAAAGTTATTGACTTTGCGCATATACTAATGTATATTAAAAGTAGAAAGAAGGATAATGTTAAAGAGGGTGTCCCACTGCCCATTACAAAGGTGGAGCATTAAAGAGGGTGTCCCACTACCCATTACAAAGGTGGAGCATTAAAGAAGGTGTCC
>UQMJ01000031.1 GCA_900542035.1 uncultured Clostridium sp.
TGAAATCGTAAGCCAGGTAACCCAGGAAACCAAGCTGGTCTACAGTGAGTATTTTTCCAACCAGACCGGCAACAAGGTGTATTTCAAGCCGGAAAATATGCAGTATACCGGCGCTTACAAGGTCCGTGGGGCTTATTATAAGATCAGCACTTTGTCAGAGGAAGAAAAGGCAAGAGGACTGGTAACGGCTTCCGCAGGCAACCACGCCCAGGGAGTGGCGTATGCGGCAAAGCTGGCAGGCATTAAGGCGACGATCGTTATGCCGACCACCACCCCGCTGATTAAGATTAACCACACCAAGAGCTACGGCGCAGAAGTGGTGTTGGAGGGCAATGTATTTGACGAGTCCTGCAGCTATGCCTATGAACTGGTAGAAAAGACCGGAGGCACCTTCGTACACCCCTTTAATGATCTGGCAGTAGCAACCGGACAGGGTACCATTGCCATGGAGATTATCAAAGAGCTTCCTACTGTTGATTACATTCTGGTGCCTATCGGCGGCGGCGGGCTGTGTACCGGCGTGTCCACTCTGGCTAAGATGCTGAATCCGAAGATCAAGGTAATCGGAGTAGAGCCGGCAGGAGCTGCCTGTATGAAGGCCTCCTTAGACGCCGGACACGTAGTAGGACTTCCTTCTGTCAATACCATTGCAGACGGTACGGCGGTAAAGACGCCAGGAGACCTTTTATTCCCCTATATAAAAGAAAATGTAGACGATATCATTACCATTGACGACAGCGAACTGATTGTGGCATTTCTGGATATGGTAGAAAATCACAAGATGATCGTAGAAAATTCCGGCCTTTTAACGGTTGCTGCCTTAAAGCATCTAAATGTCCAGAAGAAAAAGATTGTCTCTATTTTAAGCGGCGGCAATATGGACGTGATTACCATGGCTTCCATTGTCCAGCACGGCCTGATTTTAAGGGATCGGGTATTTACCGCGTCGGTTCTTCTGCCGGATAAGCCAGGCGAGCTGGCAAAAGTTTCTTCCCTTCTGGCAGAACAGCAGGCCAATGTCATCAAGCTGGAGCACAACCAGTTTGTCAGCATCAACCGCAATGCAGCAGTAGAACTCCGCATTACCATGGAGGCGTTTGGAACTGCCCATAAACAGGCAATTTTACAGGCGTTAAATGAAAAGGGATACCGGCCGAGACTGGTAAAAGGAAAAGGCACCTATAATGAGTGAGAAACAAACGCCGCTGGCGTCAAATATTTTGTATTTTATAAAATGGACTCTGATTTCCTGTGTGATGGGCAGTGTGGGAGGAGTCGTCGGCGCTGCTTTTTCCCATTCCGTCGCCTGGGCGGGAGCTTTCCGGCAGACTCATCCCTGGACGCTGTATCTGATGCCGTTTGCCGGCCTTCTGATAGTCGGCCTGTACCAGCTGGCAAAAGAAGGGGACAACAAGGGAACCAATGATGTGCTGACTGCAGTTTCTTCTACAACCGATTTAAGCCCTGCAACCGCCCCTCTGATTTTTGCGGGAACCGTTCTGACCCATCTGGTCGGCGGTTCTTCCGGAAGAGAGGGCGCCGCCTTACAGATTGGCGGAAGTATGGGAAACCTGCTGGGAAAGATCATGAAATTAGATGAAAAAGACCGGAAAATCGTAGTGATGTGCGGAATGAGCGCTTTATTTGGAGCGCTGTTCGGAACCCCTATTGCTGCGGCAATTTTCTCAATGGAAGTAATCAGTGTAGGCGTTTTGTATTATGCGGCCCTTGTTCCCTGTCTGTTTTCGTCGCTTCTTGGTGCAGGAATTGCCGTTATTCTTGGAACAAAGCCAGAGGCCTATACCATCCTGGAAGTGCCTGCTTTTACGGGAACTTCGGCATTATTTATTGTATTTCTGGGGATTTTGTGCGCTCTGGTCAGCATTCTTTTGTGCATCGTCCTTCATGGAGCCCAGCATTTGTACCAGAAATATCTGAAAAACCCCTATGTCCGGATTGCGGCAGCCAGCGTTATTTTTATCGGGCTTACAAAGCTTTTAGGAACCAGTGAATATCTGGGAAGCGGTACGGCGATCATTGAACGGGCTATGGAAGGGCAGGCAGGCTGGGAAACCTTTCTTTTGAAAATGGTATTTACCGCCATTGTCCTGGGCGCAGGATTTAAAGGCGGCGAGATTGTGCCGACCATGTCCATAGGGGCTTCTTTTGGATGCGTTGTGGGAATTGCGGCAGGATTTGCCCCGTCTTTATGTGCGGCCTGCGGTCTGGCAGCCTTATTTGTAGGGGTAACCAACTGTCCGGTTTCAGCTCTGATGATCGCGTTAGAATTGTTTGGGTATGACGCGATGCCGTATTTTGCGGTAGTTGTGGCAGTATCCTTTACTCTGTCCGGATATTATGGACTTTACAGCAGCCAGAAGTTTGTGTATTCAAAGATCCGGACAGAGTTTATCAACCGGAAGGCCAATTAAGGATTAGTCCAATCTGTGGCCGCAGTGAGGGCAGGAAGAGACCTGGTGCTTTCCCTCTTTCCAGGGCAGACGCTTTTTGCAGGAAGGACAGCGCCAGAACAGCGCTACAAATCCGTAAGCCAGGCCGATTAACGCCATGCCCATAGCTCCGATGCCCATAACGGTCATAAGCTCGGTGCATAAGATTGCAATAAACAGAATAATCAGACCGGCAAACAGAAACAGATTATGGACAAAGACACAGACTTTTTTCGGTAAGTGCATATGAAAGACCTCCTTTGAAAGATTCATAGAGTTTATCATAGCACATTTGCGACATAAAATAAAGGAGACAAGTGAAATGATACTTGCGAGCGATTACGATGGCACACTCCATGTGGATGAAGAACAGACCCTTAAAAATCTGGCAGCAGTAGCAGAATGGCGGAAAAAAGGCCATCAGTTCGGCCTGATAACCGGACGTTCTTACGAAATGGCGCTGCTTCCCATCCACGAATACCACCTGCCTCTGGATTTTTTAATCTGCAACAATGGGGCCACGATTTACCGGCTGGATGGTACTGTGATCGAGCACAGCCCGATGAATAAAAACGCGGTAAAAGAATTTTTTAAGCTTCCTACGACAGACGATCTTCCCAGGATTTTTGCAATTTCTTCTCAGGGAACGTTTACCGTCCGCATGAAGGATCCGAAGATTTTCGGAATCCAGTTGAAAGCGCCTCACATTTCCCTGGAAGAGTTGTTTCAGATGGAAACGGTCTGGCAGTTCAGCTTAGGCTGTGCGGATGAAGAAAGCGCGGCGGCCTGCGCAGCGGAAATCAACCAGCAGATGGGAGAAGAACTGACCGCATATTACAATCAGAAAAGCATTGATGTTGTCAGGGCCGGAATCAGCAAAAGCGTTGGAATCAGCCGGTATCTGGAGCTGGATGGAAGAAAGGGAGAGCCTTTATTTGTGGTGGGCGATGGCGGAAACGATGTGGATATGATCCGCGATTTTAACGGCTATACCATTACAAGGGGCTGCAAAGCGGCAAAGCAGGCTGCTTCCAGAATTTTTGACAGCGTGGAAGACCTGATTTTCCATGCGCTGGGAAAAGAAGGGGAGTAATCCCCTTTCTTTTTTGTTTTGGGAAAATTTCCAAAGAGAAAAATAATTAGTTTTCTAACTATTGATTTTCTGAAGAAAATATGCTACAATATGCACAAAAGGAAAGCAAAAATTAAAGGAGGGTATTGTTATGTTGACCACATTTAAAGCAGCTGCAAAAAAACTTCCGGAGGGACTTCAGGTTTCTACCGATTCCAGAGGATTTAAGATTATGATGGATGAGCCGGAAGATCTGGGTGGAACCAATGCTGCCATGAATCCAGTAGAAGCGCTGCTGTGTGCTCTGGGCGCCTGCCAGAGTATTGTAGCATCTGCATTTGCAGAAGCCCAGGGATTCCATTTTGACGAGCTCCACATTGATCTGGAAGGCGACCTGGATCCGGATGGATTTATGGGACTGGCAGACGATGTGCGCAACGGTTTCCAGGAGATCCGCTATACCATTCATTTTAAGACAGACGAAACCCAGGAGGCAGCAGAAGCATTTGCAGACTTTATCGAGAAGACCTGTCCGGTAGGAGACTGTCTGGTAAATGGAGTGAAGCTGGTAAGGGCCGGAGTTGTCAGAGAATAGAAATATGATCAGAATCATGTGCCAGAAGGATAGTTGGTACAGGCTTAGGGAGGACGGTTGCTGGGGGCAATAGTCCTCCTTTCTAAGTAGAAAGGGGCAGGAAAAATGGAAATAAGAATGTCTGTGTTCCCAGGCAGTAAGCCTGGAATTGCGGGAAAGATACAGGTAGCAGAAGGGGCAGAAGTAGAAAAAGGAACGCTGCTGGCTCAGGTAGAGACAGGAAAGGGAAACCGCCCTGTAAAAGCTCCGGAGGGCGGAGTGATCCGGAAAATCCTGTTTTCTGAAGGAGATGAAATAAAGCCAAAGCAGCTTCTATTTGAACTGGAAGAGCGGGCAGAAAAAGAGGAAGCAAAAGAAGCGGTGCCGGAAAGGGAAGAACCGGCAGAAGAGAAGAGCGCAGATATTCTCATTATCGGGGGAGGTCCAGGAGGATATGTGGCGGCAATTTATGCGGCAAAGAGAGGTAAGAGCGTGATTCTGGCAGAGAAGGAAGCGCTTGGCGGAACCTGTCTAAATGCAGGCTGTATTCCGACAAAGGCTTTGGTGCGTTCCGCAGAAGTCTGTCACGAGATTGCAGGTGCGGCAGAGTTTGGAATCCAGGCAGAAAAGCCCTGTGTGGATATGAAACGGGTCATTGCCCGAAAAGATGAAGTGAAAAAGAAGCTGCTTCACGGAATCCAGAGCTTAATGGACAGCAATCAGATTCAGGTTCTAGAAGGAACAGCAGAATTCTTATCAGAAACTCAGGCAGAGATTCGGGGAAAGAAGCGTTATCTTGTGAAGGCAAAAGATATTATTGTCGCAACTGGATCGAAAACGTCAAAAATCCCGATTCCAGGAATGGAGCTTCCAATGGTAATGAACAGTACCCAGGCCCTGGATTTAAAAGAACTGCCCCAGTCTGTTGCCATTATCGGAGGCGGAGTCATTGGTATGGAATTTGCCTTTATTTACGCCTATCTGGGGGCAAAAGTCCATGTAGTGGAATTTATGGATCGTCTGCTGACAATGGTAGACAAAGAGGCGTCTGAAGCCATTGAAGAAGAAGCGAAAAAGGCGGGAATCCAGATCCATACGAAAACGAAGGTAAAAGAGATTAAAAAGGCTATGGACAATCAGGCCGTTGTAGTCTGCGAGGGACAGGACGGAGAAAGCTTGATTGTCAGTGAAAAAGTCCTGGTGGCTATTGGAAGAGAGCCAGATATGGACGGCCTTGGCTGGGAAAAAGCAGGTCTGGAGTTAAATGAACGGGGCAGAGGCTTAAAGGCGGACAGCCATATGCGTACGAATAAAGAACACATCTATGCCATTGGAGACGTTACTAACATTATGCAGCTGGCCCACGTTGCGTCCCATCAGGGAATTACAGCCGTAAAAAACATTCTGGGCGAGGCAGAAGAAATGGATTATACGGCAGTCCCAAACGTTATTTTTACAGCTCCGGAGATTGCAAGCACAGGATTGACGGAAGAGGCCTGCCAGGAAAGGCAGATTGCTTATAAGGTCAGCCGCTTTTCTTATGAAGGAAATGGAAAGGCTCTGGCATTAGGCCGTCCCCAGGGATTTATTAAGCTGATAGGAGAAAAAGAGACGGGAAGAATCCTGGGATGTACCATTATGGGGGCAGACGCATCCGCGCTGATCGCTGCTGTGACTCTGGCAATAAAGAACCATGTGACCGCAGACCAGATTGCAGAAACCATTTTTGCCCATCCCACAACCGGCGAAGTGATCCATGAGGCTGCCATGGGTCTTGGCATAGGAGCGCTGCATCAGTAATGAACCGGATTCTATACTCCAGCCAGACCAACCCTTATTACAATGTGGCATTAGAATATACCCTGATGAAGAAAAATTTCCAGGGAATTACCCTTTTTTTGTGGAAGAACTGCCCCAGTGTCTTTATTGGACGGAACCAGAATCTGTATATGGAATGTAACCTGGCTTATTTAAAAGAAGCGTCCATTCTGCCAGTCCGCCGCTTTTCCGGCGGCGGAGCGGTCTTTCAGGATGAGGGAAATTTAAATTTTACCTTTCTCTGCGGGGCAGAGGACGTTAGTATAGGACAGTTTTCCAGAATGGTTCAGAAAGCCGTAGAAGCTCTGGGGATTTGCTGTGAGTTTACAGGCCGCAACGACCTTTTGTGCAATGGGAAAAAGTTTTCCGGACATGCCTATTATGAAGAAGACGGAAGGCTTTTTTACCATGGAACCATGTTATGCGGGACGAATCTGGAAATGATGGAAAAGGCGCTGACCCCGTCGGCAGCAAAGTTGGAATCTAAGGGGATTTCTTCAGTAAGAAGCAGGGTAATGAATCTTTCAGAAGCCGTACCGGATCTGACGGTCCGCAAGGCAGCAGAGCAGTTAGCAGACCAGTTTGCCAAGACATTTGGCAGGACAGAGCAAGCCAAAATCTATTCTGCAGAAGAAGCAGGAATCGCAGTACCCAGAGAACAAATCTTGAAACTTCAGAGTTCGGAATGGCTTTACGGTCAGTCTCCCGACTGGAGCGTACGGCTGGAACGCCATTTTCTGGAAGGGCTGGTATCTGCACTGGTTTCCGTAAAAGACGGGCGGATTGCGGGCATCCGGATTTATACAGATTGCTTAAAACCAGTGGACTGGCAGGAGTGTGAACGGCGGCTTTCCGGACGTTGGTATGATGAAGATGAAGTATTTGACGAGCTGGGACGATACGTGTTATCATAAAGCCAATCAGCGTCTGGAAAAAAGGGGCTGGACGCGGTGAGGAGGAATGAAAACGTGTTTGATTTAAATGACTGTATGGCCTTTGTGACCAGCCGATCCGGAAAGATTTTTGCGGCAGCGATGGAAAAACAGCTGAATCAATACCATATGACAAGAACCCAGTGGATTGCCATGTATTATATTTTAAGCAAAGGGCCTCTGACCCAGAAACAGCTGGCGGAACAGATGGTATTAAAAGAACCAAGCATTGTACCGGTGCTTCAGAAGCTGGAGATAGAAGGCCATCTGATAAGAGAGTCGTCAAAGGAAGATCGGCGGGTAAAATACCTGGAATTATCGGAATCCGGCAGAGATTTGTGCTTAAGTCTTCTGCCAGTAGTGGAACAATTTAAAGCGGATACTACGGCAGGAATCGGAGAAGAAACGCTGCAGCTCGTAAAAGAAGCGCTGGAAAAAATGACGGAGAACGCCATGAGGCAGCTTTAAAAAGAAAGCCTTTACAACCGGTGTGGGCAGTAGTATAATAAAGGCCGTAAAATATAATAAGTCTTTGTGGCAGGGTGCAAGTCCCTACCGATGGTAATAGTCCATGACCCGTTTGACAAAACGGCTGAGCCGGCGCAATTCCGGCACCGACGGTATAGTCCGGATGAGAAAAGACGTTTTTTGGAGATGATGCCTGGGCTTACTGTATTCCCAGGCTTTTTGTCGTTCTTCTAAAGACGCCGACCCAAAGCGGAAAGGTGACTTTATTATGAAACAGGTAACAAATGTAAAAAGACTGGTAATGATTGGACTTTTAGGGGCTTTGGCCGGAATACTGATGCTGTTTAAATTTCCTCTGCCCTTTATGCCGCCCTTTATGGAGTTTGATTTGTCCGGTCTGGTAGAAGTAATCGGAGGCTTTGTACTGGGACCTGGGGCGGCAGTTCTGATTATTCTGGTTAAGCTTCTGGTCAAGCTGGCTTTTATGGGAACCAGTACCATGCTGACCGGAGAAGTCAGCAACTTCCTGCTAAGCTGCGCGTATGCGGTGCCTGCTGCCTGGATTTACCAGCATCACAAATCCAGAAAATCGGGAGAGATTGGAATGGCAGCGGGAACCATTCTCTGTTCCATTGCGGCGGTTGCCAGCAATCTGCTGCTGATTTTTCCATTCTATGTAAAGCTGATGGGAATGAGTATGGAAGAGATTGTCGCGATGTGCAGTGCGGTCAATCCGCTGATGAAAAACACCCTCACGCTGGCCTTGTTTGGAATTGTGCCGTTTAATTTGATTAAATACGGGATAACTTCCGTTATTACCCGTTTGGTTTATAAAAGAGTCAGCAAAACAATGAAGCGATACATGAATTAACCATTTACTATGAGGAGGCGCTGCCAGTGAAACTTTACAGTCAGAAATATACAGC
This sequence comes from uncultured Clostridium sp., assembly GCA_900542035.1. Taxonomy (GTDB): domain Bacteria; phylum Bacillota; class Clostridia; order Lachnospirales; family Lachnospiraceae; genus UMGS1370. The sequence goes on from UQMJ01000031.1 coordinate 8,241, forward strand.
AGATGTTCAGACCCCGATTAACCCGACAGACAACATTGCCGGATTTGACGTCCGCCCAGGCCTGTTTGATGTAAACGGGGCAATGGCTTTAGCCAGCGGCGTGAATTTTACCGTCCATACCAGGGAGGGAACCGGATGCGAACTTTTGCTGTTTCATAGAGATGAAGAAGAACCGTATGCCGTTCTTCCTTTTCCGGAGTCTTATAAAATCGGCGATGTGTACTCGATGATTGTCTTTGGCCTGGACATTGAAGAGTTTGAATACGCTTACCGGATCAGCGGCCCTTACGATCCCCAGAAGGGGCAGCTGTTCTGCAAGGACAATATTTTGCTGGATCCATATGCCAGAGTGGTTACCAGCCGGAAAGTCTGGGGAGTGGAAGGCGGGAAAACCTATCATGCGAGAGTCGTAAAAAATATATTTGACTGGGGAAGTATGCCCCAGTCTTCCAGAGAATTAAGCGATCTGATTATTTATGAACTCCATGTAAGAGGATTTACCCAGCATCCCAGCTCCGGAGTGAAAAACAGAGGCACATTTTCCGGTCTGATGGAAAAAATCCCCTATTTGAAAGAACTGGGCGTCAATGCGGTGGAACTCATGCCGATCTTTGAATTTGATGAAACCATGAATTCCAGGGAAATTGATGGAAAGAGGCTCCTAGACTACTGGGGATATAATACTGTAGGGTTTTTTGCGCCCAATACCAGTTATGCGGCTTCGGATGAGTACAACCATGAAGGCACAGAATTAAAGACCCTGATAAAGGCTCTCCATGACAATGGCATCGAGGTAATTCTGGATGTGGTATTTAACCACACTGCAGAAGGGAATGAGAAAGGGCCGGTATTCTGCTTTAAGGGGTTTGACAACCAGGTTTACTATATGCTGACGCCGGACGGCAATTACTACAATTTCAGCGGCTGCGGCAACACCTTAAACTGCAACCACCCAATCGTTCAGCAGATGATTCTGGAATGTTTGCGTTACTGGACGGTCAGTTATCGGGTAGACGGATTCCGCTTTGATCTGGCCAGTATTCTGGGGCGTAACGAAAAAGGTGCTCCGATGAACAACCCTCCTTTGCTGAGGGCATTGGCTTACGATCCAGTACTAAGCAACGTCAAGCTCATTGCAGAAGCCTGGGATGCAGGAGGACTGTATCAGGTAGGGAGTTTTCCGGCAAGCAAACGGTGGGCAGAGTGGAACGGAAGATACCGAGATGTGATTCGGGGATTTTTAAAGGGCGAGAACTGGCTTTCCTGGACGGCAGCCTGGAGTATCTGCGGTTCCAGCGATTTATACGGCGGTTTCGACCCAGAGCATGATAAAAATTATGCAGGATATAATTCCAGCATTAATTTCCTGAGCTGTCATGACGGCTTTACGTTATACGATTTGTATTCTTATAATGAGAAGCATAATGAGGGAAACGGATGGGACAATACGGATGGATCCAATGACAACCGAAGCTGGAACTGCGGAGCGGAAGGCGAAACCACGGATCCGGAAGTATTAAAACTCCGCTACCGGATGATCCGCAATGCCTGTGCAGTTTTGATGTGCAGCAGGGGAACTCCTATGTTTCTGGCAGGAGATGAATTCGGCAATACCCAGTACGGCAATAACAATGGGTATTGCCAGGACAACGAGATTTCCTGGCTGGACTGGAATCTGCTGGAAAAAAACAGAGAGTTGTTTGAATTTTTTAAGTTTATGATTCATTACCGCCATGAACATCCGGCAATCCGCAAGCGCCTTCCGGATGCAGTCTGCGGAATGGAAGCGCTTCATTCCCATGATGTAAATGCAGAAAATACCAACCTGCCGGAAAATACCAGGACATTTGCCATCAGCTTCGCCGGATATGACAGGGAAAAAGGAAGAGACGACATCATTTATATGGCCATTAATACCTACTGGGAACCGGTAACCATTACGCTGCCAAACCTCAATCACAGAGGGGTATGGCATCTCAGCGTCGATACCTATGGAGATGAGGCCGGACAATATGTGTATCCCAGAGGGAAAGAACCCAGAATTGACGGTTCTTACGTCATGCGGCCGAGAACGGTAGTAATTTTTACAGGAAGAATATATTAAGGAAACCAGATAGAAAACGCGTTCCAGGCAGGCTTTTTGCTGCCTCGAATGCGTTTTTTTGACTTCAAAGGTTGACACTTGTATACCTGGATGGTATTATAAAGGTACACAGATGTATACCTTTATAGAGAAGGGGGGATTTCATGGAACCGATTAATTTGTCAGATGGGGAGTGGAAATTGATGGAGGCTTTGTGGCAGAACCCGCCTAAGACCATTACTCAGCTGACGAAAGAACTGTATGAAAAGACCCAGTGGAGCAAGCACACGATCATTACGATGCTGAACCGGCTGGAGGCCAAAGAAGCAGTCCGCCATGAGGAAGGGGAAAAAGCAAAGCAATTTTACCCTTGTATCAGACGGGAAGAAGCGGCGGCAGAGGAAACCAGCGGACTGTTGGAACGGGTTTATAACGGCAGTCTGGGCCTTATGGTAAATACGCTGATTTCTTCCAATAAAGTCAGCAGGGAAGAGTTAGACGAACTTTATCAGATTTTAGAACAAGCGGAGGAGGAATTTTATGATTGAGACTTTAATTGCATCTTCTGTCCTGATTGGTTCGATTTGCCTGATTCGATTTTTCGGAAAAGGCAGGATCCGGCCCTTGTTTTTATATAGTTTGTGGGGACTGGCAGCAGCCCGTCTGGTAATTCCCTGGTTTTATCCTCTGAATCAGCTTATTGGACAGCTTACCAGCCGGTTCAGCGTTATGAATGTGGCAGAGCAGGTAAAATCCAGGGTAATCGATAACAGCGCGGCTGCTGATTTAGCAGAAAATATCATGCACGGAGTCGTAAGGACCTACGATACGCCGGTGACACTGTTGGAAAAAGCGGCGGGAATCGACTGGGAGCTTTTCATCATAGTAGTCTGGGTAAGCGGCGCAGCCGCATTAGCAGTCTGGTTTCTGGCGGTGAATATCCGGTTCGCAAAAAGACTAAAAGCCCATAGAAGGTTTTTGTTCCTGTCCGGAGACGCTTTTCCAGATAAAGGAGATTCAGAGGGACTGCAGGAGAATATTAGAAAGATTCCCGTTTATGAAACACCAAAAGTTTCGTCTCCCTGCTACCTGTGCTATCTGGGGGAACGTTCTATTTATCTGCCGGAAGGAATGGCGCAGGAGAACTCTCCAGAAGGAAAAAGAAGGCTCTCTCATATTTTGGCCCATGAGCTTTGCCATGCCAGGCATAAAGATGAGATCTGGGGAGCGGTCAGAGTCGGACTGTTATGCTATTACTGGGTAAATCCTTTTGTGTGGGCAGCCGCCATACTGTCAAAAAAAGACTGTGAGCTGGCCTGCGATGAAGCAGCGATCCGATTGCTGGGAGAAACGGAACGGATTTCCTATGGGCGTACCCTGCTTTATATCATGGAACACAAAAACTCTGCCAGCCAGTTATTTTATGCAGCAGCGACCATTGAGAGCGGAGGAAAGACGATGAAAGAAAGAATAAAAACATTGGTATCCAGAAAAAAATATTCCGCGGCAGTAGCAGCGATTTTGGCAGGATGTACGGTTTTACTTGCAGCCTGCACCTTTACTGGAAGTAAAGCACCAGAAGAACCGGAAGTGGTTTCTGCAGAAGCGGAAACTGCCATTCCAGAAACAGTAACCGAACCGGCTGTCCAGGAAAGCCCTGGTGAAACCAAACCGGAATCAGACAGCCGGAAAGAGCAGATTCCTGCTGACAATTATCTGGATATAGCAGAAGAACAGTATCTGGGAGAATACATGACATTAGGATTAATCATGCGGGAAGGCGGCACTGGAAGGGTACAGCCTCCAACTTATACGCCAGATGAAGAAAATAATCAGCTGATGATGGAGGTAAAATTTCTGGATAAAAATGGGAAACCACTGGAAAACCAGGCTTATGGATGGGGCGGAGGAGAAGAGACGGTCATCCAGTTTGAATATTGGAACACAGACGGCCAGGTGTCCGAAATTGTCATTCACGCTTCCTGCAGCGGTTCCAGCTATGACCTGCGTTACCAGGTTAAACCTCCGGAAGAGCCGGAAAAAATCCCGATGAATCTGGACGTTATGGGAATGAATGGAGAACCGATCACACTTACTGAGGCAAAAGTCTATTCCAATGCCCTGCTGTTATGTCTAGAAGGCAGCGAAGATGAATTGGCTCCATTTTCCAGAAAGAATGTCGTTCTTTTAAAAAAGAAAGGCTGGGACGAACCAGAGACCTATAGGGGGCCTAAGAGTTCAAAAGCCGATGGAAACCGCCTGCAGCTTATCTATCCGATAGAGCGGGAAAACATCGGAGCCATTGAGGCGCTGGCCTGCGGCACAGGCGGAGATAGAAAGAATTATGCCATTACGCCGGTATCGTTTGAGGCGGAATAAAAGAGAAATCCGCCTATCCGGCATACCAGTCTTTGCTCAGCCATAAATAGAGCGCCAGCATACCAACTGCGCAGCCGCAAAGCGCACCGGCAGCTTTCATCAGTTCCTTATTCCGAAACTGGTCTCTGGGCAAAATACCGTCTTTTTCGTAATCATAGTAAACATGATCCGATCCCAATCGTTCTGTTTAATCAGTTTGTTGCTCATCGTCGCGGTTCTCCTTGTTAAACGGTTGTTTTTTGTACCACTTCTGAAATTCTTCTGATCCGGATTCCGAGGAAAAGTTCAGCAAGTGGCGAGTTCCGTTGATGTCTTCATATGCGGTGCGGTAAACGGATCCCTTGGCATAACTTCCAGTGTCTTCCAGCTCTTCTTTGGATCCTGTGATGCATTGGATATAGGCTCTGTGAATCAGGATAAAACCGCCTCTTTCATAGGACAGATACCAGTCCCGTTCCCATTCGGGACGTTCCTGATCCGTCCGGTCTTTCCAGTAAATTCCCAGGGCGCGTTCCTGGTTCCAGACCTTGATGAGACTAATCAGGGGCAATCCATAGGAACCAGGCACTGCCAGAGCCAGGCAGGCAAGGATTATCTTTCGCCCTTCATCCAGATTGTAATGACTAAAAAATATAACAGCCCCGATGATGACACAGGCGATTAGCAGTATCACAAATACCGTAAATCCCGACCAGAGAAAGATTCGGGGCAGTGAATCATCGTAGATGGTTCGGATCCTTTTTGCTTTTTGCTTCATTGCAGGCCTCCTTTCTTACTGCTGTTTTTCCTTTTTCGGTGCATGGATGTCTAACAGGCTGACGCCCAGGGGACTTTCCCGATGGCAGACATCCAGCGGTTCGCCATGTATGGCCTGTTCATAAATTTCTTCCAGTACGGCAATGGTAGCTTCCTTTCCGTTATCCATCTGAATGGTAAGCGTGTAGTCGTCATCCTCAATGTCCGGATCTTTGGCATGACTGTCCAAAATGACTGCCGGATAGTGGCGGGCTGGCCCGCTTAACGCTGCATTGACATAGTAATGAAAGCCAATTGCGAGACAAAAACTCATCATCCCCATAAAGATTCCGGTTCCCAGCCGCAGCCGTCTCGGGGTACGGCGGATCAGCAGAACAGTCAGCGCTGTGCCGATAGTCAGAACCCGTATCAGCCAGAGCCAGCTGCCGTCAGGCTCCTGGAGAATCAATCCATCCCAGATGTAGTGGACCTGTCCCATGTAGAGAAGTCCGATCAGCAGGGCTGGAATCAGAGGGACCTTAATATGCATAGAATTCCATTCAGGAGTGGCATTTGCAGGCCGGTCGTCAAACAGAAGAACTGGAGCAAATACCAGACAAAACACCAAAAATGGAACCGGAGCAAGGGCGGAAATGATCATCAGGGTGCGGAACTTTACACCGGCAAAGAGAAACAGCGGGATAGGCGCGATAGTACCGGCGGCAAAGAAAAACAAAACCAGCCACATTCCTGTCCGGATGGCTTTGATGTGGTCATGCCAGTGGGTACGATATTCTTCCCGCCATTGAACGGAGGCCGCTGTCTCGGCCTGCTGTTTTGCCTGTTTTTCCATGGAAGGGGTCAGGGCAGCAGTGAGATTGGAGTTCTCAATCCACTGGACAAATCGGGAAATTCCCTGCATATTGGTTTCAACTGAAACCAGCTTTTTCCCATTTTTGTCTAACAGGTGAATGGAGCGGTTGATGGTAAGTTTTACAGAAGCCACTTGTCCAGGAGCAAATTCTTTCTGCCTTCCCCAGCTGCTGATGTACAAAATAGAATTGTCACGGAACACGAACAGAGACCGGTTGCGTCCCGCAAGTACCATCCAGACGCCAAAAAACGTGGCAGATACACCGGCTAATGCAAGAAAACAGGTAGCCGCATCAACAGGAACGGCAACCGCGACAGCAATTGCCATAAACATAACGACGAGTCCTATCAGCCATACAAGTATGCCAACACCTGTTACCATCTTTTGCTCCCGCAGCACTGCAAGGGGCTGTTGAATGTTTTCCGTTTCGGTGTGACGGCAGAGAAGAAGCGTCAGGCCAAAGCCAGACAATACCAGAAGCAGTATCATCGTCATTCCTGCGTTCTGCGCTTCTAAAGGATCGCCAAAGAAGAATAGAATTACAAATAAAAACAGCGACATGGCAATTGTAACGCTGCCTGTAAAGAGACAGGGCCATTTTTTGCCTTTTGCAGGCGGGATATAGGAGGGATCAAGCGGCTGCGTCTGTTCATTGGTTTCCAGACGGACAGGCTCCAGTTCCGGCTCCTGCTCCAATATGTGGCCGCAATGAGGACACTGGGGAACGTACTCCATTTTAGGAAACCGGCTTTTGGGATCTAAAGGCAGGGGGCGGCCGCACGCCGGACAGATCCAGTACAGCCGGAATGCATTTTTATAAATCATGGCCAGCGCCACAAGAGATATGGCCGGACCTGCAAAGACTGGCAGTATCAGCCACAGGCTGTGTGCCGCCATTAATGGAAGCAGACAGGCAGTAAAAAGGGCGCCTGCAAGAATTAAAAAACGTGTGCCCAGTTTTGCCGCCTTTTTCTGGGCAGCTATATAGGTCTCATTTCCCTGCGTCATGCCAAAGTGCTGGATATCCAGGAAAAACAGTTCAATGAGTTCATAGAGATCGTCAGGGTCTTCGACCTCGTCACTGGTAAACTGGTCATACAAGGTTCCATTGGCGTATAATTCTGCTCCTTTTCGGCTTACCTCTGCCTTGCTGTGCAGGCGGCTTATAGTCAGATGGTCCCCTGAAAATGACAGTTCATACTGAGGGTACTGTGCACCCAGACGGTCATATAAGTTTCTAAGTTCTGTTTCATGATACATAGGCAGCTTCTCCTTTTTATGCTGCCATTATATAGGATAAAAAGAACGGTGTAAATATTTTTAAAAGTAATGTAAGAAATGGAAAGAATGATGACGGGAGACGGTGCAGATGCTATAATATCTGCATATCGTGTTAGCTGCTTACAAGGGGAGGAAAAGAGATGTATAAATTTGAAAACGCTAATGCTACAGTAGAATACTATATGCCATCATCAAATATTTGTTCTATTTATGAGTTCGATGAAAACTTTGAAAAAAATTGTGTCATGGCATTAGGACAACTCAAATATTTATTTGGGAAACCTAGGTATGTTACTAATAATTTAGAAAATCAGTTTAGTTATATTATAAAAGCAATCAATGAGAATGGGGATTGTTTACTTTTAGAGGTGTATTGTGCTTCAAGCGGACCAGCAATCGGAGGTTTAAATGATAGTAACTCTCATTTAGCGGCTCAAGAATTAGCCATGTATATACGTCAATCTTCAGCAGCAGATTATGATTACGAAGGATACTATTTAGATACTATGTCAAAGGTACATCATAGTATACAAAATGGTGTACCTTATTGGGAAGAAACTGAAATATCAACAAAGGAATTTGAAAATTTTACTGAAGAAATTATTTCTCTCTAAAAAGTTTATTTCTTTATACAAAAAGATGAAATAGCTCGAACAACAGTTCGTAAAGAAAAAATACTTGACAACTAACCGCCTTTCGTGTATGATTACACAGGTGATTGAAATGGAAAAGATAGTCCAGCAAGGGCTGCTCTATGATTTTTATGGAGAGCTGTTAACATCGCATCAGCAGCATATCTATGAAGACGTTGTAATGAATGATATGTCGCTCAGCGAGATTGCCCAGGAAGAGGGCATCAGCAGACAGGGCGTTCACGACCTGGTAAAGCGCTGCGATAAGATTCTGACCGGCTATGAAGAAAAACTCCGGCTGGTAGAAAAATTTCAAAAGACAAAAGAACTGGTCCGCGAAATTGAAGATCTGACCGCAGAGTATCAGAAAAGCGGAGACGGACGTCTGGTTGATAAAATCGGAGAGATTTCCAGGGACATCGCAAAGCTGTAGAGGAGGACATACATGGCTTTTGAGAGTTTATCCGATAAACTGCAGAATGTATTTAAAAACCTGCGGGGAAAAGGCCGTCTGTCAGAGGCCGATGTAAAGGCCGCATTAAAAGAGGTCAAGATGGCTCTGTTAGAAGCTGATGTAAGCTTCAAGGTAGTCAAACAGTTTATCAAATCTGTAGAGGAACGGGCCATTGGCGAAGACGTCATGGGAAGTTTAACTCCTGGACAGATGGTAATTAAAATTGTAAATGAAGAACTGGTTCGTCTGATGGGCTCAGAGACAACCGAGATTGCCTTAAAGAGCGGCAGCGACATTACTGTCATTATGATGGCAGGTCTTCAGGGCGCCGGTAAAACCACTACCACAGCAAAGATTGCCGGCAAGTTAAAGGCAAAAGGCAAACGTCCATTACTGGCTGCCTGCGACGTATACCGTCCGGCTGCGATCCAGCAGCTGCAGATCAACGGAGAGAAGCAGGGGGTTCCGGTATTTTCCATGGGCGATAAGCAGAAGCCTGTGAACATTGCGAAAGCAGCCATTGAGCACGCGGCAAAAAATAATCTGAACGTCGTCATTCTGGATACTGCAGGACGTCTTCATATAGATGAAGATATGATGAACGAACTGATTGAGATCAAAGAGCAGGTGGACGTATACCAGACTATTCTGGTAGTAGACGCCATGACTGGCCAGGACGCAGTCAATGTGGCCGGTATGTTCAACGATAAGATTGGCATTGACGGTATTATTCTGACCAAGTTAGACGGCGATACCAGAGGCGGTGCAGCGCTTTCCATCCGTTCCGTTACCGGCAAGCCGATTCTGTACGTAGGTATGGGAGAGAAACTGTCAGATTTGGAGCAGTTTTATCCGGATCGTATGGCGTCCCGTATCTTAGGCATGGGCGATATCCTTTCCCTGATTGAGAAGGCGGAAGCCGAGATTGACCAGGATAAGGCCAAAGAGTTAAGCCAGAAGCTGAAGAAAGCAGAATTTGATTATAACGATTTCCTAGACCAGATGAACCAGATTAAAAAAATGGGCGGCATGGCAAGCATAATGAACATGATGCCAGGCATGGGAAATCTTGGCAATATTGATATGGATGAGAACGAAAAAAATATGAAGCGGGTAGAGGCAATCATCCTTTCCATGACAAAGGAAGAACGGGCCAACCCTTCTTTAATGAACGTTCCCAGAAAGAAACGCATTGCAAAAGGCGCAGGCGTGGATTTAAACGAAGTCAATCGTCTGTGCAAGCAGTTTGAACAGATGAAAAAGATGATGAAGCAGCTTCCTGGCATGATGGGAGGCGGCAAACGCAGAGGCGGATTAGGAGGCCTTGGCGGACTGATGGGCGGCAAATTTAAGATGCCCTTTTAACGGTTAGCAAAGCAGATTCCTGCATTGTCTATAAACAGTATTATAAGGAGGTGAATTGAAATGGCAGTAAAGATGAGACTGAGAAGAATGGGCCAGAAGAAGGCTCCTTTCTATAGAGTTGTTGTTGCAGATTCCAGAGCTCCAAGAGACGGCAGATTCATCGAGGAGGTTGGTTACTATGATCCAAACGTAGAACCAAGCGTAATCAAGTTCGATGAGGAGGCAACCAAGAAGTGGTTAGCAACAGGTGCTCAGCCTACTGAAACCGTAGGTAAACTTCTGAAGATCGCTGGCATCCAATAATTGAGAGGTGAGCGCTATGAAAGAATTAGTAGAAGTTATCGCAAAAGCACTGGTTGACAATCCTGACGAAGTTGTCGTAACCGAGACTGAGAAAGGCAACGACCTGTTGGTGGAATTAAAAGTAGCTCCCTCTGATATGGGCAAAGTGATTGGCAAACAGGGAAGGATTGCAAAGGCAATCCGCTCTGTAGTAAAAGCGGCTGCTTCCAGAGAGGACAGGAAAGTTATTGTTGAAATTCAGTGACAAAATGGGGGTTGTACCATACAGCCTCCATTTTTTTACACCCTTCAGAAAAGAGAGGAATCAGAATGGAAGAAATGCTGCGGGTTGGCGTTATCAGCTCCACTCACGGAGTCAGAGGAGAAGTAAAAGTCTATCCTACCACAGACGATCCGGAACGGTTTCTGGATTTAGATGAAGTGATATTAGACGCAGGAAGAGAGCAGATCGTTTTAAAAATCCAGAATGTAAAGTTTTTTAAAAACATGGTAATCCTGAAGTTTAAGGGATACGATAATATCAACGATATTGAAAAGTACAAGGGAAGAGACCTTCTGATCCGCAGGGATCAGGCGGTAGACTTAGACGAGGACGAATATTTTATTACAGATCTGGTAGGCTTAAAAGTAGTTGCCGAAGACGGAACGGTACTGGGCGTGTTAAAAGAAGTAATGCCCACTGGCGCCAATGACGTATATATTGTAAGCCGGAAAGATGGAAAAGAACTGCTTCTTCCGGCGATTAAAGAATGTATCCGGAATGTAGATTTGGAACAGGGTGTTATGAATATTCACCTGATGGACGGTCTGCTGGATTTATAAAGAGAAGGTAGGAACAACATGAATTTTCATATTATGACCCTCTTTCCAGATATGGTAATGGGGGGATTAAATACCAGCATTACCGGACGGGCCATGGAGAAGGGGATTATTTCCGTAGAGGCAGTCAACATCCGAGATTATGCGGGAAACAAGCACAATTCGGTAGACGATTATCCATACGGCGGAGGCGCCGGAATGGTGATGCAGGCGCCTCCGGTTTGTGACTGCTACGAGGATCTGTGCAGGAAAATTGGAAAACGTCCCAGAGTAATTTATATGACGCCCCAGGGACGGGTATTTAACCAGAAAATTGCAGAAGAACTGGCACAAGAAGACGACCTGGTGTTCTTATGCGGCCATTATGAAGGAATTGACGAAAGAGCGCTGACCGCCATTTGTACCGATTATCTTTCCATTGGCGACTATGTCCTGACCGGAGGGGAGCTTCCGGCCATGGTGATGATTGACTGTATCAGCCGGCTGGTGCCAGGTGTATTAAATAACGAAGTGTCCGCAGACATTGAATCGTTCCATGACAATCTGTTAGAATACCCCCAGTACACCCGTCCGGAAGAATTTCGGGGAATGAAGGTTCCGGACGTGCTGCTGTCCGGTCATCATAAAAATATCGAAGAGTGGAGAAGAAGAGAATCCATCAAACGAACTCTGGAACGGAGGCCGGATCTTCTGGCAGAAGCCAATTTAGACAAAAAAGAACGAAAGTTTTTGGAAGAATTACTTGCAATTTCAAAATCTTTATGATACACTGTGATAGTTGTGATTAAGAAGAGATGGTCCTCTGTTACGAACAAGCGTATTAAGAACATCCAATAAACTTAAGGAGGTTCACACGATGAACGAAATTATCAAGAATATTGAAGCAGCTCAGTTAAAGGAATCTGTACCGGAGTTCCACGTTGGCGATACTGTAAGAGTACACAACAAGATCAAAGAGGGTAACCGTGAGAGAATCCAGATTTTCGAAGGTACCGTTATTAAGAGACAGAACGGCGGCGCAAGAGAGACCTTTACCGTAAGAAAGAATTCCAACGGCATCGGCGTTGAGAAGACCTGGCCATTACACTCCCCATCTGTTGCAGATGTAGAAGTTGTAAGAAAGGGTAAAGTAAGAAGAGCAAAACTGTACTATTTACGTGACCGCGTAGGTAAAGCAGCAAAGGTAAAAGAATTAGTTCGATAATTCTTGAAGACAGAAGGGGCTGTCGCAACGTTTCATTTTGCGACAGCTCCTTTTTTAACATGAGGTGAGAACAGTGGAATTTTATGAAAGCGAGGAAACCAACCTGCTTCGCCGAATTGTCAGCTGGGTGACAGACGTTATTGTGGTAATTGCCATTGCCTGTTTTACTGTTTACGCCTTTGGAACCCAGATTCCCATCAGCGGCAGTTCCATGCAGCCGGCTCTGGAAACAGAGGATGTGGTGCTTGTGAACCGTCTGGTCTACGATTTCCAGTCGCCGGACCGGTTTGATGTAGTGGTATTCCGGCGGGAGGATGGAAAATGGAACGTAAAAAGGGTAATTGGCCTTCCTGGAGAAACGGTGCAGATCAAAGATGGAAAGATCTATATCAATGACATACTGCTGCAGGAAGAAGAATCCGCATCTGTCATCACTTCGCCAGGTCTGGCAGAACATCCGGTCATCCTTGGAGAAGATGAGTATTTTCTGCTGGGGGACAATCGGGACAGCAGTGAAGACAGCCGGTTTGCCAATGTCGGCAATGTAAGAAAAGAAAATATGATAGGAAAAGTATGGCTCCGGCTATTCCCGCTCCTTGACATGGGACTGGTTGAATAAACGGAAGCGTTCAGATAGAGGGACAAGATGAATATACAATGGTATCCAGGGCACATGACAAAAGCCAAACGTGCCATGAAAGAAGATATTAAATTAATTGATCTGATTATTGAACTGGTAGATGCCAGAGTACCGCTTAGCAGCCGCAATCCGGACATTGATGAGCTGGGAGCAGGAAAAGCCAGAATGGTGCTTTTAAATAAGTCGGATCTGGCAGATGACCGTCTTAACGAACAGTGGATCCGCTACTTTTCAGAAAAAGGATTTCATGTATTGAAGGTAAACTGTAAAAGCGGAGCCGGTTTAAAGCAGATTAATGCAACGGTTCAGGAAGCCTGCAAAGAAAAAATCGAACGGGACCGGAGAAGAGGAATCTTAAACCGTCCGGTTCGGGCTATGGTAGTGGGAATCCCAAACGTAGGGAAGTCTACATTTATCAATGCATTTGCAGGAAAGGCCTGCGCAAAAACCGGCAATAAGCCTGGTGTAACCAAGGGAAACCAGTGGATCCGGTTAAATAAGACTCTGGAACTGCTGGATACCCCAGGAATTTTGTGGCCTAAATTTGAGGATCAGAAGGTGGGGCTGAATCTGGCATTTATCGGCTCCATTAACGACGAGATTTTAAATAAAGATGAACTGGCATTCGAACTGATTAAAGTGCTGACAGACCGTTATCCGGAAGCATTGCAGAAGCGGTACCAGATGGAAGAGCTTCCCTGCAGAGACGGCGATAACGGCTGTCTGGCAGTTTTGGAACAGGTGGCAAAAACCAGATCCTGCCTGCTAAAGGGCGGTGAGCTGGATCTTGCCAAGGCAGCGTCCATTCTGCTGGATGATTTCAGAAGCGGCCGGTTAGGGAAAATTACATTAGAACAGCCGGAACTGCAGAAATGAACAGACGGCAGAACGAAGCGATTTGGACAGAATTAAAACGTTTTTTCTGCTATCTGGCAGTAATGGCATCCGTTTTTCTGTTTTTGATTGTCTTTGTAGTTCAGAGGGCAGATGTGTATGGAGCTTCTATGGAGCCGGCGTTAAAAGACGGAGACATCCTGCTGGTTGATAAAGTATCATACCGATGGAAAAAGCCGGAGCGGTATGACGTCATTGTGTTTTCTTACCATTACCAGAAAGGCCGGTATTATACCAAACGGATTATCGGGCTGCCTGGAGAAACGGTGCAGATTCAAGACGGCGCTGTATGGATAAATGGGAAACAGCTGACAGACGATATAAGTGCAGAACCCATCCAGAAAGCCGGACGGGCCGAAGCGGCCATTACACTGGGAGAAGACGAATACTTTGTGCTGGGAGATAACCGGAATAACAGCTCAGACAGCAGGGATACTGACGTAGGAAATATTAAAGAGGACGATATCATCGGCAGGATTTGGCTGAAAATCTGGCCGGTTGGATAGAGCAGGAGGAACAATGGCCAGAGTACTCAAAGGGGAAAAACTAGAACAGGAACTGCTGCGGTTAGAGCAGATGAAAGCGTATGAACAGGAATACCAGTGGGCAGGACTTGTCTGCGGCATTGACGAAGCGGGAAGAGGCCCTTTAGCAGGACCTGTAGTAGCAGGGGCTGTCATTTTGCCAGCGGACTGCCGGATTTTATATCTGAACGATTCAAAAAAGCTTTCCGAAAAGCGGCGAGAAGAGCTTTTTCTGGAGATCAAAGAAAAAGCGGTCAGCTGGGCAGTGGGAATTGCAAGCCCTGAGGAAATTGACGAAATCAATATTCTCCAGGCAACCTATCGGGCGATGAGACAGGCAGTGGGGCAGCTAAACCCAGCTCCAGGCGTGCTGTTAAACGACGCCGTTACCATACCAGAACTGCCGGAAAGCCTGACCCAGGTGCCGATTATTAAAGGAGACGCCAAAAGCGTATCCATTGCTGCGGCCAGTATTCTGGCAAAAGTAACCAGGGACCATATGATGATAGAATATGACAAGATCTATCCGGAATATGGATTTGCCCGTCACAAAGGATACGGGACAGCCGTCCATATTAGCGCATTAAAGGAGTATGGGCCATGTCCGATTCACCGGAGAAGCTTTATTACCAGATTCGTATAAGGGAGTCAGACAGTTGAATAAAAGACAGACAGGAAGCCGCTATGAATCCATGGCGGCTGATTATTTAGCCAGCCAGGGATATGAAATCCTGTGCCGCAATTATCAGAACCACAGGCGGGGAGAAATTGATTTGATTGCCAGGGATGGGAACACGCTGGTTTTCGTTGAAGTCAAATACCGGAAGGATTTGACGGCTGGGGAGCCGGCGGAGGCAGTGGATGCCCGCAAACAGCAGAGAATCCGGAAAGCAGCCCTTTCTTATCTTTATGAAAACCAGCTTTCTATGGATACTGCCTGCCGGTTTGACGTAGTAGCGATACTGGGACAGACTATCCGGCTGATTCGGAATGCATTTTAGATATTTGATAAAAGGAGGATTCGCTATGGAAATAAATTGGAAAAAGGCAGACAGGCCGGATGAACTGGTAACCAGATGCAGGGAAGGAGTGCCTTACCTTTCTTTTCCGGCTTTGGAAAAATCCGGAATGGTAAGGCATGGTTTTTCCACCAGATACGGCGGGGTCAGCACAGGATGTTATGAATCCATGAACCTGTCCTTTTCCAGAGGGGACGAAAAAGAACGGGTCTGGGAAAATTACCGGCGTATGGCAGCTGCCCTCCAGGTAGATCCGGAGAAAATGGTAACATCCTGGCAGTCCCATACCACCAATGTCCGCAAGGTAACGAAAGAAGACTGCGGAAAAGGAATCTGGAAAGACCGAGATTATAAAGATGCAGACGGACTGATTACGGACATTGCCGGCATTACCTTAGTAACCTTTTATGCAGACTGCGTTCCTCTGTATTTTCTGGATCCGGTTCGCAAAGCGATTGGATTGTCCCATTCCGGCTGGAGAGGTACGGTAAAGCGGATGGGGGAACATACGATAAGAGAAATGACAGAGGCATTTGGAACCAGGGCAGAAGACGTAATTGCCTGCATTGGCCCCAGCATCTGCCAGTCCTGCTTTGAAGTGGGAGAAGAAGTGATTGAAAAATTCCAGAGCGGTTTTTCACAGAAATATTGGGACAGTCTGTTTTATCCGAATGGAACCCCTGGAAAGTATCAGCTGGATCTATGGACAGCCAATGAAATCGTATTAAAGGAAGCGGGAGTTCTGCCGGAAAATATCCATACTACGAATATCTGTACCAGATGTAATCCCAGACACCTGTATTCCCACCGGATCATGGGAAACCAGAGAGGCAATCTGGCTGCATTCCTTTGTCTGATTTAAACAGTGAAAAATGGTGCCGCAAAATCATCTGGCCAGATGGTTTTGCAGCACCATTTTGTCAAAACGGGTAAGGGCTACACCAGGGTTCCTGTATGGCCGCATCCGCTTGCCTGATATTTCTGAAGCAGTCTCTGAATCTTCTCAGTCGGAGACAGAGAAGCGCTGATGGATACGTCGTGGTTTAAGGAATTGATGATGGCAGCCATGTATTTGCTCATGTCTGCTTCGATGTACCATGGACGGGTCAGAAGCTCTGCCGGACGGTAATTTAAATTGGTAGTAATGACGTAATCAATATAGCCTCTGTTGTAGAATTCGTCGAATTTTTCCAGACCGCTGGTAAACAGACCAAAGGTACAGCAGACAACGACTTTCTTTGCCTTGCGTTCCTTTAATTCTCTGGCAGTATCCAACATACTTTCGCCGGAAGAGATCATATCGTCGATAATCAGAACGGTCTTTCCCTCCACAGAAGTACCCAAAAATTCGTGGGCAACGATTGGGTTGCGTCCGTCTACTACTTTAGAGTAATCCCGACGTTTGTAGAACATACCCATATCTACGCTTAAGTTGTTGGCCAGATACACAGCGCGGTTCATAGCGCCTTCGTCCGGACTGATGACCATCAGGTGATCCTTGTCAATCTGTAAGGTATGGTCGTGGGAAAACAGAGCCTTTACAAACTGGTAGGTCGGCATAAAATTGTCAAAGCCTTTTAATGGAATGGCGTTCTGGACTCTTGGGTCGTGGGCATCAAAGGTAATAATATTGGATACGCCCATGTTGATTAATTCGACTAATGCCATGGCACAGTCTAAAGACTCTCTTTTGGAGCGTTTGTGCTGGCGGCCTTCATATAAGAACGGCATAATGACGTTAACCCTGTGGGCAGTTGCGCCGCAGGCGCCTACCAGTCGTTTTAAATCCTGGAAATGGTCGTCTGGGGACATATGATTGGTATAGCCGTTTACCGTATAGGTTAAACTGTAATTGGTAATATCCACCATTGCAAAAATATCCGTACCGCGGACGGATTCATTTAAAACCGCCTTTGCTTCGCCAGTTCCAAAACGGGGGCAGGCACACTTTAACAGGTAAGATTCTGCATCATAACCGCGGTAGTTTAAGTCTTCTTTGCGGCGAAGCAGCTCTTCGGTGTCATTCTTCCGGAATGTAACAATATGATCGTTTACCTTTTGGGCCAGATCCTTGCAGCTTTCTAAAGCCGCAAGCTTTAACGGGCCTACAGGCAGGGAATTTTGAAAAACAAAAGATTTTTTCATGTTTGTCCTCCGTAAAATTTTGTGGGGTTATATTTTATATTATGTTTATACCATTTCAGAGGGAGAAGCGTCAATAGCAGGGAGGATTTTTTATGCTATAACTTGTCAAAGAGGAGTTCCTCTTGTATACTAAAAGAAATAGAGAGAGAGGCAAAGAATACATGAGCAGATTATATAAAGGACACCGGATTGCCAGTGTCGATCCAGGATCGATTGCAGAAGAACTGGAATTAGAATCCGGAGACTGCCTGCTGACTATAAACGGGCAGGAAATCGAAGATATTTTTGATTATCAATACTATGTAAACAGCGACCAGATGACTATGGTAATCCGCAAGGCAGACGGAGAAGAATGGGAACTGGACATTGAAAACAACTATGAGGACTTAGGCATTAACTTTGAAAATAGTTTAATGAGCGATTACAAATCCTGTACCAACAAGTGCATCTTCTGCTTTATCGACCAGATGCCTCCTGGCATGAGGGATACCCTGTATTTTAAGGACGACGATTCCAGGCTGTCTTTTCTGCAGGGCAATTATGTGACCCTGACCAATATGAAGGAAAAGGACATTGACCGGATTATCCGGTTTAAGCTGTCCCCCATCAACATTTCGGTTCACACCACCAATCCAGAACTTCGCTGTAAAATGCTGCACAACCGGTTTGCAGGAGAATCATTGAAACTGATTGACAAGCTGTACGACGCCCAGACGCCGATGAACGGCCAGATCGTATTGTGCAGGGGAATTAATGATAAAGAAGAGTTAAACCGCACCATTTCCGATTTGACCAGGTATCTTCCTTATATGGAAAGCGTTTCCGTAGTGCCGGTCGGCCTTTCGAAGTTTCGGGACGGTCTGCATCCGTTAGAACCATTTACGAAGAAAGACGCAGAAGAGACCATTGACTTAATTGAGTCCTGGCAGAAAAAGATTTACGAAGAGCACGGCGTTCATTTCATCCATGCCAGCGACGAGTTTTATATCCTGGCAGAACGGGCTTTGCCGGAAGAAGAGCGCTACGACGGTTATCCCCAGTTGGAAAATGGCGTAGGGATGCTGAGACTTCTGGCTTCTGAGGTAAGGGAAGCGTTAGAAGAAAAGAGGGATAAAGAGGACAAAGACGCCATAAAAGGAGATATTTCCATTGCCACGGGACGTCTGGCTTATCCGTATTTAAAGAAGTATACCGACTGGATTATGGACGAGTATCCAGGCCGCAAGATCCATTTATATGCCATCCGGAACGACTTTTTTGGCGAGCAGATTACCGTAGCGGGGCTGATTACCGGACAGGACATCCTGGCCCAGTTAAAAGACAAAGAATTAGGAGAGTATCTGCTGCTTCCAGCCTGTATGTTCCGCAGCGGCGAGGAAGTGTTCTTAGACGACGTAACCAGGACAGAGGTACAAAACGCTTTACAAGTTCCGGTACGTATAGTAAAATCAAGCGGATATGACCTGGTAGAAACCATTCTTCATCCAGAGGAAGAAGACGGCCTGCCGGTCTATGAGGGCTATGAGCCGGAACGAATTTTTGAACACCGTCCAGGAGACCATATGGAAATTGGCCCAGACGGGATTGTGTTTGAGGTAGAATAAGGAGGAACTATGAGTAAACCAGTAGTCGCAATCGTAGGCCGCCCAAACGTGGGCAAATCTACGTTGTTTAATGTATTGGCAGGAGAAGCAATTTCCATTGTGAAAGATACGCCAGGAGTAACCAGAGACCGGATTTATGCAGACTGTAACTGGCTGGATCGGAACTTTACCCTGATTGATACCGGCGGTATTGAGCCGGACAGCAAAGATATTATCCTGTCCCAGATGAGGGAGCAGGCAGAGATTGCCATTGAGACGGCAGACGTCATCATTTTTATTGTAGACGTACGCCAGGGTCTGCAGGATTCTGACTCCAAAGTGGCAGATATGCTGCGCAAGTCCAGGAAGCCGGTTGTACTGGCCGTCAATAAAGTAGACAGCATCCAGAAGTTTGGCAATGACGTATATGAATTTTACAATCTGGGAATCGGCGATCCGATTCCGGTATCTGCAGCATCCAGACTGGGAATCGGCGATTTGTTAGACGAGGTTGCCAGACATTTTCCAGAGCACCAGGGCGAAGAGGAAGAAGATGAGCGCCCACGCATCGCAGTGGTTGGAAAACCAAATGTTGGGAAATCTTCCCTGATTAACAAGCTGCTAGGAGAAAACAGAGTAATTGTTTCCAACATTGCAGGAACGACCAGGGACGCCATCGATACCGAGATTACCCATAACGGAACCGATTACGTATTTATTGATACGGCAGGTCTCCGCCGCAAAAATAAGATTAAAGAGGATCTGGAGCGGTACAGCATTATCCGTACGGTTACTGCGGTAGAGCGGGCCGATGTGGTGGTTGTGGTTATTGACGCGACCGAAGGCGTTACCGAGCAGGACGCTAAAATCGCCGGAATTGCCCACGACAGAGGAAAAGGCATTATTGTGGCAGTCAACAAATGGGATGCCATTGAAAAAAATGACAAGACCATTTACGAGTATACCAGAAAGATCAAGGAAGTATTGTCCTTTATGCCGTATGCAGAATATTTATTTATCTCTGCGGAAACCGGACAGCGTTTAAACAAGCTGTTTGACTTAATCGACATGGTAAGGGAAAACCAGACGCTGCGAATCGCTACCGGCGTATTAAACGAGATTATGACGGAAGCGGTAGCCATGCAGCAGCCGCCGTCTGATAAGGGCAAGCGGTTAAAGCTTTACTACATGACCCAGGTAGCTGTAAAACCGCCCACATTTGTTATTTTCGTCAACGATAAAGAGCTGATGCACTTCTCCTATACCAGGTATCTGGAAAATAAAATCAGAGAAGCGTTCGGTTTCCGCGGTACGGCCCTGCGTTTCTTAATCAGGGAGCGGAAAGCAAAGGAGCAGTAAAGATGGAACGAATTTTATGTCTGGCAGTCGGGTATGCGTTTGGATTGATTCAGACCGGCTACTTTTATGGAAAAGCTCATGGAGTAGATATCCGTAAGCATGGAAGCGGAAACTCCGGAACCACCAATGCGCTGAGGGTTTTAGGACCAAAAGCAGGACTGATTGTATTTGCCGGAGACTTTTTAAAAACCTTTGTGCCCTGCGTCCTGGTAAGAGTGCTTCTGGGCGACGGAGCGCTGTACAGCCATGTGCTGGTCCTTTATACCGGACTGGGTGTGACTCTGGGGCACAATTATCCATGTTATTTAGGATTCAAGGGAGGCAAGGGAATCGCTGCCATGGCTGGTATTTTAATGGCCAGTGACTGGCGGATTACGTTAATCTGCGCGGCAGTATTTATCGGTACGGTTGCCATTACCCGTTACGTATCGTTAGGCTCCCTTCTGGTAGCGGCCATTTTTCTGGCTATGACGGCGTATTTTACCTTTACCGGAGGATATGGGACGGCTGTGCTCCATGATGTGTCCGGCATGACTTCCCTGAATACGCAGTACCTTCAATGGGAATGCGTGGCAGTCGCTTTTGTTATTGCGGCCATGGCCTTCTGGCGTCACCGCGCCAACATTAAGCGGCTGTTCCATGGAACAGAAAATAAGCTGGGAGCAAAAAAATCTTAAAAGGCAGAGAAGGAGAATGAAACATGGCAGCAATTGGGGTAATTGGATCTGGAACGTGGGGGACAGCCCTGGCTATTTTACTGGTTCAGAATCACAACCAGGTTGCATTGTGGTCTGCGTTTGCAGAAGAGGCAGATAAAATCAGGACAGAAAAAAAGCACCCCAACCTTCCGGAAGCCGTAATTCCGGAAGAATTAGAAATTACTGCGGATTTGCAGGCAGCGATGGAGGGAAAAGAGATTCTGGTGCTGGCGGTTCCGTCTATTTTTGTCCGTCAGACGGCTGCGAAGATGGCGCCTTTCTGCAGACAGGGCCAGATTATTGTGAATGTGGCAAAGGGCATTGAAGAACAAAGTTTAAAACCCCTTTCAGAAGTCATTGAAGAAGAACTTCCCATGGCAGATGTGGCAGTCCTTTCCGGTCCCAGCCATGCAGAGGAGGTCAGCCGTCTTCTTCCTACCACCTGTGTGGCAGGAGCTCATAAAAGAGAGACTGCCGAGAAGATTCAGGCTGTTTTTATGAGTCAGGCGTTTCGGGTCTATACCAGTCCGGATATGATTGGCATTGAAGTCGGGGCTGCTCTTAAAAATGTAATCGCTCTGGCTGCCGGCATGGCAGACGGACTGGGGTATGGAGACAATACCAAAGCGGCGCTGATTACCAGGGGAATTGCAGAAATCGGCCGTCTTGGGGCAGCTATGGGCGGAAAGCCCCAGACTTTTGCAGGACTTTCCGGTATCGGCGATCTGATTGTGACCTGCGCCAGTATGCACAGCCGCAACCGCAGGGCCGGAATCCTTATTGGAAAAGGCTATTCCATGGAAGAAGCCATGAAAGAAGTAAAAATGGTGGTAGAAGGCGTGTACTCTGCCAAAGCGGCCCTGGCTTTGTCCAAGAAGTATCAGGTGCCGATGCCAATCGTTGAGCAGGTCAATCAGATTTTATTTGAGGGCAAGCCGGCAAAGGAAGCAGTGGCAGATTTGATGCTGAGAGACCGGCAGATAGAAAGCAGGGATCTGGACTGGAAAAACGAGGGATCCCAGGTACAATAACCCTTCGGAATGAGACCTATAAATAGTACTTATAATACGCCTGTTTTTTCAGTGAAAATGAGAAAACAGGCGTTTCAAATGGTTGACAATAACCAGTTTCCTCACTATAATTTAGAAAAGCTTTCAAGGAACGGCTTTGTGGCGAAGGTAAAGGGAAATCCAGTTGCCGGAAGCCGTTTTTCCTGACCAGGAGTGTACGCATAGGGCGAACAGTGTCCGCCTGCAAGCGGATATTCCAGATGAATCAGGGGAAAGAAGAGGAGGAATTATTATGAAAAAGAGAGTTTTAAGTTTGGTTTTAGCAGCAGCTATGACAGCTTCCCTTACTGCCTGCGGCGGTTCTGAGGGAGCAGAACAGACGTCTGCAGAAGCGGGAAAAACAGAGGCAGCAGATGCTGGCAGCGGCGAACAGGCGGCAGCAGACGGATCAGTATGGAAGATTGGCGCCATGGGACCTTTAACCGGCCCTAATGCGATTTATGGAAATGCAGTGGTAAACGGCGCTCAGGTTGCAGTCGATGAAATCAATGCGGCAGGCGGCATTAACGGTTACCAGATTGAATATAAGGGAGAAGACGACGAGAGCGATGCAGAAAAGTCCATTAACGCGTATAACAGCTTAAAGGACTGGGGAATGCAGGTTTTAGTCGGCGCAACAACTTCCAACTCCTGTATTGCAGTTGCAGCAAAGTCCGCACAGGATAATCTGTTCCAGATTACTCCTTCCGGTTCTGCAGTAGAGTGTGCAGAAAATCCCAACGTATTCCGTGTCTGCTTCTCCGATCCGGATCAGGGCGCAGCTTCTGCAAAGTATATCGGCGAGCACAAGCTGGCAACAAAGATTGCAGTAATCTATGACAGCTCCGACGTATATTCCAGCGGTATCTATTCCAAGTTTGCGGCAGAGGCTGCCAATCAGGGATTAGAGATTGTAGCAGAAGAGGCATTTACCGCAGATACCAATAAAGATTTTACTACCCAGCTGCAGAAGGCAAAAGATGCGGGCGCTGAGTTAGTATTCCTTCCATTCTATTATACAGAGGCGGCTCTGGTATTAAGCCAGGCAAACACAATGGGATGGGATCCAATCTTCTTCGGATGCGACGGCATGGACGGCATCTTAGGCGTGAAGAACTTTGATACCAGCCTGGCAGAAGGCCTGATGCTTCTGACTCCGTTTGCGGCAGATGCAACCGATGATTTAACGGTTAATTTCGTTACGACTTACAAAGAGAAGTACGGCGACACTCCAGTCCAGTTTGCGGCAGATGCATACGATGCGGTTTATGCAGTAAAGGCGGCGATCGAGGATGCAGGCGCAACTCCGGATATGAGCGTGTCTGACCTTTGCGAAGCAATGAAAGCTTCTATGGTTAAGGTTTCCGTAGACGGCCTGACCGGCGCAGGCATGACCTGGAATGCAGACGGAGAACCTTCCAAGGCGCCAAAGGCAGTAAAGATTG
>UQMJ01000032.1 GCA_900542035.1 uncultured Clostridium sp.
ACTTCTTTATAAATTCCACTTTTTCTTATAAATAAGGTACAGCGGCAGTCCTGTAAATACCATTCCTCCAAGAATATTTCCTATGGTAACCGGAATAAAATTCTGAAGACTTCCTATCACAGTCAGACCTGCCATCTGCTCAGAAGTAATTCCATAAGCCTGCTGTGCCGCAGCAGCATACTCTGGATTTGCAGCCGCCATAATTCCAGCTGGTATGTAAAACATATTTGCAACACAGTGCTCGAATCCACCGATTACAAATGCACAGATTGGGAAAAAGATTGCCCACACTTTTCCCACAATATCTTTTGCGCAAGTAGCCATTAGTACTGCAAGGCATACTAAAAGATTGCACAAAATCCCAGAAGTTACAGCCTGTACCGGAGTAACGGCAAGTTTTCCAACTGCTACTTTAATTGTATATGCCCCCAGAAGACCTCCGGAGTAATTCAGGTTTCCGCTAAAGACAAGTAATGTATCAATAATCAGCGCCCCTATCAGATTGCTGAAATAAACAACTACTAAGTTGTACATCAATCCCTTCCAGGTCGTTCTCTTTGCAAAAACATCCATAACAATCAGACAGTTTCCCGTAAACAGCTCGCCGCCCAGAAACACAATCAGCATCAGTCCTACCGGAAAAATCATGCCAGCCATCGCTCTTGCAAGGCCGACATTTTCAATAGCATGGGCAGCCGTACTGCTGGCTGCGCCGCCAAGTGCAATAAATGCGCCGGCCATAATTCCAAGCAGAATCATTTTTCCAAGAGGAAGCGCCGTTTTGTTCTCGCAGGCTTTCATGTTAAGTTCAATGGTTTCTGCCGGAGTATTAAAATGATTGTTCATAGTTACCTCTCTTCTTAGTTTTTCAAGTTTGTTAAATAACAAACAGTGTTGTATTATACTTGCAATTCCAGGAAAAGTAAATAGAAACCGTACTTTTTCTTCTAAATGTACTGTTGGCGTGGTATACTTAACTGGGAACTATGCGATACAGAAAAATTGTTCCATTTTTACTATTTTACAAAAGAGGGCTTTCTTATGAACCATACCATTACTCAAGAACAGCGTTATGAGATGCTGACCAGCCAGCCTGTAGAAAAGGTAATTCCCCGTCTGGCGGTTCCCACCATTATCAGTATGCTGATCAGTTCGATTTACAACACCGCAGATACGTTTTTCGTCAGCCAGCTGGGAACCAGCGCTTCCGGCGCTGTGGGAATTATTTTCTCCGCAATGGCCATTATCCAGGCCATTGCCTTTATGATTGGCATGGGAAGCGGCAACTATATGGCCCGCTGCTTTGGCGCAGGGGAACAGGAAAAGGGAGAGAAAATCGCTTCTACCGGATTTTTTACCGGCCTCATAGTGGGTACGGCCATCATGGTAATCGGCCTGTCCAATATTGAGCAGATTGTTATGATGCTGGGATCCACGGAGACTATCAAACCTTACGCGGTAGCCTATGCCCGCTACATCTTCCTGGCAGCGCCGTTTATGATGTGTTCCTTTATTATGAACAATCTTCTAAGACTTCAGGGACTGGCCGCTTATGCCATGTTAGGCATTGCATCCGGAGGAATCTTGAATATTTTCCTGGATCCGATTTTTATTTTTGGCCTGGATCTGGGAACCGCAGGCGCGGCGATTGCTACCGGCCTGTCCCAGTTTACCAGCTTCTGCATCCTGCTCTGCCAGTGCAATCTGAGAAAAAGCTGCGTTTCCATCCGTTTTTGCAACTTCGATCCGTCTTTCTCCATGTACCGGTCGATTATCGTCGGCGGACTTCCGTCTCTGGGCCGCCAGGGAATGGCGTCTCTGGCTACGATTATCTTAAACCTTACCGCACGCCCTTACGGGGACGCTGCTATTGCCGCCATGGCGATTGTCAGCCGATGCGCCATGCTGTTAAACTCCGCTGTAGTCGGATTTGGCCAGGGCTTCCAGCCAGTATGCGCCTTTTCCTTTGGCGCTCACAAGTACAGCCGCGTAAAAAACGCATTCTGGTTCTGTGTGAAAGTCAGCACGATTTTTCTGCTCTGTGTCAGCGTCATTATTTTCCTGTTTTCCGGACACGTCATTGAACTATTCCGGAAAGGCGATCCAGAGGTTATTGCCATCGGAACCCTGGCTCTGCGGCTCCAGATTTGTACGCTGCCCTTAGGCGGGTATCTCACACTGAGCAATATGTGTTCCCAGTCTATCGGCTATGGATTCCGGTCTACCCTGCTTGCCATGTCCAGGCAAGGCTTTTTCCTGATTCCTATTCTTCTGATTGCGTCCTCTCTATTTGGACTTTTGGGAATCCAGATGGCACAGCCGATTTCCGATCTGTGTACCTTCCTGCTGACCATATTTATTATGAGGGGCATTTTTAAAGAGCTGAATGCCTTGGAACAGCAGGAAACCAGCGGACTGTCTAAAGGCGCTTTTTCCTGACAGCTTCCTTCATGGGAAGTCCTGTGTCATAATCAAGCTGACGCGGCTCATACTCTTCATTTTCCCGCTGACGGGTATAGCCGTCGTTTTCCCAGGCAGGCATTTTCTCCGGCCTCCATGGTCTGCAGGCCCACTGATATCCTCTGTACAAATCTCTGGTGTCATTCATATGGCCTAAAAGCTGATCATGGAGCCGATCTCTCACATCTGCTGTTTCCTCCGCATGAATCCGGTTGCAGACCTCATAAGGGTCGGTATTGGTATCATAAAATTCATCGGTATCTAAAAGATGAATGACCAGTTTGTACCGTCCGTCTGTGATTCCCCGCATGATCTGGAGTCCGCCGAATCCGTCATGATCGGTCTCATATCTGGTAAATTCTGTATATACTGCGTCATTTATTTTCACAGAAGCATCCTTAATCTGATCCATCATGCTTTTTCCTTCTAACAGTTTCGGAACCGGCTGTCCAAAATAATCCAGGATAGTAGGCGCAAGATCAATATGAGAGGCCGGATAAGAAACTACTTTTCCTCTGTCCCCGCCTTTTATAATCAGCGGAATATTGGCAACCTCCCGATACATTGCCGCATTTTTCATATCCAGCCGGTGAGCATTCAGCATGGCTCCATGATCCGACGTGAAAATTACCATTGCATCAGGAAATTTTTCTTCCAGCACATTCAGAATTCTTCCCATCTCATAATCCACAAATGAATTGCAGCCTAAAAACTGGGCTAACGCCGGAGTTGGCTTTCTTAATTCTTCCGAAGTCATATTCAAACGGGAACCGGCCCACAACCGCTGCATCATGGGTTTCTGTTCCAGAGTGTCGCAAAAAGCCGGAGTATCGCCAAATTGGAATCCGTCATACATCCGGTTAAATGGCGCAGGGGAAAGACTGGGGCCATGAGGTTCGTCATAAGACACTGTCAGAAAAAAGTCTTCCTCCTCATGTTCCTCTAAAAACCGGAGCGCCCGATCCGTACACCTGTGGGCATAAGTAAATTCTTCTGTCATGTCTTCTGCATAAGAAGTTTCCCTCTTTCTGGATTTTATCCGCTCTTCCTCAGAAAGTTCCTCCAGATAACACCGCATATCATACCAATATTCTGGATCCCAGCCGTCGGGGCACGTGCCCAGTCCAAAATAATCGCCTCCGTCCAGATGCCATTTTCCAATATAACCGCAGTGGATTCCCGCGTCTGTCAGCCGCTGTCCAATGGTTTTTACATTGTCTCCCATTGCAATCGAGTTGGTTACCATCCCGTTGGTGTGTGGAAAGGTACCTGTAAAAATGGCGCTTCTTGCCGGTCCGCACACTGGCTGGCAGGTATAGGCATTTTCGTAACGGATTCCCTGGCTGGCCAGTTTATCCAGATTCGGGGTCTTCATTTCAGGGTTTCCATAACAGCCCAGCATATCTTTTCTTGTCGTATCCGTCATTAAAAAAATAATTTGTCTTCTGCTTTTCTTATTATTCATTTTATTTTACCAATTCCTTTAATTTCCCCAGAATTTCCTTGGCCTTTTCCATCATGGCGCCGCTGTCCTGATTCTTTTTATTCATTTCCTGATATAGAAAATAAGGCTGATCCCCCATCTGGAATTTGAGGCGTCCCTTATAAGAAGCCACCATAGGAGGAATCCCGACTGCATCCAGTCGGGCCTTGGGATACATCGTCAGCCGGACTTCCTGGCGGTTAATCAGCACTTCCGTCACAAATACGCTGTGGGCTAATCCCTTTAATGCCGCAATCCGCAGCAGATTTTCCACAGCTCTTGGAATCTCTCCAAACCGATCCATCAGTTCATCCTGCATATCCATGTATTCATCTTCATTTTCAATCGAAGAAATCCGCTTATAAATATCCAGTTTCTGATATTCATTTTTAATGTAAGAAGATGGAATGTAAGCGTTAATATCGCAGTCCACAACCGTCTCGTAAGCTTCCTCTTCCTTTGCAACGCCCTGAATGGCTCGGACTGCCTGATTTAACAGCTTGCAGTAAAGGTCATAGCCAACCGCTTCCATATGGCCATGCTGTTCTGCGCCCAGAACGTTTCCAGCGCCTCGGATTTCCAGATCCCGCATGGCAATCTTGATTCCGGATCCCAGCTCTGTAAATTCCCGTATGGCCTGCAGACGCTTTTCTGCATCTTCCTTTAACAGCTTATCCCTGCGGTACATCAAAAATGCATATGCCGTCCGGTTGGATCTTCCCACGCGCCCCCGAAGCTGGTAAAGCTGGGACAATCCCATGTGATCCGCGTCATGCACAATCATGGTGTTGGCATTGGGGATATCTAATCCGGTTTCGATAATTGTTGTGGATACCAGCACGTCAATCTCTCCATTGATAAAGTCCAGCATAATCCGCTCCAACTCATGTTCCTTCATCTGGCCATGAGCAAAGACCACCGTTGCCTCCGGCACTAAGGCCGCTATCCGGTTGGTCACTTCCACAATATCGTTGACTCGGTTATATACGTAATAAACCTGTCCGCCTCTTGCCATTTCCCGATGGATAGCTTCCCGAACCATCTCTTCGTTATATTCCATGACATAAGTCTGGATAGGCGTCCGGTCAATAGGCGGCTCTTCTAATACGCTCATGTCCCGAATTCCTACCAGGCTCATATGCAGGGTTCTGGGAATCGGGGTTGCCGTCAGCGTCAGAACGTCTATGTTCTTTTTTAACTGCTTAATCTTTTCTTTATGGGTTACTCCAAACCGCTGCTCTTCATCAATAATCAGAAGTCCCAGATCTTTAAACACTACATCCGAGGACAGTACCCTGTGGGTTCCGATTAAAATGTCTACCTGGCCTTTTTTCAAATCCTCCAGGGTCTTTTTCTGCTGAGCAGGCGTCCGGAATCTGGACATCATATCTACCCTTACAGGAAAGTCTTTCATTCTCTGGACAAAGGTATTGTAATGCTGCTGGGCCAGAATGGTAGTCGGAACCAGATAGACCACCTGCTTGCTCTCCTGAACCGCCTTAAAAGCTGCTCTCAGGGCAA
This sequence comes from uncultured Clostridium sp., assembly GCA_900542035.1. GTDB lineage: Bacteria > Bacillota > Clostridia > Lachnospirales > Lachnospiraceae > UMGS1370. Next base: position 5,465 of record UQMJ01000032.1, read on the forward strand.
TCTCCGTCTTGCCGAATCCAACGTCTCCGCAGATCAGCCGATCCATGATTTTCGTACTTTCCATGTCTGCTTTAGTCGCTTCAATGGCATCCAGCTGATCATCTGTCTCTTCATAAGGGAATAACTCTTCAAATTCCTTCTGCCAGACCGTATCCGGCCCGCATGGAAAACCATTGCCGGACTGACGGGCTGCATAAAGCTGTACCAGATCCTTTGCAATCTGCTGAACAGCTCCTTTTACCCTTGTCTTGGTTTTGCTCCATTCCCCGCCGCCCAGCTTATTCAGCTTTGGCTTTTTGGCCTCTGCGCCTGCGTATTTCTGGATTCCTTCCAGCCTGGTTGCCGGCAGATACAAATTGCCTCCATCTCCGTACTCGATTTTCATGTAGTCTTTTACCACATGATCCTGCTCGATTTTTTCGATTCCCCGATAAATACCGACTCCATGGTCTTCGTGAACCACATAATCGCCGACGGACAATTCGGAAAAACTCTGAATCTTCTTTCCTTCGTAAGCAGTTTTTTTGCGTCTCTTCTTTTTCTTTTCCGCCCCGAACATATCGCCTTCTGTGATAACCACAAACTTCAGCAGCGGATATTCAAAACCTCTATGGAGATTTCCGTAAACGACCATGATTTCTCCTGGGCGGACGCTTTCTGAATCAGGAGTTTTCCCTTCTTCATCTGGACAGTATGCTTTTAACTCATATTCCCGTAAATCGCTGGCCAGGCGGCTGGCTCTTGTTCTGGAACCAGACAGCAGGACAACCCGATACCCGTTCTTTTTCCATCGGGTTAAGTCCTTAATCAGAATCTCAAAGCTGTTCTGATAGGAATTGACATTTTTTACGTCAAATCCGAACTTTTCGTTTACTGTCAGATTGGTTAAATTCTGATCCAGACCGGTCAGATACACCGTCCGGTCTGTCTGTATCCTGGCTAAAATTTCTTTTGCAGGATATAACACCTCGGTCTGGCTCGGCAGAAGGTAACCTTTTTCCAGACGCTGAATCATACTCTCCCGAAATTCCGTCTCTACGGTTTCTCCTTTTTCCCGCAGTCTTAAGGGTTCGTCCAGGAAAACAATTCCGCGTCCATCTGAAATCCATTCCTTAAAATAGTCAAAAAAGGAGACCGTATCTTTGCAGAAGTACCGGACGTAGGCGTCCAGACCGGATACCTTCCATCCTTCTTTTAGTTCTTCTGCAAACTCCCGAATAACAGCCCGAATCCGGCTGGCTTCCTCAATTTTTTTCTGGCTTCTTAAGGATTTTTCATAAACTTTGGCCTCTTTTTCCATAGCCTCAATTCCGGCTGACAGCTGCTCCGAAGTAACCACTACCTCGATTGCCGGATATATGGTAACCGACTCCAGTTGTTCGATGGATCTCTGGCTTTCCAGGTCAAACGTACGGATAGAATCTACCTCATCGTCCCACAGCTCAATCCGGACAGGGGATTCTTCTGTCAAAGGGAATACGTCAATAATTCCGCCTCGGATGGAAAACTGTCCCATACCATCTACCTGGGCCATACGTTCATATCCCATGGCAGTCAGACGGTTTCTCCACTCATTCAAATCGATCGTCTCCCCGCCAGACACGGTAAGCGTCTGATTTTTCAGATGATCGAGAGGAAGCAGATGATCCATCAGACCATCTATGGTAGTAACCACTACGCCCTCTGGTTCTTCCATTAAATGGCGCAAAACCGCCAGACGTTCCCGCACCATCAGATTTCCATGAATATCTGCACTAAAAAACAGCAGGTCCTTTGCCGGATACAGCCATACCTGCTTTGTAAAATTGCGGAAATCGTCATAGATTTCTCTGGCTCTCTGGTCGTCATACGTAACAACCAGTTTCCAGCCCCCGCTGCCGCCCAGTTCGTGCATCAGCTGCACTTTCTGGGAATCCATGCTTCCGGTCACATGGATAGGGCCTTTTCCTGTTTTAAGCGCCGTTGTCAGATCTTCATACTCTTTTAGTTCCACCAGAGGGTTTATCATGGTTTCCTCTTTCCTTTCAGTTCTTTTTACTGTTATAGCGGTTCATTGCCGCCTCAATTCCATCCAGAATCATTGCCTGTGCTGCCTGTGCTGCTTCTTTTGCGGCATCATCCATGACCCTGCTTTCAATCTGGGAAAAATGTCCCAGCACATAATCCGCCAGATCCATCCGATCCGGTTTTGCCCCTACGCCTACTTTTATTCTTGGAAACTCCTGGGTTCCCAGATGGGCAATAATACTTTTGATCCCATTGTGGCCGCCTGCGCTGCCCTTTTTACGGATCCGGAGCTGCCCTGGTTCTAAGCTGATGTCGTCATATATTACTATAATATGATCCGGATCCACCTTATAGAAATCCGCGGCCGCCCGAATACTCTCTCCGCTTAAATTCATAAAGGTCTGGGGCTTTAAAAGAATGACCTTTTCTCCGCCGATTAGTCCCTTTCCGCACAGCGCCTTGTGCTTTTTTTCTTCTATGGACGTCCCCAGCTGGTCCGCCAGAGCGTCTAATGCCATAAATCCGGCATTGTGTCTTGTATTTTCGTACTGCTTTCCTGGATTTCCCAGTCCTGCGATCAGATACATATTCTTTCCTCCATTCTGTACACGCCGCAAAGCGCTAAACCGCCCAGGGGTGGGGGTCTAACGCTGCTTTTTGTTATGGTTTAGTATATCCCATTTTCATTACTTTGTATACTGCTTTTTATCGTTGCGCCAGCCGTTCTTCTATGCTATACTTTCTATGTACGCTTATATAAGTTCATAATAGGTTGAACGTTTCTACCAGCTGCCGGAAATAGCTGACTATAAGCTTTTTTCCGGTACTGGTTTTTTATTTTCACAGGAAGATATCCTATGATTCTGCCAGTATATTCATGTATCAAGAGAGGAGAAGTAATTGATTATGAACCAGACTGATTTTGACGTAATTATCATCGGAGCCGGACCATCCGGTATTTTTTGCGCCTATGAATTAATCGAGAAAAAGCCGGATTTAAAAATCCTGATGATCGAAAAAGGCCGCCCTATTGAAAAACGCGTCTGTCCCAAGCGTACCACAAAAGTCTGCGTAGGCTGCAAGCCTTGTTCCATTACCACTGGATTTGCAGGCGCCGGCGCATTCTCTGACGGAAAACTTTCCTTATCTCCGGATGTAGGCGGACATCTGCCGGAAATCCTTGGGTATGATAAGGCCACTGAACTGATTCGGGAATCCGACAACATTTATCTGAAATTTGGCGCAGATACCAATGTCTACGGCGTCGATAAGCAGAAGGAAATCGAGGAAATCCGCCGGAAAGCCATTCAGGCCAACTTAAAGTTAATTGAATGTCCAATCCGCCATCTGGGAACAGAGGAGGGATACAAAATCTATACCCGCCTCCAGGAGCATCTTTTATCCCAGGGCGTTCACATGGAATTTAACACCATGGTTAAAAATATTATCATTGAAAACGGCCAGGCAGTAGGCGTCACTACTGATAAGGGCGAAACCTTTACTGCTCCGGAAATCGTTGCTGCAATCGGAAGGGAAGGTTCCGACTGGTTCAGCCACATCTGCGGCGAGCATGGCATCGAAACCCAAGTAGGTACTGTAGACATCGGCGTCCGTGTGGAAGTACGGGACGAAATCATGGAATTTTTAAATAAAAATCTCTACGAAGCCAAGCTGGTCTACTATACCCCTACCTTTGACGACAAAGTTCGTACTTTCTGTACCAACCCGTCCGGCGAGGTCGCTACCGAATACTATGAAAACGGACTGGCAGTGGTAAACGGCCATGCATACAAATCCAAAGAGTATAAAACTACCAATACCAACTTTGCCCTTCTGGTATCCAAAAACTTTACCAAACCGTTTAAGACCCCGATTGAATACGGCAAGCACATCGCCCAGTTAAGCAATATGCTGTGCGACGGCAAGATTCTGGTTCAGACCTTCGGCGACTTCCAGAGAGGACGCCGCACTACTGAAGAACGTCTCTGCCGCAACAACCTGATCCCAACCTTAAAGGATGCCGTTCCAGGCGACTTATCCCTGGTTTTCCCGCACCGTATCATGGTGGACATTAAGGAAATGCTGCTGGCCCTGGATAAGGTAACCCCTGGTATTGCCAGCGATGAAACTCTGCTGTATGGTGTAGAAGTCAAATTCTACTCAAACAAGGTAGTCGTAAACACCGACTTTGAAACCAGCATCAAAGGCCTTCGCGCTATCGGCGACGGCGCTTCCGTTACCCGCGGTCTGCAGCAGGCCTCTGCCAACGGAATCAGCGTTGCAAGAAGCATTTTAAAAAAGCATTTTGAACTGTAATCCTGCAGAACAGACTGTCAAAAAACAGGTGTCAGAAATCCAAGGATTTTCTGGCACCTGTTTCTTATTTGTTTCTTATTTCCAGTCAAATTTTGTTAAATGGCCTTCCATAGTCATTTTCTCAAATCCGTTCTGCCGAAGCGCTTCATAAAGAATAATTGCAACGGAATTTGACAGATTTAAGGAACGGATATCTCCCCACATAGGGATTCTCACGCAGGTTTCCTGATGATCCAGAAGGATTTCTTCCGGAATCCCCCTGCTCTCCGGCCCAAACATAATATAGCAGTCCGGCTCATAGGAAACATCTGTATACACGCTGGGCGCTTTTGTAGTCGCCATATAAATTTTGGCTTCCGGATTTTTCTCTAAAAAATCCTGAAAATCACTGTACACCGTCACGTCCAGTTTATCCCAGTAATCCAGACCGGCTCTCTTTAACTGCTTTTCATTCAGCTTAAATCCCAGAGGCTCAATCAGATGAAGCCTGGTGTCCGTCGCCACGCAGGTCCGTCCGATATTTCCCGTATTGGCCGGCATCTCCGGCTCATATAATACAATATTAATCATAATTCTTTCTCCAGTTTGTTGATAAAGCGTTTGATCCTCTCCAGAGCCTTTTTCAAATCCTCCAGGGAATAGGCGTAAGAAATACGCAAATAACCTTCTCCGCAGTCTCCGAACGCAGTGCCTGGGACAACCGCTACTTTTTCTTCTCTCAAAAGCCTGGTTGCAAACTCGTCAGAAGTCATTCCGAACCGCTTAATACACGGGAACGTGTAAAATGCTCCGTATGGTTCAAAACAGTCCAGTCCCATTTCCTTAAATTCGTGCATCAGATAACGGCGGCGCTGGTTATAGGCTTCCCGCATATTTTTAACGTCTTCATCGCTGTTGCGCAGCGCTTCCACTCCGGCATACTGGCTGGTGGTCGGCGCGCACATAATGGCAAACTGATGAATCTTTAACATCTGTGTCAGAATCTGTTCCGGCGCGCAGGCATATCCCAGACGCCATCCAGTCATGGCAAAGGCCTTGGAAAATCCGTTGATTAACACCGTTCTCTCCTTCATGCCAGGAAAAGAAGCAATGGTAGTATGTTCGCCCTTATAGGTAAGCTCCGAGTAAATCTCATCGGAAATTACAAATAAATCTTTTTCTATTACAATCTTTGCAATGGCCTCCAGATCTTCTTTTTCCATAATTGCTCCGGTCGGATTATTGGGGAATGGAAGCACTAAAATCTTGGTATTCGGCGTAATTTTCTCCAGCAGCTTTTCCGGAGTCAGCCGGAAATCATCTTTGGCCTCCAGCTCAATAATAACCGGAACGCCCCCTGCTAAAACCGTACAAGGCACATAAGAAACGTAGCTCGGCTGCGGAATCAGGACTTCCTCTCCTGCCCCAGGATTAATCATGGCTCTTAAAGCGATGTCGATGGCTTCGCTGCCGCCTACTGTTACCATAATTTCATTGGAATAATCGTAAAGCACATGGTAACGGCGTTTTAAATATCTGGAGATTTCTTCTTTTAATTCCTTTAAGCCTGCATTAGAAGTATAAAAAGTACGTCCCCGTTCCAGGGAATAAATGCCTTCCTCCCGAATATGCCAGGGAGTATCAAAATCCGGCTCGCCTACGCCCAGGGAAATAGCGTCCTTCATTTCACTTACAATATCAAAGAATTTACGGATTCCAGACGGCGGAATCTGCACAATGGTATCAGATAATGGATTTCTCATAAGCTAATCGGCATCCTTTCATCGTGGATCGGATCTGCAATGACCGTCCCATGATCTTTATATTTTTTCAATACAAAGTGGGTCGCCGTACTCAGTACAGAATCCAGGGTGGAAAGTTTTTCAGATACAAAAAGCGCTACCTGGCGCATGGTCTTTCCTTCAATAATAACCGTAAAATCATAACCGCCGGACATTAAAAATACGGAATCCACCTCGCTGTACTGGTAAATGCGTTCTGCAATCTTGTCAAAGCCCATGCCTCTCTGAGGAGTAACCTTCACTTCGATTAAAGCCTGTACTTTTTCTTCGCTGGTGTTGTCCCAGTTAATCAGGGTATGGTATCCGCAGATAATCCGCTCTTTTTCCATGTCCGCGATTTCATTGGCCACCGCCACTTCACTCTCTCCTAACAGAATCGCCAGATCGTGAATGTCGATTCTGCTGTTTTTTTCCAGTACCGCTAAAATCCTCTCTCTCATGTTGTCTCCTCCTTAACGTTCTTGTTTTTCCTATATCTGGGGCTTAAAATCCGGCAGTACCCGATATATTTCATCCGGCCTCGGCCGTTCCATGCAGCCCATTTCATCGCCATAGCGGATTTCTTTTGCCGCTCCTGGCGCTGTCTGTCCAATTACAGCGGCCCAAATCCCCTGCTCCCTGAACCTGGCAGCCAGACGTCCTCCATTGTCTGATACCATTACAGCGCAGTTGCCGGACCATAACCGGTACGGGGTCAGCTCATACCGTTCGCAGAGCTCAATGGTGCTCTGCCTTACGGGAATTGCCCGAAGGTCAATGGAAATCCCTGTGTGATAGGTTCCGGAAAGCGTCCAAAGGGCGGTGAAAATACCGCCCTCTCCTGTCATTTCAAATTCCGTTGCCCCTAATCTTTCTGCATTTTCCCAGGTAAGCTTTCCGTCTGTCTCTGTCTTAATAAGAAATTGATTGAAATACTCTTTTGAAAACCTCTGGAGCAGTTCTTCCTGCTTTGCCCTTGCAATGGCAGCCGTTCCCAGCTCCCCGATGTAACCGGCGGCCACCAAATCCTGGCCCAGCTCCATCCGTCCAAGTTTTTCTCTGTCTATCTTCCGAATCATACTGCTGCTCCTTCTGCCGCAACTTCAGGCGCCGGCGCTGGTGCGGGAGTTTCTGCAGGCTGCGGCGCTGGCGTCTCTGCAGGCGCTGCCGGCTGCGTCTCCAGCCCGATTCCAGGGCCATATGCGTCCGGATGAGTTTCCTGGGGCTGTGTCGGCTCCGGATTCGTTGGCGCAGGTTCGGAAGGCGCCGGCGTTTCCGGAACAACCGGCTGTCCTATCGGCGGTACTGGCGCAGATACTGCTGCCGGCCCCACGCGGTAAACAGCTTTGGATGCGTAATAAACGTCCTCATTTAACAAGGTCTTTTCCACTTCTTTTCCATCTATATACACATATTTCCACAGCCTGGATTCCAGTCCGTAATGAGCCGACTGCTCTTTTACCCTGGCTCCTGGCTTTAAAGACGGATCCGGAATTTCTTTCGGCGCTCCTGGATCCGTTCTTCTCAGAGTCTCCGACACATACTTGACCTCTCGGTTGGCTGGTCTGGTCTCTTTTCCATAAATTGTAAACGTCAGGGTTCTTCCCTCTGTCTTTCCTTCTACATAAATCGGCGTGCTGTAATTGTTGGTAATCTTAATATCCTTTACCGTTCCCGCAATGGCCGCGTCCATAGAAGGTTTTACGTAAGTTACAATCATGGAATGGTTCTGTCTCTGGGTAATCTCCAGTTCTGCCTCCAACGCCGCATTGTAAAGAGTGGTTGCCAGCTGGCATACGCCTCCGCCAATGCTGTCCACTACTCTGCCGTTTTCGTAAGAAGCAGCATTTTTATAGCCGTTTTCAACGGTAAGCGGCTGCAGGCATTCATAGCCAGACAGCGTTTCTCCAGGCATTAAAATATGGTTGTCTATCTTGGATGCGCCTACCTGGACATTGGTCGCTCTGGCATAACCGCTGCTGCTGAAATCAGTAGAAAAGGTTCCTAAAACATCCTGAATCCCTTCCAGGTCTTCGGTCGTAATCCTTGGCTGCTTTTCTGCAACCTGGACGTCTACCGTAACGGCATATGACTCGCTGAGATATTCCACGCCATTTTTTAACAATTCATTAAATGCCATATTTGTGGCCTCTATATCTATCGTTTGCCCCGCCACAGAAGGCGTGACAACAAGCTCTCCATCTACCACATCGATTGACGCGTCTGCTGGTTCTTCCAGCAGTCCGGCTGACTTGCTTTCAATAAAGTCTTTTACTTTTCCTTCCTCTACTGAAACTTCTACGCCGATGTGCTCCGGTTCTGCCTTCAAATCCACCTGGGTCACATAGCGTTTTATCAGATTTCCGCCCTGATACTCTGCCAGCGCCTGGCCAACCTCTTCCTGGTTGCTCCAGAACAGTCCCAGTTCGCCTGCGGTGGTGTCTGCCTCTTCTCCCACAATGTCCAGGGTAATCTTCTTATCAGATAAGGTCTTTACATATTCTGCAATCGCCTGATCCGCTTCCTCTTTCGTCATTCCTCCCAGACTGATTTCATCTGCGTAAACGCCTTCCGGTATCCGGCTTTCTGCCCATGCCGGAACTGCCGGCACAAACGTCAGGGCTGCTGCACAGATTCCGATTCCCCAATATTGTTTTACCATACTCAAAATCCTTTACTCCCACCGTCCTGAATTGTCCATTAAATTGCAAGCGCGCTGAGTACCAGAGGAAGTACCATTGCGATTACTAATAAAATTACAATTACGGCAGATACAATTTTCTTTGTCTTCTTATCGTTCATATTGATCATAATTCTTCACCTCTTATATTTTACCATACCGAGACAGAATCTGATCCGTCAGTCGGGATGCTTCATTCCTTGTCAAATGCTCAATTTGCAAAGATACGTTTATTCTATGATATTTTATCAAATCATGCAAGCGTTCTTTTTGCCTTTTTGTAGCCGGCTGTTCTCTTTTTACGCGGTAAATCAAGGGTTTCTGCCAAAATGCGTCCGGCTGTTCTGCCCCGTAGGCCGCCATCAGCGCAAGATACAGACGGCTGGCCGCCCTGGCGTCTTCTTCCGCCCTGTGAGCCGTTTTCATTGGCACATGAAAATACCGGCAGGCCGCAGACAGATTTTTCTTTTCTTCTTTCGGCATAAATTGCCTGCAAAGAGCCAGGGTATCGATTCCATTTTTCTCCCAGGCGGAAATCTTTCCCCAGTTTAAAGCCGCTCTCTTTAAAAAACTGTAATCAAACAGAATCCTGTGTCCCAGCAGGGGAAGATCGCCTGCAAATTCTACCGCATCTTTTATAACGTCTTCAATGTCCGGCGCGTCTTCCAGCATGGACGCCTGGATTCCGGTCAGCTGGACAATCCGCTCCGGAAGCTCTCTTCTGGGATTGACAAACGTGGAAAACCGCTCTGTCTCCTCTCCGTCTATCACTTTTACGGCGCCAATCTCTATGATTTTATCCTGTTTTGCATCAAGCCCTGTCGTCTCGATGTCTATGGCAACATAAGATCGATCCATGTTTCTCTCCTGATCCTTTTACTCTTGTGCGCTTGGACAGTCATCCTTTAAAAAACATTCCCTGCACTTCGGGCTTCTGGCTGTACAGATAGTCCGTCCCAGCGTAATAATATGGATGTTCCACAAAATCCAGTGATCCTTTGGCAGAACTTCCATCAGACTGTACTCTATCTTTTCCGGATCTTCCTCCGCAGTCAGCCCCAGTTTTCGGGAAATCCGCTTTACATGGGTGTCTACTACAATACTGGGCTCATTATAAATATTGCCCCGAATCACATTGGCCGTTTTTCGTCCTACCCCTGCCAGGGAAGTCAGATCGTTTATATCTTCCGGCACAATTCCCCCATATTTTTCCACCAGGTCTTTGCAGCAGGAGATGATATTTTTTGCTTTCATGTGGTAAAAGCCAATGGAATGGATGTCCTGTTCCAGTTCCTTAAGATTAGCATCTGCAAATTTCTCTAAAGTATCATACTTTTTAAATAAATCTGCCGTTACGATGTTGACTCTTGCGTCCGTACACTGGGCGCTGAGAATCACTGCGATTAAAAGCTGCCAGGGCGTCTCATGGTTCAGATAGCACCGGTATTCCGTCCCGTATTCCCTGTCCAGCGCCGCTAAAATCCGGCTTACCCTCTGCTCCCGTTCTTTCTTGCTTTCTTTTTTTGCCATCTTTTATCCTTTCTTCATACAGGTGTCTGTAAAATGGTAAAAGCGAAACCACTTCGCGTTGTGGGTTAAGGGATCCCTGTTTTTGTAGTCAAACAGCACTGCGGAACCATCTCCAAACACTTCTAAGTGGGCCATCTTTGCCATCTGTTTGGAATCGTACCCTTCATACCCCTGCAAATACCGGCGGCTGGCTTCTTCTTTCATAAAGAAATCCCGTACCGCTGTCTTAAACAGGCTTTGATCCATTGCAAAATCCGGCCTGCTTTTTGCATTTTCCCTCAGATACAAATCCATCATCAGCGCATTCCGGAACACTTCCAGTTTTTCAGGGGAAAGTATGGACTCTCCAAACCGGAACAACAGTTCAAATCTGGCCAGGCGGCTTTGTCCAATGTCTGCGGCTCCTTCTTTTTCGTACCAGTCTGCCAGGGCTTCGTAAAGGGCAAACGGCTGGTCAAACTCCTGTTCCAGCAGCTTCACAGAATTTCCAAACTGCCCGCTGTTATAATGAATCTCCACCATCTCTTCTATCCGTTTCAGATGAAGGACATCGCTGTAAGACAGCCATTTGGTAGACAGCACCTCATAGGGCGGTTCTCCGGTAAACAACAGCTCATACTTGTCCTTCTGCTCTTCCATGTAGGATCCTTTTAATACCTTTAAAAATCCCAGCTGCAGCTGTTCCGGCTCCATCCGGTACACCTGATTAAAGGAATTTTGAAAGCTTTCCAGATTTTCAAACGGCAGTCCTGCAATGAGATCCAGGTGCTGATGGATGTTGTGTCCCTTATTGATCTGCGCAGTAATCTGCCTTACCTCTTCCAAATCCATTTTCCGTCGGATTTCCGTAATGGTATGGGGATTGACTGTCTGTACGCCGATTTCCAGCTGAATCAGGCCAGGACGCATCTTTGCCAGAAGCTCCAGCTCTTCCTGATCCAGAAGGTCTGCCGCAATTTCAAAATGAAAATTGGTCACTCCGTTGTCATGGTCTGAAATGTACTGCCAGATTGCCATGGAATGACTTTTTTTACAGTTAAACGTACGGTCTACAAATTTTACCTGAGGCACGTTATGTTCCAGGAAAAATCCCAATTCTTCCCGTACCAGATCCAAATCCCGAAACCGGACGGATTTATCGATGGAAGACAGGCAGTAACTGCAGGAAAACGGGCAGCCTCTGCTGCTTTCATAGTAAAGAATCCGGTTATGGAACCGTTCCAGATCCTGATACACAAACGGCACCTTGCTTAAATCCATCACTGGACGGGGCGGCGTTATGCATACGCTTCCATCCTGTTTTCTAAATGCCAGACCCGCAATCTTTGTCAGACCGTTTTCCTCTAAAAAACAACCTCCGTCCAGCAGTTCGGCAAAGGTTTCTTCGCCCTCTCCAATCATCACTCCATCTGCCTGGGGCCACTCTTCTAAAATCTTTCTTGCATCATAGGAGACTTCCGGACCTCCCAGCCAGATTTTCACATCCGGAAGGACTTTTTTCAGATCCGCCGTTATCTGGCGCACATAGGCAATGTTCCAGATATAGCAGGAAAACGCTGCAGCATCCGGTTTTCTCCTATACAAATCTCCCAGGATTTTTTCCATCTGGTTATTAATGGTGTATTCGCAGATTTCAATATCCGGCCTGTCTGAGGAATGCTGCAGCATTTCGTCTGCGTAAGCTTTCAGGCAGTATACGCCCAGATTGGAGTGAATATACTTTGCATTAATTGCCGTCAACAATACTTTCATTATACGTCAATCTCAATCTTTCTGCCTGTCGGCTGATACTGGTAATAACGGACTCCCGCAGCGTTTAACATCCTCTTGGACGCTTTGACTGCCGGTGTGTCTGCGTACTTGTCGCAGGCGTAAATCAGGGTCTTGATTCCTGCCTGGATAATGGCTTTTGCACACTCGTTGCATGGAAATAAGGTTACATAAAGTTTGCTTCCCTCTAAACTGCCGCCCCGATAGTTTAAAATTGCATTCAATTCACTATGGGTAGAATAAAAATACTTTGCATTGTAGGGATCTTCTTTTTCGCATTCCTTTCCCCATGGGAATTCATCATCGGAACACCCTTTTGGGAATCCGTTGTAGCCCATAGACAGAATCTTATTGTCCTGGCTGACAATGCAGGCCCCTACCTGTGTGCTTGGGTCTTTGGATCTCTTGGCAGAAAGTTCTGCAACTCCCATAAAATATTCATCCCAGGTAATGTAATCGCTTCTTTTATCTGACATTGCGTTTTCTCCTTATTGCGCTTTTATGATGTGGTATCCTGCAGCCTTTGTTAAACGGTTCATAATGGCCTGGCCGATCTGGTCTCCAGGAAAGCTTTCTGAGTAAATCACGTCTGCTCCTAAATCGTCAAATTCCCGAAGAACTGCATATAAGTTGTGGGCCACCGTCTCTTCTTTTGCCCGAATGCCAATGGACTGGATCATACCGGCCGGATAGCAGGTTCTGGTCTCATCCGTACAGATAATTCCTACCTTCTTTCCTTCTTTTAACGCCTCTCTTGCCAGGCGGTTAATGGTTTTTACTACCTGATCCATCTCGCCTTCTACCAGGGTCAGAGGAGCTTTGGGCGCATAATGACGGTACTTCATACCTGGCGCTTTCGGATGTTCTCCTTCTTTCATAGGCCCCAGAATCGCCGGATCCATTTCTGCCTCTCCCAGGGTTTCTCTTACCATCTCAATCGTAATGGCGCCAGGCCGCAGAATCATTGCTACAGGGCCTGTTACATCAATAATTGTAGATTCCAGCCCGATTCCCACCGGACCTCCGTCTACTATCATATCAATCTTTCCTTCCATATCCTGCCATACGTGATCCGCCGTCGTCGGGCTTGGACGTCCGGAACTGTTTGCGCTGGGGGCCGCGATGGGCACTCCTGCCAGGCGAATCAGGGTTTTTGCGACCGGATCGGAGGGCATCCGGACTGCTACGGTATCCAAGCCTCCCGTCGTCCCGTAAGGAACCAGATCCGTTTTCTTAAAAACCAGGGTCATAGGGCCAGGCCAGTAACAATCCATCAGCTTTTTAGCCATATCCGGAATTTCTGCAGCCAATGGCTTTAATTCTTCCGGACTGGAAATATGGGCGATTAAGGGATTGTCTGACGGTCTGCCTTTTGCTGCATAAATCTTCTTTGCCGCTTCTTCATCCAGAGCATTGGCTCCTAAACCATAAACGGTTTCGGTCGGGAACGCTACCAGACCGCCTTCTCTTAAAATACGGGCTGCTTCTTCCAGCTCTTCCTCTTTTATCCGATCCGAATCTGTTACTGTTATCCGCTTTGTCTCCACTGTATCATCACTCCTGTTTTGTTTTCAGCAGTATCTGGCTGCTATATAGTGGACGAATGCCGCGGCAGGGGAAACCGTTGATCCGGCTCCGCTTACCGCGGCCTAATATCCGTAAAACCTATTTAATCTCTTGCCATATTTACAAACTTGGTGTATTCTGGCCGCCATAAAAGCTCCACTGTTCCAATCGGGCCATTACGCTGTTTTGCAATAATAACTTCTGCCACATTGGGTTTATCTGTATCTTTGTTGTAATAATCGTCTCGATACAAAAACATAACTACGTCCGCATCCTGCTCAATGGCCCCCGATTCTCGCAAATCGGAAAGCATAGGACGGTGATCCTGTCTGGTTTCGCAGGCGCGGCTTAGCTGAGAAAGGGCCACTACCGGAGCGTTCATCTCCCTGGCCAGGGCCTTTAAGGATCTGGAAATCTCAGAAATCTCCTGCTGTCGGTTATCGCCGCTTTTTCCGCTTCCGCTCATTAACTGAAGGTAGTCAATGATAATCATGGAAAGGCCGTATTCCAATTTCATTTTTCTGCATTTGGACCGCAGCTCTGTAATGGAAATACCAGGCGTATCGTCAATAATCAGCTTAGAACCGCCGATGATTCCGATTCCCTCTACCACTGCATCCCAGTCGGAATCCGTCAGGCTGCCGGTCCTAAGCTTCTGGGAGTCCACGTTGGACTCCATGGACAGCATACGGTTTACCAGCTGCTCTTTTGACATTTCCAGACTGAATATCATACAGGGCATATTTTTCTTAACTGCCACATAGTCTACCAGATTTAAGACGAAAGCGGTCTTACCCATGGAGGGACGGGCTGCAATCAAAATAAAGTCTGACGGCTGCATACCGGAAGTCTTATAATCCAGATCAATAAATCCTGTCGGAATACCCGTAACCGCTCCCTGATTGCGGGACGCTACCTCGATTTTTTCCAGCACATTTAACGCCACCTGACGAATGGGGACAAAATCCCCGCCGCTTCTGGTCTGAAGCAGGTCAAAAACCGATTTTTCCGTCATGGCCAGAATATCTTCCAGCTTTTCCTTTCCTACATAACAGGTATTGGCGATTTCTTCGTTTATCTTAATCAGTTTTCTAAGGACTGCTTTCTCTCTTACAATATTGGCATAAGAGCGGACATTGGCCGATGTGGGAACCATGGTAATGATGTCGCGGACAAATTCCAGGCTGCTGACCTCCGGCGGAACATCCTTTTCTTTCAGCCGGTTTTGAAGGGTTACCAGATCCACTGGCTTTCCTTCGTTAAACAGCTCCACCATTGCCTCAAACATGACGCCGTACTGGTGCTGGTAAAATTCATCTGCTGTAACAATTTCAGACGCTGCAATAATGGCGTCCCTGTCCATCAGCATGGAACCGATGACCGACTGCTCTGCCTCAATGCTGTGAGGAAGCACCCGTTTCATCAGATTTTCTTCCATTACGCTTCCTGTACCTTTACTGTAAGCTTGGCTGTTACGTCCTTATGGAGTTTTACCGGAACCTCGTGGGTTCCAAAGGTCTTGATTGCTTCTGGAAGCACCAGTTTTTTCTTATCAATCTCTAATCCCAGCTGGTCTGCAGCTGCTTTTGCAATCTCTTTGCCGGACACGGAACCGAAGGCTTTTCCGCCTTCTCCTGCCTTCATGGTCAGGGTAACGGACAGCTTTTCTAATTTTGCCGCCAGTTCTTTTGCCGCTGCCAGATTTTCTGCTGCAATCTTCTCTTCATTTGCCTTCTGAAGCTTTAAATCATTTAAGTTTTTGGAAGTCGCTTCTACTCCCAGTTTTTTGGGCAGAATAAAGTTACGGGCATAGCCGTCATTTACCTTTACAATCTGTCCTTTTTTTCCTAACGCTTTTACATCTTCTAATAATACAACCTGCATTACGTAATATCTCCCTTCTCAAGCATCTGTGAAATTACTTCCCGTATCCGGTTCTTTGCTTCTTCCATGGTCATTCCGGTAAGCTGTGCGCCGGCCACGTTCCGGTGGCCGCCTCCGCCCAGATATTCCATCATAACCTGGACATTAATGTCGTCTATGGATCTTGCGCTGACAAAAATTGTGCCATTATACTGGGTCAGCACAATGGACGCCCTGATATTGTTAATATTCAGCAAATCATTGGCCGCCTGGGCGCCGATAACCGTCGGACTTGTCAGACCTTCTGACGGGCATTCGCTGATTGCAAACGCATCTTTATAAACCTCTGCATTCCGGACAGCCTCTGCCTTTGCCTGATAATCCGGCATATTATCCCTGAATAGCTTCCGCACTCTGGTAATGTCCGCTCCGCAGCGGCGAAGAAACGCTGCCGCCTCAAAAGTTCTGACACCCGTCTGATTGGTAAAATAGTTGGTGTCAATGACAATTCCTGCATACATCGCGTCTGCTTCCGCAGATTTCATCTTGATTCCATCTGCCACATACTGAAGAATCTCGGCTACCATTTCGCAGGTAGAAGACGCATATGGCTCTACATAAGAAAGCACTGCATTGTCAATGATCTCGCTGGACTGGCGGTGATGGTCAAATACCACTATGGTTTTTACCATCCGCAAAAGCTCCGGCGAATCCGTAATACTTGGACGGTTGACATCCACTACCACCAGAAGGGTATTGGTATCTACCAGTTCCGCAGCCTTTTCGCTGTTTAAGAACATATCTTCCGGATACTCCGGATTATTGATAAACCGATCCATCATCGGCTTAACCGATGCGGTCATGTCGCTGGCTACAATATGGGCTTTTTTCCCCAGGGCCGTCGCAATCCGGAACATTCCTACCGCTGCCCCCAGAGAATCAATATCGCCTCTCTTATGCCCCATGATTAAAAGCCGGTCCTTAGTCTCCATCAGCTCTCTTAACGCATGGGCCTTTACGCGGGCTTTCACGCGGGTGGTCTTTTCTACCTGCTGCGCTTTTCCCCCAAAGAACTGGATCTTGCTTCCGCTTTTAATAACCGCCTGGTCGCCTCCGCGTCCCAGAGCCATATCAATGGCGGTACGGGCAAACTCATAATTCTGGCTGTAAGAATCGCCGTTCATTCCCATACCGATACTCAATGTAACCGCCATTTCATTTCCGATGTTTACCGTTTTCACGTCTTCCAGAATAGAGAATCGGTTCTCTTCGATTTTCTCCACGTATTGCTGCTTAATTGCAAAGAAATACTTATCCTTTTCCAGCTTTTTCGCAATTCCGTTCATGCTGTAGACATACTTATTAATCTTACGGTCAATTAATGCCGTAAGCAGGGAACGCCGGACTTCTTCAACGCTTTCCAATGCCTCGTCGTAATTGTCCAGGTAAATCAGACCGGCTACCATCTTTTGATCGTCAATCTCTTTGCGGTACTTGACAATCTCGGTTTCATCGGTCAGATATACGGAAAGAAGGTACTCTTCGTCTCCTCCTATCCCCAGCTGGTTGTCTATGGCCCTCACGTCGCTTAAGGGCACCCACTTCAAATCCACCCGATACCGGCTGTCTCCCAATTCGCTGTGAACGCTTACCATTTCTTCTTTATTCTCCAGCGTATCTTTCCCAATTTCCGGAAACAGTGCCTGAAGGTGGCGTCTTGCGCTTCTGTCCTGTCCGGTTGCATCTGCGAACGCATAGTTCATCCACATAATCCGGCCGGTCTCGTCCGCTATGGCATAGGGTTGAGCCATATCTGACAAAAGGCGCTTCTGGACCCAGCTGTATTCGGAAGCAAAATCCACCATGTCAGACAAAATGGAGCTGCGCTTTTTGACATAGAAATATCCGGCTGCCGCCAGATAAATAAGAGTAAATACAGTCATGGCAATTCCTGCTTTTACATCTATGGCCCCTACTGTCAAATTAGCGGCTATCAAAATCAGCGACAGCAACAGCGGCCACTGGAGATAGACCCTTAACTGCCCCTTCATCTTGACTTTTTCTTTCATTCTCTCTCTCCTAATTAAAAATTTCATAGAGTTCTTTGTATTATATCACAGTTTGACAGATTCGTCTATGCAAGCGTATCGCTTAGGAGATTGTAAAAGACATACAAAAAAATCCTCCCTTTCGAAAACACGACCGTCATCGAAAAAGAGGATTTTTGATTACTGCTTCGTCACTTCACGGTATCCCATCCCAATCCTTACTCTGCGTGAAATACATATTTGTCCAGACGTTCCATGGCTTCTTTCACGCGGCTAAGCGGCAGCGCCAGATTCATGCGCAGATGGCTTGGCCCGAAAAACATACGGCCATCCTGAAGCGCTACTCCTACATCCCAGGCTGCCTGTTCTACTTCTTCAATGGTCTTCCCATGAGCCGCACACCATTTTGCACAATCCACAAACAGCATATAGGTTCCTTCTGGTCTGCTGACCTCTACGCCCTCAAAATGATTCTGGATATAATTGCAGGCAAACTCTACGTTTTCTGTCAATACCTGGCAAAGTTCATCTACCCACTCATATCCTTCCGGCTTATAAGCTCCGATCAGCGCGTGCATTGACAATACGTTCATATCATTATAGTGGCACAGGGAAGACTCCTTTTCCACCCTTTCGCGAATCCACTTGTTGTAAATGATGTGATAGCTTCCAACCAATCCAGCCAGGTTGAACGTCTTGGACGGCGCATATACGGCCGCCGTCCGGTTTCGGGCATCCTCGCTGACAGACTGTGTTGGGATATGATGATGGCCGTCCAGAATCAGGTCCGACCAGATCTCGTCAGAAACTACATATACATCGTATTTTTTATACAGTTCCATGGCCTTTTCCAGTTCCCAGCGCTCCCACACGCGGCCGCATGGATTGTGAGGATTGCACATAATTGCTGCATGAATCTTGTTCTCAACAATCTTTTTCTCCATATCTTCATAATCCATACGCCATACGCCGTTCTCGTCTTTTACTAACGGGCTGTGAACGATGTTATAGCCGTTATTTTCCAAAGACATCGTAAAACCGATATAGGTCGGCTGATGAACTAAAACGTTATCCCCTTTGGAGCAAAATACGTTCAGTGCGCTGATTACTCCTCCCAATACGCCGTTCTCATAGCCAATATGCTCCGGCTTAAGCCCTGTTACCCCGTTGCGGATTTCATGCCACCTGATAATCGAATCAAAATATTCGGCTGTAGGATCAAAATACCCATATGCCGGATGTTCTGCCCGTTTGATAATTGCTTCTGGAATCGTAGGCACTGTTGGGAAATTCATATCTGCCACCCACATTGGGATAATATCAAATCCTTCTTTTGGCGGTTCTGGAGCAAATCCTGGTTTTGTACCTAAACCATCTATCGCGATTGCATCCTTTCCGCGTCGGTCTATAATAGACGTAAAATCGTATTTCATAGTTTTATCCTCCTCACATGAAAAAATATTGTTTGTTCCTTTTCAAGTCCCATCATTTGTATTAAATAATAAATGTCCATCCTATCATTGTCAACAAAAGCACTATCAGACAGGAAACTGCAACCAGGGTTATTACCTTGGGAAGCGCCCACTTTAACCATTGCGGATAGGACACTTTTGCCATTGCAATTCCGCCTATGGTCCATCCCAGAAGGGGAGACACAATGTTCGTAAAGCCGTCGCCAAACTGAAATGCCTGTACGACCATCTCCGGATTCAATTGCAGCACTTCGCCGATCGGTTTGATAATCGGAACCAGAATTGCCGCTTTCGAAGTTGCTGATGGAATGATGGGATTGATTAGTGCAATTACCAGCGTCATGCCAACAGAAGAAATCCATCTTGGAAGCGCTAAAAGAGGAAGCGTTACCACATATACGATTGTATGCAGTACATTTCCTGCGGTCAAAACGAGCGATATTGTTCTGGCCAGTCCAATAACAAAGCCTACGAACGCCATATTTGCGAGGCCTTTTGCAAACGTACTGCCGATCTCGTCTGCTGACATACCTGACAAAAGCCCCTGCACAATCGCTACCACCAGCATCAGGCTGGCCATAACCGCAAATAACTGGCTGGAATCTCCTACCAGACCATAAATCGTAATTACAACAAACTGCCCGAAAAATAATATAAGATTTACTGCATCTTTCCATGATAATTCTGCCGCTTTTAATTCCCCAGCTGTTTCTTCCCCTGAACCAGGCCGCCATCCTGACGCATACATAATCGACTTCTCTGGATTTTTCCGGATTCGTTTTACATACGCCAAAAGCATGATCAGGCCAATTGTCAGTAAGAGATTCATGATTACAAATCTGGTAACAAAACCGCCATAAATCTTCGTTCCCATCAATCCTTGTGTAACAAACTGTTTGGTTGGGCCTGTACCAAACCCGATCTGGGTCGCAAATAGTGAAACGCCCAGTCCTACAATCGGATCCAGCTTCAGTTTGTTTGCAAATAGAATACCTATCGGGATAATTGCGATTAATGCATCCGATCCGCCAAACGCACCCAGATATCCCATAAGGAAAAACATAACGGAAATCAGTAAAATATCTCCTTTTCCCTGCATTTTATAAAGGCTGTAATCCAGAAACCGATCAAAACACTTTGTACTCAAAAATACCTCAATCGCCGCTCCGCTTACCATTACGACAAAAATTACTGCCGCAGATTCCTGCAGGCCTGGCATAATCTGAAGTATCGCCTGCAGCGGATTCACTGGCGTTTGGTGTCCCAAAAACTGGAACTCATTTCCGATCAGGCTTCCATCTTCTGCTACCGCAAATTGGCCAGCCGGAATTATGTAAGTGGCTATGCTGCACAACAGCAGGATTCCCATCATAATCCATAATAAATGCGGCATTTTAAACTGTTTTTTTGCTTTCCCATTTGTATTTTTCATGTATGTACCCCTCATATTTCCGAAAATCATCTCTGTTATCTGATTTGAGCGTTTTCCTGTACCCCTTTTACATATGCCAACGTTGCCTTTACGCCAGTTGCTAAAATGCGCTCATCCAGATCAAAATGATCATTATGATGGCTTGCGCCAGAACCATATTCCCCATCCACTAAGCCAAGGTGTGCATAAATTCCTGGATACTGCTGCAAATACATCCCAAAATCATCGGAAGCGTACCACGGCTCGCATTTCACTATATTTTCCTTGGGAAGCACCTTTCCCGCCGCTTCTTTTGCAATTTCCGCACACATTTCATCATTCACAACAGGCGGGCACGCAATGCGGAACCGAGGGCCAAATTTTACCGTACATTTGTTCATCGCAGCCGTATGCTCTGCTACTGTCTTGACCAGTTCCATGGCCTTTTCCCCTTCTTTCGCATTGAAGTAGCGGAGGCTGCCCTTTATTGTTGCCGTATCCGGAATGATATTCCCCAATTCCCCTCCTTGAATTGTAGTAATCCCCAAAGTAACCGTTTCCCCTGCTGTAATCTGATTCGGCCAGCACACACCCAGATTGGTCAGAACCGCCGCCGCGCAAAAAACAGGATTAGCTGCCATATCCGGCCGTGAACCATGTCCTCCTTTTCCAATAATTTGAAACTCCGTTTCTGCCGCGCCAGACATTCTTGGCCCTGCCTCCAGGCAAATCTTATCTGCCTCAAGTCCGGCATATACATGGATCCCCCAGCAAGTATCTACCCGTCTCTTTGACAGCGCATCCAACATTCCTTTGATTCCGCATCCATTTTCTTCGCCTTCTTCAAAACAGAAATAGATAACTCCTGTTTGATTTTCTTTGTCTTCCACCAGAAGTTTCATCGAAGCCAGCAGCATCGCCATATGCGCATCATGTCCGCATACATGGGCGCATCCTGGAATTTCCGAAATACAAGTTCTTTTTTGTTTTAAATTTTCTTCACTTTCCACAACTGGCAGCGCATCAATATCTGCTCTCAGAACGATATGAGGCCCTGGACGCCCTGTATCAAATGTTGCGATAAATCCCGTTCTGCTTACCATTTCAATCGGAAGCCCCAGCGCTTTTATTTCATTTTGCAGAAATGCGCTGGTCCATTGCTCCTGTCCGCTTGTTTCTGGATGACGATGCAACGCCCTTCTTGTGTGAATAAGATACTCTTTCATCTGGTCGGCTAAATTAGGAATCTGATCATATCTCATATTTTTCTTGTAACCTCCTTATTTGTTTTGTTTATTTGATTTGTTCCTAAATTATTAACTACGTTATATCTTAATCTGATTAATTGTTAAGCATATTAAATATACAACTAATATTCCAGTTTGTAAATAGTTTTATTGTATTTTTTACATATTTTTCATTTACCAATGGTCTCATTTAGATAGTTTGTATATTTTATATGGATTTCAAGTCAAAAATCTGCTGACGCAGTTTTCTCAGATGCCAGACAGCAAAAATCCCCTGCAAAGTCTTTGATAAAGCCCTTGCAGGGGAGATTCTGGTTTTCTTTTTAGTTTTCTTTTTCTGTCCAGCGGTTATAGATATTTGCCAGAACTGCGCCGGAAATATTGTGCCATACAGAGAACACAGCGCCTGGAACGGTTGCCATGGCTAAGTCTGGGAATGCGGTGCCTGCCAAGGAAGTGGCAAGACCAGAGTTCTGCATTCCGACTTCGATAGAAATGGCTTTGGTCTTTGGAGCGCTCATATGAAGCGCCTTTCCGATTCCAAATCCACAGGCATATCCCAGAAGGTTGTGTAAAATTACTACAACAAATACGACTGCGCCGGTAGTCATAATCTTTTCTGCATTATGGGATACTACTGCAGCAACAATCAGACAGATGGCAACTACGGAAACAGATGGGAGAACGGTAACTAATTTCTGTGTGAATTTTCCCCAAAGTTTGTTGATGATAAAACCAAGGGCAATCGGAACAATTACGACTTTGATAATGGATAAAAACATACTTACCGGATCAACGGTAACCGTTGTCTTTAATAATAAGTAGGTAATTGCAGGTGTTAAAAACGGAGCCAGCAGAGTATTGACGCTTGTCATTCCAACAGAAAGGGCAACGTCTCCTTTGGAAAGATAGGTAATAACATTACTGGATGTTCCGCCTGGGCAGGTACCTACCAGTACTACGCCGGCTAAAAGCGCCGGATCCAGCCGGAACACCTTGCCTAACGCCAATGCCAGCAGCGGCATTACGGTAAACTGGGCTACACAGCCTACTATGATGTCTTTCGGACGGGTAAAAACCAGCTTAAAATCCTCTAACTTTAAGGTAAGACCCATACCAAACATTACAACCATAAGCAGGTAGTTGACCCAGGAAGTCTGCACCCACAGACAGGACTCTGGAACAAACAACGCCAGGGCAGCAATTACCAGTACTATCAGCGCCATGTACCTTCCAAAAAAATCACTGATGTTTTCTAACACTTTCATCTCATTTTCCTCCTCTAGGACATTTTCTACATCAGACACCTGTGCTGGCCAGAAAGTGCAGCTTATTTCCTATGAAATAAAAAAAGCCTCTGTCTCTGTTAAGAGACAAAGGCTAATATCCTCTGCGGTACCACTCTTATTGCCGGAAAAACCGGCCACTCGTTCACATATCAACTAATATGGGATAAGATAACGGTTATCAGTCGTCCAGGCTTACTAAACTTTGTCGTTTGGCCTGGAAGCTCAGAGGTGATTTTCACGAGATACTCCGATTGCCTCGCACCAGCCGGCAACTCTCTGAACTTTTATATTCCCGTTACTCTTCCTCGTCAACGCTGTGTCTTTTGTTGTTTTGTACTTTACCACTATAAAGTCCTTTTGTCAAGACACTTTTTCCCAAAAAACTTTAAAAAAACAAAAAAGTCCTGATTTCTCAAGACTTTTAAGTGCCGCAGACCGGAATCGAACCGGTACGGGTATCGCTACCCACGGGAT
>UQMJ01000033.1 GCA_900542035.1 uncultured Clostridium sp.
AGAAATCCAATGCAACGTTGCATAAGCGCAAACGCAACGTTGCGAAAGCAAAGGGCGGTCAACCAGGCAACCAAAACGCTATTGGAAACCATGGCGGCGCTGCCCCAGAAGGCAATAAAAACGCAGTCACCACAGGAGAGTTTGAAACTCTCTTTTTTGATTGTCTGGATCCAGAAGAGAAAGGACTGGCTGCGGCCGTTCCGTTGGACAAGGAACAGTTACTCCTTCAAGAGATACAGCTTCTTACTGTCAGAGAGCGCCGAATGCTGAAACGTATTGAAAATCTGAGACAGGCTGAGGGAACGTCTGAAACTGCGAGTAGATATGGGATTGCGGTACCGCCAGGAATGACAGTAACGGGACATAAGGCTGGAATCGAAAAAGGTAAGATTACTGACCTGGGAGAATATAAAGGCGCTCTGGGGCAGATCCAAAATATAGAGGACGCCCTGACACGGGTCCAAGCTCGGAAACAGGCGGCTATTGATTCCCTGCACCGGTACGGTGTTGACGATGCTAAGCTGGAAATAGAGCTAATGCGGCTTGAGCTTCAAGCACTTAAACTGGGTGGCCAGGAGACAGAGATAGAAGACGATGGATTTCTGGAAGCATTAAATGCAGAGGCTGGAGAACTGTGGGGTGATTCCGATGATTCGGGACAGGATTAGGCAGCTTAAAAAGAAGCTGGAAAACCTAAAAGGGCAGCGCGGCGTTCTTACCAAGGTACAAGTTTTCAAATTCCAGCCGTTTTCCGGGAAGCAGAAGCAGGTACTTACTTGGTGGGTGCCGGACAGTCCGGTAAAGGATTATGACGGTATTATCGCAGATGGAGCTATCCGTTCTGGAAAGACCGTCTGTATGTCTCTGTCTTTCGTGATGTGGGCTATGAGCACCTTTTCCGGTCAGAACTTCGCTATGTGCGGCAAGACTATCGGGTCATTCCGTAGAAACGTGCTCTTCTGGCTCAAGCTGATGCTTAGGAGCCGAGGGTATCATGTTACAGACCACCGAGCGGATAATCTGGTAGAGATAAGCAGGGGACAGGTAACCAACTATTTTTACATCTTCGGCGGCAAGGATGAGCGCAGCCAGGACTTAATTCAGGGTATTACTCTGGCAGGTCTTTTTTGTGATGAGGTCGCTCTAATGCCGGAGAGCTTCGTCAACCAGGCAACCGGACGATGTTCTGTTGATGGCTCTAAGTACTGGTTTAACTGTAACCCGGATGGACCATATCACTGGTTTAAGGTAGGCTGGATTGATAAGGCTATCGGGTATCTGGGAAGGAAGAAGGTTGCTAAGATAAAAGCGGAAGCAGAGGCCGCAGGAAAAGAAGCAGACCTCAAAAAGCTTTTATATGTTCATTTTACCATGGACGATAACCTAAGCCTGTCAGAAGCGATTAAGAAGCGTTACCGTAGTATGTATACGGGTGTATTCTTTAAGCGCTACATCATGGGACTTTGGGCGATGGCCGAGGGTGTTATCTATGATATGTTTGACCCAGATAAACACACTGTTGATACAGAGGCTCTGGCGGCTGCATATAAGGCCAGGACAGGGCATGATTTCTGGACTGGTGATAAGTATGTAAGTTGTGACTATGGTACCCAGAATCCAACAGCCTTTCTGCTCTGGCAGCAGGGGGCTGATAAGAAATGGTACTGCCGGCGGGAATATTATTATTCTGGCAGAGATAAGGGACGGCAGAAGACGGACGCTGAGTTTTCCGCAGATCTGAAAAATTGGCTGGGAAATACAGAAATCAGAGCTGTAATTCTGGATCCTGCTGCTGCATCCTTCAAGGCCCAGCTTGAGAAGGACGGTTTTAAGGTCAAAAAAGCGAAAAATGACGTGTTGGATGGCATCCGGTTTGTGGCTACATTGCTGCTTACGGGTGCTATTTTGATTGATAAGAACTGCGACAATCTGATTAAGGAGTTTGCTTCCTATATCTGGGATGCTAAAGCAGCAGAGAAGGGCGAAGATAAGCCGGTCAAAGAACATGACCACGCACTTGATGCCCTTAGGTATTTCTGCATGACGATCATCCGGATGCGGCCAGGAATCCGGATTTTGAAGTGAGGTGGATTAGATGGACATATTATTTGACCCGAGCAAAAATCAAATGACCAATATGCAGCTGTGCCGGTTGTACATGGATGAGTTCGTGCGTTCTCCAGAGCGCAAGTGGATGCTGGATGGCGAGGCATATTATCGTGTGGATAATCCAGAGATTATGAACCGGAAAATGTATCGGTATCGGGAAAACAAGGCGACCGGACAAGTAGAACGGATATTGGACAATGCTAAACCGAACAATAAGCGCGCACATGGTTTCATGTATTTGCTGGTTGAGGACAAGGTTAATTACCTGCTTTCTAAGCCATATACTCTGACCTGTGAGGAATCTAAGGAGTATCTGGAACAGGTTCAGACCGTCTTAGGAGAACAATTCCAGACTAAGCGGCTGATGCGTTTGGGAGTATATGCTAGTAATGGTGGTATTTCTTGGCTGTATCCATACATTAATGAGCTGGGAGAGTTTCGAACCATGATTATTCCACCAGAACAGGGAATCCCGCTCTGGCGGAATAATGACCACGAGGAGCTGGACGGATTTATCTGGTTCTACGATGTTCAGGTCATCGAGGGGCAGGAGCAGAAGACAGTCACGAAGGTAGAATTCTGGATGCCGGAAGGAGTGGCTTATTACATCTCTGATTCCGAGGGAGA
The DNA here is from genome assembly GCA_900542035.1 of uncultured Clostridium sp. Classification (GTDB taxonomy): domain Bacteria; phylum Bacillota; class Clostridia; order Lachnospirales; family Lachnospiraceae; genus UMGS1370. The sequence continues at coordinate 2,737 of UQMJ01000033.1, forward strand.
AGGATGGGATTTGCGGCTTGATTCGGAACGCTATCTGGATGCGGCGGCAGATGAGGACAGTGAGTTCATGGAACACTTCCGCATCGGGAGTGTTCCCGGAACATGGGGAAAGGTTCCGTTTATACCGTTTAAAAACAATGACTATGAGCTGCCGGATCTTAAGTTTGTCAAAACATTGGTTGACGGGTATGATAAATCACGCTCTGATGTAGCCAACTTCCTTGATGAGGTACGCTCTATCGTGTATGCCCTAAAAGGTTACGGCGGGAATGATCTGGGTGAGTTTATGCGGGATCTAAATTACTTCCGAGCCATTTCCTTAGATGATGACGGTGGAGCAGAGGCGATTACTGCACCAGTAGATATTGCGGCGGCTAAGGATGACTTTGACACGCTGCGGAAAGATATCTATGACTTTGGACAAGGGGTAGACAAGAATAGCGACAAGTTGGGAAACAGCCCTTCTGGAATTGCTCTTAAATTCATTTACTCCGGACTTGATTTGAAGTGTAACCGAATGGAGAATGCGTTTAAGGCAGGTATGGAGGAATTGTTCTGGTTTATCCGCAGGTACTTAGAGCTGACTGGATCCGGCAGTTATCCGGATTGCGAGATTGATATTACGTTTAATCGTGATGTTGCCATTAATGAGAGCCAGGCAATTGCCGACTGCGCTGCATCCAAAGGAATTATTTCCGATGAGACCATTGTTAAGAACCATCCTTGGGTGGAAGATGCCACGGAAGAACTTGCCCTCTTGAACGCCCAGCGGGAAGCTGAGAAGGCCGAACTATCGGATATGTTCCCCAAGCAGATTCAGGGCGGTGATGAGTGATGGGATACTGGGAAGAACGCCAGGAGGATATGTACAAGGCCGGCGAGATGAAGGTAAACCAATATTTTTCCAGACTGGAAAAAGCCTTTAACCAGACGCGCAGGGAGCTTCAGAAGACCATTGACGCGTTTTATTTTCGGTATGCCGAAGAGAATGGATTGAACTTTGCGGCCGCTCAGAAGAAGCTGGATGCGGCAGAGCTGGGAGAACTAAAGGACTATATTGACCTGGTTATGCAGAATATTGGCAGATACAATCAGCAGGTCAATAATATGTCTATTAAGGCCAGAATCACGCGCTATCAGGCACTGGAAGCACAGATAGATGCTATGCTCCGGCAGCTGTATGCTATTGATTATCAGGCAGAGGCAGAAAAGACCATGCAGGAAGTCTACGAGGATACCTACTACCGCACTTGGTATAACGTAGACCAGCACCATGGAGTGCATATGGCATTTGCCCAGGTAGATCCTACGGTTGTGGAAACACTCTTGGAGTACCCTTTTAACGGCGCCGCATTTTCCAGCCGGCTGTGGAAACAGAAAGACCATTTGCAAGCTCAGCTGATGGAAGCAGTCACAACCATGATGATCCAGGGCAGACACCCATCTACACTGGCAAAGGATTTTGCTAAGAAGATGAATTCCAAAAAGTTTGATGCTTACCGGCTTCTGCATACGGAAAGCTCCTTCCTGATGAGTGAGGCTACTCATGCAGGTTACAAAGAGGATGGCGTGGAAAAATATGAGATTCTGGCGACACTCGACAGTAAGACCTGCGGTGTCTGCGGGGAACTGGATGGAAAAGTATATGAGGTTGGAAAAGAAGTGGTAGGCGTCGATATGCCGCCGTTCCATCCACTGTGTCGGTGTACGACGGTCCCGTATTATGATGACATGCCCGCCGAGGATTTAACTAGAGCAGCCAGAGACCCAGAAACAGGGAAAACCTATGAAGTGCCGGCAGATATGACGTGGAAAGAGTGGAGGAAGGTTGTAGACGAAGGTGGAGATTTTGCATCATGGAAGAAGCCAGAAAAGCCAGATGATTCCGAAAACCAGAAACGCTATGCAGCCAGAAGGGAAGAATGGAAGAAGCGAAAGAAACCAGAATCATCTAAAACATCTTCAAGTAAAGATGCAGAACAGAAGGATGAAAGACCGATTCTAAATAGGGATGAGATTGTAGAGCAGGCGAAAGTGTACGGAGCAGAGTTAGAAAAAGATATCAGTCTATTAAAATATGATAACGGTTATCCGATAAGCAATTATTTAAATGAAAAACTCGGTTATGATGAAAAACCAAGAATTGTTTCTGCACAAGAATTTGAACGACTTAAGGAAAAAGGAAAAACTGTATTATACCGAGGTGTAACGGATTATAAGGAGATTACGGCACACGATATGGCGGAACAGTTTAAACATGGAAAGTTCTATTGCGGTCGCGGTATATATGGGTATGGTACATATACAGATACTAACAAGGCTGTAGCAAATTACTATGCATACGATTCTGGTATAACAGATAATGGGGAAGTCATGGAGATGATTTTATCAGACGATGCGAAAGTAGTTGATTATTTGGAGATTTTTACGGAATATGAAAAAACAGGAATTCCCCAAATTGTTGGAGAAAAGCCGGAATCATATCAGGATGTATTAGATAATGTGGGAGCATATGCGTCCATAAAGGGATATGATGCAATTTCCTTAAACGGTTTCCAGAATAAGAATCATGTGGTAATATTGAATAGAGGAAAAGTCATTGTAAAGGAGTAGACTATGACATTAGGCGAAGTGAAATGGAGTAGATTTGCTACAGGATTATTCAGTTATATTTCAGACGGACGCAATAGATTTATTCAGACTGATTATGAAATACATTTAGATATGTCAGATGGCCAAATTCTTCAGGAATTGCAAGCATGTACGAGCATAGAGCAACTATCTCCAGAATTGCGAGAACTCGCAAATACATATAAAGAGAAGCTGCAAGCCCAATTGGGCATTGCAGATAGTAATATCTGATGCTTTGGGAGGTGCATATGGCAAGAGATGATTATTTTGTGATAGCCGCAAAGGTACTTGATTATTTATACAAATGTATAAAAAAGGGAATTATTCCAGATCCAGAACTGCTTTCTCCGGAAGCACTTGGTATCAATGAATCATACTGGAACTATATTTTTCAGAACTTATCGGAGTATGGTTACATTACAGGTGTGATAACCAGAAAACTTATGGGAAACCCTGAGATACAGGTAAAGATTCAATACGGCAGTTTGAAAATAACTCCGTTAGGAATCGAATATCTGGCTGAGAATTCAACCATGAAGAAAGCATTGGAAACCTTGCAAACAATAAAAGATTTGATACCGTTTGTTTAAGCCAGAGAGTTTTTCTCTGGTATTTTTGTACCTAATTTTTGTGCGACGTCGCACGAAGGAGAGATATGATTGATTTATATTGTACAGGCGGCGCCTATTTGGGGGCGATGATAAAGTATGAGACAATGGTACAGCTAATGAGGGATGATTTTATCAGAGACCAGGATTTTATAGAGTTCAGATTCGAGGATGGAGCTAAGGGAGCTGTAAGAAAAGGTCAGATAAATGGCTTTGTTGAGAGTTCAGAGAATGTAGAATTATAGTCATAGAAAGTCATAGGATTAGTCATAGACACGCAGGTTTTACCTGGGTGTTATTTTTTCGCCTTTCCGGTACCGCAGGCGAAAAAGAACGGGACATCACCGGACGCGACCGGGACAACAAGCGAAGATGAAAGGAGCAATTGAGCATGAAAAAAGAAGAGTTAGTTGCAAAAGGTTTGACAGAGGAACAGGCCAAGACGGTCATCGACATCTATACCGAGGAAATGAAGGGGCTTATCCCAAAGAGCCGTTTTGATGAAGTGAATACAGCGAAGGCTGATCTGGAAAAACAGGTGGCCGACAGGGACAAACAGCTTAAGACCTTGAAGGATGAGGCTAAGGACAGCGAGGCCCTTCAGACCAAGATTACAGAACTGGAGGATGCAAACAAGGCTACTAAGAAAGCGTATGAGGATAAAATCCGCGATATGAAGCTGACCAGTGCCATTAAAGACCAGCTGACGGACTGCAAGTATCCTGAACTGGTAGCGGATAAATTTGACCGGTCTAAACTGATATTAGCGGATGATGGCAGCGTGTCCGGTCTTGCAGAGCAGTTAAAAACTGTAAAGGAGACCTATAAGGAACTGTTTGTTCCTCCAGTATCAGGGAAGACCCCTCCAAACAATGGAAAAACTCCACCGCAGGTTACAGACGATGGAACGAGAAAGGAGCAGCTTGAAAAGCTGCTGAATGACCCGAAGACCCGTCTGATAGACCGCATTGCAGCACGAAATGAATTATTTAGCCTGGAGCAGGCAGAAAGTGAGGAATAACATATGCCAAAAGGAACAGGTACAACCTGGAATTTACCAAACTATGCGGGGGATCTGTTTACCGCAGATACCACCAACACCCCGATTCTTTCCGCTATCGGCGGATTAACCGGCGGCGTACAGACAGAAAACTTCGAGTTTCCGACGGATTCTCAGTACAGTCTTCCGGAGGCGACACAGCCGGAGATTACAGAAACAGCTTCCCTTACAGCGCCGGAGGCAGAGGAAACGGAGAGAAAGCAGAACACCAACGTGACCCAGATCTTCCATGAAAAGGTGTCTATCTCCTATGTTAAGGAGAGCAACCGCGGACGGATGAGCGGGCTTAACACTGCTGGACAGCAGAACAATGTACAGTCCACTGAGAAGGACTGGCAGATTGCAAGAAAGCTGGAGAAGATTGCCCGCGATATTGAGTACACCATTATTAATGGTGTATATCAGAAAGCGGACAGTGCAGCAACCGCCAATAAGACTCGCGGCCTTCTGGCACTTTGCGGCGGAGAAGGAGGTACAAAGATTGACGGTAAGAGTGCGGCTCTGACAAAGGCACTTATGCAACAGCTTTTTAAGGCGATGTATGATGCTGGCGCTGTGTTCTCTAACATGGTTTTGTATGTAGGAAGCACCCAGAAACAGATTATTACAGACATCTATTCTTATGCTCCAACAGACAGAAACGTAGGCGGCACTAACATCAAGCAGATTGAGACCGATTTTGGAAATATCGGTATCGCTCTTGACCGGTTCATGCCACAGACGGCTGTTCTCGCGGCAGAGCTGTCCGTACTTGCTCCCGTATTCCAGCCAGTACCTGGAAAAGGTAACTTCTTCTATGAAGAACTGGCAAAGACTGGCGCATCTGAGGAAGGCCAGATTTTCGGTCAGTTTGGTCTGGATCATGGTCCTGCGTTTATGCATGGCGCGATTACTGGCCTGAAAGGATAAGGTGAGCGTATGAAAGCGAATTTTGATATGTCCGGAATCCCTCCGAAGGTGCGGGAAATTCTGGAAGACCTAGATGGAAGAATTCCGGCTGTAGGTATGAAGCAGGGCGTGGCGGTAAAAGATGCCGCTGCTGCCCCTACTCAGGAGGAATTTAACGCCTTACTTAAATCCCTTCGGGATGCCGGCGTTATTGCGAAATAAGGAGGGCTGCCATGACATTTTCTGAGATGATGGAGACGGTAGAAGAGAACCTGGGACTCATAGTCGGAGAACATAGACTTATTATTTCAGATGTAATCCTGATGATATGTGATTATTGTAATCTGAATCAAAACTGTATACCGGATATTTTAGAGCCATTTGTCCGGAAAAAAGTCAAAGGTATCATGGATTATGAAGCGGCCAATGGAACCGGCTATCATCCGGAAGTTGCAAGCATCAAAGAAGGAGACGGTACGATTACCTGGGCTCAGACAGATGGGAACACCAAGTCAAGTATCTATGGGTTGTCTGAGAGTGATAAGGCAGCCTTGCGCCGGAACAGGAGGCTGAGAAGGTATGTATAATCCATATGCAGTGACGTATGATGCCAGGATGACCGTATGGCGATTTAAAGATATACAGGTGGGAGGGTATACCAGGCAGGAGCTTTATACTGTGGCAAAGGGGGTACCCTGCCGCTACAGTTCTTCTGGCCAGGTTCCGACTGGCTCGCCCAATCCATCTATCCAGAACAGCCATAAATTGTTTTGCGGCCTGGATGCAGATGTACAGGAGGGTGACCGGATTACTGTCACCCTCAGAACAGGAAAAACTATAGAGCTGTCCTTGGGAGAGTGTCACCCGTATACGTACCAGTGGCAGTGCGAGGTGAAAAGGGATGATAACGCATGAGCAGCAGTAATTACAGACGGAATAAGGCAGCGGTTGACCAGTTCCGGAAGGAACTTATGGCAATGGTGGAGGATATCCAGGAAATTGATAAAAATGTATTAAATCAGGCTGTCAATGAAGGAGTAGCTTATGCAAAGCGAATAACTCCAGTAGGATTACACCCCAATCCCGTAGTATTTACGATCAGAAATGGACCAAAAGCAGGAAAGGTTGTCAGTTTCAAAGTTTCCAATCCTGGTGTGGGTGGAAAACTCAAGGAAAATTGGCATAAGCTGCCTACAAAACGTACAGCGAATGGATTGGAAACAGAGATGGTCAATACAATGGAATATTCGTCTTATTGGAATTATGGACACCGGATTGTAACAAAGAGAGATGGACCAACTAAAGGCTTTGTAAAAGGTACCCACGTACTTGAAAAAACGCAAAACTATGTAAACAGACGGATGATTGCTCTGTTCAAGAAAGAAGTGGAGGCGGTACAGAAAAAGCATGATAAATGAGTTATACAAGGCTGTAGCCGTTGGATTAAAGGAAGTAAAAGCCTGTAAGGTGTATCGGGAAGACGTGCCACAAAGATTCAGCCGTCCCTGCTTTATGGTAACGATTTATGACCAGAATCCTTCTCGCGGTATCAATGGGCGGATGAAAAACTCTGTAAGCCTGGATGTACTTTATTTTCCAGAGAACCAGGTAGAACTCCAGGAAGAATGTTGGAATACGGGCCAGGAACTGACAAGGGAATTTGCGGCTCCTGGCTTTAAAATTAAAAATAGAAACTTAAAAATTGAGGATAATGTGCTACATTTTTTGTTTGATGTAGATTATCGGGAATATCTGGAAACTACAGACGCAAAGATGCAGACTATGTCCCAGAATATGGATATTAAGGAGGTATGACACCATGGGTGGAACATGGGAATCTCAGAACAAGGTGCTTCCAGGCGCCTATATCAATATCAAGACCAATGCTCCTCTGTCCATTACGCCAGGGGATAGAGGAATCGTGGTTATCTTGCAGGAGATGTCTGTTGGAGAAGATGGGGAAATGTATACCATTACTGCAACTGATCAGGCATATCCGGAGAAAGCTACAGCAGAGGATAAGAAACTGGCTACAGAGGCTCTTAAAAAGGCCAAAACAGTCATCATCTATAAACTTCCAGACGGGCATGATACAGAAGCCGTAAATGCAGCACTGGCAAAGCTTAAGACAGTACAGTTTCATACGCTGTGTTATCCGTTTGACGGTTCTACACCTGCTACGGCGACCGCTAATAAGACAGCTATCGCAACCTGGATTAAGGCAATGAGAAACGATGAGGGAGTCAAGTGTCAGGCAGTGCTTGCAAATCACGTTGCAGACGATGAGGGCGTGATTAACGTTGCTCAGGGGATTGTTCTTACAGGAAATGTAACGTTGACGCCGGCGGAAACAACCGCCTGGGTAGCCGGAGCAACAGCAGGAGCCAGCATCACAACTTCCAACACCGGAACGAAATATGTTGGTGCAATCGACGTAAGTCCCCGTATGACTAAATCGGAGATGGAGGCGGCCGTAAAGGCTGGCAAATTCATTTTTAAGGTGGATGCGGCTCAGAATGTGACGGCAGTGCATGACATTAACTCCCTTACTTCGGTTACTGTGGAGAAAGGGAAGATGTTCACTAAAAACAGGATAATCCGGACGTTGGATAATATCGTTAATGATATTACCACGATTTTTGAAAGCAATTATGTGGGAAAGGTTAACAACAATGCAGATGGCCGTTCTCTTTTAAAAGCCGCATTGGTAGATTATTTTGTTACCTTGCAGAGTATGTCTGCTATCCAGAATTTTGAGCCGGATGACGTGACAGTTGATGCCGGAACGGATACAGATGCAGTTGTTGTAAATGCATACATCCAACCGGTTGACAGCATCGAAAAGATTTATGTCACTGTAAACTTATCTTAGGAGGTGGAACAAAATGGCTGGAAAAAACTATACAAAAATCAAGGATCTTGTGAATGCGTCCGAGGGCTCAGCTTACATTACAGTAGACGGTCAGAACCGGTATTTTTTTGAACTTTCCAAGTTGGAAGCAGGGATTGAATTTACTGTAGTCGCAAAGAAGCTTCTGGGACACAGGATGAAGCAACATAAGGTGGTGGCAGCAGAGGGCAAAGGAAGTATTACTATGTACAATGTAAGTCCGGCCACGCTGGCTATCTATCAGCAGTACGTCAAGGAAGGAAAGACGCCGTCCGTCAGCATCCAGACAACCAATGAGGATCCATCTTCCACCATTGGAAGAAGAGTGGTTGTGATGCGTGACTGTGTGCTTGCCAAAGTTCCGGTAGCCCAGTTGGAAGATGACAGCGAGGAATTAAGTACCACAGACACAGACTTTACTTTTGATGATTTGGATGAACTGGAAAGCTACGTGCTTCCGGAGAATATGAGATAGTGGGAGGGAGAAATAAAGAAAAGTATGTGATACAATTTGATTTCACGAGGTAGGCGTGAAAAAGTGAGTTCCTAGGGGGCGCTATTTTGATGTATAATACAGAAAAGCCACCTACTCGGTGGTGGGTGGCTCTTTGAGAAGTATAGCAGTTGCAATAATTATTCCTATTTCCTCATCGGAATAACTATAGTGGGTTAATTCGCTTAGACATTGAGACAAGCGTTTTCGTAATTCTGCTTCACGTTGCTTTAATCGCTCTGCTTCGTATAGGCGATATTGTAATAATTCTAACTCCCTATGCGTGTTATCGATTTCTTGGCGTAAAGTTTGAATTAATTCATCACTGGTAATTTGCAAAGCATTAGCAATTTTTTCCAAGGTTTCTGGGCGAACATTTACAGAATCCCGTTTAGTGATGGAGTATAAGGTATTCAAAGGAATACCAGTAACTTCTGATAGGTCTTTAATAGACATATTTTTTTCTGAAAGTAGACTTTTTAAAACAGATCCAAATCCCATAATAGTTCCTCCTTGCACTAATTATTGCACATATAGTGATAAAAATCAATTATTTTAATAAAAGCATTGACTAAAATACTAATTAGTGCTATTATACAAAATAAATTAGTGCAAAAAGCACTAGAAAGGAGACGTTTATGAAAAAAATAGGAGTTATTATGGAAGATGATTTACATAAGCAATTAAAACTTTATGCGGTAAATCAAGACAGAACAGTAACAGACATCATAGTTGAGCTTGTAAAAAAGGAGCTTGAAACAAAAAAAGAGCAATCACGCTGACTTTGACGAGTGACGTGATTACTCAAATCACAAATTCCAGAAAGGACTTTGTATACACAGTATAGCAATTTCTTTCTGGAAAATCAACAGATTTTGAAGAAAGGAAGATTTTGTTATGAATGATTTAATGATTTTCGAAGGCCATGAAGTAGAAGTATTTGAACTGAATGGAACGGTACTTTTTAACCCGTATCATGTTGGAGAGTGTTTGGAACTTTCAGATAGTGCGGTAAGGAATTATCTGGCTAAGATGAATGAAAAGCAGGCAGTAATGTTGAAAAATTCGGATGTCCGAGATAAGGACATCCGAAAATTAAACAACGCCGGAGAAAAATTTATTACTGAGAGTGGTGTGTATAAACTGGTCTTTAAGAGCCGCAAGCCAAATGCAGAAGCCTTTACCGATTGGGTAACGGATGAAGTTCTCCCTACTCTCCGCAAGACCGGTTCCTACGAGATGCCAAAGCAGAAGCAGGAAAAAAAGAAAAAGAATCTCTCCGCCGCCAATATGCTTGTAAAGACAGTCAGTGGTATATTTAAAGATGCAGGCGTTGACCCGATGTTCATTGCAGCAGAGGCAAAGCGTCTTTACAAAGAACAGGCTGACATTGATATTCAGATTCCATTGATTACAGATGATACAACACAGGCATTATGGGACTGCACCAGTATTGCAAAAGAACTGGGGATTTACTCGGAATCCGGCAGGCCACACGATAAAGCAGTGAGCGCCATTATTCAGAAGATTGACCTCTTTACCGATGAAATCGTAAAGACAGCTTACAGCCGAAACGGCCACGACGGCGTAACAGTCCAGTATAAAGAAAGCGTCCTTGAAAAGGTAAAGGAATGGCTGGAAGAAAACGGCTACCCTTCATTGATAGAGCTCCGGCTTGCAAATGGCAGTGTCAATAAGTGTCGGGTTTGTTATCAGGAGGTAGCGTAAAATGAATAGAGAGAAGATTAGTAAATACTACGACGTCTTTCTTGAAGAAGTACAGGAAAGTGCTAGTGAAAAAGTAAGAACAGCATATAAGGCATATAACAGGGCACTTGATGATTACATATCTGCGATACAAGAGGATTTATTTCATCAGGCATTTCGATATGGCTATGAACAAGGATTAAGGACAGCAAATAATACAAAAACAGCATAACGATAATCAGAACGTCTTTCTTTGGAGGGGCGTTCTTTTTATACAAAAAAACCAAGAAAGTGAGGAAACAGATATGGCATCATTAAGCGCATTTTTACACCCAGAACAGGCAGAAAATAAAGAGGTAATTGTCTCAGAACGCTTTAAGGAGAACGGAAATACGGTTCCTTTTGTCATTCGCCCCATTACCCAGAGGGAAAACGAAGAACTGTTAAAGAAACACCGCAAGGTAGACAAGCAGGGCGTGGAAGTATTTAACAGAGTACTCTACAACCAGGAATTAACCGCCCTTGCAGTAGTAGAGCCGGATTTAAACAATGCAGAGCTCCAGAAAGCATATAGTACGTTAGGCGCATCCAGAACACTGTCTGCTATGTTGTATGTTGGAGAATACGCGGCTCTGATGGAGGCAGTCACGGAACTGTCAGGGCTTGATAGGGATATTAATGAGGACATTGAAGAAGCAAAAAACTGATAAGGCAGGGTGATCCGGAGCTGTGTTATGCTCATTTTGCCCTGCAAAAATTACACATACGCCCGTCCGAGCTGGAAGCTATGACCCAGAGGGAACGGGCGTATATTTATGCCAGCATTAGCCTGCGGGTAGAAGAGGAAAAGAAGTTGGCTGCAAAAATAGGTTAGGAGGTGGCCAGGATGCCGACATTAAGTGCAATGTTTAAGCTGATGGATGGGTACAGCAGCCAGATTAATAAAATCATTGACCGTACTGACAGGGCCATGGCAAAAATGCTGGGGGCTTCCAAGGCCGCCGACAAAGTGAATGATTCCCTAGGTAAAACTGGAAAGAAATCCAGGGAAGCCATACCAGGATTAAACGGGTATGGAAATGGCCTGGATAGAATATCACAAAAAGCCCAGAAGGCAAACAGTGGGCTAAAAACCCTGATTGGAACCATAGCCAGCGCAGCAGCAATTCAAAAGGGTATGGGGATTACAGATACCTATACCAATGCACAGGCACGTCTTGGCATGATAACTGGCTCTGATGAAGAGAGGAATGCTCTTCAAAGGGATGTTTTTGCAGCCGCAAACCGTTCCAGAGGAAACTATGCAGACATGGCCAACGCCACGGCAAAGATGCGGTTACTGGCTGGGGATAATTTTACCAGTAATCAGGAAGCTCTTGGTTTTACAGAGCTTTTGCAGAAGTCCCTAAAGGTATCCGGCGCAAGCCAGACAGAACAGGATTCGGCTTTCCTTCAGCTTACCCAGGCAATGGCCGCAGGCAAGCTGCAAGGGGATGAATTTCGCTCTGTTATGGAAAATGCTCCCATGGTGGCGGATGCCATTGCAAAGTATACCGGAAGGACGAAAGGAGAATTAAAAGAGCTGTCCTCGCAAGGCCTAATTACGTCAGACATCATCAAAAACGCCTTGTTTATGGCAGCGGATGATATTAATGACAAGTTTGACAGTATGCCTATGACTTTTGCGGATGTCTGGGGACGGATTAAAAATGCCGGAATGGAGGCTTTTGGAGACGTCTTCAACCGGATAAACAGTATGCTTAACTCAGACATGGGGCAGTCAGCACTAAACAGCCTTACCGGAGCTATTTACATGGCGGCAGAGGCGGCTGATTACCTGTTAGACGGCATGGAGTTTATCGGGCAGCACATGGATGTTCTGGCGCCAATTGTATTAGGTGTGGCCGCCGGATTCATGGCCTACCATCTTGCCACAGGACTGGCAGCAACCGGTCAGGCATTGTTAAATTCAACTATGCTTGCAAGTCCAGTATTTTGGATTGTTACGGGGGTAATAGCAGGCGCAGTTGCCTTATATAATCTGGCTTCTGCTATTGCAGATACTACCGGAGTAGCATCCAGCGGTTTTGGAGTAATAGCGGGCAGTGTGAATGTTGCAATTCATTTTTTTAAGAACCTTTTCTTTTTGGCGGTTAATATTATGCTTGGAATTGGTACGGCGGCAATGGCATTAGGTACGAATATCTTGGTAGCTTTTGGAAATGCAATATCAGGAACAAAAGCATGGTTTTATGATTTGCTTTCTACCGCTGTTTCTGTGATTTCCAGAATTGCAGCAGAATTAAATAAGCTGCCCTTTGTGGAGTTTGATTATTCTGGACTTATATCAGCAGCAGATGATTATGCGGCAAAATCAGCAGCGGCCGCAGCAGAGAAAAATGAGTATGTCTCGATTAGCGACAGCTTTAAAAGTGGAATGAATGCTTTTGATTCTTTCGAGGACGGATGGGCAAAAGACGCATTTCAGGCCGGTGCATCCTGGGGAGATGGTATAACAGACAAAGTAACCGGTTTCTTTTCCGGTTCAGAAAAAGAGCTTAATCTGGAAGGTTTTTCCGGAGGCGGCGGTTACAATTACGAGCCATATGGCGGTGCTGGCAATCCTGCCACAGTAAAGGGTGCTGGAAAAAATGGCAGTGTAAACGTGACACTGGAGGATGAGGATGTTGATTATCTGCGCCAGTTAGCAGAGCGCGACTATGTGGCCAGAATCTCTCAAAACACTTTAGCACCTAATATCCATGTCGAATTTACAGGAGATATTAACCAGACGGCTGACGTGGATGCAGTGGCAGGCCGTATTACGCAGATTATGAGAGACGAGATTGAGACAGCACCGGAAGGAGCGTACTGATGGGATATAGCGTCTATTTAAAGAGCAATGGAGAGACCTATAAACTTCCGGTAAATCCGGAAGAAATCAAAAAGACCAAAAAAATGAATATCGGGAAATACCAGGTGCTTGGAACCGGACAGGTAAGCCTTCCAGCCTATAGGGAACTGGCACAATACTCCTTTGAATGTGAGCTGCCCCATCAGACAATGCATTACATGGAACGGGGTACAAGGGCAGATCCGGATTACTACATTGATATGCTGAAACAAGTACAGGATGATATGGAACCTATCCGGCTAATCTATTCCAATAATATTACAGAGGATGAGTCTGTAGAGGTCTTATTGGAGAGCATGGAGATAGTGGAAAAGGCCGGAGAAGAAGGAGATAAGTACCTTACCTTATCATTTCTGGAGTTTCGGGCTCCATCTAAAAAGTACATGGCCGTAGTGACTCCGGAAGCAGTTGTAAAGCAGCCGGAAGAGCCACAGCCTGCTAATCCTGCGGTAACTCCGAATAAGACCTATACGGTTAAAAAAGGGGATTCCCTATGGAAAATAGCTAAGCAGTTCTACGGAAACGGGGCGCAGTATCCGAAATTATTCCAGGCAAATTCAGGCCAGATTAAAAATCCCAACCTAATCTATCCTGGACAGGTTCTGACGATTCCGGCATAGGAGGGACAGATATGCAGTTGTGCGTAGAAAACAAGGGTAAGATCTGGGAAATCTCTGAAATGTGTACAGAGATTAGCTGGAAGGATGAGCTGAATAACGGATGCTCTGTGCTGGAATTTTCCTACCTGTTTGATAATGACCTGCATCTTGAAAATGGTGACGTGGTGCGGTTGTCCAATACCGGCGAAAAGGACGGAATCTTTTTCGGGAAAATATTTAAGGTGGGAATGGATGAGACCCACAAGGTAACCATAAAAGCTTATGACCAGCTGCGCTATGGGAAGGCAAAGGATATTATTACGATTAAAGCCGGTCAGGATAATATTGTGACGTTGACACAGGCCATGTGCCGGTACTTGAATCTGACGGCCGGAAACATGGCTCCTGTGAGTTATATGGCACCGTTAGACAAAGTAAAGTATCAGGATACCTGGCTGGATGTAATCTACGGAATGATAGCAGACACCCTGTTATATACCGGCGGTAATGGTACTGTTGGCGAATGGTACCGGCTGGCAGATGTGTATGGAAAGGTTCAGATAGATAATTTAAGAGATCTGCAACTCCCCTTGGTAATCGGAGATGAGAGCCTTGCAACCGGTTACAGCTGGGAACGGAGTATTGATGAGGACTTTTATAACATTGTAAAGTTGTCCTGGATGGATGAGGCAGGAGGAAAAGCGCAGACAGTTCAGGCGGTAAACCAGGAATCCGTAAACCGATACGGAAACCTGTTGTATTACGAACATATGTCGGACAAACAAAGTGATGCGGGAAAGCTTCAGCAAAAGTCCCAGAAGCTACTACAGCTATATAACCACGAGAAAGAGACAATTAAGATATCCTGTCTAGGTGATCATTCGGTTCGGGCCGGATGCAGTATCTACGGCAGCATTGCAGATATTGCGCTAAACCGCAGGGTTATCTGTAAAACCGTTACCCACAAATATCTTCCGGTGCACACAATGGAATTGGAGGTAATTGCCAGATGATTAATGAGATTAAAAGGATTGTAGAAGGATGCCTGAACAACAAGAAACTGCCTGCAATCCTGATAGGAACCTATCAGGGTGGAGCAGTTGTAATTAACGACCGGTTTTCCATTCCTGCGTCCATGTTGTCAGGAAATGCAACGGAAAAACTGCAGTCTGGCGATAAGGTCCGGCTGTTAGCTCCAACCGGATGGGAGGAATACTACATCCTGGAGATTATCGGGAAACAATATGCCCTTCGGGAGGACATCAGAACGGAGGCGCTGCTAAAATGATAACATTAACCACGAATACCAGTATTCAAGAACCGGTATATTCCAATCGGGACTATCATGCAGCAGAAACCCAGATACAGGGCTTTGTAGCAGACCTTATGGCCTTAAAACAGAGCATCCATAAACGTTTGGAGACTCAGCAGTTTGATTATCCGATATACTCTTTCCATTACGGGGTAAATTGGAGGGATCTGATAGGAAGAGAACCGGAGTATATCCGGCCGGAGCTGATACGTATGGTGCAGGAAACATTGTCCAGGGATGACCGCATTACGCAAGTGAGTGACTTTGAGTTTGAGTTTCAAGGCGACGTTTGCAACTGTAGTTTTCACGTACAGAGTATTTTTGGAGAGTTCCAGGACAATGTGGAGGTGGAAATCTGATGTTTGAAAAAATGACCTACGAAGCAATCCTTCAAGATATGTTAAACAGAGTTACCAGTGATGTAGATAAACGAGAAGGCAGTATTATCTATGATGCACTGGCTCCATGCGCTTATTATCTGGCAGACCAGTATTTCCGACTGGATAATTTCCTGGATCTGCTGTTTGCAGATACGGCGGTTGGGGAATATCTGGACCGTTGCGTGGGCGATATGGGAATGACAAGAAACCCTGCCACCTATGCAGTACGAAAGGTAGTAACCAGCGGAGAGATTCCTATCGGGTCTATCTGGGGGATTAAGGAAGTGACCTACATAATCCAGAAAAATTTATCTCAAAACCAGTATAGAGCTGTTTGTGGGGTTGCAGGAGTTATCGGAAACCAGCATAGCGGAGCGCTTACTCTTGTAAGCGGAAGTACATCGGAAACAGCAGAACTAACAGACATTCTGGAAGCCGGCGCAGATGAAGAGTCTGATGAGTTGTTAAGGGCGAGATATTACAACCGCGTAAGGCTGCCGGCTACCTCTGGAAATGAGGCTCATTATCTGCAGTGGGCTGGGGAAGTGCCAGGAGTAGGAAAAGCGAAAGTATTCCCTCTCTGGAATGGAAACGGAACCGTTAAGGTACTGATTGTTGATTCAGAGGGGAAAATTAATTCAGGACTGGAAGCACCAGTGGCTGCTTACATCGAGAAAGAGCGTCCTATTGGGGCTACAGTAACAGTAGGAAGCCCAACAGGAAAATCGATTAACATCACTGCTAAGGTCCTGCTGGATGGCAGCCAGTCGTTGGATAACGTTAAGGCGGCGTATGAAAAGCGAGTAAAGGAGTATCTGAAAGGCCTGGTATTTTCTTCGGCCAGAGTATCTTATGGTATGGTAGGCAGCCTCCTGATTGATACAGATGGGGTCCTGGACTATGAACTGTTACAGCTTAATGGTTCAAGTGCTAACATTCCCATCGAAGCGGAGGAAATTCCGGTGTTTGGCACTTGCAATCTGGTGGAGGTGATGAGCCTTGGATCTTAAAACCGTATTACCTCCTTTTTATGATGACAATAAGACCATGATAGAGCTTCAGGACATTTTGTCCGGATATGCCGATGATGGGGAAGCAGCACTGCAGAAAGTTGTGGATGAATCCTTTGTCAATACGGCAGCAGAAACGTTGACCAGAATGGAAGAGATTCTAGGGTTGCCCTATCAGGCTGCGACGGAAACCCAATACCGTAGGGAACGGATTCGAGCAAAGCTGCTTGGAAGAGGAACCACAACGGTTGCACTGGTTAAACAAGTAGCAGAACAGTTTACGAATGGGGCTGTGGATGTAGAAGAGGAAAATGATAAGTATAACGTAATTATTACGTTTACCGGAACGATTGGAATGCCGCCGGAGTTGGAATCCTTAAAGACAGTTCTGAGAGAGATTATTCCGGCTCACTTGGCTATTAACTATGTAATTATCTACAACACGTATGGCGATTTGGAGCCATATACCTATGGGTACTTGGAAAAGTATACGTACCAGCAGTGTGCAAATGTAAAAATGCAGTAGGAGGAAAATATGGCTGAATACACGAAAAACTACAATTTTAAAAAGCCGGATAAAACAGACTATTTCAACATTAATGACCAAAACGAGAACTGGGATTTGTTGGACGAAACTTTGAAGGAACAAAAACAAGAATCACAAAATTCTATCAACAAACTGCAACATACGATAACCGTTAATCTGCCGGCAGCTAATTGGTCATCTGGTTCGCCGTATACACAATCCGTAAGGGTAGAAGGAGTTACAGAAGATATGGTACTGGATGGATGTCTCTACATCCCAAGAGGAACCACAGCTGAACAGGAAAAGGCACTTGTAAAAGCCGCAGTCTGTGTAAGCTATTTTGATACTGGGGCAGGGGAAGTAGCGGTAACGTGTATTGGAAAAAAGCCAAATGCAGATTTTGCGATAATGCTAAAAGGGGTGTAAATGTGGCGAGAGGATTATGGCATTTAAGAGGCGGAGGCGGTACAACCTCTGACGAGCTGACGGCGACAAGAGATGATGTAATTGCTGGAAAGACCGCCGTAACAAGCGACAGTGACGATGAGCCTGTTCAAGGAACCATGGCAAATCATGGAGCAAAGAATGCATCTTTGAATTGCGGACAGGTTTACCAAATACCTAAAGGGTTCCATAATGGAGCTGGTACGATTTCGGCAAATAGTCTTGCCAGCCAGACAGGCGGTGCAACAGCTACCGATGACAAAGTAGTGTCTGGATATAAATACTGGAAGGACGGAATCCTTCGGACGGGAACAATGAATGTCCAGTCTGCGTATTCTTTTAACGCCGCCGCCGTTGACTGTCAACATATAAATATTACATGGACAAATCCTTCAAAAGGACCCTATAGCGGGGTGTTCATCCAGATGTCAACCGGCGGCTATCCAGGAGCTACTGGAGGAACCAGAGTATATACAGGACTTGGGTGGAATACAAATCCTGGGGGCGTAAGCGGATGCCAGATACCGGATTTAACTCCCAATACTTCTTACTATTTTACAATTGTCTCTTATTGTACCGTAGATGGAGGTACCAGGGATATGTGGTCAGATCCAATTAACATTATGGTTCACACACCAGCCAGGCCTATCGGCAGTCAGAATTTTACAACATCAGGAGTGTTTACCGTACCCACGGGCGTATATTTTGTGGATGTATGCCTTGTTGGTGGAGGTGGCGCAGGAGGCTGTTCAGGAATCCACGCTGGTGGAGGCGGTGCAGGATACGTAAATAACTACTATGGTATTGCAGTCACACCTGGCCAGCAGATAAATGTTAGTGTTGGTGGAGGCGGTACCTCTTTTTCTGGTGGCGTAGGAGCAAACGGAGGAACCAGCTACTTTGGAGCATATGCGGCAGGCGGAGGATTCGGAGGAACTGGAGGTAATAGAGGAGGTTCTCCAGCAACGAGTTTCTATTATCATGGCGGCAATGGAGGTTCTGGTGGAGGTAATCCGTATACACCTGGAAGCGGAGGTTCCGATGGTTCTGACGGCGGTGGAACAGGGGTTAATTTTGGAATTGGTCAGCATTCTACCACAAGAGCATTTGGCGGTACATTATATGCCGGCGGCGGAGCTGGAGAAAACAACAGATCATGGAAAGCATCCGGAGGCCCTGGAGGCGGTGGAGATTCTGGAAATTCTGGAACGCCGAATACCGGAGGCGGTGGAGGAGGCAAGTCTTATGCAGATACTGCCGGACATGGAGGAAGCGGTATTGTTTTGATAAAATGGGGATAGCCAGGAAGGAGAACCTATGTGGTGTAATCAGATTTTTTCGCAGATTAGCGAAAATGTAATTAAAAACATAATTGTATGTGATAACTTTGAGATGGCAAACTATCTGGCCAGATGTACTTATGGAGACGCAGCGTTTGCGGTAGATACTACCTTATATCCCATACGTATAGGCGATACTTATGATAATGGGAAATTCTACCGGATTTCAGAGGATGGAATCAGAACAGAAATTCCAAAAAATCCCACTCAGGAAGAATTAATCACGCAGTTAATGGCACAGATGGAGCCAGTGCGTACACTGGCTGTTATGCAAGCTAAGGCACTTCCAGATGAGCAGGCACTACAGGTCCCAGAATTATACGATGAATGGTCTGGAAAAGGTGTATCTTATACCTCAGGAGAGAGAGTCCGCTATAATGGAGCTTTGTATAAGGTGTTACAGAACCATACTTCCCAGGAAGACTGGACACCGGATACCGCCCATTCTTTATTTGCCAAGGTTTTGAATCCTAATCCTGAGGTAATACCGAACTGGGAACAGCCAGAGAGTACCAATGGATATGCCAAGGGAGATAAAGTAAAACACAAAGAAAAAGTATGGGAATCTCTTGTCGATAATAATGTCTGGGAGCCTGGTGCAGTTGGCACAGAGAGTGTGTGGAAGGAGGCAGAAGGCTGATGGAAGAATTGGATGTTGCTGTAGCGGTTGCTGAATTAAAAAAAGAAGTAGGGTCCCTAAAACACCGGATGGACAGTATGGAAAAGATTGTGGATGCAGTCCATAGCCTGGCACTGGAGATGACGAAACAGACCGAGGAAATCAAACATATGAATCAGTCTATTCAGCAGCTAAATGCAGATGTGGCAGGATTGAAAGAAAAGCCGGCTAACCGCTGGGAAAATGTAGTAACAACGTTTATTGGGGCAGTTGCCGGAGCGGCAGCAGCCCTGTTTTTAAAGTAGGAGAACGGCATATGTGTGAAAGATTAGCGAAACTGATTGATGTAAAGTCTATTATGACACTGACGCTTACAACAGGATTCGTGGCCTTAACGTGCGGCGGAGAGATTACTGGAGAGCAGTTTTTGACCATCTATACTATGATTGTAGGGTTTTACTTCGGTACCCAGGCACAGAAAAAATAATGTGCGACGTCGCACAGGGAGGTTATACGGATGATTATCGTAAACTTTGACAGAAATGAACTTTGCAAAAAGGCCTACGGTCTCTGGCAGTACGATTATGGCCAGGTGCTGCGTATTCAGGGGTTGAACCTCCCGACTGCGGCAGAAATCCACTTTGCACTACAGGAGACCGGCGGCGAGGCTGTAACCAGGATTGGCGTCACAAAGGACGGAGTGACAGATGTAACCATTCCGGACAGTCTTCTGGAAGCGGATGGAACAAGCCAGGATTACCAGATATACGTGTTTGTATATTTGACCACTCCTGACAGTGGGGAAACTACCAGGAAGATTACTCTTGGGGTTAAATCCAGACCAAGGCCGGAAGCGTTTGAAGCACCAGGGGATGGGGAACTCTTTAAGGAAGCCATTCAGGCAGTCAATGATGCGGCCAAACGGGCAGAGGACGCCGGAAAAGAAGCTACAGCAGCGGCTGGGGAAGCCAGGGAGTCAGCTTCCCTTGCTAGAAAGCATCTGACAGATACACAGGCCCTGGCCGAACAGGTGGAAATTAATGCAGACACAGTGGCACAGGGAGCGGAGAAGGCTAAGGAGTTATTGGCTCAGACCCAGGAGGTGGCCAGTAATGCGGTTATATCGGCTCAGGCGGCCAAACAGGCGGAGATGGCTGCAAGGGAAGCCCAGACGGCTGCTGAGTCTGCGGAGGACGCGGCCAGGCAGTATGCTGCTGGCATTGAAGCAGACCGGCAGGAGGTAGCAGACGGCAAGCAGTCTGTTGCTCAGATGCAGAGTAATGTGGCAAGGATGCAAGCGGATGTGCAGGCGGACAGAGAGGCAGTGGAACAGACAGTAAGTGAGTTTGGACAGACCGCAGAAAACGCCCTGGAAGCTGTTGGACAGGCACAAAATGCCGCAGTATTGGTAGTGCAGACAGAGGGGCAGAAACAGGCCACGGCTGTACAGGAGGCTGGCGCACAGGCTGTAAACGAGGTTGAATCAGCTAAGACGGCGGCGCAAGCAGCGGTTACCGCCGAGGGAGATAAGCAAGTTGTCAGAGTGCAGGAAGCTGCGGCGGAGATTGTGGCCGACAGGGAACAGATCAACCAGAATCAGACTGACATAGCTGCCATGACCGATAAAACCAATACTCTCGCTCCTGGCATTGTATTAGGCGCTAAAGGTGAGCAGATTGCGGTATCTAATGCATCTGAGCAGCCATTTGTAGGATTAAAGGTGTATGGAAAGTCTACACAGGAGGTGGAGCCGAGTATAGATAGCCCGCAGGAGATTGTGAATGCGGGAGGGGATGGAAAGATTGAGGCTCAGATTAGCGGAAAAAATTTGCTTACCGGTCAAATGTACTATTCCAATTATTCAAAAGGAATAGCTTATATTGAAAGCTTTACTAATGAAGTTGTTTTACCATATATGCCTTTGGTTTGCACACAAGGGATTTGTTATGTCTTTCCTTGTGTATCCGGTAAAACATATACCTTTTCTGTTACAAATCCAAATCCTAATTTAACAGTCAGAATATCAGAATATAAGTGTTTAAATGATACCTCGGCTTATTCTAAGGCAATTGGCTATACAAATTCGCCGAACATTAATACTTTTAATACTTATACTGCAAAAGGAAATGGAGTAATAGTCTGCGCACTTGGAGGAGTGTGGAGTAGTGAAAACCCTTTAATTCATAAATGTACGGAATCTGAATTATTGCAATTAGAAATCGGTTCCGCAGCAACCTCTTACGAAGCCTACAAGCAACTGCAAACTCTAACCCTAGCAACCCCAGACGGTCTGCCAGGAATTCCTGTGAAATCTGGTGGTAACTATACCGATGAGAAAGGCCAGCAGTGGATTTGTGATGAAATTGATTTGGGACGTGGAAAGTACGTACAGAGAATAAAAGAAGTCATTATCAACCAGGATACTAAGATATCAACCACACTTGGCAATTATGGAGCATTAGAAAAAGATAGCATTTTGACTCGTTATTTAGACAGGCAAATTAAAAAAAATGGTTCTGTTTTATGCAGGGAGTTGCCATGTGCTCCAAACTGGAATTACGAAAATGAGTCGGTATATACAACAGAAACCAGCATTGATTTTAGGTTTTCAAGACAGAGACTGGGATTGGGAACGGAGACAACGGCTGAGGAAAATAAAATAGCGGTTCTTAAATTTTTGGAAACAACTCCGCTTCATTGCCTTGTAGAATTGAACGACCCTATAGAGCGTGTCCTTACCCCAGAAGAAATCGCTGCCTATAAGTCCTTGCATACGTACAGCCCGAACACCACTGTTGTCAATAATGCTGGTGCAGGAATGGCTGTAGAGTACGTAGCTGACACCAAGACCTACATCAAGTCAGTAGAGGATAAGATAACTGCTATTCAGGCAGCATTGATTAGCCAGAATATTTCGGGGGGGGTATAACAGTAGATGACGCGGCAGAATTGCCATTAAAAGGCTTAACGGTATATGGTAGGTCGGAGCAGTTAGTAACGGCTGGGGCGCAGTTATTGGATATTCGCGGAGAAATTGTTGCAAGTAAAGGGAATTTCAAAATAGAAGAGGATTCTATTGATTGTACGTTATCTGATACCTATGGTGGAAGCTATATTATGTTCAATTATGAATATCCACCAGGAAAATATACTTTTTCCGCAGATAAATCAAAGAACAATATAGTCCAAAAAATGGCGGTACTTATATCAAAAGAACCAATATCACACACAGGTGCTGTAGGAAAATACAATGCTTTCTATAAACAGTATCTGTTAATGAATGACAGCAAAGATACAAAACATTATATCACTTTTGAAATGGGAGAACCATTTAAAGTTGGAATTCCGTTGTCCGGTACAGATGATGCGATTGGAGAAATTTTGAGGGTAAAAAATCCTATGCTAAATACAGGCGACACCACACTTCCCTGGGAACCCTACACCGGCGGAAAACCGTCCCCGAGTCCAGAATATCCACAGGAGATTGAGACTGCTGGGGATAATGGCGAGATTAACGTTAATGTGTTGGGGAAGAATTTGGCAGATGTATCACGAGTAACGAATACAACAGGAGCAGGTATTTTTGAAAAAATACAAAATGGATATATTTTAACTTCACGAGGAGCGTCGGACAGAGTTTCGTATATTCCATGCAAATTGAAAAAAGGTGTAAAGTATACTGCTTCGTTTGATGTACAATACAGCGATAATGTTCCAGGCGATGTTAGGGTTAATTTTTATCTTCCAGAGACTCAACAATACTCAGCTAAAACATTTGTCCCCACATCAGATTGCACAAAAATAGGAATATATTTCTATGATATAGACATTGGTAAGGGATATACTGCACAGATTACAAATGTACAAGTAGAAATCGGTTCCTCAGCAACCTCTTACGAACCCTACAAGCGAGCTCAAACTCTTACTCTTCAAACCCCAGATGGCTTGCCAGGGATTCCTGTTAAGTCTGGTGGAAATTATACGGACAGCACAGGTCAGCAGTGGGTATGTGATGAGATTGATTTGAGTAGAGGAGAAAAGGTGAAGAGAGTTGAGAAAACAATATTTGATGGAAGTGACGATGAAGAATGGGGCTTTATCCAAGATGGACTAAAATCAAGAGCAGTTATTGCGATACAAAATATTAATTCTGGAGCCAGGTGTAATTCTTTTAGATACTGTGAAAATTTAGAATCTGAATCAGAACCTAGTGGTATGTTTGATTTAGGTAGCGGACGATATTTTAGATTCGGAATTTATGGTTTATGCAATTCCGTTGAAGAATGGAGAACACTTCTGCAAACCAAACCTGTTGAGGTATTATACATTTTACCAGACTCTATCATTCCCCCACTTTCTCCGGAAGAAATCGCCGCTTACAAGGCGCTCCATACTTACGCACCGAATACCACTATAACCAATGACGCGGGATGTGAAATGTCCCTAACATACACTGTAGACACACAGAAATATGTAGATAAAAAAATAGCGGCAGTAAGCGCTGCAATGATTGGAGGTTAATATGTATGAGATTATTAAAAATGTGATTCAATCCGGCAGATATGAACTGTCGGATATGCTGAAAAAGATTGATGTAATCTGGCTGCAGGGAGATATTACGGATGAACAGAAAGCGGAGCTTGTGTCTCTGGCGCAGTCCAATGCAGACCCAGAAAACAGCTATGCATCCGTGCAGAAGCAGGTTGATAACCTGTACGTCAATATGACAGAGATGGGTAAGGCCATTCTGGAACTTACCAGGCGAGTTACCACATTAGAGGGTGGCGAGGTTCCGGAGATTCCAGAAGAGGAATGGCCGGAGTGGAAAGCACCCATCGGTGCCCATGACGCTTATAATACCGGCGATAAGGTTACATATAAGGGTAAGCATTACATCTGTAAGATGGATGGCTGCGTATGGTCTCCGGAGGTATATCCGGATGGATGGGAAGCAGCAGAGTAAGGAGGTGATCCGACTATCTCTGGGCCGGACAGTATTCCGGCGCCCGAAAGGGTATCTAAAACTGCGCGACGTCGCACATTAAAAATAATCAAAAAAGGAGAATAAAACTATGAGAGAGCATGACGAAAGAAACTGTAACATTAACGACCAGGTACACGATACCCCTCCGGAGCACGACTGTGGGCATCCAGTGATGGAAGGTCCTGGCATTAATCCAGATGGAACTGTTAAGCCTAACCCAGACGGCCAGACTATCCGCAAGGACCTGGGGAGGTTTGGTCCAGGCATGAAGGATGAAAAGCCGATTCCAAAGGCAGACGGCAAGACATTAAAAGGGTCTGGAAAAGTAATTAGAAGCAAAAACTAACCGTTTAGGCCTGGCATATGCTGGGCCTTTTTTCTTTTGCGAAAGAGAGGGTAATATGAATATCCAAAAACAATACCTTACAATAAGCAACTACAATCGCCCAGGAAGCATCAGACCCCGAACTACGGCCGTAGCTTGCCACTATATTGGAAACCCAAATACAAGCGCCAAGGCCAACCGGAACTGGTTCGAGAGCCTTTCTAAGACGCACGATACAAAAGCCAGTTGTCATTATATCATTGGCCTTGAGGGGGAGATATTACAGTTAATCCCAGAAGAGGAAATAAGCTGGTGCACCAACAGCGCTAACAGCTATACCATTAGTATAGAGGCCTGTCATCCGGACAAATCTGGTAAATTTACAGATGCTACCTATAAATCCTATGTGGAATTATGTGCGGGCATCTGCAAACGCTGGAGACTTGACCCGTTAAATGGCGGCCTTATCCGGCACTATGACGTAACCAGGAAACATTGCCCCAAATGGTTTGTAGACCATCCGGATGATTGGGAACAGTTTAAATTGGACGTAGATGCTGCTATGCATTACAATAAGTCCGGCTGGCACCAGGAGGACGGTGGATGGCGATACTACTTAGGCAACACCGGCGAGCCCATCCGCAATGACTGGCACCAGGAAGACAACGGAGACTGGTACTGGTTCGACGGCGCTGGCATGAAGGTCTGCAATGCCTGGAAGACCGGAAAGGACGGTAAATGGTATTACCTGGGGCCAGATGGCAAGATGCTGAAAGATACCTGGTTGCTTCTCGGACAGGAGTTATTCCGGCTGAATCCAGACGGCAGTATGTTCGAGGGACAGATGGTTTTGCAGACAGACGGCAGGGGTGCGTTAGTCTAAATACTCAATCAACAAATCCGGTAAGATGCATATTACAGGATACAG
The DNA here is from genome assembly GCA_900542035.1 of uncultured Clostridium sp. Lineage (GTDB taxonomy): Bacteria > Bacillota > Clostridia > Lachnospirales > Lachnospiraceae > UMGS1370. The sequence continues at coordinate 28,395 of UQMJ01000033.1, forward strand.
ACTGTACTAATTCATATAATATTTATATAAGAAAGTCTGACAAGCCTATGAAATCAAACTTTCCTGTTTCCATCGAGGAAGCAGCTAAGGCTGGCAAGTTCTAAAGAATGCCCATTTTATAAGGGTTTTAGAAATAATTAAGAGTAATTGGGAGTGGCTTTTTATGGCAAATAAGGAGTCACTCCTATACTATTTAGGCTCTTTGTCAAGAGTTGAGGTAAATGTATTTTGAGGCACAGGAATGATGTTTCTGTGCCTCTTTACGTTAAGG
>UQMJ01000034.1 GCA_900542035.1 uncultured Clostridium sp.
TTTCTGACTTCCTGGAAATCGGAGGTAATTGCCATGAGTATTTTTGAATATGATGTAAAACGGGAAAAGAAAAAGCTTTTACAGACAGAGCGGAAGTATGCCCGTCTGGAAGGATTAGAGGAGGGAATACAAAAAGGTCTTGCCCTGGGCATTATCGAAGTCGGACGGGAAAGCGGCTGGGAAGATGACCGGATCTTAGAAAAGCTTGAGACGAAGCTGAAAATTTCCACTGACGAAGCCAGACGTTATGTTTCCCAGGCATCGTCTTAACCAGAATCTATCAGGTTCCCTGCCGGCGGCTTTTCCTGGTGACAGACAGCACAAAATCGGGGACGCCTGCGGTTTCATCCCGCCTGACATCCCCGATTATTAAAACTTTTAAATCTGTAAATTTCCTTCCATTTCCGTATAGTCTACGATCATGGTTCTTCCATCCTTCATTTCCAGGGTTACAGGACCGTAACCGCCGCAGTTTTCCGGATCGGTATAAGAAATCTTCTGAATGCTGAAAATTTCATCTTCTGTAAATTCTTCAAAACTTTCCCTGGTAAGAACCTGACTGATAAATACAAATGGTTCATATGCATACAGCTTATTTCTGGAAGCCTCAGCCACAATTACCAGACTGTTTTCAGCATCTGGATTTGTATCTTTGCTGGACACAATCCGGATGGTTTCCCAGCCGTCAAATACCGTCATTGCCATCTGTTTTTCTCTTCCCTGAGAGTCATGGCCTTTTAACAGAACTGCTTTTGCTCCATCTTTTTCCAGTTCCCGTACCGTTACGTCTCCCATATCCGGAAATCCGTAGGAACCTAATGAAATGGTAAGTCCTGTTTTATAGGTACGGAATTTATCCACACGAACCAGACCTTCGGCTACCGGAAAATCAGCCAGATCCATCACGTGCATCCAATGGCATTCTTCCTCATTGTCATAGTGGAAGAAATTTCTTCTGTACAGCACGCCGTCCCTGCTGCCATGCCACAGCAAAGCGTTTGGACGTCTGTCAAAATCAAAGGTCTTATCATGGACTACATACATCTGGGACTCCTGGTGTCCTTCCAGGCTGGCTTCCCATGGATATTTGGTGCTGTAGCTTAGTTTTGCATAACAGCACAGGCCATTGTTGTCATCCCGTTTCCGGATGACCTTTCCAGTGCGCAGCTCTGTCGTCCCATTGTTCTTATGATTGGCCATGCAAAGACCAGGGCCATTTAATACAGTCTCGGAAGTCTCTCCTTCTTTCATCTCATCCCAGACGCCGTTTTCCTCTGTTGCGGTCCAGAATGGATGATCTTCCGGCAGATGAAGGCACATAAACGCTTTTGCCAGCCAGAAGGGGCTCTCTGCACAGCTATATCCCTGCACTAACGGAAGGAACGATTTATAAAATCCCAGGGTCGGCACTCCCTCATACATCAAATCGTCTCTGCCTAAGAACTGCATTAAGGCTCCGGAAGAAATTCTTCTTGCAAGTCCTGGATTTGCAGTATGGTGTTTTAAGAACAAATTGCCGTCAAAGCTGGAGGTTGCCGCATTCCGATAAATGTTGCTTCTTCCCCACATATTTACCCATCCGTCTGCATCAAACATCTGAGGATACGTTTCCATCAGTTTGTTGGAATTTTTTTCAAACTGTGCAGCCAGATACGGCTCGTTTTCATACCCATACCACAGACACCAGATTGGCGCGTAAACCTGGAACGCCCATGCAGAATAATAGTCCATTGCATGACCATCCCGATACCAGCCGTCTCCAGTATAATAATTTAAAATTACCTGGGCATGATGGCGCATAATGTTCTTGTCGATCGGATAACCATTCATATGAAGGAACGCCAAATCCAGCATATTAAACAGGCGCCAGTTCTGAGGTACTGTATTTTTATGAGCATATGGGGTAAGGAAGTCTGCAATTACATCCTTTTCCTCTTTGGTATAGGTATCCCAGATCTCTTCTTTACACATCCACAGACAGATTACCAGTGCACAGGTCTCAACCGTCTGCTGGTAGGTATTTAAGGTCTGTTTTGGTTCTTCGGTCTCTACCATCTCATCATACCCCAGTACATAATTGGGATCTCCTGGAGTACAGGCTTTTAAAATCTGCTTTTTATAATATTCCCTCAAAGGCATTCCTGCCACTTTCACATCTTTTTCGATATGAATTAAAGGAGCGGCTAAAAAGAAGCTTCTTGCCAGACCTTCAAAAATCTCAGCCTGGACTTTCCATGCCGGCGTATGGGCATTGGGATAGGTAATTTCCGTCTCATAACGAGGTACGATTACCGGATCCTCTATGCTCTTAATATGCTGGAAAATCCCTTCCAGCATATATTTATCTGCGTCAATCCAATGTTTTCTGGTAAGTCCGGTATATGGACTTAACTGATAATCCAAATTTTTCGGCTCAAATTTCATGGCTGTCCTCCATTACCAGTAAATCTTCCAGTCTGGTGTCAGAACTCTGTGAAGCGCTTCCATATAGAAGTAGTCTCCCCAGATTACGCATTCATCTACCCCTTCCGGAGTACAGGTGTTGTATGGAGTTTTCTTGGAATATGTTCCGTGAAGCAGCTGCCCGTTGCTTTCCCTGCTGTCTTTTACTGCATAGAGATCAATCATTGCCTTTATCAGCTTCTTTGCAATAGAAGTATAATAGGCGGCATCCTCCGCTTCCATATACTTGCTCATCTCCAGCATACCGCAGGCCGCAATGACTGCAGAAGAAGAATCTCTCGGCTCTTCATCTCCTTCGCCAAACGTCAGATCCCAATATGGGCATAAATCAGACGGCAGATGCTCTAAGAAATATCTGGTCACTCTCTTAAAATACCCAATATATTCTTTTCTTCCAGTGTAGCGATAGCCAACGGCGGTGCCGTATACGCCCCATGCCTGTCCTCTTGCCCATGCAGATCCGTCCTTATATCCCTGACAGGTTGCACCATGATCCGCAGCTCCGGTCTCTGGATTCATGAAAAACGTATGCCAGGTAGAATCATCCTCGCGGATTACATTTGCCAGGGCGGTATGAATATGCTTTTCTGCAATTTCTCTATATTTGGGATCGCCGCTTTCCTCTGTTGCCCAGTAAAGAAGCGGTAAATTTAACAGGCAGTCAATAATAAAACGGTAGTTATCTTTTGCCCCCATGGTTCCCCATGCCTGGATAAATTCTCCTACTGGCTGGAAACGGCTGATTAACTGATCCGCTGCTTTTAAAGCGGCTTCTTTTCCTTCCTTTGAACCAGTCAGTTTATACGCTGCCACACAGGATGGGCTGTAAAGGAATCCCATATCGTGGTGATCCACTTCTACATGATTAAGGATTCTTTCCATAAACGAAGCTACCTGGACATCTCCCGCCTTACGGAATGCTTCTTTCTGGGCTTCATTGCCTGCATTTTCGTAAGCCAGCCAGATTTCTCCCGTCCAGAATCCGGTCGTCCAGTTTACGTTTGCTCCTGGTTTATAAAAATTATCAAAGCTATTCGCGCCAGGAAATTTGTCAGTAAATTCCGGAAGATTTTTCTCCACCTGGGATACGGCAAATTTCATTGCTTCTCTCATCTCAGCTTCATTGGCTTCCGGATAGTTTGCAAGATCTTCCATTTTGATCCATTTGCTCATAGGTCTTTCCCCCTGTATTCGGATTATTTGTAAAGCATTTTTTCATTTCTTACTAAATTTATCACAAAATCCTGGCTTTTTACATATATAATTTTCTATATTTCTTGTTATTTTTTACTCTCTTTGGAAAAGAACCGGTCAAAAAGAGCTTTCTTTCCAATAATAAATGCACAGACTGCGCCAAAAAGTTCTGCTGCCGGAAAAGACAGCCATACTCCGTCCAGGCCGATTGCGGCAGCCAGTCCGAATGCAAAGGCCGGTACAAATACCAGCTGACGTAAAAAAGTAATCAGAAGGGAATATATTCCCTGTCCAAACGCCTCAAAGACACCTGAAAGTACAACTGCAAACGCGGATAATACAAAGCTGACGCTGATAATTTTCAAAGCGGAGACTCCCATGGAAATCATCGCCTCTTCCTGACTGAACACCTCCATAATCGGCCGGCCAAATCCGATAAACAGCAGCATTCCGATTGCCATAATTCCCCCTACAATGTTTAAAGAAGCTTTCATTACCTGACGAATCCGGTCTTTGTTTCCCGCTCCGTAATTATAGCTGATAATTGGACGCATTCCCTGAATCAGGCCGGAAGCCGGCATATTGACAAAGCTCTGAAGCTTAAAATAAACGCCGAATACCGCAACGGCGGTCTGGGAAAACTGCATCAGAAGGCCATTTAAAATTCCTACCAGAGTAGACGGCACTGCAGTTACAACAGCGGATGGAATGGCAATCATATACAGTTCTTTTACTTTGCCTTTTGAGAAATGGAAATTTTTCCAATCTACTTTTACTGGAAGATTACTTTTTCTCAGCCAGATAACGGCTAACAGGCAGGCGCTCATCTGTCCGATAATCGTCGCAATTGCCGCGCCCTGTACCCCCATTGCTGGAATTCCGAAATAGCCAAAAATGAAAATAGGATCCAGCACGATGTTAATGATGGCTCCTACTGCCTGAAGAACCATTGGAACTACCATATTTCCTACTGCCTGGAAGATTTTTTCGATTGAAATGTGGAAAATGCTTCCAAAGGCAAGGCAGATAACAATACGGCAGTACTCCGTTCCCCACTGAATTACCTGGCTGTCTGTGGTAAACATCTGGATAAACGGCCTGGTAAAAAACAATCCCAGAATTACAAACAGCAGAGAGTGAAGTCCTGCTAACAGCATTCCATGAGAAGCGCTGGAGTTGGCATCTGCCTTCTTTCCTGCCCCCAGGTTACGGGCAATGCTGGCATTCATGCCGACGCCTAAGCCTACCGCCAGGGCCAGTACCAGATTCTGCATCGGAAACGCCAGTGAAACGGCTGTCAGTGCATCTTCTCCCAGCTTTGCTACGAAAATACTGTCCACTACATTGTACATGGACTGAATCAGCATGGAAATCATAGGCGGAAGCGACATAGTAATCAGCAATGGGTAGACTTTTCTGGTTCCCATTGGATTTGCCTGGGCATCTTGGTTCATAATCTTTTTCTCCTTTCATCAAAAAAAGGCTTTAGATTGTGTACCATTTAAATCAGAAACGGTATAAATCTATAGCCTTTTAAAAAGCGGTTTATTTCTTTTAACTAAATGCTACTGGATTTTAACACTCATTTTCCTGAATGTCAAGAGTATTGTCCATCCATGTTTCAAACTCCTCTGCTGTTAATGGTTTGGAATATACATATCCCTGAATCAGGTCGCATCCCATTTCCTGCAGGGCCGCAACCTGTTCTTTTTCTTCAATTCCTTCTGCTACCACACAAATCTGTAAGCTGTGGGCAAGATCGATGATTGTTTTCACAATTTTTCTGGACTTTTCATTTTCATTCATAAAAAAGGTTCTGTCCAGCTTTAAGGTATCAATCTCAAACTCCTTTAACAAAGAAAGGCTGGAATATGCTACTCCAAAGTCATCCAAGGCTACCCGAAATCCGCAGGCCCGAAAGTTATTTAAGATTTCCCTGAACATTGCCGTCTGGTTTACGTCCATAAAAACCGTTTCCGTCAGTTCAATTTCAATGATTCCGTCCGGAATCTGATACCGTTCTTTTATCTCCTGATACTGCTTCCAAACATTCCCGCCAACGCTCTTTAAGTGAAAGCGGGAGATGTTTACAGAAATTCTGGATACGTTTTTCTTCTCTTGGATCCATCGTGAAATCAGTCTGCAGACTTCTTCAAACACATATAAATCCAGCTTACAGATATTCTCATTTTTTTCAAATAACGGGATAAACTGGGCAGGCTGGATTAGTCCCCGCTCTGGGTGCAGCCAGCGGACCAGAGCTTCTGCCTGGCAGGTTTCCCTGGAGAATGGTGCAGCCTTGGGCTGAAAACAAATGTTAAATTCCTTATTTTTTATCGCTTCTTCAAACTGATGATTCAGTTGAATTTCTTCGTCTATTTTTCTTTGAACCTCTTCATTATAAAATTCGCAGACATTTATTCTCGTATTCTGCTTTTCTGCATAAGAAGCATTGCTAAGAGCCAACGACATTTCCTTAGACGTGTCCAGCCTGCAGCACCCGATAGTAAAATTCAGGGTGTAACAGCCAAATTTCTTGCTAATGGTATCGTTCATGGTTCCAATCATATCTGCTATCCGTTCTGCAATGCACCGATCTGAATTTTCTTTTAAAAGCAGCATAAAATGATCCATATTGCTCCGGCATACCAGCTCGCCCTGTCTTAATTTTCCAGATACGACGCTGTGAATAAACTGCAGGGTTCTGTTTCCTGTCTCTTCTCCCCACAATTCATTCATATACCGGAAGTTGCAGACATTCAGGCAGACAATGGCATAGTTTTTCCGGTTATTTTTATTCATGTACGAATTTCCAAGTTTCAAAAAACCTGCCCGATTATAACCGCCTGTTAACGGATCTTTTAAAAATACCTGCTCTCTCTTCTTTGCATTCCTTTTTAAGAAGTAAATGCTCGCGGCTAAAATTACCAGTTCTGCCAGAATCAGTCCCAGATAAATCTGGATATATCCGGACATCCGGCGCATCAGAGTATCCAGATGAATCAATGAAATCTGGATCCATTCCGTCTGTTCAACCGGCTGGGCGCAGGCAAATTTTTTACCAATTTTAATATTTCTTTGATAATCTGCTTTTTTCAGTTCTTCTAATAATTCTGGAATCTCCTGTCTCTGGATAATCGACTTTACTCCCTGCTCCAGCATCAGAATCTCTTCCTTTTCCGGATCCAGTAAAATGCGGATTCCCGTTTTCCAATTATCCGATTTTTTAACCAGGGAATGAAGCTCCCGATAGCTCTGAGCTCCAATTACTATACGCTCTGCCTGTCCATTCTTCCAGACCGGCGCAGAAAACAGGATGCTCTTTGTTTCCAGAAATGACACCATGGGTTTTTCCCACACTTCTGGATTTTTCTCTATCCACTGTGTCAGTTCTGAACCATCTCCCAAAATTTCCAGACGATTATCTGCTGTTTTTGTAACTACAACCAGATGATCCAGTTCCATTGCTTTCGCTTTTCTTTCCAGCATTTCTTCTGTCAGAGGAATTTCCGGCATACGGCTTAAAGAATCTGCAAAATCTGCCACAAATTCCTGGCCTGACTCTAATTGGAAGGAAATATGATTTGATAATTGCTCATTGTTATTCACAATATACTGCTTTACCAAATCTTCCATTTTCCCATTTAATACCATTGTATTGGTAAAAAAGCCGATTACAATAATAAATACGGCTATGATTGCCGCCCATGCAAAACCGCTCTGCTTTTTTACGTATTTCATCGTTCTCATTTTCCTATTGCTTTGTTCTGCAAACTCTTTCTTTTCATACCATTATAAAGGGGGTGTCTCCACCCCCTGATACGGCTCTAAATCCTCTGCTTCATCCAGCTGACTGCGTCTCCAATGACTTCATCCCTGCAATATTCATTAAAAATTTCATGAAACAGACCGCCGTAAATCTTCATCTGTTTGTCCTTTGACGCCGCAGTCTTAAAAAACTGATAGGTATCTTCCACGCTTACCAGTCCGTCCTTCTCGCCGTGAAGCATTAGTACCGGATAAGCAAATCCGGCTTCTTTTTCTTTGAACCACTCCAGTCCATCACAGATTGCATAGCACAATCCAGTAGTAAACGTCTGGGTATTATACGGATCTTTTCCATACCAGTCCACAACTTCTGCGACTGAGCATACGCCTGCGCCCAGCTGGTTTGGAAGCTTCGTATGTGGATCCAGTCCCTTTTCTACGCCCCTGATTAAATTGCCGTTGTCATGGGTCAGGGCGCCGCTGGTAATGATTCCTTTCAATTTTTTATCTGGATATTTCACTCCATACAGGGAAACGGTAAAGCCGCCCATGCTGTGTCCCAGCAAAAATATTGGTACATCCGGATTTTCTGCAATGGCCATATCTACCACTACATTGGTATCGTCTAACAACTGGTTAAAATCGGAATAATACGTTCTCTCTCCCTCAGATCTGCCATGTCCCCGATGGTCAAACCGATAAGTCCCGATTCCAGCATCATGGAATATCCCTGCCAGATAATCATATCTGCCCTGGTGTTCGCACAAACCATGCACAATAACGGCCACTGCCTTCCGGTTTTTTGGTACTTCTTTGTTTAAATACAGTTTCATTCCGTCAAATGAAGTAATCATTTCTCCCATAAATGTAACCTCCTTTTTAATAAAACCCCATTTTTCTTTATTATAAATCGTCCGTTTTCCATAGTCAAACAGATTTGAAGATTTCCGTTTTCAAGAAAAAAATAGACTTTTCTCCTGAATTATGGTAGAGTAAATCAACTATTTTAATCAAATAGATTTATCAAACAGAAAGGATTTTTTATGGGTTTTCAAATTGAAACAAATATTTCTGCCCTGACAGTATTTCTTCAGGGCCTCATCAGCTTTTTATCCCCCTGTGTCCTTCCCCTTCTTCCTCTATATCTCGGCTATCTTTCATTAGGCGCCAAAACAGTAGATGAAAATGGAGAAACCCGCTACCGCCAGGGAAAAGTGCTGTTTAACACGCTGTTTTTTGTACTTGGAATCAGCTTTACCTTCTTTCTCTTAGGCATGGGAGCAACCGCTCTGGGACATTTCTTTTCTGATTACCAGGTGTGGATTTCCAGAATCGGCGGCCTTCTGATTATCCTTTTCGGACTCTTTCAATTAGGAGTATTCCGCTTCCGTTTTTTATCTTCGGAAAAGCGGGTTTCTCTCCCATTTGAGAAATTAGGGCAAGGGCCTCTTTCTGCACTGCTTTTAGGATTTACCTTTAGTTTTTCCTGGACTCCATGCGTTGGTCCTGCCTTAGCTACTGTTTTATTAATGGCTACCAGCTCTGGAAGCACTGCTTCAGCCTTTTTATTAATCGGAGTTTACGCAGCCGGTTTTTGTATTCCATTTCTTCTGGTCGGGTTATTTACTGCCAGACTGCTGGACTTTTTCAAAAAGAACCGGAACGTGGTCGCTTATACCACAAAAATCGGCGGTATTCTGATGATTCTTATGGGTGTTCTCATGCTTACAGGATGGCTTGGCGGAATCAGTGCAAACCTTGCAGGAACTCCTGCCGCGCCTCAGGCCAACGAAACGGCTCTTTCCAGTGAGAATGTTCCTGCTGGCAGCAGTGTCCCTGCCGACAGCAGCGTTCCTGCCGACCATAGTATTCCGTCTGAATCATCTGCTCCAGACGCTGCATCTGCCCAGATGCAGGAACTTCCTGATGTACCAGACGTTACCCTGACGGATCAGTATGGCAATACCCACTCCTTTTCCGACTACAAGGGAAAAACCATATTTTTAAACTTCTGGGCAACCTGGTGTCCTCCCTGTCAGTCTGAAATGCCGGATATCCAGGCTTTATATGAAGATTGGGGAGAAAATACCGAGGATTTAATCGTTCTTGGAATGGCTGCCCCAAATTCCGGAAAAGAAGGAGACATTGCGCATATCACTGCCTTTCTGGAAGAAAACGGCTACACATTTCCGGTATTAATGGATGAAACCGGACTCTGGTTCTATCAGTTCGGCATCCGTTCCTTTCCTACTACATTTATGATTACTGCAGATGGAAAGATCTTTGGATATGTACCAGGCGCCTTAAACCGTGAGATTATGGATGATATTGTCGAACAGACCATGAACAGCGGATCAAACGAATAAAATAACATTAAGGACTCTATTGGAGGCCGCAATCCATGGTATAATAAGATATGTCGAGTAAATTAAAATACCATAAGAATGATACCAAATTTGGCGAGCCTTATCAGGAAGTTATCTTTTCCCAGTAAAAGAAACAACAAAAAATGGAGGCTTTTTAAAAGTACGCCAAAAATCCGAAAGAATTCCCAAACGAAAAGAATTCTCTCTGGATTTTTTCATATATATAGCGAGGGCATCGCTCAATCATCTAATTTGATGATTTTGCGACACCCTCTTTTACATATCGACTACTTAACTTTAAAATGTAGCTGACATTAACTCCGGTGCAAACAGAGCAAAACGAAGAGCCGACACTCCAACGGCAAAAACAAGCATGGCACCAAATACACCAAACATGTGACAAACCTTCATCATTTTCTTTTTCATATTCATAGTCTTCATAATTCATTCCTCCTACTATGTAATTTCACTTTTGTCCTTTATCACTGCCTGCATTAAAATTGGATTAACAGGCAAAAATTAGAATTAAGGCTTTGTTAAAACTCAAGCCCATCCAAACATCCAGGTCATCGGCAAGGTAAACAGGGTGGTTGCTGCAGTAACCGTCATTAAAATAAAAAGCGGTATGCCAATAAACATGGTTAAAAGAGAAAGATACGGATGAAAAAAGATTAACTTCTCTGCTCTATTATCAACTTTATCTTCATATCTTTGAATCGATCTTACTATCTTCGTCATAGTTACTTCCTCCTTATGTCTATACAATAGCACACAAAAAATTAAGATGGGAAAAGGAGATAGGAAAAAGAAATTAAGATTACCTATATAATGAAATTAGCGATCATTTAAAAGATACTTATGGATTGGAAACTGAAAGCGCATATTCAAATAACAATTTTCTGCCTTGCGTTTTCGAAAATTATGCATATAATAAACATGTACCAGAAGGTTCCGTGTAGCGTCACGTAAAAGCTGGACTCCGGTTGGGGAGGGTAAGTACCAACACTTTCAGATACTCGAAAGGGCATTCAGGCTGACAACCAGCATGAAACCGTTCACTTTAAGAATACGCTGGATGATGTTACATTGTCCAGCGTGGTTTTTACCTGTAAATCATTATTACCTTGCATTTTTCAAGAAATTTGCCTGTAATAAAAGAAGAAAATCTGGCGACATTCCACTCATGTGGCTGACACGTAAAATCCGAAAACAATGCAGAGCGTATGGACCTGAGGCTAGCAAGCAGCGATAAAACCTGAAGGCAATGCTGGACTTTGGGCATGACGGTTGGCGGACAACGGAAAAATCAGTCATTAGGGTGAGGACGGACAGCATCAAGGTGTTGCCGTCTCCTTTTTTAATTTGAAGAAATATAGTAACAATGCTTCTGGCCGAAATCAGAAGCATCATTACTCTTTATAATGGCTACTTGCTTTTCGAAATTTCACCTATTCGGGAGAGTGAGCCGAACTCTCATTTGGGAACTCTAGCCGTGAGCCGAACGACCACGACCTTCTTCGTTCAAATATAGTATAACAAAAAACTAGGGCTTCCCCCCGCGTGCAGGTAATACACTTAGAAATCTCTTATTTTAAACCCTTCCTACTTTGAAAAATTGGATTTCCATTTAACATCATTGCCACTTGCACCCAATCCGTCCTTCTCAATTATGGGATTTTTTAAGCTCTTATTGGTTCAATCTTTCTCCTATTCTTCTATCTCCACTGCCACATACTCGAAATTCTCCCCATCGCCGTAATCTTCCTCGTAGTCGAACGGATTGCTCAGTTTGAGAATCTCTGCACCTTGGGTCGCACAGCCGTTTAAGTAAGAGGCATACTCCTGTGCTTCCTCCTCATCGTGAAAAATCTGGTAGTCCACCATATCTTCACATTTCCAGTGCATTTATTTACCATCTGTACCTTGTATTTTTCCATTATAATTTCCCTTCTCGTTCACTTTACATGATTCTTTCGTTTCTCCGTTCCACGACACATGGCACTATCTGCCTTTTCAGGGCAATCCCCATCGCTGCCAGCAGAATGTTGTCCAACAGATCCCGTTTTCCGTATTCTGCCAGAAAAACATACGCCAAAACGGTCATTACACACAATACTTTTGCTACTTCACTCTTTTTGCAAAAGACATAAGCAAGATATAATTCTTAGTACGAATATTCTGTTCCATTTGCTTTCTCCAAAAAGTTTTCCTTTGTTGGTCATGACATATTCCCCGTCCGGCTACCGTACGGCAAATCCGCCTGCAACAAGCATTTTGTTTATCATCTGAGCGGAACACAGAATTTTGTTTCCTAAATTCCTGGCCGTCAGTCTGTTTCCGGTAAGATTTTCCAATATACTGCTGTCCACCAATTCTGTCTGTTTTGCCACAACAGGCACCACTTCCTGCGTTACGAATTCCAATATGTCCGTGTCTTCAAAAAGTTTTTGATTAAATCCCAGTTTTTGACCAGAACGATTCCTCCAGCCACTGTAAATGCAGCGACGCACAGTCTCTTTTTGTTTTTTTTACTCAATTTCGAATCTTCTTCTCTTTTGCCATAAGTTCCTTCTGGTTGTGCTTGATTATACTTCAAACATTATTGTAGCAAATCAATTCGGAGATGTCGCTCACGGTGCGTGAGGCTCACATATTGTGAGTTTTGGCTCCTTCCAGACACAAAATTAAGCTGACAGCATACCTGTTCTCAATTTCCCGTAAACTCCACAGCATCTCGACTCCCATCATGTGGTTAGTTTCTTCCGACTTTCCGTTGTCCACGAAATCAAGCAAATATCGCATTTCCATATAATAGTCCGCAAGCTCAGAAAAGGCATTGACGCGTTTTAATTTTTTACCAGTTCCAGGAATAATTCGTTGAATTCTTTTAAATCTTTCTTTAATTCCGTATCGTCGCTGTTTTTCAAAAGAAAGCTTTTTAGCAACGCTTTCAGCTTCTTTAAGACTGTTTTTAGAAAGGTTACTGTGGTAATTTCATGTCTTTTGGAATCGGGCAGACATAAGTTTCCCCATTCATCATTTCATCAAATTCTGCTTTTGCTTTTGCCCGCAAATCTGGATCTTTGGCCAGACGCACGCCTGCTGCTGCCAGCGTTTTTGCTGCATAAATCATGCCTTTTAACCCAATGGAACCTCCTGATGCAGAAGTAATCTGCCAGCTGTGTCCAGGCGCTCCCAGACTTGCTGCCGCAAAGTTTGGCATTGCGGTCGGAACAATATGGGCAACATCTCCTACGTCTGTGGAAGCATAAATAACTCCTCCCTGCATTGGCGCAATTCCCGTAAATAACTGGGTATCCGGATCCAGCTTCAGCCTTTTTACCACATTCTGCCTTTGCATTTCTACCGGCTCATTCATGGCTCTGGCCCACTGGATTTCCTCTTCTGTCCACGGCTCCTGTCCAACTTCTTCCATGGTCTCTTTCATCACGCCAGCTAACACTTCATTTCCGACCATTGGGTAACATCCGCCCATATATTCGACTTCCAGCTGCGTTTCCGTCATCATGGCTGCGCCTTCTGCCGCCTTTACCAGACGGTTATAGACTTCTTCTACTACTTTTCTGTCTAACGCCCTGACATAATACCAGACCCCTGACTGATCCGGCACAATATTCGGCGCTCCGCCGCCATTTAAAATCGCATAATGCAGACGGACCTGAGGGCTTACGTGCTCTCTCATAAATTCTGCGGCCATATTTAACAGCTGGACGGCATCTAAAGCGCTGCGGCCATTCCAGGGATCATTTGCCGCATGGGACGTTACCCCTGTATAATGGAATTTTACACTGCTGCAGGCGCTCATAAGGGAGATATTCGCCTGGTTAATCGAAGCTGGATGCCAGGTCAGCGCCAGATCCAGCTCAGAAAAACAGCCTTCTCTTGCCATAAATGATTTTCCGCACAGCAGTTCTTCTCCAGGACAGCCATAAAAAACGACCGTTCCTGGCAGACCCTTTTCTTCCAGCTCTGCTTTCATTCCAATAGCTCCTCCTGCTGCTGCAGCTCCCAGCAGATTGTGACCGCATCCGTGGCCGCAGGCCCCCTCCATAACTGCTTCTTTCTGGCTGCTAACTTTCTGGCTGAGTCCTGGAAGCGCATCGTATTCTCCTAAAAATCCAATAACCGGATGGCCGGATCCCCACTCTGCCCGTATAGCAGTAGGTATTCCTCCTGCTCCGGTTTCTACTGAAAATCCAGCGTCTTCTAAGACCTTTGCCGTCTTTTCACAGGCAATTTTTTCTTTAAAACCGCTTTCTGGATGTTCCCAGATTTCCTTTGCCAGACCTTCCAGGATCTCTCTGTATTCTTCGACTGTCCGAACTGCTGTACTGATTTCTTTGCTTTCGTTTGTCATATGAAATACTCCTTCTTTTCCATCTTATTCTGCCTCCTATTTTACCATCTTTTTCAGGTCCCGCAACTATCTTCTTTTCCTGCCTGGCCAATTTCTGCTTTTTATGTTACAATACATGATTGAATCCATTCTTGATAAGGAAGTATGTATCCATGAATCAAACTCTCACTCGAGGCAATATCACAAAAACGATGCTCTTATTCGCCCTGCCTATGATGGCAGGCAATCTTCTGCAGCAGTTTTACAACATTACCGATACGTTTATTGTAGGAAAATTTTTAGGAAAAGACGCTCTGGCAGCAGTTGGATCCGCCTATACGCTGATGACCTTTTTAACGTCCATTCTTCTTGGACTGAGCATGGGAAATGGTGTTTTTGTCTCCATCTGTTTTGGAAAGAAAGAAGAAGAACGTTTAAAAACCGGCACCTTTTTATCCTTTCTTTTTATCGCTGCAATTACCATTTTTATCAATATACTGGTCTTTGCCGGAATGGATTTTCTTCTCGTATTTTTAAATATTCCTGCAGAAATCCACGAAATGATGCGGCAATACTTATGGATTATTTTCTGGGGGCTGGCGGCTGTTTTCTTATATAATTATTTTACTGCCCTGCTCCGTTCCATCGGCAATTCTATGGTTCCGCTGCTGTTTTTGGTCGTGTCTACCATTGTCAACATTGCCCTGGATCTGTTGTTTGTCATTACCTTCCGCATGGGAGTTGGAGGCGCAGCTCTTGCAACGGTAATCGCCCAGTACATCGCCGGCATCGGCATTGCCCTGTATACCATCTTTAAATGCCCCGTATTTCATATAAAGCGGATTCATATGCGTTGGGACAGCTCTATTTTAAAAGAAATTTCCCAGCTTTCCATCCTGACCTGCCTGCAGCAGTCGGTAATGAATTTTGGTATTTTAATGGTTCAGGGACTGGTCAACAGCTTTGGCACTGCGGTGATGGCAGCTTTTGCAGCTGCAGTTAAAATTGATTCCTTTGCCTATATGCCAGTCCAGGATTTTGGCAATGCATTTTCCACGTTTACCGCGCAAAATTACGGTGCAGGGGAGTATGGCCGCATCCAGGAAGGCATCAAAAAAGCCATTCTCACGGTTACCATCTTCTGCCTTTCCATCTCTGCCCTGGTATGTATATTTGCCAGACAGCTGATGCTGATTTTCGTTCAGCCCCATGAAACGGAAGTGTTGGCAGTCGGTATCCAATATTTAAGAGTAGAAGGCAGCTTTTATATCGGAATCGGCTTTTTATTCCTTCTTTACGGCTTTTATCGGGCTGTTAAAAAGCCTGGAATGTCTCTGATTCTGACCATTGTCTCTCTTGGAACCAGAGTCGCTTTAGCCTATGCGACTGCCGGTACGTTTGGGGTTATTGGCATCTGGCTTGCCATTCCAATCGGATGGTTTCTGGCTGACCTCCTGGGATATATTTATTACAAAAAGTCCTGTAAATGGGCAGTTGAAACATAAAGGGTTACATATGTGAAAGGAGCGGCTCAGACGAGCCGCTCTCTCTTTTTTATCAGGTATTGGTTTTTACATCATCCCAGTCTGCAGCATTGTCCGCGTTAATCAGCCAGTTTAATGCTTTATGGCGTTCCATAACAACGCTTCCATCCATTCCTGCAGGCATCGGAAGTTTATGGATTCTGGCATCTGTACAAGCCCAATCCAGGCAGAATATTAAGTCGCAGGCATCTAATAATTCCTTTTTGCTTCTTGGATTGGAAATCTTTACAATATCCTCAATGCTGTGGCAGTCTTTTAACAGTTCTACTGCTTTAGACACGTCACAGGTTTTGTTTGGAAATGGCAGTTCCGGAGTCAGTCCCAGAGCCCATTCCATGACTGCCAGACACTCGTACTGCCAGGAAAATTCAATCTGTCTGGACTTTCTTGGGGAACGGCTCTTTAAATATTTTTTCTCATTTGGAGAAAATACATTTTTTCCCATCTCATCCATTAACTCCTGGATAAAATCAGATGCCTGATCCCTGGTCTGATTTTCACTGAGCATACATTCAGAATACAGAGATACCATCAAAAGAGCGGCAGCGCGCTCTGCAATCTCCTGCGGAGTGCGGATCTGGGTATGAAGTCCAGACTCTAAAAATGGATAATTAATTGGAACGTAAATGCTCTTTTCTCTCAGAACCTGCCAGCTCTGATCCCTTCTCTTAATCTGCCCTGGATGAATACTGTCTGCCGGTACCATTGGTCTTCCTGGATAAGGCATAAACTCTTCCAGCTCTGTCTTACCGTCAAATGAAAGAAGCAGCGCTTTTCTTCCATTGGCGCTGCAGTAGATTCCTTCCTGCTCTGGAATCCACATCACTGCCTGAAGACGTCCCATCATTCCAAAGAAGGTCTTTTCAATCAGTTTCTGATTTTCTTCTGCTCCTTCTTCCGGAAAGCTGTACTCAATCAGCGCAATGCCTCTGGTTCTTCTGATCTGGTGCAGCAGATTAATCTTAATATCTGTGTTCTCTGTTTTTACTGCATAAATGCTGTCGCATAACTGTCCGGTCTGTTCTACAATACGCTCCTGGGCACCTTCTCCCATATCGGTGCACATTACGGTAACTGACATGGCAATCTCTCCATTTTTCAGTTCCAGCCGATTGGTTCTCCGTCCCTTTTCGATTCCGAAACTGCGGCACATACTGGCCATAACGGCGTCTACGGAATCAACAAGCGTATATAAAAACATCTTTCCTTCTTTCTGCATTTTAAAATTTGCTCCTTTCCATGTTCGCTAATACTCGAAAGCAGGCTGTTCGTCTTTCGTATTTCTCTCTATTCTACCATATTCCGGCCAGAGAAACTACTATTTTTTTTAAGGAGCAAATTTAGCGTCCGTGTACAGGGGGAATACGGTCACTGTACACGGATTCTATCCTGTATTTTAATTGAAATTACTTATTAATTAAAGAGTGTCTTTTAACCCTCCATTTACAAGACCTTTCGATAATCCATCTTTCAGTCCATCTACGAGGCCGTTTGTAAGGCCACCCTTTAAACCGTCCGGCAGACCGTTTACAAGACCATTCTTTAAACCATCTGCAAGTCCGTTCTTTAAGCCGTCTGGCATTCCATTTACAGCACCATTCTTTAAACCGTCTGCAAGACCGCCTACAAGACCGTTCTTTAAACCGTCTGCAAGTACAAATGCCTGCTTTTCAGATGGTACTGCCTCTGCTGCAAAAACAGAAGTGGACATTGCCATACACATAGCGGCAGCAACTGCTAAAGAAGTTATTTTTTTTGTCATTTTCATAGTAATCTCTCCTTTAATTTTTGTTTTGGAACCTTTCTTCTGTTCCATGTCAGCATTGTACTATAAGACCTTGCGATAATACGAGGGTAAAACTGCGGCAATCTTGTGGCAAAGCTTTACCTGCCATATGCAAAATGTTATGATAGCATCAGTGTACCGAACTATTCCAAATACAGCTATATAAGGAGGATTTTATGTCTCAGTCTATATATCTTGCAGATGATGAAAAAAATATTCGTGACTTAATTGAACTCTTTCTCTCTCAGGAAGGCTTTTCCGTTCAAACTTTTTCAACTGGGGATTCGCTATTAGAAGCTTGCAAAAATTCCCTGCCTGATTTAGTTATTTTAGATATTATGATGCCTGGTTCTGATGGATTGAGCATCTGTTCACAGCTTCGCCAGGAAAATTCCGAACTTCCGATCATCATTGTTTCTGCCAAAGATAGTCCCTTCGATCGGATAACTGGTCTGACTCTGGGCAGCGATGATTACTTAATTAAACCGTTTCTTCCCCAGGAATTGGTTGCCAGGGTTCGGGCACTTTTACGCAGAAGTCAAAAGTCCTCTTCTGCTGCAAGTCCCTCCAAAGATCTGACATTTGGAGCTTTAACGCTCTCTCCCAATTTCCACACTGCTGTGCTCAATCATGAACCGCTGGCTCTGACTCCAACCGAATTTGATTTTCTTTCCTATATGATATCCCATCAGGAACGGGCTGTCAGCCGGAATGAGCTTTTAGAAACCTTATGGAAAATGGACTGGCAGGCTGATACCCGCGCCACTGATGACCTGGTAAAACGGCTCCGGCGTAAGCTGCGGGCTCAAAAAAGCAATGTCCGTATTGAAACGGTCTGGGGATTTGGTTTCCGTCTTGCACTGGAGGATGAAATTTTATGAAAAGACAGTCTATTTTATGCCGGATCTTATTGCCGACTATAGCGGCTCTGCTCCTTTTGCCTCCGCTCTCCTGCATTATTTTCCGTCATACAGCTGAAAACTATGCATATCAAGAGGCTGCCCAAAATCTGGAGCTTCTCCAGGAACAGATTATTCCTATCATGAATCAGACATTGGATCCAAAAGCGGTCTCTTATTCTCCCGTACAAAATCCAGAACGCTCAGGCGCTATTGCCAATCTTTCGGAACCCGTCGGCAATTTTCTGTTTCAAATCAGTTCTTTCATGCACAAGACAGATAAAACTGCCAGGTTAATGATTTTCGCATCGCGTATGAACTTGATTTATCCTCGTGATGAGCAGGAACGGAAAGCCCTGACTCCTCTCGCCCTTGACTTTACCCAGTATATCCAGGAACACAGAGAGCTTTGCAATGGGGAAACAACCAGTCTGGTCGGCAGCGATGGCCAATCTTACCTGGTCAATATTTATGAAGCTCCTATCCAGTCCGCACAGGTAAAATATATCATTGCCTATAGCGCAGTCTCTGATATTGGTGCCTGGATAATGGATGCCAGTATTCTGGTTCTTATTATTTCGCTGGTTTTTGCTTTCCTGATATTGGTTATCCTGTGGTTTGTCATCCAGAGTATTACGCATCCTCTTCATCAGCTGTGCCGCAAGGCAGAGCAAATTGGCAGAGGCAATTTTTCCGAAATCACACCGGACTTTACTCTAAACGAGTTAGAAGATTTACGTCTTGCCATGAACCGGATGGCTCAGGAGCTTCGTCATTCCGAAGATGTCCAGAGGGCTTTTTTCCAGAATGTTTCCCACGAACTTCGCAACCCTCTTATGTCAATCAGCGGATATGCTCAAGGGCTTGAACAGGGACGTTTTTCCTCTCCTGAGGATGCCGCTCATACGATTCTGGCAGAAAGCGGGCGGCTTACCAGATTAGTCAACAGCCTTCTGACGCTTTCCCGCATGGAAGGCGATACCGCTCCTTCCTCCCTTCATTCAGTCCCCATTATCGATACGATTGAAGACTGCCTGGATAGGGTCAATGGAATCGCCATGAAAAAAGGGACTGCTATTTCCCTTCTTCCTTTTGATGAATCTCTTTGCGTATATGGGGAAGAAGAATTAATCTGCAAAATTTTAGAGAATTTTTTAACCAATGCCATTCGTTATAGCCATTTGGCTGTTACCATTTCTGTAGCAGTTGACAAGGAGCAGCTTATTCTATCTGTTGCGGATGACGGAGACGGAATATCCCAAAAGGATCTGCCTCATCTTTTTGAACGCTGCTACAAAGGAAACGGCGGCAATTTTGGAATTGGACTTGCAATTGCCCGTTCGGCCGCACAAAAAATGGGTGGAGTCCTAAGCGCTGCAAACTCTGAATCCGGCGGAGCTGTCTTTACCCTGCAGTTAAAAAAAGTATAATTTTATGTAAGAAAACAGCAGCATCCAGGAGAGTGCTTGGAATGCTGCTGTTCTTAATGTAATGCAAAAAAGTTAGTTAATCATCAATTTTTTCAGTCGCAATGTAGTTATTAATCTCATAGTCTACACCGTCTACTTCTACCGTTCCGCTTTTCTTTACAGAACCGCTGCGGTTTACAATTACCTCTGTCCCTTCCGGAATTACGATTTCTATGCCATCGTCATCCGTAATGTCCGCCTCTGTCATATACAACATATACGTACTTCCATCTTCTGAATCTACACGCTTTCCTTCTGCATCGTAAATCACTCCGCTTACCAAAGCATTGGTATATGCCTGTCCGTTGCTCTTGAAATAATAAGTAACCGATTCGCCTTCGTCGTCGTATTCGGTCTTTCCTGTCTGCATCTGACCATTTTCAGAACCATCATCTGTACTGAAAAAGTAAATTCCGCCATCTGCCAGCTTGGTTCCTCCAGAACGGTACGCTTCTCCTTCTAACTGGAGAACCCCATTTAATACCCGCCCATTTTCATCAAATAGATACGTTTTACTGTTGATGACTTTTGCTGCAACATTATAATACAGATCTCCTGTATATAAGTCTTCTGCGGTTACGCCTTCTGCATTCTGGGCCTTGGCATCCTTAGCTTCATCGTTGAACGCCTCTCCCTTGCTGCTTAAATAGTACCAGTATTCTCCGTCTTCCTGATCCACATCATCAGGATCGTAGGTGTAAATCCAACCGGTTCTGCGGTATCCGGTATCTTCTGTATAAAATGCGGCTGCGTTAGAGGCAATCTGGGCCGTTGCGTTGGAAATTCCAGGCGTACCTAATACCCAGGTATCATCCATAATGCCATTTTCATCAAATGTATAGTAATATCCATTAATGTATTTGGTCTGATCCTTTACTGCTCTTCCATTTGTCCCAAAATAATACCAGGCTTCGCTGTCCTGCGGACTTCCATCATCCTCATAGTCTTCTTCCGGAATCTCCAGATACTGCCAGCCAGTTGCTGACCACCCTTCATTTGCTTCTCCAAAATAGTAAGTAACCGTATCGCCGCTGGACAATTCAACATCCTGCCAGCCGCTGAGCATATGTCCGTCTTCATCGAAGGCAAAGGTGCCTTTTTCACTTCCATCTGTGCCATACGGGATGCCAGTAAATACTTTTGCACCATCTTCCGAACGTTTTGCTTTTCCTGTAGAATCAAAGTAATACCAGACCGTAGAAATATCTTCCTGATCAGAGCATTCGTTATCGCCTTCATTATCAACAGATACCCATGTATTCACTACCTTCGCTCCATTGGCGTCTACGTAATATTTATCATCGTTCGAGCCTGAGATAATAACAGCATCTTTTGCCATATAGCCGTCGCTGTCCAGGTAAAACCAATTACTTCCGCTCTTTTTCCAAGTATCTGTCACTCTGTCTCCATCATTGTCTAAATAGATCCAGTCTTCTCCTTCCTGTTCCCAGTGGGCTGTTCCGGCAAATGCCAGACCGCAGACTCCAATACTCATCAATGCACTGGCTGTAAGAACTGATGTTAATTTCTGCTTCCTTTTCATAATCGTCTCGCTTCCTTTTCGTGAATTTTTCTGTAATTCCTTTTGTAAATCACGTGTGTACTATAGCATATAGCAGCAAGGCAATTCCAGGGTAAAACTGCGGCAAACAAGCGGCACTTTCTTTCGGCTGGTAAAGGATTACGCCGACAGGCAAGGCGTTATAGAACAGTTAAAAGCCGATAAACCGCTTGAATGGGTACGCCGCATAAACAATATCCGAAATGCGGTTGGTCGAGAAATCAAGATTTATGGTATAATGGTAAAACGAAGAGGTTCACAACATGGATGATCTGAGAATCATAGAACTCTGCTTTGATGGAAACAACAGGCAATTACGGAGACAGATACAAAGTACGGCAAACTCTGCCACAGTATCGCCTACAAGACCGAATCCTTTTATGTCTTATCTGTAAGGCCGCAAGAAATTTGTCGCTTAAACGGTTAGGATTTAAGAATCGAGAGAAACGGTCGGCAGAGGTAAGGTTATTCTTGGATGAGCTTGCGGCGGTATTGCCGGATGGCCGGTACGCTCCCAATGTGAGCGGCAAGGATGCAGGCAAGCTGCTCGGTAAGTTTCTCATCAGTCAAGAAAAATATGTGGTCCTACACCCGAAACAAGCTGAAAGATTACTTGATTAAGGAGGGCGTTGAAATATGAAAACACCAAGAATTGCAAATGCCATCGGGCATATTGATGATGATCTTGCCGCCGGTGCAGCCGAGTGCAAGAAGAATAGGAATTATTGGTTAAACTGGAGGTCCCTTGCAGTCTGCTTTGCAATACTTCTAATTGCAGGTATGGCAATCCTGCCATCACTATTTGGAGGAAATGCAGCACCGAATGGAACCGGAGGGAGATACAAGGATTCTATTATCCATGCCGGCGAGTCTGCAATCCTCTGGCCGTGGGAGTATCAGACTGTATATGAAAAATATGCGAGTGTCAAAATTGACGGCATTGAGTATTATGGAAAATGCCGTGCAGTATCAAAAGCATTGGTTAGCGAGAGCATTGGAAACTACACGTTTGTCGGTTATGATGAAATCAATGATGGAAAGACATATACTGCCGAGTTTGAAGTATATAAACTGCAGAATATCGCTCAAAGTCAGTTTGTAGCCGTGAAGATGGAAGACAGTTATTACGTTTTTAAGAGTAGCGAATACGCTCCTCCGAGCACGCTTGGTAAGCTTATGGAAACGGTAAATCTATCCAAGGTTGTGGAACTGAGCTGCTTTTCCGAAAAAGAAGGCAGCCCAAGCAGCAATCAGTTCGTGTTAAACAATGACGATTATATATGGGAGGTTCTTACAGATTGTAAGAGTGCTGTTTTCGTTGAGGATGAATCGTGGATGGTCGGTAACAGAGATTATCTGAGCTTTACGATTACCTCCGATTCTCTTGGTGCCTACAAGGTAGCTCTTTATGTGACGGAGGATGGCTATCTGTGGACTAACGCATTTGACTGGCAGTATTTATTTGACATCGGAAAGGAAGCAGCCGGAAAAATTATCAAGTACGCAAAAGAAAATTCCACCGAAACAGAATATGAAGCGTATCGGAACTCAGTTGCCGGTACAATCGTTGAGATCACAGAAGAATATATCCTTGTGGACGATTCTATTCTGTGCAAGAATCCGGCAGACGGTGTTACCTACAAAGTTCTGCTAAATGACCTTCGAATCTCCCGTTATGTAGATTATGGAATGGTCAAGGTTGGCGATACCGTACAGATTTCCTATGAAGGCGAAATTAATGAGACCAATGTTAATACCATTACGAGCGCAATTTCGGCATCCAAAGCAACTATCTCCAGCGGAGATGTATCAATTCCTGAATAAACCACCTACCCCCTGCAGCTTCAATTTTTCTTATTATATCAGCTAAGAAAACTGGAAGTTGTTTATTTCTTCTTTTTCGGTTTTGGGGCTGGCAGTTCGTCATACATTGCATGAAACAAGCCTGTCAAAAATTCCTTATTATCAACTTCATCTA
>UQMJ01000035.1 GCA_900542035.1 uncultured Clostridium sp.
TTTTGTCAATGAGCCTGATTTTGCCTGGGACGGCTCTGGCCGTTACCAATCAGGATGTAAAAGACGCAAAAAATCAGGCGGCTTCTATTGAAGAAGAAAAGAAAAAGGCGGAGCAGACGCTGGCCGGATTAGAAAGTTTAAAAGCAGATACGGCGGCGTATGTGAAACAATTAGACGCCAGCTTAGAGCAGACTGCACAGGAAATTTCCAACATTCAAAGCCAGATAGAGACGAAAGAAGGGGAGATTGCAGTTACGAAAGAGGAACTGGAAGCAGCAAAGCAGACGGAAGAAGAGCAGTATGAAGCGATGAAGCTGCGGATTCAGTATATGTACGAAAAGGGAGATACCAACTATATTGATATGCTGCTTGAGGCAGAAAGCTTTTCCGATATGCTGAACAAGGCAGAATACATCAATCAGATTTCCCAGTATGACCGGAAACAGCTGGATGCTTATGCTGCTACCAAAAACCAGATTGCGGAAAAAGAAGCGGTTTTAGAGGAAGAACACGCCAAACTTCTGGATCTGGAAGACCAGGCAGAGGCAAAACACGCATCAGTAGAGACGCTTTTAGCAGGAAAACAGCAGGAATTAAAGAATTACGAAAATAAAATTGCTTCTGCAGAAAACCAGATCAACGAGTATGAAAAAGACCTGGCGGCTCAGGAAGCTAAGATTAAACAGATTGAGGCGGAAATCAAACGTCAGGAAGAAGAGGCCAGAAAAAAAGCGGAAGCGTCAGGCGAGACGTATAAGACAGCCAGCCTGGGAGATATTAAGTTTATATGGCCATGTCCAGCCAGCGGCCGGATTACATCCGGATTCGGCGGAAGAAGTTCGCCGACGGAAGGAGCGTCTACTAACCATAAAGGAATCGACATCGGGGCGCCGACGGGAAGTAATATTTTAGCGGCAGCTTCTGGTACGGTAACCATTTCTACTTACAGCGCTTCTGCAGGAAATTATGTGATGATTAGTCATGGGGGCGGGGTTTCTACCGTATATATGCATTGTTCCTCCCGACTGGTCAGCGTCGGCGATAAGGTCAGCCAGGGCGATGTGATTGCCAAGGTTGGTTCGACCGGTTACTCCACCGGCCCTCACCTTCACTTCGAAATCCGGAGCGGAGGAAGTTATGTAAATCCAAGCAAGTATGTAAGTCCGTAGGGAAACATAGAAAAGACAGAGATAGGAGAACAGCAAGTGGATCACAAAGACAGAGATAATAAATTTTGGAAAGGCGTCCTGGCAGGCGCACTGGTAACTGCATTTGCAGGGCTGATAGTGGTAGGACTTTCTGCAGGAATCTTTCTGTTTGGAAACGGAATTATCCGGAAGGCCCAGAAACCCAAGGGGCCTGGTTATGAGCTGGAGCAGCAGGCGTCCAATGAGTCCAACGTCAGCAATCAGACGTCTGCAGAAGCAAAAGAAGAGGAAGCAAAGCAGGAAGGACTGGATTATCAGCAGATTGTTGCAAAGATGAAGATGATGCAGGCCTTAATTGACGAACGTTTTCTATTTGAAGAAGATTATCAGAAGGTAGAAGATACGATTTACCTGGGAATGCTGGCAGGACTGGGAGATCCGTACACCACGTATTACACGCCGGAAGAATTAAATGAACTTCTGGAAGAAACGGAAGGAGAATACAGCGGAATCGGTGCGCTGGTAAGCCAGAACCGTCTGACCGGACTGATTTCCATTTTAAAAGTCTATGACGGAACCCCAAGCGCAGAAGCAGGGATGCTGGCAGGCGATCAGCTGTATAAAGTAGATGGAGAATCCGTCAGCGGTATGGATTTAGATGTTTTAGTCAACAGCAAGATCAAAGGCAAAGAAGGAAGTACCGTGGAGATTGAGGTGTACCGTCCGTCTATTGAAGATTATGTTACCCTGAAAATTACCAGAAGAAAGATTGAAGTTCCAACTGTAGAATATGAAATGCTGGAGAACCAGATTGGTTATCTGATTATCAGTCAGTTTGACGTCGTAACAGAAAAGCAGTTTGCTGACGCAATCGAAGATATGAAAAACCAGGGGATGGAAAAATTGATTATCGATCTGCGCAACAATCCTGGAGGGGTCATGCAGACAGCCCTGGCAATGCTGGATTATGTGCTGGAAGATGATATTACCACCTATCAGGACCCGTACAGCCAGAAGGAAAACGATGGAAAGACCCTTCTGCTCTATACGGCAGATAAGAATGAGAAAGGCGACAGTTTCAGCTGCAGTGATGGAAAAAGTCTGGATATTCCGATTGTGGTGCTGATGAACGAATCTTCCGCCAGCGCTTCCGAGATTTTTGCAGGCACCCTGCAGGACTATGGCAAGGCAGAGATTGTAGGAACCACCAGTTTCGGAAAAGGCATTGTACAGTCGCTGTTCCCACTGGGCGATGGTTCCGGAGTAAAGCTGACCACAGAGCATTACTACACTCCAAGCGGAGAAGATCTCCATGGAGAAGGGGTAGAACCAGATGTAGAAGTACAGCCGAACGAGGAACTGCTGAAACGTCTGGTAGTCGAGCACGAGGCAGACAACCAGCTTCAGGCAGCCATTGACGTACTGGAAGAAGGGGCGGATGCAGTAAAAGAACGCCTGGAGGAAGAAAGCCGGACAGAAGAAAAGGCTGCAGAAACAGCGGGAGCAGAGGAATAATGCCGGTAAAATTTTATATGGCGCCTATGGAGGGAATTACCGGATATGTGTACCGGAATGCATACCACCGGTATTTCTCTCCTATGGATAAATATGTGACTCCATTTATTGTGCCCAACCAGAACCGGTCGTTAAAATCCAGAGAGTTAAACGATGTTCTTCCGGAACATAATAAAGGGATGAACGTGGTTCCCCAGATTCTGACCAACCAGGCCCAGGATTTTCTGTGGTGTGCAGAAAAGATGGGAGAACTGGGCTATGGGGAAGTCAATCTGAATCTGGGCTGCCCGTCGGGAACGGTGGTTTCCAAAGGGCGGGGGGCTGGTTTCCTGAAGGATACGAATCAGCTGGATCAGTTTCTGGAGGAAGTATTTTCTAAAACTTCCCAGCAAATTTCCATTAAAACCAGGCTGGGAATGCATGACGAGGATGAGTTTGAAAAATTAATGGAGATTTTCAATCGCTATCCTCTGAAAGAACTGATAATACATCCGCGAGTGCGGGAAGATTACTATAAAAACCAGCCGCGGCTGGACGGATTTGCCTATGGACTTGAGAAAAGCCGCTGTCCGGTCTGCTATAACGGCAATGTGTTTCAAACAGAAGACTTTCTAAAAATCCGGACAAGATTCCCAGAAGCGGAAGCAATGATGTTAGGCAGAGGCCTGATTGCAAATCCAGGACTGGCAGAACAGCTTCGGGAAGCAGAGGACGGACAAGAAAGCCGGTTTCCTGAGGATTTAAAAAGGCGTGTGTTTGAATTTCACAAGGAAGTCCTGGCCGGATACCAAGAGATTCTGTCAGGGGATCGGAACGTCCTGTTTAAAATGAAGGAATTGTGGGCCTATATGGACAACCTGTTTGAAGGCGGGGAAAAGATCAAAAAGAAAATCAAAAAATCAGAACGTTTAGACGAATATCAGAGTTATGTGGAAACCCTTTTTGACGAAGCAGTGTGGAAAGGAGACAGGATATGATTTTGATTTGGAACCGGAGTTCTGTGTACAAAGGAAGAAATATGGGGGAGTGTGCCCGAATTCGGGATTTGCTGTCTGCCAACAATCTGGATTATACCTGGAAGGTACATAACCGCAGCAGCAGATGGTCCGGCAGGTATGGCGGCGGTACGGTGCGGGCCCAGTTTGGCAGCGCTGGTGATTTAACTCCCTATGAGTATGAGGTGTTTGTTCATAAAAAAGACTATGAACTGGCAAAGTATTTAATTGAACAAAGCAAGTAAGAAACGACAAAAAAACTTCGCCCACGTTAAGGCGAAGTTTTTTCGTTAACAGAGATTAGTCTGGTTTATTTGGACAATTCCTTTAAACGTGCAACGAAACGATGAGCTTCTTCTTCCTTTGTTGCCCAGGAAGTAACCAGGCGGATGACAGAGTGGCTGTTATCTGCCTTTTTCTGTACAGAGAATAAAAATTCTTCGGACAGTTTTTCAATCAGGGAATCCGGAAAAATTGGAAACAGCTGATTGCTGACCGAGTCCGAATCAAAGGAATAGCCGCATTCGATAATGCCCTGACGAAGGATAGCCGCCATTTTATTGGCATGGGAAGCCAGGTCATAAAATAAATGGTCTGTAAACAGTTCTTCAAACTGAATTCCCAGCAAAAAGCCTTTTGCAAACATGGCGCCTCTCTGCTTAATGGAAAAACGGAAATCTTCTTTTAATGCAGGATTTAAAATCACAAGCGCTTCGCCGAAAAGAGCGCCGTTTTTCGTACCGCCGATGTAGAATACATCGGTAAGGCTGGCAATCTGTGCCAGAGTTAAATCATTGACCGGACTGGTAAGAGCAGCTCCCATTCTGGCTCCGTCCATAAACAGAAAAAGTCCACGATCTTTACAGAATGCAGATAAGGCAGTCAGCTCTTTTAACGTATACTGGGTGCCAATTTCGGTAGTATTGGAAATATAAACCATTTTTGGCTGAACCATGTGTTCATCAGTATGAAAATCCAGAGCTGCCTGTACCAGTTCAGGGGTCAGCTTTCCGTCAGGAGAAGCCATGGCAATGACCTTGTGGCCAGTAGCTTCAATGGCTCCGGTTTCATGGACATTAATATGTCCGGTTTCTGCAGCAATCACTGCCTGGTAAGGCCGTAAAGAAGAACCAATGACCAGCAGGTTGGTCTGGGTACCTCCTGGAATGATATGAATATCAGCAGTATGGTCCTGGATTTCCTGATGAATTAACTCAATAGCGTGGGCTGTGTGGCAGTCCATGCTGTAGCCAGGATGTTGTTCCAGGCTGGCTTTGGAAATGGCTTCTAAAATACGGGAATGTGCTCCCTCACTATAATCATTATTAAAACTATACATGGCAAATAATGTTATTCCTTTCCGCTCCAGCAATAGGTGCAAAGTTTACAAGGAGACAGGCCGATAGACTCTACCAGGTCGTCCAGCCGGTGGAAACGCAGGGTGGTAAAGTTCAGCCGTTTGCGGATTTCTTCAACCATTGCTGCATAATTTTCACTGTCTGGGTCTGCATAATCAGCCAGAAGTTCCGGAGAGACATTGTCTCCTTCCCGCTCTCGGATAATTCTTCTGGTAATCAGATCCAGCTCAGAATTGGAACGGGAGAAGTTTAAATATTTACAGCCAAACAGAAGCGGCGGGCAGGCCGGACGGATATGGACTTCTTTTGCGCCGCTCTGATATAAAAATTCAGTGGTTTCGCTGAGCTGGGTGCCGCGGACGATGGAGTCGTCAATCAGCAGCAGACGGCGGTCACGGATCAAGGCGTCTACCGGAATCAGCTTCATTTTGGCAATCAGGTTCCGCTGTCTCTGGTTTTGAGGCATAAAGGATCTGGGCCAGGTAGGAGTATATTTAATAAAGGGTCTGGAAAATGGAATTCCGGACTCATTTGCATATCCGATAGCGTGGGCGATACCAGAATCGGGAACGCCTGCAACACTGTCCGGCCGGACAGAATCATTTTGATCCCGCTGCGCCAGCAGACGTCCGCAATTATAACGCATCTGTTCTACATTGACGCCCTCATAAGTAGAGGTGGGATAGCCATAATATACCCAGAGGAACGAACAGATCTTCATTTCTCTGCGGGGCTTGCTGAGACACTGAATTGCCTCAGGGGTAATCAGAACAATTTCTCCAGGGCCTAATTCTGAATAATCGGTATATCCCAGGTTGATGTATGCAAAACTTTCAAAGGAAACGCAGTAGCCGTCATCTTTTTTTCCAATGCTGAGAGAAGTACGGCCTAATCGGTCTCTGGACGCATAAATACCTTCTGGTGTCAGAAGCAGGATACTCATGGAACCGTCGATGATTTCCTGGGCATAGAGAAGACCTTCTACCAGACTTTCCCTCTGATTAATAATAGAAGCGACTAATTCACTGCTGTTAATGCGTCCGCCGCTCATTTCCAGAAAATGAATGTGGCCGTTGTCATAGGCTTTGCGTACCAGTTCTTCTTCGTTGTTGATTTTACCTACTGTGGCAATGGCATAGCTGCCAAGATGAGACTGGATTAAAAGTGGCTGAGGATCCGTATCAGAAATAGAACCGATGCCTACATTTCCTTCCAGTTCTTCTACATCCCGTTCAAATTTTGTCCGGAATGGAGAATTTTCGATATTATGAATTGAACGTTGGAAACCATTGGGGCCGTAAACTGCCATGCCGCCTCTACGGGTTCCCAGATGAGAATGATAATCAGTGCCAAAAAATAAATCCATGACACAACTTGATTTCGATACAACACCAAAGATTCCGCCCATTGAAGTAAGCTCCTTTCCATAATAAAAACACTCTTAAGTGTAACATATATTACCAGGAATTTTCAATACAAAAAAATTATTAGAATTTCTAATGAGATACATAACAAAAATCAGGAAGTTAATGCGCTGCAATAATAAAGTAAGGAAAACTTAATTTGACTTCATGGAAGGACTGGCTTAAACTGAAAAAAAGGGGGATTGACAAAATGCGACAGGAAGAATTGAGACAGGAAAGCAGAAGAAAAAGCAGCATAGAATCCAGAAGAGAGACTGACCGGCCAAGGAGGAGAAAATCCAGGCGCAGCTCAGGCGGAAATCTGGCGGTACTGACCATGATCTGGTTTTTTGTACTGATTATCTTTATGGGGATTGGAATTGCGATAGGCTGGTTTTTATGGGGAAAACCAGGTGCAGAAAAGGGGATCGATTTAAAATCCATTGAAGCGCCGTCCTGGATTGAGCAGGATTTTATCCGGAAAAATATTTATTCCAGACCGGCGGTAAGTTTAAAGCAGGTAGACGGAATCGTGATTCATTACGTGGCAAATCCAGGATCCACAGCAAAGCAGAACCGAGATTATTTTGACGGCCTGGCCGATCAGAAAGAAAATGGCACATCAGCCAGCGCCCATTTTATTGTAGGACTGGAAGGAGAGGTTATCCAGGCAATCCCAATCAGCGAGATGGCCTATGCATCCAACAACCGCAACAGCGACACCATTGCCATTGAGAGCTGCCATCCGGATGAAACGGGCAAATACAATCCCCAAACCTATGACTCCATGGTAAAACTCACTGCATGGCTGTGCTCCGAACTGGAGTTAAATCCGAAAAAGGATGTTATCCGTCATTATGACATCAATGGAAAGAACTGCCCCAAATACTTTGTAGAAGACGAAGATGCATGGAAGCAGTTTTTAAATGATGTAGAGGACGCGATGTAACCAGGCAGAAGAAAGAACTTGCCGTTTTGAAATGCGGCTGCAGAAGGGAGGATGGCTATGAAGGCAAAAAATTGGCAGTATGGAGTTCTGATAGTGGTGTTACTGGGATTTTTTGTACTTGTGCTAATGGGATTCTGTTTTCCGAAGACATTTTCGGGAACTGTAATCGAAAAGACCGATACATATTTTACCATCCAGTCACAAGATTCGGAAAGCAAAGCCATGGCTGTCGTGGTAAAATGGCCGGATACTCCAGTCGTTAAACAGGGAGATACCATAACCGTGACCTATTACCGGAAAAACCATGGAGCTCCCAGGGGGCTGTATGCCTCTAAAATAGAAGTAATAGAAAAATCAGAACTTGCAGAAAGCAAAGTAAAGGTGCAGCAGGGTGGTAAAACCTATGACCTGTACCGGCTAATCGTATATTCCTACGGTTATATGGAGGATTCTGATTCATTTGCTTCCGGTACAGGAGCGCGCCTCAGAAATATATTATCGGATGAAGCGGAACAGGATGAAGTGGAAAAATTTCCGGTTTTCCAGTGGACGGAGGACTTTTCGCTGGATGTGCCGGAAGATTTGCAGCTTTCCGGAATTGAGATATACAACGAAAATGGAGAAGAGGCGGCCGGTACATCCCTTTCGGAACTTCCCGCCGGAACGTATTACGTCGGAGTAGAAGTTTATCGGGAGGGAGCGTACATGGAAGAAAAAGGGGAACACGAATATTCAGGGGAGCAGTATATTTTTTGCCTAGTAAAACCATAGGAGAAATCGTAATGTTTGAATCTATTTTTTATATGAAAAAGCAGATTCCTGAAAAATTAACCGTCTATGGGTTTCTGGAAGAAAACGGCCAATTTCTATATAAAAAAGAGATTTTAGATGGAGAGTTTACGCTGACGGTACGGATTCTGGAGGATGAGACGGTAAATACCGATTTGGTAGAAAAGGAAACCGGAGAACCATATGTATTATATAAGACGAATGCATCAGGAGCATTTGTGGGAGAAGTCCGGATAGCTATTGAACAGGTTTTGGAAGAGATTGCGGAACATTGTTATGAAACAGCGGTATTCCAATCCAGGCAGGCTCAAATGGTTTGTGAATTTATTCGAAACACGTATGGCGACGAGCTGGAATTTTTGTGGCCAAAATCTCCGAAAAATGCAGTGTGGAGGAGAAAAGACAGCCGGAAGTGGTATGGAGCTGTTTTAACAACTGCTGGAAATAAAGTGGGGCTGGAAACGTCAGATATAGTAGAAATCATAGACTTGCGCATGAAGAAGGAACAGGCCGAAGAAGTGCTTGCCAGAAAGCATTATTATCCAGGATGGCATATGAATAAGAAAAGCTGGTATACCGTTGTGCTGGATGAAAGCGTACCGGATGAGGAACTGCAAAGGAGGATCCAGGAAAGCTACGAGCTGGCTAAGAAGTAACGGGCGGAGGAAAATGGAATGAAAACAGTGATACTTTATAATGGTTTTGGGTGTATGATCGTACTGGGATTCGGGTTTCTGTTACGAAAAATCCATAAGAGCAATGGGAATAAAAATCTTCGTATGATTTTAAAAATCCTTAGTATTGGCTTAATTGTATGTACAATAGCAGCAATATTGTTTCTCGATTTGATAGCAGCCGGAGTGATTGGCCCTGTTCCTAATTAGGAAACTCTCAAGATTTCAGATCAGAGGAGGAGTTATGGGGAGATACGGAGTGTTATATGATAAGAAGGTTTAGAGCAGAAGATTTGCGGCCAGTCATGGAGATTTGGCTGACAGCCAATAAAAAGGCGCATTCATTTGTACCAGAATCATACTGGGACAGCCATTTTGCAGAAGTAGAGAACATGATGCCACAGGCCGAACTGTATGTATATGAAGAGGAAAACACCCATCAAATATCAGGGTTCATCGGACTGATGGACGATTACATTGCAGGAATCTTTGTAAAATATGGGGAACAGTCGAAAGGTATCGGAAAACAGCTGTTAGACTATGTGAAAGAACAAAACAGCACATTAACGTTGCACGTTTACCAGAAAAATATACGGGCGGTCTCTTTTTACCAAAGAGAGCAGTTTTCTGTCCAGTCCGAAGGGATCGATGCGGACACCAATGAAAACGAGTTTACGATGGTCTGGAGATAAAATGTTTGGCAACCACAAATGCCCGTCACAAGCTGAATCTGTGGCGGGCATAACGGGCCAGTTCCTTGCAGTTCTGTTACTTCCCAAAAATCTCTTTGCATAGTCTGCAGCCTGTGGGAGTGGCGGCAAGTCCGCCTTCTGCAGTTTCCCGAAGGGTCGGGGACAGGGACTGGCCAATCTGTTTCATGGACTGGATGACTTCTTCGGTTGGAATGGCGCTGGTAATGCCGGCGCAGGCCAGTTCACAGGCAGTAAAAGCGTTGGAAACTCCCATAGCGTTCCGCTTGATGCAGGGAACTTCTACCAATCCGGCTACCGGATCGCAGACCAGTCCCAAAATGTTCTTTAAGGCAATGGCTACGCTGGAGCAGACCATGTCCGGAGAACCACCCAATACTTCCGTAAGGGCGCCGGCAGCCATGGCGGAAGCAGTGCCGATTTCCGCCTGACAGCCGCCTTCTGCGCCGGAGATGCTGGCATTTTTGGCAATGACCATGCCGATGGCAGAGGCAGTAAAGAGAGCCATTACAATGTCGGTTTCATCAATGTGCTTGTCCTCCATGACCGAAATCAGGGCTGCAGGAAGAACGCCGCAGGAACCGGCAGTGGGGGCGGCTACAATCTGTCCCATACAGGAGTTGGATTCAGCCACAGCAAGAGCCATGGCCATGGCATTTCCGAATAAAGAACCAAAGTGGCTGCGTCCCTGCAAGACAGCGGTATGCATTTTAGCGGCCGCGCCTCCGGACAGTCCGCTGGCAGACCGGAGATCCGGATTTAAGCCGTCGGTAACAGATTGCTTCATAACCTGAAATTCAGAGGACATTTTTTCAAATACTTCACGGACTGTCAATTCCATAGATTCTGCCTGTTCCTCCAGTACGATCTGGCCGATGGTTTTTCCGCAGCTTTTTGCTGCAGAGGCCAGTTCTTCTACAGAGCAATAGTCTAGTTTCATAATTAAAATCCTCCTGTATCAGTTTAAATGAAATAAAATTACGTCGTGTATGTGAGGCATTTTCCGGATTTCCATTACCAGATCCGGATGGATGCTGCTGTCTAATTCAATGCACATTACAGCGTCCCCGCCTTTTTCTTTCCGGTTTAGCCGGAAGTTGCAGATGTTTCCCTGGTGTTGAGAAACCAGGGCGGTTACCTGGGCGATAACGCCTGGAAGGTCGCGATGCAGAACAATCAGGGTGGGATTTTGTCCGGTAAAGGACACCTCCATGCCGTTGATCTGGGTAATGAGAATGTTGCCTCCGCCTACCGAAGATCCGGTAAGCTGGGTGCAGGAACCGTTTCGTTCAGTCAGAACAATGCGGGCGGTATTTGGGTGGGCGTCGTCCAAAGTTCCGGTAGAAAACCGTACCTCAATTCCGGCTTTTTCTGCAAGGGAAAGGCTGTCCCGTATGCGGGGATCCCAGGGATCCATTCCCATAATGCCGCCGACTAAGGCCTTGTCTGTACCATGGCCCCGATACGTTTTGGCAAAAGAACCATGAAGCAGGATATCTGCCCGCACAGGGGGGCTGGAAAGGAGAAGGGACGCAGCTTTTCCAATGCGGCAGGCGCCGGCGGTGTGGGAACTGGAAGGACCAATCATAACAGGTCCGATAATATCAAACACATTCATAAGAAAATAAAACCTCCGTAAAATAGATGGATTTTTCTGCATTAGAGAGGATAAAAGTGGGGAATTCTCTGGGAATAAACCGCATAATACCGGAAACCAATACCGGTTAAAACCTCTCTTGCGCGGGCAAAATCAAAGGCTAAATGAGCCGGTTCGTGGGCATCGGATCCCAGGGTAATAATTTCTCCGCCTAATTCCAGATAGCGTTTTAAAACGTCTTCGGCCGGATTTGGATGGCCAAGTCCGTATTTATAACCGCCAGTATTGCATTCCAGGCCGCGGCCGGTTTCCACGAGATTTTTTAAAATCGGATCAATCAGATCCTGATATTTATTATAGGAGTAATTCTGGTTTTTATCAGGGCCGTACCGGACTACATAATCCAAGTGGCCCAGCACGTCAAAGTCAGGGATTGCCTGAATCCGTTCCAGAGTGGATTCAAAGTATCTCCGGTAGCCTTCTTCCTCGGTTCGTCCTTCAAAATAAGCGGGAAAATAGGGATCCATATGATCCACAAAATGATTGGAACCAATCACATAGTCAAACGGATAGGCTGCAGTCAGACGAGCCAGGTCTTCTGCAATGGGAAGCTGCAGTCCAAGCTCAATACCGAGACGTACTGCGATTTTTCCCTGATATGCGGCCTGTACAGCCTGGATAGACGGTACGTAACGGTCTAAATCCAGAGTAAAATCAATTTCAGATGGGGCGTTTAGATCGTGGTGATCCGTAATGCAGATTTCTTTCATACCAAGTGCAAGAGCCTGCTCAATCTGGCTGTGCACAGGAGCTGTGGAATCGCCGGAAAATTCGGTATGTACATGGGTATCGGCCAGAATCCTGTCAGATGTTTTGGACATTATGGCAGCATGGGAAATCAGACTCATAGGAAATAACCGCCTTTCGAATATTTTAAAGAAAAAGAGTTTTGCTTTCCAACACCTTAGTATATCAGAAATCATCAGAAAAACCACCACTAAATTCAAAAAAGGACTTGCTATTTCCAGGAAAATTTTGTACAATAAGGCATAGGTTGATTAATATTTAACAAGTTTATTAATTAGGAGGAATTTAATCATGGCAGTAAAAGTAGCTATCAATGGTTTTGGCCGTATTGGTCGTCTGGCTTTCAGACAGATGTTTGGTGCAGAAGGATATGATGTAGTAGCTATCAACGACTTAACAGATCCAAAGATGTTAGCAAATCTGTTAAAGTATGATACCGCTCAGGGTGGATATTGCGGACATATCGGTGAAGGCAAGCACACTGTAGAAGCAGGTGAAGGCTGCATCATCGTTGACGGCAAGACCATTACCATTTATAAAGAACCAAACGCAGCAGATCTTCCTTGGGGAGAACTTGGCGTAGACGTAGTATTAGAGTGCACCGGCTTCTACTGCAAGAAGGACAAAGCTATGGCTCATATCAACGCAGGCGCTAAGAAAGTTGTTATTTCTGCTCCAGCAGGCAACGACTTAAAGACCATCGTATTCAGCGTAAACGAGAATACCTTAACTGCTGACGATCAGATTATTTCTGCAGCTTCCTGTACCACCAACTGCTTAGCTCCTATGGCTAAGGCATTAAACGACTATGCTCCAATCCAGTCTGGTATCATGAGCACCATTCATGCTTACACTGGCGACCAGATGATCTTAGACGGTCCTCACAGAAAGGGCGATTTAAGAAGAGCAAGAGCAGGCGCTGCTAACATCGTTCCAAACTCCACCGGTGCTGCAAAGGCAATCGGCCTGGTTATCCCAGAGTTAAACGGCAAGCTTATCGGTTCTGCACAGCGTGTTCCGGTACCGACCGGTTCCACCACCATCTTAACCGCAGTTGTTAAGGGCGCAGACGTTACTGTAGAAGGCATCAACGCAGCTATGAAGGCAGCAGCAAGCGCATCCTTCGGCTACAATGAGGATCCAATCGTATCTTCTGACGTTATCGGCATGAAGTTCGGTTCCTTATTCGATGCTACCCAGACCATGGTTTCCAAGATTGGCGATGATTTATATCAGGTACAGGTTGTTTCTTGGTATGACAACGAGAACTCCTACACCAGCCAGATGGTTAGAACCATTAAGTACTTTGCTGAATTAGCATAATTGTACCTTAGACCTGATGGGGTCCGGTCTCTTGGACCGGACCCTTTTTTATCATTGGATAGAGAAGAAAGGAGTTATTCCCATGCTGAATAAAAAATCTGTAGATGATATTAATGTAAAGGGCAAACGCGTTCTTTGCAGATGCGATTTCAACGTACCGTTAAAAGAGGGCAAGATTACAGACGAGAACCGTCTGGTAGCTGCTCTGCCGACAATTAAGAAACTGATTGCTGACGGCGGCAAGGTAATTCTCTGCTCCCATTTAGGAAAGCCGAAGGGAGAGCCAAAGCCAGAGTTATCTTTAGCTCCTGTGGCAGTAAGACTTAGCGAGCTGTTAGGCCAGGAAGTAAAGTTTGCAGCAGATCCAGAAGTAGTTGGACCAAATGCAAAGGCAGCAGTAGAAGCGATGAAGGACGGCGAAGTCGTTCTGTTAGAGAATACCCGTTATCGTAAAGAAGAGACCAAAAACGGCGAAGAGTTCAGCAAAGAACTGGCTTCCCTGTGTGATGTATATGTAAACGACGCATTCGGTACCGCTCATAGAGCGCACTGCTCCAACGTAGGCGTTACCCAGTATGTAGATACTGCAGTAGTTGGCTACTTAATGCAGAAAGAAATCGACTTCTTAGGCAATGCAGTTGAGAATCCAGTTCGTCCATTTGTTGCAATCTTAGGCGGTGCAAAGGTAGCTGACAAGTTAAACGTTATCTCCAACCTGTTAGAGAAATGCGATACCCTGATTATCGGCGGCGGTATGGCTTACACCTTCTTAAAAGCACAGGGCAAAGAGATTGGTAAATCCTTAGTAGACGACACCAAGATCGATTACTGCAAAGAAATGATGGAAAAGGCTGAGAAGCTGGGCAAGAAGCTGCTTCTTCCAGTTGATGCAGTTACCATTGCAGATTTCCCGAACCCAATCGACGCTCCTGTAGAGACTGTAGTTGTTTCTGTAGATGAGATTCCGGCAGACAGAGAAGGTGTTGACATCGGACCTAAGACTTCAGAGCTTTACGCAGACGCAGTTAAGAGCGCTAAGACCGTTGTATGGAACGGACCGATGGGCGTATTCGAGAACCCAACGTTAGCAGCAGGTACCATTGCAGTAGCAAAGGCACTGGCTGAGACCGATGCAACCACCATTATCGGCGGCGGCGATTCCGCAGCAGCAGTAAATCAGTTAGGATTTGGCGATAAGATGACCCATATTTCTACTGGAGGCGGCGCTTCCTTAGAGTTCTTAGAGGGTAAGGAGCTTCCAGGCGTAGCAGCAGCTAACGATAAATAATCAGGGGGATCAATCGATGAGAAAGAAAATTGTAGCAGGAAACTGGAAAATGAACATGACTCCAACCGAGGCGGTTGAGTTAGTCAATACCTTAAAGCCATTAGTAGCAAACGATGATGTAGACGTAGTATTCTGCGTTCCTGCAATTGACATCATTCCGGCTATGGAGGCTGCAAAGGGAACCAATATCCACATTGGCGCTGAAAATATGTACTTTGAGGATCAGGGAGCTTACACCGGAGAGATTTCTCCTAAGATGTTAGTAGATGCAGGCGTTAAGTATGTGGTAATCGGCCATTCTGAGAGAAGAGAGTATTTTGCAGAGACCGATGAGACTGTAAATAAGAAAGTCTTAAAGGCATTAGAGTGCGGAATTACTCCAATCATCTGCTGCGGCGAGACTCTGACCCAGAGAGAGCAGGGAATTACCATTGACTGGATTCGTCAGCAGATTAAGATTGCATTCTTAAATGTAACGGCTGATCAGGCTAAGACCACAGTGATCGCTTACGAGCCAATCTGGGCTATCGGCACCGGCAAGACCGCTACAACCGAGCAGGCAGAAGAGGTTTGTGCAGCTATCCGTAAGTGCATCGGCGAGATTTACGACGAAGCAACTGCAGAAGCAATCCGTATCCAGTACGGTGGTTCTGTAAACGCAGGCAATGCGGCAGAGCTGTTTGCACAGCCAGACATTGACGGCGGATTAGTAGGCGGCGCTTCCTTAAAGCCAGATTTTGGAAAGATTGTTTGCTATAATAAATAATTAATTCAATTATTTTATGCTAAATAAGCCGGAGATAAGGCGTCTGAACGACAAAATCCTTATTTCCGGCTTTCGTCTTATGTTTAAAACGTTGCCCCAACCACTTCCGGACTTTTTTTGGACGGAACCAGGGTCTCGAAATATTTTACTACATCTTTTTTATCAATTCGCACTTCCTGTGTAATCCACCATCGGGCGGCAAATACGATGATGCCTGTATACATAGCGGCCAGAAGTTCCGGATAAGGTCCTAAAGGACAGCCTTTTTTCTGATCCTCTTTCATATGTATGGTCAGATGGGCTTTTAACTGCTCTGATAAAAGAGCGATAATTGTCTCATGGGAAGGAGAAGACAGAATTTTCAAAAAAATGTCTTTATGCTTTTCCAAAAAGTCCAGGTAATATAAAAACATACCGGTATAATAGGCTTCCGCATCATGGTCATTGGCAGTTTCCTGGACAGAATTGTCATACTCTTCCTGGAGTTCCCGTATCATAAAAGTAAACAATTCGTACTTATCTCCAAAATGCTTGTAAAAGGTCGCTTTTCGTGTCTGGGCCCGTTCGCATAATTCGGTAACGGTAATTTCATCTAATGCTTTTTCCGAAAGCAGTTCCTGCATGGCCTGTGTTAAACTGCGGTAAGTCCTTTGAACTCGTAAATCTAAGTTTTTCTTCATCTCATCCTCCGTTTGGAAACTATTATGATATTTTAGTCAATTAATTTACTATAATAAGATAATTGTACCTTGTATCTTTTAGTTAATCTTATTATAATTCTTTGCGTAACGAAAGTCAATTATTTGAATCAAGTCTTTGAAAAGTATACAGAATCAAGAGCTGGAGGTCGAAAACATGGAATACAGTCTGATAAGTATTGGGCGGCAGTTTGGAAGCGGCGGCCATAAGGTCGGGCAGTTAATAGCGGATGAGTTAGGAATTCCATATTATGATAAGGAACTGCTGACATTGGCAGCAGAAAGAGGCGCTTTGCCGGAGCAGAAGCTGGCCAAGTACGATGAAAAAAAGCATAATAATTATTTTTATGAGCTGAATTACAGAGGAAATGAAAATGCTCATAAAGGGATTCCGACAGCAGAAGCCTTGTTTGAACTCCAAAGCGATATTATCCGTAAGTTGGCTGAAAGCGGAAAAGGGGTATTTGTAGGAAGATGCGCAGATTACGTTTTGGAAGAGAGCGATTTTCCAGTACTCAGCGTATTTATTGCAGCGCCTCTGGAAGTAAGGATTAAGAGGGTTATGGAACGGGACGGCGTGACAAAATGGGTGGCAGAGTCTCTTATTAAGAAAAAAGATAAAATGAGAAAGCACTATTATGAAACCCATACTGGACAGAAGTGGGGAGATCCAAAGAGTTATGATTTGTATTTTGACTCTTCCAAAACGAGCCTGACCAGTATTGCACAGCAGATTATTTTAGAATTATCAGCAGAATAGACAACATAACCTGGAGATGGAGAGACGATTATGCAGGAAAAGGAAAAAGAAAAAGGAAATATGATGATGCGGATCGCCAGCATTATTGTAAAGCAGAGAGTTGTGGTTACATTAATGTTTGTAGCAGCCTGCATCTATTGTATTATATCAATTCCCAAGGTTGAGATTATCCAGTCCCTGACGGATTATCTGCCGGAAACAACGGAAACCAGAATCGGTCTGGACCTGATGGAAGAGGAATTTCTGACATTTGGCAGTGCAGAAATTATGGTGTCGAATATTACCTATGAACAGGCCCAGAAATTAGCCGGAGAATTGGAAGAGATAGAGGGAATCTCAGGAGTTTCCTTCTATGACTGGGATGAGGCAGACAGTACATATAAAGACAGCGACATAACCGATTATTATAAAGATGCCAGCGCGTTGTTTACTCTGACGTTTGACGAAGAGGAAGACACAGATCTGTCTCAGAAAGCGATTGCAGAAGTACGGCAGCAGCTGGATG
This sequence comes from uncultured Clostridium sp., assembly GCA_900542035.1. GTDB lineage: Bacteria > Bacillota > Clostridia > Lachnospirales > Lachnospiraceae > UMGS1370. The sequence continues at coordinate 17,286 of UQMJ01000035.1, forward strand.
GATATGAATCTTACGTGTATACCACAGTGGATAAAGACGACGCAGCCCAGCTTCAGGAAGATATGAAAATGATTCTGGGGCTGGTTGCAGTGATTATTTTTGGGGTACTGCTGTTTACATCCGGTACCTATGCAGAAATCGGAATTTTTGTAGTGACCTTTGTGGTATCGGCAATTTTAAATATGGGTACCAACTACTGGTTTGGATCCGTATCCTTTGTAACCAATGCGGTTGGTACGGTTTTGCAGCTTGCCATGTCCATTGACTATGCGATTATTCTTCTGCACCGTTTTATGGAAGAACACCAGAAATATGATGTGATTGAAGCAGCTACCGTTGCATTAAGCAAAGCGATTCCAGAAATTTCCTCCAGCAGCCTTACTACCGTTTCCGGTATGGTTGCGCTGATGCTGATGCAGTTCCAGTTAGGCATGGACTTAGGAAGAGTCATGTCCAAGGCGATTTTATTCAGCCTGATTACAGTATTCTTACTTCTTCCGGCTTTGATTGTATTCTCAGCAAAAGCCATTGAAAAGACGGGACATAGAAGCTTTGTGCCAAAGATTACCGGATGGGGAAAACTGGTAGTAAAAACCAGATACATCGTACTTCCAATTTATCTGGTCATTGTAGTTGCATCGATCGTATTTTCCAACAAGTGCCAGTATATTTATGACGTCAATTCCATTGAGGCAGAGAAAATGAATGAGTTTTTATCTTCAAAAAAGAAGATAAAAGAGACGTTTACCATTAACAATACGACGGCGATTGTGGTGCCCAAGGGGGATTATGAAAAAGAAAAAGAACTGATTCATGATCTGGAGCAGCTAGATTCTGTAGACGACGTTATGGGTCTTGCAAACATCGAAGTAGACGACGAGGGAAACTATATTCTGGCGGACAGTTTAAGCCCAAGGGAATTTTCCATTGTTGCGGATCAGGATATTAATATGTCCCGTATGCTGTATCTTCTTTATGCAAAAGAAAACAGCCAGTACAGCGCGTTTACCAAGAGTATTGATGAACTCAGGGTTCCGCTGATTGATATGGTTGATTTTATCTATGAAGAAAAAGAAAGCGGCGGCCTGACGTTTGGATCCGATACTTCGGAAGAAATTGATGATTTATACGATTCCGTCTGCGATGCCAGAGCCCAGTTAGAGGGAGAAAATTATTCCAGAATTATTTTCGCATTGAAGGGTCCGGTAGAAGGCGAAGAAACTTTTCGGGCCATTGACGATATTCACGATATTATCTATAAATATTATAAGGAGGGATACGTAGTAGGCGACTCAACCAGCGATTACGATTTAAGTAAATCCTTTGTTTCTGACAACCTGAAAATCAGTATTCTGACGGCCCTGTTTGTTGCAGTTATTCTGCTGTTTACCTTCCAGTCCTATGCGCTGCCGGTAATTCTGGTTCTGACCATACAGAGCAGTATCTGGATTAACTTCTCAGTCCCCTATCTGACAAATGATACGGTATTTTTTGTCAGCTACCTGATTGTCAGCGCAATTCAGATGGGCGCCACCATTGACTATGCTATCGTAATTACCAGCCGGTATATGTCATTAAGGGAAACGATGAGCAGTAAAAAGGAAGCCATTATCGAATCATTAAACCAGGCGTTTCCGACGGTTGTTACATCAGGAACCATTATGATGGCTTCCGGATTCATTATCGGAAAGGTTACGTCCGACGGCACCATTTCTTCTCTGGGAACCACATTGGGAAGAGGAACCATGATTTCGATTATTCTGGTTATGACCGTTCTGCCTCAGCTTTTGCTGGTGTTTGACAAATTGATTGAGAAAAGCAAGATGAGAAAGCAGAAGACAGACAGCGAGGAGGCGAAGAAAGAATGAAAAAACAGAGAAAAGGAAACGACCAGCGGCGCAGACTTACAGCCAGATGCCTTCTGGTGTCTGTGACAGCCGCCTCTTTGCTGGGAAGCTGGCAGGACAGTATCGTGTATGCAGCTTCCCAGCAGGCAGCGGTTTCGGAAACAGGAAGCCAGGCTTTGGCAGACCAGGAGAACGTCAGCCAGACAGTGGAAATCTCTACTGCAGAAGAATTAAACGAGTTTGGAAAAAAATGCCAGAGTACCGTCTATTCCAGAAATATAACGGCTGTTTTAATGGCAGATATTGATGTAAGCACGGTAGACTTTTCTCCGATTCCCGTATTCAGCGGAGTATTGGAAGGAAATGGTCATAAAATTACTGGGCTCGATCTGCAGGGACCAGGATCGAAATGCGGGCTAATCCGAGTGCTGGAAGCCGGTTCTGAGGTCCGGAATCTGACGGTAGAAGGGAGCGTGCTTCCAGGAGGCGCTCAGGAGCTGGTCGGAGGAATTGCAGGAATTAACAAGGGAACGATTCGGGGATGCAGCTTTTCCGGAACGATTGAAGGAAAAAAGGAGATTGGCGGAATTGCCGGAAGCAATGAAGAGACGGGCCTGATTGAAAATTGTTCCAGTTACGGCACCGTATCCGGTCACACCAGTACAGGAGGAATTGCCGGCGTCAGCGAAGGAACGATTTCCGGCTGTGTGAATGAAAGTGAAGTAAATATTGACGCAGGTCTTTTAACAGCGGCAGTAGACGAGGATATGTCCCTGAATGTGGAAGAACTGGAAAATGGCATTACAGAAGATACCATCAGAGACACGGGAGGCATTGCCGGTTATTCTTCCGGCAACATTCTTGGCTGTGAAAACAGAGGGAAAATCGGAAGCGAACATCTGGGAGCCAATACCGGAGGTATTGCCGGACGGCAGAAAGGCATGGTCAGCGGCTGTACCAACAAGGCGGTAGTTTTAGGCAGTAAAAATACGGCTGGAATTGCCGGCCTGTTTGAGCCTTATGCAGAAGAGGTTTATGAACAGGACGCGCTGGATAAAGTGTCGGATCAGATGGATGCTCTGGGAAAACTGACCGATGACTGGTCGGATCAGCTAAGAGGAATGAGCGATAAAGCAGTAGACCATGTGGAGCGTCTGGACGATATGGCTGCTGGCCTGAAAGATACGCTGAGAGAAAACGACAATATGCGCCAGGCCAAGAGAGAAGCATTTGACGAAGACGCTTCCAGCCAGGTCAATGTTATCCAGGATATTCTGGACAATACAGAGTTAGACATCATCAGCGATTCGGCAAAACGGTCTTATGGAGACATTGAAGAGGATCTGGAAGAGATTCACAGCATTATTGATGAGTTGATACATCGTCCTCTAATTCCGGATATGGATGACGAGGAAGATTTTGCAGATGCAGTGGAACAAGATATCCAGGAAGAGCTGGAGCTGATTCAGCGTCTGAAAGAGCTGACCGAAGATATTGCGTCTAATTCCGAAACGATGGTAATGGACGGAATCGGGGATGCGGCAGACGGAATTGAATCTTTTCGGGACGATTTGAACAGTCTGAAAATCGAAACCAATGCGCTGGTCGATATGGTAGGAGATTATAAGGACGAACTGATTGATGATTATGACGCCCTTCATATCCGGATTACGGATCAGCTGGACGCTATTTATGAAGAAAAGGATCGGATGACCGACGATTTAAAAGCAGATCGGGATTCCAGCAAAGTCAACCAGGATCAGATTTCCCAACAGATGGATGAAATTGGCGATACTATTGAGGATGGGAGACAGCGGGTAAAAGACA
>UQMJ01000036.1 GCA_900542035.1 uncultured Clostridium sp.
CCTGGCTCAGGATTCCTTTATCGACGGTATTGCAGCCGGCGGTGTTAAGGGTTAAATGTTGCATTCATGAAGCTACCACTTCACAATTTCATCGATAATTTTCCTCTGCTCAGCAGTAGACTTGGTCAGATAAATTCGGGTGGTTTCGATGCTTTCGTGGCCAAGCAAATCTGCCAGCAGGGAGATATCATTGCACTTACTTAGAAAATTTTTGGCAAAGCGGTGGCGGAAAGAATGAGGATAAACCATTTCTGGATTGATTCCATAACCGGCGGCCAGCTCTTTTAAATGAAGATTAATCCAACGGGGAGTCAGCGGCTTCCCGTTTTTATTTACAAAAAGGAACCCGCTGTTTCTGTCTTTGGCAGTGTACCAGGGAAGAGCTTCTTTACATAACTGTTCAGGAAAATAAATGCGGCGAACCTTTCCGCCTTTGGAGCATAAATCCATGTAGCCGATTCGCAAATGCTCCATCTTTACCTGCACCAGTTCGCCTACCCGAATGCCGGTAGCGCCAAGAAATCGAACTAAAAAATACCAGTCCATATTGCGATCAGACAAAAGTCCCCCTTTCAGACGGTCATAATCTTCCTGGGAAATGATGGAATCCAGGTAGGATTTCTGCTGCGTCCGGACGGCACGAAGCTGGTAGTCATCGGGAAGGAACTCTGCCGCTGGAACAGGGACATGGACTTCTCTGAAAGGATGGGAGTCACAAGAAGAAGCTGACTGCCGGAAGAAAAAGGCTAAAAAATGATTCATAGCGCTGATTCGGGCATTAACTGTTGCCGGACGGTAATGAAGCATTAAAAATTCTCGATAGTCCTGGAGGTTTTTTACGGAAAGGGTGGGAAAGTGGATAAAAAAATGCCGGACAGCACAAAGGTAGGAGATAATGGTATTTTGGGACATTCCATGTTTTCTTAAATCTTCTTGAAAGTTTGACAGAGTTTCTTCTATATTTCTATCATTTATATTCATAATCAAAACTTCCTTACTGCAAGGTATTACCAGTCCACAATTTCATTGACCATTCTTGCCTGTTCACTGCTGGAACGGCGCAGATAAATTCGAGTGGTTTCAATACTTTCATGTCCTAACAGGTCAGACAGCATCGCAATGTCGCCTCCGTGTTCGATAAAGCTTTTGGCGAAACGATGGCGGAAAGAATGGGGAAAAACCAGGCTGACATTCATCCCGTAGCGGGCAGCAAACTTTTTTAACTGCCCTCTGATGCCGGCGGCTGTAATCCGATCGCCGAAGCGGTTGAGAAATAAGTATCCCTCCGGTCGGCCTTCTCTGGCGAGCCAGGACATTGTATCGTCACGAAGCTGGGAAGGAATAAAAATACGGCGAGATTTATGGCCTTTTGAAAAAAGGTCCTTATAGCCGCGGTACACATCACAGGTAGTAACCTGAACCAGTTCGCTGACCCTCATTCCCGTACAGGCCATATAGCGAATGATAAAATAGTAAAGGTATTCCCCGTCCCGTTTCAGACAGGATTTTAAATATTCGTAATCTGCCTCACTGATGATTTTGTCCAGATAATGTTTCTGCTGCATATGGATCATGGGAATCCGCATATCAGTAATTCCCAAATGTTCCAAATAGCAGTTGATCGCGCGGATCCGCAGGTTGACGGTCTGAGGCTTGTAATGTTCCAGCAGGTATACTTTGTAAAGCTGCAGGTTCGTGCTGTTTAAAATGGAATACAGAGAATAGAACTGTTCGATGGCATAAAGGTAGACATGGATGGTACTGTCTGCCATATTGTGAAAGATCAGATAATCCCTGAAATCGGATAAATCTACTTGATGTTCGTCAGAATCCGGAAGATGATAAATAATTGCACGTCCGCCCATAAGAGTTCCCCCTTTTATGCCATCTTATCAGATTATTATACACGATATAGATACAAAAACTACGGAGAAACAGGGAAAAAGATATGAAATTTCCCAATAATGTCGTTTCTTGGGGCTTATCAAGGACGCCAACTTGCGATAATTTCCCATATAAGAAGTATAATTGCCTCGTAATGCAAAAAGGATTTCGAAAAGAGATTCAAAATGAAAAAGGAGAGTGCATTTATTATGAGAAAGCAGACTAAATTAGTTGCTGTATTATCTGCAGCAGCTCTGTTCGCTATCGGTGCATCCATGACCTCCTTCGCAGGAACTGCTCACTGGGAGCAGGAAGGCGAGGACTGGGTATACCTTGACAAGGACGGCGACAAAGTAACTGATACCTGGAAGAAGAGCGGTTCCAACTGGTTCTACTTAGACAGCGACGGATACATGGCAAAAGACACCATCGTTATCTCTGGCGCTAACGATGATAAGTACTACGTTGATTCCAACGGCGCTAAGGTTACCAACACCTGGGTATCCGTAGATAATGAAGGCGACAACGAATGCTCCGATCAGGACGATATTACTACTGTATGGTACTATTTCGGTTCTAATGGTAAGGCTCACAAGGGCGATGGCAAGAAAGTTGTTAAGACCTGTAAGTATGGTGAAAACATGAATAAGTCCGGAACCTTCGCATTTGATGAGGAAGGCCATATGTTAAGCGGATGGCAGGATATCGAACTGAGCAACGATACTTATAGATACTACTTCGGCGATGAGAACGAAGGATGGGCACGTCTGGGCTGGCAGTACTTAGAGAAGCCAGAAGACGCTAGCTTTGATGAAGACAGACCATATGAGAACGAAGCATGGTTCTACTTTGGCACCAACGGTCGTGCTGCACAGGATACTACCAAGTACATCAACGGTCAGTATTACACCTTTGATACAACTGGCGCTATGAAGGATGAGTGGCGTATGGGTACTCCTGGCGTATCTGAGTCTACTGTTGAGACAGCAACCGATGCTCATGCATACTACACCGACTCTATTGGACATAGAAGAACAGGCTGGTTATATACCTGGGCTCCAGACGATCCAGATCATGAGGAAGAAGAAAACTGGTACTACTTAAGCAACAAGGGCGAAGCATTCAACGATGATGCTAAAGATACCGTTAGAAGCGAGTATAACAAAGAAACGGAAGAAACCGTTAAGACTCCTTATGAAGCAAATGCTGTAAATATGTTTGATGATACCGATGTAGAATTAGATGTAGCGGCTAAGGTTATCAAGAACAAGACCTTCTTATTTGATGGCGAAGGCAAGATGATTACCGGTGTTCGTAAATTAACTGGTGATACTAACCGTGTTGGCGGTAAAGTATTGGTAGAAGGCATCTACTACTTCAATACTGAAGAAGGCAGCCAGGAAGGCGCTATGATTACTGGCAAGACTTCTGTAGAAGATGAAGGCGATAAGTACTACTACTACTTCAAGAAGGATGGTTCCGCTTACACTGACGCTATGGTTAAAGGCTCTATCTATGGACATGACGGAAAGAGAATCGAAGCGGAATACGGCAGCAAGTATGAGCCAATCGTTCTGGATTACGATGTAGTTGACGGCGATAAGAAAGATGAGGCTGGCAATCCTGTAGTTCTTCTTGAGGCTGGCGACATGATCGTTGTAAATGGCAGCGGTACTGTTAAGAGAAACGCTTCCAAGATCGAAATCGACGGAACCAACTACAAAGTAGAAGATTACAAAGTAGTTGACTTTGGTTTCTAATTTTCACAATTAAATAACTTTCATTGTCAGCAGACGGCTCCTTGATTTTTCAAGGGGCCGTTTTTTTGATATTTAAAACAGAGCGGCTTTAAAACCAGATGGATTAAATTTGTCTGTCCCTTTGTACATGGATCCTATAAGTCTTTTTGCCACCATAACCCCAATTTATAAAAAAGATTCCAAATTGCTATAGCGCAGCTCCAAGAAATCCCGATAGAATAGTTGCAACTAACAGGTAAATGCGGTATTATGAAAAGAAACACATCTTGAAGACAAACTGTGAAGACAGACGGGAGGAGAGCAGAGTATGGATGGCAAGATTACGTTGATTCCAGGCGATGGAATCGGACCGGAAATTGTGCGGGAAGCAAAGAAAGTATTAGATAAGGTCGGAGAGGTTTACGGCCATACCTTTCATTATACAGAGGTTTTAATGGGCGGATGTTCCATAGACGCATACGGTGTGCCGCTGACCGAAGAAGCTCTCCAGACAGCGAAAGAAAGCGACGCGGTACTTCTGGGGGCGGTCGGAGGAAATGTAGGCAATTCCAGATGGTATGACGTGGCCCCAAATCTGCGGCCGGAGGCAGGGCTTTTAGCAATCCGCAAAGGGCTAAACTTATTTGCCAATATTCGTCCGGCTTACTTATATAAGGAACTGGCAGACGCCTGCCCATTGAAAAAAGAAATCATCGGCGACGGATTTGATATGGTCATTATGAGGGAGCTGACGGGCGGATTGTATTTCGGAGACCGGTATACAAAAGAAGTAGACGGAGTGATGACAGCAGTCGATACGCTGACCTATAACGAAAACGAGATCCGCCGGATTGCAGTTAAGGCTTTTGAGATTGCCATGAAGCGCCGGAAGCAGGTAATCAGCGTGGATAAGGCCAATGTACTGGATTCTTCCAGACTTTGGAGAAAAGTAGTCGAAGAAGTAGCAAAGGACTATCCGGAAGTAACGGTTACCCATATGCTGGTAGACAACTGCGCGATGCAGTTAGTCATGAATCCAGGACAGTTCGATGTGGTTCTTACAGAAAATATGTTTGGAGACATTCTTTCTGACGAAGCCAGTATGATTACCGGTTCCATTGGGATGCTGTCTTCTGCCAGCTTAAATGAAGGAACGTTCGGTATGTATGAGCCAAGCCATGGTTCAGCGCCGGATATAGCCGGAAAAGACATTGCAAATCCAATCGCAACGATTCTTTCTGCAGCCATGATGCTTCGCTATTCGTTTGATTTGGACAAAGAGGCGGCAGCGGTAGAGGCGGCAGTAGAAGAGATATTAAAAGAAGGATTCCGCACAGCAGATATTATGGCAAAAGGATGCAAACAAGTCGGCACTGTCCAGATGGGCACACTGATTGCAGATAAAATAAGGAGGCAGTAATTATGAAAAGTGACGCAGTAAAGACAGGGATGCAGCAGGCGCCCCACCGTTCGTTATTTAATGCTCTGGGAATGACCCAGGAAGAGTTAAAAAAGCCGTTAGTTGGAATTGTAAGTTCTTATAACGAGATTGTTCCAGGACATATGAATCTGGATAAGATTGTGGAAGCCGTTAAGCTGGGCGTTGCCATGGCAGGCGGCACTCCTGTCGTATTTCCGGCCATTGCAGTCTGTGATGGAATCGCTATGGGACACGTAGGAATGAAGTATTCCCTGGTTACCAGAGATTTGATTGCAGATTCTACCGAGTGCATGGCTTTGGCCCATCAGTTTGACGCTCTGGTTATGGTTCCAAACTGTGATAAAAATGTACCTGGACTTTTAATGGCAGCAGCCAGAGTGAATATCCCGACCGTATTTGTCAGCGGCGGCCCGATGCTAGCTGGTCATGTAAAAGGCCAGAAGCGCAGTCTTTCCAGTATGTTTGAGGCTGTGGGATCCTATGCGGCAGGCACCATGACCGAAGATGATGTACGGGAATTTGAAGAAAAGGTATGCCCGACCTGCGGTTCCTGTTCCGGTATGTATACAGCCAACAGCATGAACTGCCTGACCGAGGTTCTGGGAATGGGGCTTCGCGGAAACGGCACCATTCCGGCAGTGTACTCGGAGAGAATTAAGCTGGCAAAGCACGCCGGCATGGCCGTTATGGAGATGTACCGCCAGAACATCCGTCCAAGAGACATTATGACCGAGGCAGCATTCCGGAATGCCCTGACGATGGATATGGCTCTGGGCTGCTCCACCAACAGTATGCTCCATCTGCCAGCTATTGCCCACGAAGCAGGCGTGGATTTAAACGTAGATATTGCCAATGAAATCAGTGCAAAGACCCCGAACCTGTGTCATCTGGCTCCGGCTGGCCCTACTTATATGGAAGATTTAAACGAGGCAGGCGGCATTTATGCAGTCATGCATGAGATCAGCAAGCTTGGACTTTTGAATCTGGACTGTATGACCGTAACCGGAAAGACGGTTGGGGAAAACATAAAAAATTGTGTAAACTTAAATCCGGAAGTCATCCGTCCTGTGGAAAATCCATACAGCAAGACTGGCGGCATTGCAATTTTAAGAGGCAACCTAGCGCCGGATTCCTGCGTTGTAAAGAGATCCGCTGTGGCTCCTGAGATGTTAAAGCATGAAGGGCCTGCAAGGGTATTTGAATGTGAAGAAGACGCTATCGCAGCAATCAAGGGCGGCAAGATCGTGGCAGGCGACGTAGTTGTCATCCGCTATGAGGGACCAAAAGGCGGACCAGGTATGAGAGAGATGTTAAATCCGACTTCTGCCATTGCCGGAATGGGACTGGGTTCCACCGTTGCCCTGATTACAGACGGACGTTTCTCCGGCGCATCCAGAGGCGCATCCATCGGCCATGTTTCTCCGGAAGCAGCAGTAGGCGGCCCGATTGCCCTGGTTCAGGAAGGCGACATTATTTCCATTGACATTGATAATCACCAGCTGAACGTTATGGTATCCGAAGAAGAACTGGAAGCAAGAAGAGCGAACTGGCAGCCAAGAGAACCAAAAGTTACAACCGGCTATCTGGCACGTTATGCAAGTCTGGTTACTTCAGCAGATAAAGGAGCGGTGCTGCAGTCAAAATAAGAGAAGAAAGGAAACCCAGCCAATGAGTAAAATGACAGGTGCAGAGATTGTAATCGAGTGTTTAAAAGAGCAGGGCGTGGATACGGTGTTTGGTTATCCAGGCGGGGCCATTTTAAATATTTATGATGCGTTATACAAACACCAGGATGAAATTACCCACATCCTTACTTCCCATGAACAGGGCGCTTCCCATGCAGCTGACGGTTATGCCAGGGCAACCGGAAAAGTAGGGGTCTGCCTGGCAACATCCGGACCAGGGGCAACAAATCTGGTTACCGGCATTGCAACTGCCCAGATGGATTCCATTCCGGTTGTGGCTATTACCTGCAACGTGGGAGTGAGCCTGCTGGGAAAAGACAGCTTTCAGGAAATTGACATTGCCGGCGTTACCATGCCGATTACCAAATACAACTTTATCGTAAAAGACGTAACCAAACTGGCAGCTACCATCCGCAGGGCCTTTACCATTGCCCGTTCCGGACGGCCAGGACCGGTACTAATCGACATTACTAAGGACGTAACTGCCGCCGAGTATGATTATGAGTATCAGGCTCCGGAGGAGGTGGTTCCTCAGTCAGACACCATTACAGAAGAAGATATAGAGAAAGCCCTGGAATTGATCCGCAACAGCCAGAAGCCGTTTATCTTTGCAGGCGGCGGCGCGGTTATCTCCAATGCGTCCGATGAATTAAAGACATTCGCCCACAAGATCCAGGCGCCGGTGGCAGACAGCCTGATGGGAAAAGGCGCTTTTGACGGCACTGACCCACTGTATACCGGCATGGTTGGGATGCATGGGACCAAGACGTCCAACTTTGGATTTACCGAATGCGATCTCTTGATTGTAGTGGGAGCAAGATTCAGTGACCGAGTAACCGGAAATGCTTCCAAATTTGCAAAAAATGCGAAAATCCTTCAGATTGATGTGGACGCAGCGGAAATTAATAAAAATATCCAGACCTATGCCAGTGTGATTGGAGATGCAAAAGTGGTATTGAGGAAACTCAATGCCCGTCTGGATCCCATGAACCATGACGAATGGATCATGCACATTGAGCGGTTAAAGGATATGTATCCCCTGCGCTACGATAAGAGCCAGCTGACCGGCCCGTTTATTATGGAAAAGATTTATGAAATCACAGACGGCGACGCCATTATTACAACGGAAGTAGGACAGAACCAGATGTGGGCGGCCCAGTATTATAAGTATAAAAAGCCCAGAACCCTGCTTACGTCAGGCGGACTTGGCACCATGGGCTACGGCCTGGGCGCAGCGCTGGGGGCTAAGATGGGATGCAAGGACAAGCTGGTAGTCAATATTGCAGGAGACGGCTGTTTCCGTATGAATATGAACGAGCTGGCCACGGCAACCCGCTACAACATTCCGTTTATTGAAGTCATTATGAACAATCACGTGCTGGGTATGGTCCGCCAGTGGCAGAACCTGTTCTATGGAAAACGGTATTCACATACAGTATTAAATGATACAGTGGATTTTGTAAAACTGGCAGAAGCCATGGGGGCAAAAGCCTATCGGGTTGAGAAAAAAGAAGACTTTGAACCGGTATTCAGAGAGGCGATCGCCTTAAATATTCCGGTTGTCATCGACTGCCAGATTCCATGCGACGACAAGGTATTTCCAATGGTATCGCCAGGAGCGCCGATTTCGGATGCATTTGACGACGTGGACTTAAAGATCGAGTAATTCCCTGAAGGGGTTTATGAAAAAGCTTAAGGCAAAATAAAAAGGAAAAGAAAGAGGAGGAAAAAGGTATGAGCAGAGTATATAACTTTTCAGCCGGACCGGCAGTTCTGCCGGAAGAGGTCCTGCAGGAAGCAGCAGATGAGATGTTAGATTACAGAGGATGCGGAATGTCCGTTATGGAGATGAGCCATCGATCTAAAATGTTTGAAGAGATCATCCATACTGCAGAAGCTGACTTAAGAGAGCTGATGGGGATTCCGTCCAACTACAAGGTACTGTTCCTTCAGGGCGGCGCCAGCCAGCAGTTTGCCATGATTCCCATGAACTTTATGAAAAATAAAGTGGCAGACTATATCATTACCGGCCAGTGGGCGAAAAAAGCGTTTGCAGAAGCCAAATTGTATGGCCAGGCAAACGCAGTGGCATCCAGTGCGGATAAGACCTTTTCTTATATACCGGACTGCTCAGACCTTCCGATTTCTGAAAATGCAGATTACGTGTATATCTGTGAAAACAATACCATTTACGGCACGAAATTTAAAACTCTTCCCAATACCAAGGGAAAACCATTGGTAGCAGACGTTTCCTCCTGCTTCCTGTCTGAACCGGTCGAGGTAGAAAAATACGCTATGCTTTACGGCGGCGCCCAGAAAAACGTCGGGCCGGCCGGAGTTGTAATCGCCATTATCCGCGAAGACATGATTACAGAGGACGTTCTTCCTGGAACGCCGACCATGCTGCGTTATAAAACCCACGCAGATGCAGAATCTCTTTACAATACGCCGCCGGCATACGGGATCTATATGTGCGGCAAGGTATTCCAGTGGTTAAAGAGAAAAGGCGGCCTGTCTGCAATGAAGGAGTATAACGAAAAGAAGGCAAAACTTCTGTACGACTTCTTAGATCAGAGCCAGATGTTTAAGGGCACAGTGGAAAAGAAGGATCGTTCCCTGATGAACGTTCCGTTCGTAACCGGAGATCCGGACTTAGACGCATTATTTGTAAAAGAATCCAAGGCCGCTGGTCTTGAAAATTTAAAAGGCCACCGGACCGTAGGCGGCATGAGAGCCAGCATTTACAATGCGATGCCAATGGCAGGCGTAGAAAAGCTGGTAACCTTTATGGAAGATTTTGAAAAGAAAAACCGCAAATAATGGTCATAAGGAGGAGAAGATTATGAAAAAGATCTATTGCCTGAATGCAATTTCTAAGCATGGAACCGCAAGACTGACAGAGGATTATCAGCTGACAGATTCCATTGGAGACGCAGCCGGAGTGCTGGTGCGAAGCGCAGCCATGCATGATATGGAACTGCCGGAAGGACTTCTGGCGATTGCGAGAGCCGGAGCCGGAGTCAATAATATTCCTCTGGAAAAATGTGCGGAAAAGGGAATTGTGGTATTCAATACGCCAGGGGCCAATGCCAATGCAGTAAAGGAACTGGTAATCGGCGCTTTGATGCTTTCTTCCCGCGACATTTTAGGCGGTATTGGCTGGGTAAAAGATAACAAAGAGGATGAAAACATTGCCAAGGCTACAGAAAAGAGCAAGAAGGCCTTTGCAGGCGGAGAAATTCGGGGAAAGAAGCTGGGCGTTATCGGTCTTGGCGCAATCGGGGCAGAGATTGCCAATGCAGCGGCGGCCCTGGGCATGGAGGTGCTGGGCTATGATCCGTTTATTTCCGTAAAAGCTGCCTGGATGCTGTCCAGGGAAGTGCGTCCGGTAAGCTCCATTGATACCATTTACGAAGAGTGCGATTACATTACCATTCATGTGCCGGCAACGGGAACGACCAAAGGCATGATCAATGAGGAAGCCATTAAAAAAATGAAGGATGGCGTGGTGTTCTTAAACTTCTCCAGAGACGCGCTGGTAGATGAAGATGCCATGGCAAAGGCTCTGGCCGATGGAAAAGTAAAGAAATACGTGACGGATTTCCCAAATCCAAAGGTAGTTCATATGGAAGGAACCATCGTCATTCCTCATTTGGGCGCATCCACGGAAGAAGCGGAAGACAACTGCGCAGCTATGGCGGTTGAGGAGATTATGGATTATCTGGATAATGGCAACATTAAAAATTCGGTCAACTATCCGGCCTGCGATATGGGAGTCTGCAAAGCAGCGGCCAGAGTTGCGATTTTCCACCAGAACATCCCCAATATGCTGGGACAGATTACGGCAATACTGGCAGCCGAACACGCCAATATTTCCGATATGACCAATAAGAGTAAAGATAAGTTCGCATATACGCTGTTAGATCTGGAAAATGTGCCGACCGCCGATACGATAAAACAATTAGGGGACATTGACGGCGTGCTGCGAGTACGTCTGGTAAAAGGCTGAGAATACCGCTATCGAGGAACCTGTCGCTGGCAGCGCTGCTCGGTGTTTGACAGTGAAAAAGGGCTGCTGCTTTTTGGAAATTTGAATCCGGAAAGCAGCGGCCTTCCGTCTTTTAGGAAAGCACTACCCAAGCAGTGTGGTTTCGCCAAAACCTTCGATCCTGGAGAACAGTTCAGTGAGGCGGGTCAGACAGGCATCGATTTCTTTTTGCTCATCGGGAGTAAAGAGATCCAATATGGAGGCGGCATTTTCTTCCATTGCCGTCTGGGCGGCCTTTAGAAGTTTTGTGCCGTCTGGAGACAGCCGGATATAGACCTGGCGGCGGTTTAATGGATTGTGGATCCGTTCGACCAGTCCCCTGTTTTCCAGGTCGTTGATTAAACGGGTAAGCTGCTGCTTGGTAATCATCATTTCGCTGGCAAGTTCCGACATGGTCAGCTCCTGCCTGGAAAGCGCGTGTAGGCTGATTAGGGCATGAAAGGCCAGAGAGTCGGTGCGCAGCTCCTGCTCTTTGTGAAAATGGCATTTGGTAAAGGTCAAAAACCGCATGGAAAATTCTAAAAAATGTTGGATTTCACTGTTTGAGTGCATGATGTCCTCCGTGTATCTTCCTAATAATAAATTTGTTTTAACATAGGAAAAGAGAAATGTCAACAAAAGTGAAAAGTAAATAAATATTTACTATATGGTATTGACAATTTCTGAAAAAGGGGATATTTTTAAGCTAATCTATAAAATATAAGGAGACCTCATATGGAGACAAGTGATAAAAAACCGAATAATAATCAGGGCAATTCGGGAAAAAACCCGATGAAGGTATTTTTGTACTACTATCTGATTATTATGGTCATTACGTTCATTATCAATGCAATGGGCTTTTCTTCTCTGTTTAAGCAAAAGGTGGAACTGGTAACCTATAACGAGTTTAAAGAACAGGTTTATGCAGGAAAGGTCACTACGGTATCCAAGGAAAATGAAAATACATTAGTATTCATTGCCACAGATGATAACGGAGAATCCAGGATCTATAAGACTGGCATCTGGGTATGGCCGGATGAAGAGCTAAACGAAGCTTTGCAGGATCAGGGAGTAATCTTTGCGGCAGAGATTCCAACGGAACCCAATCCGATTGTCAACTTCTTTTTGACGTGGATTATGCCGATTCTGATGTTTACAGTTATTGGCATGATTATGTCCAGGATAATGAGAAAACGGATGGGCGGCAATGCGATGACATTTGG
This sequence comes from uncultured Clostridium sp., assembly GCA_900542035.1. GTDB lineage: Bacteria > Bacillota > Clostridia > Lachnospirales > Lachnospiraceae > UMGS1370. The sequence continues at coordinate 12,000 of UQMJ01000036.1, forward strand.
AAAATCCAATGCTAAGATTTACGCAGAAAACGAAACGGGCAAAACATTTGCGGACGTAGCAGGAGAAGAGGAGGCCAAAGAAGCATTAAAAGAGATTGTCGATTTCCTTCACAATCCCCAAAAGTACGCGGACATTGGCGCGACCCTTCCAAAAGGCGCCTTATTGGTAGGCCCTCCTGGTACTGGTAAGACACTGTTGGCCAAGGCGGTAGCAGGAGAAGCCCATGTGCCGTTTTTCTCCATTTCAGGGTCGGAATTTGTAGAAATGTTCGTAGGCATGGGCGCGGCCAAGGTGCGCGATTTATTTAAGCAGGCCAATGAAAAAGCGCCGTGTATCGTGTTTATTGATGAGATTGATACCATTGGCAAAAAGCGTGACGGAGCTGGAGGAATTGGCGGCAACGATGAGCGCGAGCAGACTTTAAACCAGCTCCTTACAGAGATGGACGGATTTGACGGACGAAAGGGCGTTGTCATTCTGGCGGCCACCAACCGTCCGGAGTCTCTGGATCAGGCGCTGCTGCGTCCAGGCAGGTTCGATCGCCGGATTCCGGTAGAACTGCCGGATATGAAGGGCAGAGAGGCGATTTTACGGGTTCATGGAGCCAATGTAAAATTATCTGATGACGTAGATTTTAACACCGTAGCCAGAGCAACTTCCGGAGCCAGCGGCGCGGAGCTTGCCAACATTGTCAACGAAGCGGCCCTGCGGGCAGTCCGGATGGGACGAAATGTAGTAAGTCAGGAAGATCTGGAAGAAAGCGTAGAAGTGGTAATTGCCGGTTATCAGAGGAAAGACGCGGCGGTTTCAGAGCAGGAGAGAAAGATTGTGGCTTACCATGAGATTGGCCATGCTTTAGTAGCTGCCTGCCAGAGCCATTCTGCTCCTGTGCATAAGATTACCATTATTCCGAGAACCTCCGGCGCCTTAGGCTATACCATGCAGGTGGAAGAAGGGGAACGGGTGCTGATGAGCAAAGAAGAGGCGCTTAATAAAATTGCAACCTTTACAGGCGGACGGGCTGCAGAAGAGCTGATTTTCCATTCCATTACTACAGGAGCCAGCAACGACATCGAACAGGCAACCAAGCTTGCCAGAGCTATGATTACCCGATATGGCATGAGCGGTCAGTTTGGTATGGTGGCTCTGGAAACGGTTACCAACCAATATTTGGGCGGGGATACGTCTCTGGCCTGTTCTCCCGAAACAGCAAAGGAGATTGACGATGAAGTGATTGCAACCGTAAAGGCCCAGTACGAGAAAGCAAAAGAGATTCTGGCCCAGAATGAAGCAAAGCTTCACGAGCTTGCCGCTTACCTTCTGGAAAAAGAAACCATTACCGGAGAGGAATTTATGAAGATTCTGACACATACAGATGCGCATAGCGATATATGTTAGACGAGGCGCAGCTTGCTGATTTCAGTGAGCTGCGTTTTTTTATGCTGCAAAGAGATTGTATATTGTATTTTTTTAAGTACTTGACATAAAAAGGGATGGGGACTATAATGTGAATGTAACAAATTTAATAATTATGTAATATTTTAAAGAAAAACGTAAAAAATAGGAGTACATATGAAATACATTTTCAAAAAGGCAACTGGAGTTCTGGCATTCTGCTCTGCATTTGCAGCAACCTCTATGGTATGTTTTGCAGCGACTATTCACACTGCAGACGCTTCTCTTACGGGACCAGGTACAGAACCGGTACAGTTTCTGGTAACAGTGGTAGGAGAATCTGCCATGATTAATACCGATACAGTAAGCGGACAGCTTTTGATGGAAGCAGATACCAATGAGAGTTTCCCTCTGGTAGGGGAAACAGAGGACGGATGGCTGAAGGTGCAGGTAGGATCCGAAGAAGGCTATCTGCAGGCCGGAGAAGAAGTAGAACTTCAGCAGGCAGAAGAGGAAGAGCTTTCAGCTGCTTCTGAGACTGCCGCAGCCAGTCTGGAAGAAGCCAGGGTACAGCAGGCAGCAGACGCCGCAGCCAGCCGCAGACAGCACGTCGTGAATTACGCCATGCAGTTTTTAGGATGCCGGTACCGTTACGGCGGCACTAATCCCCTGACAGGAGTAGACTGTTCCGGATTTACCCGCTTTGTGATGTTAAATGGAGCTGGAATTTCGATTCCCAGGACATCCGGAGGACAGGCTAACGCGGGAATTCCTGTCAGTGCAGAGCAGATGCAGCCAGGAGATCTGATTTGCTATGGCAGCGGCAGAAGCATTAACCATGTTGCCATGTATATCGGAAACGGACAGATTATCCACGCTTCCACGGAAGAAACCGGCGTTAAGATTTCCCAGTGGAATTACCGCACTCCAGTAAAAATTGTAAATGTATTAGGATAGCGTATAATTTATAAAATTTAAGCCATACTGACGGTGTAATGAAAATTAATTAGGAGGTATGGCAATGAACAACAATTACCGCGATATGGAAGACAATACTTCTAAGGACTGCCACAACACTTCTGATAACGCTGGCAAGAATAACAGCCAGAATAAATCAGAAAATTCCAGCAGAAACAGCAGTAAAAATTCCAGCAAAAACTCTAGCAAGAATTCCAGCAGAAATTAAGCCGGCCGTTTACGACAGGCCAGCAACTGGAAAAGAAAAACCGGTTCCGCCAACGTGTGGGATCGGTTTTTTATTACATAGGAAATTCTTTCTATTTAATCAAGAATGCTCCGTGACAGCAAAGCTTCAGGTATGCCAATCCTGATAAGGGGACATTCCTGCATCTTGCGGAATATACTGTTATATACGGCGAAGACAAGGAGTGGGAAAATGGAAATTGGCATGATTTCTCTATGGGATTTGGAATACAGGCTGGACAGGGGAATGAAAATGCAGCTGGTAGATCTGCGGACGCCTGCAGAATATCAGAACGGGCATATCTGCGGCGCGGTAAACATTCCTTACAGCCAGCTAAAAGAACGGTTTCAGGAGCTGAAGCCGGTTCCTCCTCTGGTTTTTTATTGTGCCAGGGGCAGCACCAGCCTCCAGGCAGCGCGGATGGCGGCAGAACATGGGATTTATGCAGAATCCGTTATGAGCGGAATCGTCTATTATAGGGGGCGCTATATGATTCGGAATTGACAATACAAGAGCTTGGCTATAAAATAAAATCACGAGACAAAGAAATGGAGAATGACGATGAAAATACTGTTTGCTTCTGATATTCATGGTTCCGCTTATTACTGCGGAAAGCTTTTAGAAATATACCAAAAGTCCGGCGCAGAACGTCTGGTGCTTCTGGGCGATATTTTATACCATGGTCCCCGCAATGACCTGCCAAAGGAATATGCTCCCAAGCAGGTCATTGCTATGCTGAACGAATACAAAAATCAGATTTATGCGGTGCGGGGCAACTGTGACACAGAGGTGGATCAGATGGTGCTGGAATTCCCTGTTCTGGCAGACTATGCCCTCCTTTCATGGAATGGAAAGACCTTCTATGCAACCCACGGCCACGTATATAATCAGGACAACCTTCCTCCGGTAATGCCAGGAGACATTCTGATTCACGGCCATACCCACCTGCTGAAAGCAGAAAAAGTAGGAGACATTACCGTATTAAATCCAGGATCTGTGTCCATTCCAAAAGGCGGCAATCCCCATACATATGCCCTTTTGGAAGACAATCTCTTTACCATTTACTCATTGGAAGGGGATGTGGTAAAACAGATTCAGCTGTAATGGATGGAAGACCGGTTTAAGAGAGAGGATAAAAATTTGAAAACAATGGAACTGATCGCGCCCTGCCACTTTGGCCTGGAAGCGGTTTTAAAAAAAGAAATTTACGATTTGGGCTATGAGATTTCCAAAGTAGAAGACGGCAGAGTTACGTTTATTGGAGATGAAGAAGCAATTTGCCGCGCTAACGTATTCCTGCGCACTGCAGAGCGCGTGCTGTTAAAAGTAGGAAGTTTTCCGGCAACAACGTTTGAAGAACTATTTCAGGGAACCAAGTCCATTGCCTGGGAGGATTATCTGCCTCAGGATGGAAAATTCTGGGTTGCCAAAGCATCTTCGATTAAGAGCAAACTGTTCAGCCCCTCTGATATTCAGTCGATTATGAAAAAAGCCATGGTAGAGCGGATGAAGGCTCACTACGGCGTTTCCTGGTTTCCGGAAACCGGAGCCAGTTTCCCTTTGCGGGTATTCCTGTTTAAAGATGTGGTTACCATCGGCATTGACACCAGCGGAGATTCCCTCCACAAGAGAGGTTACCGGACGCTGACCAGCAAAGCGCCAATTACGGAAACTCTGGCAGCAGCCCTTCTTTATCTGACCCCATGGAATAAAGACCGGATTTTGGTAGACCCGTTCTGCGGAAGCGGGACGTTCCCCATTGAAGCGGCCATGATGGCAGCTAATATCGCGCCTGGAATGGAACGTTCTTTCCTGGCAGAGGACTGGAAAGGACTGATTCCCAGAAAATTGTGGTATGAAGCCATGGATGAGGCTCAGGATTTAGTGGATCGCTCTGTCCAGACGGATATTCAGGGATACGATATTGACGGAGACATTGTAAAAGCGGCCAGAGCCAATGCCCAGGCAGCCGGAGTGGATCACCTGATTCATTTCCAGCAGAGACCGGTCAGCGCGCTAAGCCATCCGAAAAAATACGGATTTATTATTTCCAATCCGCCTTATGGAGAGCGAATCGAAGAAAAAGAAAACTTGCCGGCGCTGTATCGGGAAATTGGCGAGCGGTATGCGGCCCTGGATTCCTGGTCTATGTATCTGATTACAGCCTATGCAGATGCAGAAAAGGCCATTGGAAAAAAGGCGGATAAAAACCGGAAGATTTATAATGGTATGATGAAGACCTATTTCTACCAGTTTATGGGACCAAAGCCGCCCAGACGGGAAAATAACAACTTTATCAGAAAGCCGGATAATGCCGGCGAATAATGGCCGCTTCCGGCAAAAGACCATAGTCCGATCGGCCTTTTTGATCGGCGTTTCCGTCTGCATAGGGGGATTCCTTCTGACAGCCAGCGCTTGCAACAGACAGAAAAAGCTTCCTCCTTCCTATGATTACCGGAAAGAGGGCAGGGCGCCTGGCGTGAAAAATCAGCAGGATTTGGGAACCTGCTGGGCGTTTGCGTCCTTAGGAGCTTTGGAATCCTCTTTGCTGCCCCAAGAAAGCTGGGATTTTTCAGAGGATCATATGTCGCACAGGAACAGCTTCCATATGGATCAGAATGCAGGCGGAGACTACATTATGTCGCTGGCCTATCTGCTTTCCTGGCAGGGGCCGGTAACCGAGGAGGAAGACCCTTACCATGACGGGATTTCTCCGGTTGGGCTGAAAGCTGCAAAACACGTCCAGGAAGTGCGGATTCTTCCGGAGGGAGACAGGGAGGCTATAAAGAGGGCAGTGCTGGAACAAGGCGGCGTCCAGAGCTCTTTGTATACGTCGCTAAAAAATTCAGACAGCCAGTCCATGTATTATCAGAAGGAATATGCGGCATATTATTATGATGGTCAGGAAGAGGCGAACCACGATACGGTAATTGTAGGCTGGGATGATCAGTATCCGAAGGAAAATTTTACTATCCTGCCGCCGGAAGACGGCGCTTTTTTATGTGTCAGCAGCTGGGGAGAAGAGTTTGGCGATAGAGGATATTTCTACGTCTCTTATTATGATTCCAATCTGGGAAAGAACAATCTGGTCTATACAAGAATTGACAATCCGGATAATTATGATAAGATTTATCAGACGGATCTCTGCGGCTGGGCCGGCCAGGCAGGATATGGAACAGAAACTGCTTATGGAGCGAATGTATATGAGGCACAGGAACAGGAACAGCTGTCAGCTGCCGGATTTTACGCTACAGGAGCCGAGACAGATTATAAGATTTACGGAATTTTGAATCCGGAAGAGACGTTTGAACACCGGATCCTTCTGGCAGAAGGGAGTTTTTCAGACGCGGGATATTATACCGTTGATTTTGAAAGTCCGATGGAACTGGAAGCGGGAGAGAGATTTGGGCTGCTGCTGGAAATTACCACAAAAGACAGTACTCAGCCGGTTGCCATTGAATATCAGGCGGACGAGAGAAAAGGCGCGGCAGATATTACCGATGGAGAAGGATATTTAAGCTATGACGGCATCCATTTTCAGAGAACAGAGACTACGATGGGGTGCAATGTCTGCTTAAAGGCATATACAAGGAGAATACCATGAAAGAAACCATAGTTTTTGCAACAGGAAATGAAGGAAAAATGAGGGAAGTACGGATGATCCTGGCTGATTTGGGGATGGAGATACTGTCTATGAAAGAAGCCGGAGTCCATGCAGATATTGTAGAAGACGGGGAGACCTTTGCGCAGAATGCAGAGATTAAAGCCAAAGCGGTCTGGGCCAGGACGGGCGGCATTGTACTGGCAGATGATTCTGGTCTGGCAGTTGATTATCTGGGAGGAGAGCCAGGGGTTTACTCTGCCAGATATATGGGAGAAGATACTTCCTATGATATTAAAAACCAGGCGATTATTGACCGGTTAAAGGGAGCAAAAGGGAAAGAGCGGTCTGCGCGGTTTGTCTGCGACATTGCCGCAGTTTTACCGGATGGGACAGTTATCCATACGGAAGGCTTCATGGAAGGGCAGATTGCGGAAAAACCGGCGGGAACGGAAGGATTCGGGTACGATCCCATTCTTTACATTCCGGAGCTTGGAGTGACCAGCGCAGAGCTGACGCTGGAGCAGAAAAATCAAATCAGCCACAGGGGGAAAGCGCTGCGCGCCATGAAGGAAGAGCTTTTTAAGAGGTACAGAGGAGAAGAGTTATGAAGATTTTAATTGTCAGTGATACCCATCGGAAAGACGACAATCTGAAAAAGGTAATCGAACAGGTAAAACCCATTGATATGTTTATCCATCTGGGAGATTCAGAAGGAAGCGAACAGTTTATCCCAGAATGGTTAAATCCGGACTGCAGCATCCAGATGGTACGGGGGAACAATGATTTCTTTTCCAACCTGGACCGAGAGAGGGAAATCCGGATTGGAAGATATCGGGTACTGCTGACGCATGGACATTATTATAATGTATCCCTTGGGACAGAAATGATTACAAATGAAGCGGCGGACCGGAAACTGGATATTGTGATGTTTGGACATACCCATCGCCCCTGCTACGAAGTCCAGGATGGTATTGTAGTTTTAAACCCAGGAAGCCTGTCTTATCCCAGACAGGAGGGAAGAAGGCCGTCCTATATGATGATGGAGCTGAACGAACGGGGAGAGGCACAGTTTGAACTCCGCTACGTAGAAAGAGACTGGTAATCCAGAAAAACAGGACTTCTCTGGGAAATTTCAAAAAAACCAGAATCCCAGAGAAGCCCGTAAAATGGGCATAAAGTGTACTTACAAAATAAAAAATTTAAAAAGTAGAAAAAAATTAAAAAAATAGTTGACATTTTAAAACACATAGTATATAATTACTCTTGCGTTGAGGGAAAGCGATAAAAACAACAACGACTTCCCAGTATAACGGGGTGTGGCTCAGCTTGGCTAGAGCGCCTGGTTTGGGACCAGGAGGTCG
>UQMJ01000037.1 GCA_900542035.1 uncultured Clostridium sp.
TATGTGTGCAGCGGAGAATTTTATTCAGTTGGCGACAGCTTTGCTGCATAATGAAGTTCCAAAGATAATTGATGGTCCTTGTAGTAAAGCATATATTATTAATTCCAAAAAGATTCTTGAATAATGATTTCTATTATTATATGTAATCGTAAGAAAGTATTAGACCCTAAATTAGAGAATAATATTAAAAGTACTATAGGTATTGAATATGAAATTATAAACATTGACAATAGTGATAACCGTTATAATATATTTCAAGCATATAATAAGGGAATTCAAAAATCCAAATATCCATATATTTGCTTTATGCATGATGATATTTTATACCATACTGTAAATTGGGGTAAAAATATTATTGATTACTTTAATGATCCTGCTGTAGGAATGATTGGAGTAGCTGGACCTACTTATATTAGCCAACTACCAGGTATATGGTGGGGTATTGAAAATGAAAAATGTAGAACAGGTTCTATCCGCCAATGTAATTTAGATACAGACAGATTTGATTTGACAAGACAACATTATACCTTATACAATCCTTATAATGAAAAAGCTACAGAAGTCGTAGCGTTAGATGCGACCATCTGTCTTACTCAAAACATTGGTATCATATCATATTTTTTCTTTCTTGTCCAGAACGGATTCTCCGTCGGATCTTAATATTTAGGCCGGTAAATAATCTCGTTAACTGTATAAACCGTCACAAATGCCTTTGGATCTGTCTTTAAAATAAAAGACATCAGCTGGGAATATTCGCTCTTATTTACAATGGTAATGATTTCCCTCTTGGGCTGATTATCATAGGCTCCCACGCAGTCGTACATGGTTGCCCCGCTCCGCAGGGTATGAATAATAAATTCCCGTATCTTTTCCTCTTTTTCTGACACAATGCAGACCCGTTTTTTCAGGTTCATGCCAAAAATAAAATGGTCCAGGACAATTCCGTTTAAATAGGTTCCTAAAATACTTAAGACTACTATTTTTTTATCATAGAACAAGGCGGACGACAGCGCCACGCACATTCCTGGCAGCGCCATAGCTTTTCCCAGCTCCATATGAAAATACTTGTTCAGCAGCTTTGCCACAATGTCCAGTCCGCCGGAAGAAGCATTCTGCTTAAACAGCATCGCCAGTCCGATACTGACCACAAAAATGTAGCAGACCGTATCTAACATAGGGTCGCCGTTTATGGACGTAAAATCGGGAAATACCACTTCAAAAATGCCAAGAAACAAGGGCAGAAGCAAAGACGTATACACCGTCTTAATGCCAAATTCCGATCCAATGAGTAAAAATCCAACTACCAGCAAAAGGGCGTTCAGCAAAAAAGTAATGACAGAAATATTAAGCGGAATTACATTAGCCAGCACCATTGCAAGGCCGGATACGCTTCCTACTGACACTTGGCTGGGTATCAAAAAGAAAAATACGGCAGCTGCCACAATAAGAGTTGCAAAGGTAATCAGAACATATTCTTTTATGCGGGACATATTCTTCATTTTCCCTGTTTCTCCCCATTATCTGCAAAATACTCCTCGATTACATCTTTTACAGCCTCTGCCAGAGCTTTGTGGCCCTCTTCCTCCATATGCAGCTGATCCAGGCCGCTGGGTTCTGCTACTTTCGAAGCGTCCAGATACAGACAGCCGTACTGGTCTGCCACTTCCTTATAGAAAGGCGCTAAGGCCCTGGATTTTGCAGGAGATGCGCTGTCAAAGCTGGCATATGGGGAATGTTCTACCTCGTCCCCAATGTGAATGGGAGAAATCAGAAGGATTTTCGGCGCAGGCACTCCCGCTCCATAATCATAACTCTGGATAGTCTTTACAAGCCGTTCTGCTCCTTTTGCAATCATTCTGGGCGATGCGTGAAAATGAGCCTTGCAGTCGTTTGTCCCTAAGCATATTGCCACCAGATCCAGAGGCTTATGGCTCTGAAGGGCTACCGGAAGGAACTGGATTCCGCACCGGTTCGGCTCTAATGGGTCGTCCCACACTGTGGTTCTTCCCCCCATCCCTTCTTCAATCACATAATACCCGTCTCCTAACAGCTGGGCCAGACGTCCTGGCCAGCGTATCTGACGCTCGTGGCGTCCTCCTTTTGGATTGGTTCCAAATGTGTTGGAATCTCCAAAACAAAGTATCGTTTTCATCTTGCGTGTTCTCCTTGTGCCTTTTGTGCCTTATGGCAGCTGCCTAAAAGCAGCCGCCTCCTATAAATTCCCGCAGAATTGAGTTTTTCGGAATGTTTTCCGAACCCACTCCCAGGAAGTAATCTAAAAACTTTAACAGCCGCTTTGCTTCCAGATATTCTTCACAGTCTCTCGGGATGCTGAATAACAGCGGCTCCGCATATTGTTTTAATACTGCTAATTCATAAATCAAAGCAGAATTAAACATAGCGTCGGCTTCTTCCTGGAATGGAAAAATATTTTTGTCTTCTCCCCTGCGGACAGAAGGCCATCTCCGGATGGTCTCCAGCGCAGATGTTCCCCTGGTTCTGGCGTCCCGAATCATCCTGCGGATCAGACGGCCGTCCGTACTGGGAATCCGGTTGTGTTCGTCTACATTTAACTGGGTCAGGGCGCTGATATAAATTTTAAATTTATTTTCCCTGGGCAGCGTATAGGAAAGCCGGTCATTGAGGCAGTGAATGCCTTCCATTACCAAAATATCCTCTTTTCCAAGATGCAGTTTCTCTCCTCTGTATTCCCGATGACCGGTTTTAAAGTTGTAAGTCGGCATATCCACTACTTCTCCCTTTAAAAGCCGGTTCATATCTACGTTAAACTGGCGGACGTCCAGACACTCCAGGGCTTCATAATCGTAATCTCCCTTTTCATCCCTGGGACTGTCCTCCCGATTTACAAAATAGTCGTCTACTTCGATTGGATGAGGCCGTAATCCCAGCGCTTCCAGCTGGATGCTGAGCCTGTGGGAAAAGGTGGTTTTCCCAGAAGAAGACGGCCCCGCAATCATAACCAGTTTTTTCTTAGGCTGGGAGGCAATCTGTCCTGCAATCTCCGCAATCTTTTTTTCCTGAAGGGCTTCCTGAATCAGAACCAGCTGATTCAGCCGGCCGGAAGCAATCTGTTCATTTAAAGCGCCTACGTTGTTTAAATCCAGCCTCTCTCCCCAGTCAAAGGATTCTTTTAAAACGGAAAACAGCTTTTGCTGCGGTTCAAAGGCCGGCAGAGCCTGCGGATGTTCTTTTTTCGGCGTCATCAGCACAAAACCATGTTCATATAAGTTTAAATCAAAGTATTTTAAGTATCCGGTGTGCTGCACCATATACCCGTAATAGTAGTCTTCAAATCCGCCGATACTGTATAAATTTACCCTGGAAACCCTCCGGTAACGGAACAATTTTTCCTTGTCATACATCTTGTGCCGGTGGAACAGCTCAATGGCTTCATCTGTATTGACGCTTCGCTTCACAATGGGAACCTGTTCCAAAACCAGCTCCTTCATCCGGTTTTTTACTTTGGAAAGCAGTTCCTCATCCAGCTTAAAATTGCCGATAGGCTTTACAAAATAGCCGTTTCCAATGGAAAATTCAATTTCCAGCCGTTCAATGTTCTCATTTCCCACAACATCATAAAATGAGCGCAGCATCAGCAGGACACAGCTTCTGAAATACGTCTGTATTCCAGGCTCCTGTTCTGCTGTTACAAAGGTTACGCTTCCTTTGTCTGCTACCTGTTTATGAAGTTCCTGCAGTTTTCCGTTGACCCTGACCAGTAATATATCATTGGAATACCGATCCTGATGGGCGGCTGCAACGTCCTTCCACTTCGCATCGTCTGCATACTCTTCCCATTCCCCGTCAATCCACACTCTTGCCATATATGCCTCCTATCTAAGCCCCATTTCCTCCTGGGCTTCCTTAATGATGGTCAGCTCCTGCCCCAGCTGTAGGATCGCCTGCTTTACACTTTCCGAGGGCGTTTCTTCATGATTCAGTCTGGAGAGAACTTTTGTTACCCGTTTTTCCTCCTTTGCCAGAAACGATACCAGAACCGGATCTTTATTCTCAATCAGATGCTTTCCATACGCATACCAGCTTTTCTTTCCTTCTTCCCCCGCAGAACCGGATTTTGGACATTCCCTCCAGGCCGCTTCCATTACTGTATAAAACTTTCCCTCCTCTTCTACCATCGCCTCTTTCCCAATCGCAAATCCGGACTGCTCCAGATATCGGCGGACTTTATCCAAATCCGACTGGGGAGAAAGGATAAACCGGCTTATGTCTTTCCACATATGCCGCCCTTCTTCTAAAATGTGAATGACCAGTTCGCCGCCCATGCCGGCGATAATCACAGTATCCGCCTCTCCTGGCGCCAGCATTTTTAATCCGTCCGAAAGCCTGGTTTCAATTTGTTCTTCCAGACCTGCCTGACAGATATGGGCCTTCGCCCGTTCTAGCGGTCCTGGACGCAGATCCATTGCAACGGCGCGGCAAATTACGTTTCTTTCCGCCAATGCAATGGGAATATATCCGTGATCTGTGCCGACGTCTGCCAGCCGGCTCCCCTCAGGTACAAAGGAAGCCACCAATTCTAGTCGTTTTGATAATCTCATGTATCTTATGCTCCTAACTTTGTCCGTATGCAGAACAGGTTTTGTCAGTCCAGATAGTCTTTCAGTTTTTTGCTGCGGCTTGGGTGGCGAAGCTTTCTGAGGGCCTTGGCTTCAATCTGCCGGATCCGTTCTCTGGTTACATGAAATTCCTTTCCCACTTCTTCCAGGGTTCTGGGTCTTCCGTCAACCAGGCCAAACCGCAGTTTTAATACTTTCTGTTCCCGTTCTGTCAAGGTGTCTAACACCTCCATTAACTGCTCGTGGAGAAGGGTAAATGCCGCCGCATCCTGAGGCACTGTTACATTGTCATCCTGGATAAAATCTCCCAGATGGCTGTCCTCTTCTTCTCCAACCGGTGTTTCCAATGATACCGGTTCCTGGGAAATCTTCATAATCTCCCGCACTCTCTCCACCGGAATCTCCATGCGTTCTGCAATCTCTTCCGGAAAAGGCTCTCTGCCCAGTTCCTGCAAAAGCTGTCTGGACACCCGAATCAGGCGGTTAATGCTTTCTACCATATGAACTGGAATTCTTATGGTTCTGGCCTGATCGGCAATGGCTCTGGTAATGGCCTGACGGATCCACCAGGTCGCATACGTACTGAACTTATAGCCTTTGGTATAGTCAAACTTTTCCACCGCTTTAATCAGACCCAGATTTCCTTCCTGAATCAAATCCAGAAACTGCATTCCTCTGCCTACATACCGTTTGGCAATACTGACTACCAGACGCAGATTTGCCTCTGCCAGACGTTTTCCGGCTTCTTTATCTCCCAGCTCCATCCTCTTTGCAAGGGCAATTTCCGCCTCGGTTGTAAGAAGCGGGATCTTTCCGATTTCCTTCAAATACATCCGGACCGGATCTTCCAAGCTGACGCCTTCCGGCACAGAAAGGTCGATATGTTCCATATCGATCTCTTCTTCCTCTTCCATGCCTTCTTCTAAAAATAATTCTTCGTCCAGCTCCTCTTCCTCTGTCCGGAGAACATCCACTCCGTTATTTTCCAGAAATTCATAAATTTTATCCAGCTTGTCCGGACCTAAAATTTCCCCTTTAAAATAATCCAGGATTTCCCTGTTCTCCAATACGTTCTTTTTCTTTTTTGCCTGTTCTAAAAGGCCCATAAGCTTTTCTTCAAAGCTCACTGTTTTTTCGTCCATATTCCCCATCCTTTTGCAGTTCCTGTTCCGATTAGTCCAATGAAATGTGCAGATTCTGAATCGCTGCCTGCTCCTTGATAATCCTTTGAAGCTCTTCAATGTCCCTGGCGCTGCGGCTGGCCGCATCCAGGCTGTTTTTCTTGATTTTTTTAATGGTTTCAGAAAATGCTTTCTTTTGTTCTTCGTTGTTCAGCGACTCCTTCAGATTCGCATTAAACAGCGCCGCTACCTGTCTGTAGGTATCCTCGTCATTAATAAAATGGTTTAAAATGGACGCCGGATTCAAATTGCCTGCCTGATGTCCTGCAAATACCATTTCTGCCGTCTGGCGGTACAAATCTTCCGTAAAATCCTGAGGCCCGATAATCCCTTCTATCTTTTCAAATAAAGACGGATTTTCAATGAGCCAGGTCAAAAGAAGCCGCTGGGACTGTCTGGCCCCGTCTTCCTTTTCCTTTTTCTGCCTCTGGAACCGTTCCTGGGACGGCTGGGCTGCCGGCACAATCCGGCTTCCCATCTGGTTTACCAAACGGCGCAGATCCTCATAGGGAATAAAATGTTCCCTGGAGATAGCCTGAATGTAGTTGTCTCGTTCCAGCGCTTCCGGAAACTCCAGAAGCTTTTTTGCCGTTTCCTGATAAAACCGAGTCTTCTGTTCCGGATCGTTCATATCATAATTCTTTTTTAAAACGTCAATTTCAAACAGAAAACTATTTTTTGCCTGGGCAATCCGCTCTCTGAATGCCTCTGCCCCCAGATTTTTCATAAATTCGTCTGGATCTTTATAAGGCTGCATATTCAGCACCTTTACAGACATTCCTACCTCTTTCAAAATCGGAATGGCCCGAAGCGCTGCCCTCACACCTGCTCCGTCGCTGTCGTAGGTTAAGATAACCTGGTCCGTATAACGTTTTAGCAGCATGGCGTGCTGAGAGGTAAACGCAGTGCCCAGAGACGCAACCGCATTGGTAAATCCGGCCTGATGCATTGCAATGACATCCATATATCCCTCGCAAATCAGAATATATTTTTCCCTGGATGCCCTGGCAAAATTCAGTCCGTACAGATTCCGGCTCTTATCAAACACTTTTGTCTCCGGCGAATTCAAATATTTCGGCTCGCCATCCCCCATAACGCGGCCTCCAAAACCAATGACCCGATTGTTGACGTCCAGAATCGGAAACATAACCCGATTCCAGAATTTATCATGGGCTCCTCTTTCTTCAATGGTAACCAGTCCCGTCTGGGCCAGCAGATTGTCGTCATATCCCTTGCTTTTTAAATACCGGTATAAATCATCGCTGGTCTTATTGGCGTATCCCAGTCCAAAATGGATAATGGTTTCATCCGAAAGCTGCCGGTTAGTCAGGTAACGGTACCCCACCGCTCCCTGTTCGTGCTTTAACTGATAGTAAAAATAATTGGCGGCAAGCTTGTTAATCTCCAGAAGGGACGCTTTTAAGTCTGCCTGTGCCCTGGCCTCTTTGCTGTATTCCATCTTCGGAAGGGTTATCCCCGCCCGATCCGCTAACACGTTCATGGCTTCCGGAAAGGAATATCCTTCATATTCCATTAAAAATGTCAGTACATTTCCTCCTGCTCCGCAGCCAAAGCAGTAGTACATCTGTTTTGCCGGCGAAACGGAAAAAGACGGGGATTTCTCATTGTGAAACGGACACAGTCCAAAATAGCTGCTTCCCTTTTTCTGGAGCTTCACATATCCGGAAATCACATCTACGATGTCATTCTTCATCCGCACTTCTTCAATAATTTCCTCTGGATAATACATGGTTCCTCCTGTCTCTTATTTCCATGCCCTCGGCACGAAAAGTTCTTCAAATTTATCAATGGCATAGCTGTCGCTCATTCCCGCTATGTAATCGCAGACCGCCCGTTCTTTTTTCTCCCCTTGTTCCATCATAATCTGATATTCTTCCGGAAGCATTTCCACGTGTTTCATGTAATAACAGAACAGGTGCTCGATCATCCTCTGAGCCTTTCCTTCTTCCGCTTTAGGAATCTCATTTTCATATACGTTTTCAAACATCCACCGCCTGAGCCCTCTCATGGCTTCTTCCATGCCAGGGGACATCTGAACACATGGCTTGTCCATGCTGTTTAAAATAATGTCGTGAATCATCACATCCAACCGTTCTCTGACGCTGTGTCCCAGCACATCTGTATACTGGGCTGGAAGATCGGCTTCTACAAACATCCTGGCCCTGATGGCATCGTCAATATCGTGGTTAATATATGCTATTTTATCGGAAAGACGCACCACTGCGCCTTCCAGGGTAGAAGGATGACCGCTGGTCCTGTGGTTTAAAATACCGTCCCTTACCTCCCAGGTCAGGTTAAGACCTTTCCCATTTTTTTCCAGAACCTCCACTACCCGCACACTTTGCAGATAGTGGGCAAATCCGTCTTCACAAAGACGGTTTAATACGGCCTCTCCGGAATGTCCGAAGGGCGTATGCCCCAAATCATGGCCCAATGCAATGGCCTCCGTTAAAGACTCGTTGAGCCTCAGGGACTTGGCAATGGTTCTGGCAATCTGGGCAACTTCCAGGGTGTGAGTCAGGCGGGTCCGGTAATGATCGCCTTCCGGCGCTAAAAACACCTGGGTTTTATGTTTCAGCCTGCGGAAAGATTTACAGTGAAGAATGCGATCCCTGTCTCTCTGATATTCCGGCCGGATATCGCAAAGCGGCTCGTTCCGTTCCCTGCCTCTGGTCTCTCTGCTCAGCGAGGCATATGGGCTTAAATACTGTGCTTCCCACTGTTCCATAGACTCCCGAATCGTCATTCGTCCACTTCCTTTCCTGTATCATGCGTAACTATTTTGGATTAGATATACTTTACTATTATATCACACCATAAGGCATTTTAATACCTTTTTATCTAAGAACCGCGAAAACCTGCCCTTTCCATCCATTCCAGATGCCGGATCGTAAAAAATAAGGCATTCCCGACGTATTTTCACGTTTCATTGGGAACACCTTATTTTCCTGCATTCTCATATATACTTCTTCACCTGCTAGTCTCATGCTGAACTCAAATTGCCTGTTACTCGTCCTGCTCCAGATTGTCGAACAAATCACAGTCGTAAAATTCCCGAATGGTCATGCCCAATCCTTCTGCAATCTTCTTAATATTGACGATTCCTGGATTTTTGCTTTTCCCATTCATAATGCTTTTTACGGTAGATGGCGGCATTCCGGTACGATAGGATAACTCATACATGGAAAGCCTCTGCGCTTTGCTCAATTCCCGTATCCTCAAAATAGTCGCTTCGCTTACCTTCATACACATCTCTCCTTTGATAAGTATAGTGTAGACGATATTTCCTCAAAATAAGGGTATTATTTCGTCTTTTCTGGATTATTTTTCCAAAAAAAGACAAAAATACCCTCTCTCATTCCTTTTCTATCAGCTGTACCTGTAATGTCATCCCCAATGCGGCCGCTATCCGGACCAGCATTTCCAAAGACGGATTGTAATTCCCGCTCTCAAATCTTGTAATATTGGTTCTGGGAATTCCCGTCCTCTTTGCAAGATCTGCCTGGGTCATCCCCTGTAATTTTCTGTACCTCACATACTGTTCGATAACCGACTGCCTGGTGCTTTTCTGCTCTGCTTCTATTAGAATCTGCTGATCTCCTGCAGAATAGATGTAATCCATGCTATTTCCCATGATTTGGCTCTTCTCCCTCTTCCATGCGTATATTCATATGCTTCTGAACCTTCTTATACCTGGAGCAAAACTCCTTTCCGGCTGCGTAATCCACCTTGTCTACACAGATGAAATCTGCACCTCTTTTGGTATTGACCAGTAAAATATCTCCTGGAACAACTGGTTTTCTTAATGAGTATATCCAGATATAACTTCTGCTTCCCTTTTTTCTCCACGCTCCGCCCGATAGTTCCACGTGCCTTCCTTTCACAATTTTTCTTAACGGCTGTCCGGAAACCATTTCGCAAATCTCTGCGTGGATCCCATATTTTTTCGCCAGAAGATAGGAGATGTAGCCGTCTCTGAGTTCTTTTTTCTCATCGACTACAATTGCATGGGAAAGGCGCTTTGTTTTCTGATAGTATTGTTCGTAATACAATAATTTTTCCTGTGAAGGGTCTGACATCTGGTTGGTTTGAATCTCTTCAAACGGACAGGCATTTGTCAGCGTCCCCACCAGAGTATATGCCAGAATCCCTTTTAACCAATCCGTACTGCGCAATGCTTTTTCTGCGCGGAAAACTGCCTGATCGCGGTTTGTCCGGTCTGTTGGAATATACATATTCTGCATACCAGAATACTGCATACCGACTGTCAGAAGCAGCTCATCCATCCGTTCAATCAGCGCTTCCTTTTCCTCTTCTCTTTCCAGATCCAGATTTAAATATACATACAAACACTCATTCATGAAAACTCCTCCCTTCAAAAAAAGAATCATATGTGATACCTATAATGTATCTTATATGATTCTTTCTGTCAAGAACTAAATTATGAAAATGAAGTTGGAATGCTGTCTTTTACGCACAGCGTCCCGTACCCCAGCTGCGGATTGGGCCACGTCTCATATCCTGGAAGCTGTTTTGCCCCGCGCTGTAAATAAGCTTTGATTTTTTCTCCATACAGGAAGGGATCGTTCCCATTTACTACTCCCCACTGAGCCAGAAGGGCCGCGCTTCCTGTGACAAAAGGAGCTGCAAAAGACGTTCCGGTAAACGTGCCATAGCCGCCAAACCGGCTGGGAGCGGTAATGCCAACTCCAGGAGCTGCCAGATCCGGCTTAACCAGACCGTTGCGGTTAAATCCTCTGCCGGAAAAATCTGCGTAGGCCTGGCGGGAGGAATCGTATGCTCCCACCGAAATTACCCGCAGGGCTGTAGACGGAATGGTCAGCGTTGTGTCCGGATTGGCATACAAAAAGCGGGTGGACGGATTTAAAAGACCTGCTGACGGCATCCACAAATCATAATCTCCGGCCACAACCCGTCTTGGAGTCAGACGGAGCCGCCAGATGCCGCTGTCTAAATAATCCCCGACCGGAAGAAAGTCCAAGTAAATCTCCTGGGACTGGCTGTAAGGACTTGGCTTTCCGTAATACAGCAGCACTCTGGTTCCTTTATAACGGATGGTCTGAGGTCCTAGCTGGCTGTCAATAGGGCCGCTGGATTCCCCCTGGGGCGTAATCAGGGTTATGGTAAAAATATCTGCATAATTTTTCCAAAGCTGTACCGAAAGTCCTGTTTCATAAGGAGCAATCACAAATTCCGCCTCTTCTTCCTGACCCAGAACTGCCGTTGCGGAAGTATGGCCGCCGCCCGCCCCTTCATTGCCGGTTCCCACTACAATGGTGGTTTTCCCATATCCGGCAATATCGCTGAAAAAGGTTTCCAGCAGACTGGTTCCATCATGGGAGCCATACGTATTCCCAATGCTTACATTAATTACAATGGGCATCTGAAGTTCCACGCCTTTTAAAACCGCATAGTTTAAAGCCCTCATTAATTCGGTGGTTCTTGGAAATCCTTCTTCCTTCGGGGTTCCCAGTTTGACAATTAAAAGCGTACTTTCATAAGCCACTCCCCTGTACCTTTCGCCTCCTGCCCTGCCGTTTCCGGCACAGATTCCGGCTACTGCCGTACCATGTCCGCTGACATCCTGGGAAGGAACCAGCCGTCTTCCCGCTTCCTGCCCAAGTTCATTGGAAACAGCAATGGCTTCATTAATCTCTTCTTCTGTGAAAACTCTGTCCAAATCCTGATCCCACAGTTCTGCAATACGGGTGGTTCCATCCGAATTCAGAAAATCCGGATGAAGGTAGTCAATTCCCGAATCAATTACCGCCACAAGCACCCCTTTTCCTGTCAGATTCCGTCTGTTATCCTGGGAAGTACCGCTATTTCCCGTCTGAACCCCTGACATACAGGACGCCTGCTTTCCCTCATTTAAGGAAAAAAACAGGCGTTTTGGCTTTTCCACATATTCAATTTGATTTAAGTCGCTGACTGCATCTACAAATTCTTCCGGTACGGTTATAATTCCATATCCGTTTAACAGCTCTTCCTTCTTTGCTCCAAACCGCTCTACAACGCTTAAATCCCCGATATACCGGACAATCAGCTCCCAGGTTCTGCGTTCCTTATCGTATCCGGTCTGCAGCGCCTGGGATTTCCGAAAATCCTCCGGAGAAGCGTCCAAAGCTAAGTTTAAAAGATTTTCCAATTTTTGATCCTGCATGGCGCCATCCCCATGTTTTTTGTCATTCTATTCTTCAGACTTTCTTTTATGCACGTTCCAGCGCCAAAAATTCAAATGGCCTTAACAAAATAGTTCTGTCGTCAGGTTCTTCGTATTCTTTATAATTTCCGATTAATCTGCGGTAATTCTTCCATTCCCCTTCTTCCGTAAGAGCAACCGGCTCGGAACTTACGTTTGCAAATACTGCCAGTTCTTCTGTTTCCAGATTTCTCTTATAAGCCAGCACATTGGGATTGTCTTTCTGGATAAACCGGATGCTGCCTTCCCGAATAATTTTCTTTTGCTTTCTGAGCGCAATTAACCTTTTGTAAAAAGACAAAATAGAATCCGGATCGGTTTCCTGATCCTGAACATTGATGCCTCTGTCATATTTTCCAAAACCAAGCCATGGACACCCTTTTGTAAAACCTCCGTCTGGGTCATTTGTCCACTGCATCGGCGTCCGGCTGTTATCCCTGGATCTGGCTCCTAAAATTTCCAACGCTTCTTCCCTGGATTTTCCCTGATTCAGCAAAATCCCGTAATAATTCAGGCTTTCTACGTCCCGATACTGGGAAATATCCGTAAAATGGGCGTTTTCCATTCCAATTTCTTCTCCCTGGTAGATGTAAGGCGTTCCCCGCATCAGATGGACTGCTCCAGCCAGCATCTTGGCTGACTCCTTCCAATATGCGCCTTCATCCCCCAGGCGGGACACAATCCTTGGCTGGTCGTGATTGCACCAGAACAGCGCATTCCAGCCGCCTCCTTGCTCCATTCCTTCCTGCCAGGTCTCAAACAGCGTTTTTAACTCCATCATATCCGGCTTTTTCAATTCCCATTTCTGACCGTCTTTATAATCAATTTTTAAATGATGGAAATTAAAACACATAGACAGTTCTTTTTCTGCCGGATTGGAATACCGGATACAATGTTCCAGGGTCGTCGAGGACATTTCCCCTACAGTTACCAGTTCTTCAATTCCTGTGTCTCTTACCAGTTCTTTTAAGTAGTCATGAACATGGGATCCGTCTGTATAAAACCGTCTTCCGTCTCCTGTCTCATCGTCTTTTAACACTTCTGGCTTTGAAATCAGATTGACCACATCAAAGCGGAATCCTTCTACTCCTTTGTCTTTCCAGAACCGGATCACATTCTTTAACTCCTGGCGTACCTTTGGATTTTTCCAGTTTAAATCTGCCTGGGTCACATCAAACAGATGAAGGTACCATTTTTTTAAGAAAGGGACGTATTCCCAGGCAGACCCGCCAAATTTGGACTCCCAGTTGGTAGGGGCCTTATCCGGCGTTCCTTCCTCCCAGATATAATAATCCTGGTATTCTTTTTCCCCTGACAGCGCCTTCTGGAACCACGGATGGCTGGTGGATGTGTGATTAAACACCATATCTAACATCAGGCCGATTCCCCTCTTTTTTCCTTCCAGAATCAGCTCTTCCATGTCCTCCATTGTGCCGAACACAGGATCAATGCTGCAGTAATCTGCCACGTCATACCCATTGTCTCTTTGAGGGGAAGGAAATACCGGCGTCAGCCAGAGAATGTCCACCCCCAGATCGTTCAAATAATCCAGCCTGCGGATAATCCCCCTTAAATCTCCGATTCCGTCGCCATCTGAATCCTGAAATGATTTTGGATAAATCTGATACACAACTTTTTTACTAAGATCCATCCTGACCATTTTCCCTCCTAACCTAACGTTCGCCTGCCGGAAGCTTTTTGCTTCCCACCATAACCGTAAGAGCAAACGGAACTGCAATTGCAATCAGCATACAGACTGCAAAGCTTGCCATACTCTGGGTCTGGATGGAAAGAATGCCTGGAATTCCTCCTACGCCAATGGCGTTTGCTGTCGTTGCAGTTGCCACGCATACTACTCCTGCGATTGCAGAACCAATCATACCGCAGACAAACGGGAATCCATGCTTTAAGTTTACGCCGAAAATAGCGGGCTCCGTAACGCCAAGGTAGCAGGAAATGGCTGCGGGAACGTTGACTTCCTGGGCGCTGGCATTTTTCTTCTGAAGAAACATCATGCCAAGAACTGCCGAACCCTGGGCGATATTGGACAGGGCAATCATAGGCCACAGCATGGTTCCGCCGTAATCGGCAATCAGCTGTAAATCAATGGCATTGGACATATGGTGAAGTCCGGTAATCACTAACGGTGCATAAACAAATCCGAATACTGCTCCAAACAATACTTTTAACGGTCCGGTAATACCTGCGTATACCACAGATGATACAGCAGAACCAATCTTCCAGCCAATGGGACCTAATACAAAGTGAGAAGCAATCACTGCCAGAATCAGGCTGCTAAACGGCACAACTATCATGGAAATGGCCTGAGGCGTAATTTTCCGGAAAAACCGTTCCAGGTACACCAGGGTAAACGCTGCTAAAATTGCCGGAATTACCTGGGCCTGATAGCCAATCATATCCACCTGGAAAAATCCAAAATCCCATTTTGGAATATCTGCAGCCGCCGTTCCTGCTACTGCATAAGCATTCAGCAGCTGACCAGAAACCAGGGTAAGTCCCAATACAATACCAAGCATCTGGGTAGTACCCATTTTTTTCGTTACAGACCAGCAGATTCCCACCGGAAGCATATGGAAGATAGCTTCGCCAATGAGCCATAAAAAGCTGTCAACGCCTGACCAGAACTGGCTGATGTCACACAGCGTCTTAGTTCCGTTTTCAAATAAATAAATGCTGTCAATACAGTTGCGGAAGCCTAAAATCAGACCTCCGGTAATAATTGCCGGAATCAGCGGGGCAAAAATCTCTGCCAGCGCTGCAATCGCTCTCTGCAGCGGAGTCTGATTCTGTTTTGCCGCTTCCTTTACCGCGTCTTTCGATACCCCTTCGATTCCTGCTACTGCTACGAAATCATTATAAAAATCCGAAACTGTATTTCCGATAATTACCTGAAACTGTCCTGACTGGGTAAAGCTGCCCTTGACCACTTTCATGGCTTCAATGGCCTCCACATCCGCTTTTGACGGGTCTGACAGCACAAACCGCATTCTGGTCATGCAATGAGATACTGCCGCAATGTTCTCTCTGCCGCCAACCAGACGCAGAAGTTCTTTTCCATCCTCTGAATACTTGCCCATAACGTTTCCTCCATCCGTTTTTATCTTGTTTAAACAAGTTCTTGCATTATATATACCACACTTGTTCAAACAAGTCAATACTATTTGTTTAAACAAGTTATTTTTCTTGAACTTTGTCCCGTCTTCTTTTATAATAAGTCCAGCGGATACATTTCCGCAATCTATGAAAGCAGGAAGTGAACCCATTGCCAAAGAGCAAATACGAAGATATTTATCGCAATCTGAAGCAAAAAATTGAATCCAATGAATTTGCCAGCCAGGAGCTGCTTCCCTCTGAAAACTCTCTGATTCAGATTTATGACTGCTCCCGCAATACGGTCCGACGGGCATTAAGCCGCCTGGTTGCCGACGGCTATGTCCAGACCATCCAGGGAAAAGGCGTTCGGAATATTTACCAGCCGGCAGAAAAGGCCGCTTTTACCATTGGGGAAATTGAAAGTTTCCGAGAATCCGCCCTGCGAAACGGACAGAAAGCAGAGACAAAAGTGGTTCTGTTTCTGGAAATGACGGCAGACGAAAAAATAAGCAGACGCAGCGGCTTTCCCACTGGTTCTGAACTTTACTATCTCCAGCGCGTCCACTATCTGGATGGCCGTCCTCTGATTCTCAACCACAATTACTTTTTAAAAGAAGCCGTCCCAGGGCTTACAAAAGAAATCGCCGAATCTTCTATTTACAACTATCTGGAAAACCAGCTTCACATGACCATTGTAAACAGCAGGCGAATTATGACCGTAGAAAAAATCACAGAAATTGATGAAAAATATCTGGAGCTGAACGCGGAAGATTACAACTGCATGGCGGTTGTTACCAGCTATACCTATAACAGCCAGGGCCTTATGTTTGAATTCACCCAGTCCCGCCACCGTCCGGATTCCTTCCGGTTCCAGGATAATGCGGTCCGCCGTCCCTGCTGAATAAAAATCCTGCTAAGCAAAACAGCCCTCAGGCCGTATCCCATTTCTGACATGAGATACGCCTGAAGGCTGTTGTTTTATTTTAAAACTATTTTAAGAACCCGTTTACAATCTGGGCTTCTGCTTCTTCTTCTGTAAGTCCCAGAGTCATCAGCTTGATAATCTGCTCTCCTGCAATCTTTCCAATGGCCGCCTCGTGAATCAGGGCAGCGTCAATGTTATTTGCTGTCAGCTCCGGAACCGCTTCGATTCTTGCATGATCCATAATAATGGCATCGCATTCCGTATGGCCGGCGCACTGGGTGTTGCCGTTTAACTGGGAAATGAAAATCTGATGGGATTCATCTTTTGCAACCGATCGGGAAACCAGGTTGGCGCTGGAACCTTCGCCGTTTAAGTTTACCACAAAGCTGCTCTCTGCTTTCTGGGTTCCGTGGGTCAGAAGTCTCTCTCGGATAATCAGCTTGGCATCTTTGTCCAAATCTGCCTTCGTTTTACGGATAGTAGAATCCACTCCCTTGATCTGAACCATTTCCATCTCCAGGTAGCTTCCTTCTTCCATGGTAATCTCTGTAGTCGGGTTCAAAACCCGTTCTCCCTTGCCGTCGCCGCTTCCATAATGCTTTTCTACGTATTTTACTTTCGCATTTTTTCCAATAAAGAAACGATGGATTCCGTCATGCTCAGATTTCTGGTCTCCGCTGTTGTGAATGCCGCAGCCGGCTACAATCACAACGTCCGCCCCTTCTCCTACATAAAAATCATTGTACACCATTTCGGTCAGACCGCTCTGGCTCAATACCACCGGAATGTGCACGCTTTCGTGAACGGTATGAGGCTTAATCCGGATGTCAATGCCAGTGCCGTCTTCCTTGGAAACAATATCAATATTGGCGGTCGTCGTTCTCTGAGCCGTCTGTCCATTGGAACGCAGGTTAAACGCTCCTGCCGGTACCTCATGGAGATCCGCTACCTCCCTTAAAAGTCTCATCTGAATCTCATCTATCTTCTGATCGAGCTGTTCCATATCCGCTATCCTCCTAAACTTATCGGTTTAACACACTGCAGGCATCTACCGCAGAAGCTGTGCCTAAGATCTGAGGAAGAATCTCTTCCCTGGTTCCCTGCTTGGAAATCTGCCCGTCTGCAATTACTACAATTTCATCTGCAATGTTTAAGATTCTCTCCTGGTGGGAAATAATCAGGATGGAACCGTTGGTTGTCTCTCTCATTCTCTCAAATACCTGAATCAGGTTCTGGAAACTCCACAAGTCGATTCCGGCTTCCGGCTCATCAAATACAGACAGCTGGGTTTTTCTGGCCAGAACCGTGGCAATCTCAATACGCTTTAACTCGCCGCCGGAAAGGCTTCCATTCACTTCGCGGTTAATGTAATCCTTCGCGCATAATCCTACCTCGGAAAGATATTTACAGGCATCGGCTGCAGACAGTTTTTCTCTTGCGGCAAGACGGATTAAGTCCAGAACCTGGACGCCTTTAAAACGCACCGGCTGCTGGAATGCAAAACTGATACCCATATTTGCTCTGTCGGTAATGGAAGCTTCTGTAATATCCTTGCCATTAAAATAAATCTTGCCGGATGCAGGCTTATAAATTCCGGCAATCAGCTTTGCCAGAGTAGACTTACCGCCTCCGTTTGGGCCGGTAATGACTACAAATTTATTATCGTCTATTGTTAAACTTAAATTTTTAATAATATCCTTTTCTCCTTTTTCATCTTTTACATCAAAGGATATATTTTCTAATGTAAGCATAAGTTCCTCCTAGTTCTTTTTCGAAGAAATTTTAGATTCAGACAGTCTGTATCAAATTCGCACCAGCATTTCTGACTGCAAACAGCCTGCACTGGCTATTATACACGATTGTGATTTTCTTTGCCAGGGAATTTTTCACAAATTCCAAAGAGTTTTCTAAAAAAGCATAATGCAAAATTGGCGGCATCTATTAAGATGCCGCCAACCTCTTAAACCTCTATGCATGCGGGAAATGGGACTTGAACCCACACGAGCATACACCCACAAGATCCTTAGTCTTGCCTGTC
>UQMJ01000038.1 GCA_900542035.1 uncultured Clostridium sp.
TTTCTGACTTCCTGGAAATCGGAGGTAATTGCCATGAGTATTTTTGAATATGATGAAAAACGGGAAAAGAAAAAGCTTTTACAGACAGAACGGAAGTATGCCCGTCTGGAAGGATTAGAGGAAGGGATGCAAAAGGGGATGCAAAAAGGCGCCCTGGGCATTATCGAAATCGGACGGGAAAGCGGTTGGGAGGACGATCGGATTTTAGAGAAGCTCCAGACCAAACTGATGATTTCTAAAGATGAAGCCTTGCGCTATTTTTCACAGGCATCGTCTTAGCCTGCCACAAAAAAACAGGGGCGCTGTCTCTCTTCGCCAGAGATTTAACGCCCCTTCTGTCTCTTTCTTTATAGATTAAAACCGAAATAAATTCAATCCGATTTCTTCATCAAAGTACCGATCTACGGTTCCGTCAATTACTGTAATTATCATTTCACAGGTAGCGCTTACCAGCGCCTTATTTAAATGGCCGCCAAAGACTTCTCCCTTGTGATTTCCCGCACTCATATGGAGATGACAGTAAAATTCTCCATTCATCGTATTGATGGTTCCCGTTAAGGATACAATTTCAAAGCTTCCGTTAAATTCATTGGCAATATATTCTTTTTCTTCTGTTTTGAATACCCCTGCCGTAAATTGGCTGACTGCTCCTAACGCCTGTACGCTGGCCAGTTTGATCTGCTCTTTTCGTGCAATCCTCTTTACCTGTTCCAGGATTTCCTCACCCTTGTCGATTCTTGCCACAATCGTATTTTGAAATCTTCTATACTCCATACCCCTCTGCCGCCTCCATATTTGTTTTTTCTAGTATGAACGATTCTTAGTAAAAAATCAATTCTTTTCTTTACAATTTTTCCGTTCTTTCCCATTCATCCCACACAATACTGCTGTAACAGGCTGGTAAGAGCAGATGCGCTGCTGGAATGGGCACGGGCTATCTGGATCTGGTTTCTCTTCGCCTCGGAAACTGCGCTGTTAACCATCTTGTGAGACACCGTATTGGTAAATAAAATCATTAGATCTGGATTTCCCAATTTTTTCTTGATATTTCCTTTTTCCTTTACTAATACTTTCGCTTTACAGCCATATTCCCTGCAGATTTTTTCATATTGACATACCATACATTCATTTCCGCCTACAATCACAACACTCATATGTACTCCTCTTTCTCTTTGCCGCCTGTTATTCAGCGTTTTCCTATTTGGTTAGCTTAAGCTAACCTTGTGGAGTAAGTTTACACTAACTCCATGATTTTGTCAACTATTTTTTCAGTAAACTTTCAAACAAGTGACTCTCTTCCAGCCATTCAAAGAACACATACAGCGGGAATAGATTTTGCCCCTCTTACCGGAAAGGCAAGAGGGGCATTGTATAGAAGAAAGCTATAAAAATCGCAACCAGAAACCCTTATCTTATCAAGATTTCTTTTTGAAGATAACAAGCTACTACATAGATGAGCTATCTATTCGGGGGATGCAAGGTCTTCCCATCTTACTCGAATTTTCCCTCATGGTAATGTTTTCTGCACAGGGCCGCATATTTATCATTGCTGCCTAGGACCACCTGTTCACCGGTTCGGACAATTTTTCCGTCTGCGCCAAACCTGGCGTTGCAGCTTGCAGACCTGCCGCACCAGCAGACCGTCCGTACTTCCTCAATTTTGTCTGCCCATGCCATGAGCCACATACTGCCTTCAAAAAACTCTTCTCGGAAATCGGTGCGAAGCCCGTAGCAAATCACAGGAATGTCCAGATCGTCCACGATGTGCACCATAAATTGTACCTGCGCTTTGGTGGCAAACTGAGCCTCGTCTACAATGACGCAATCGTATTCCTTCAGTTCTTCGTCGCTCATTTTTACCAGTTCTTCCAGAAAAATCCCCTGCTTTTCCAGACCAATCCGAGAACGGATGGTGCGATCCCCATCCCTGGAATCAATTTTAGGTTTTACCAACAGAGCGTTCTTTCCCCGCTCTCTGTAATTATATTCTACCATCAATGCGTTGGCAGTTTTAGAGCTTCCCATCGCTCCATATCGAAAATGCAGTTTTGCCATGATTTGTTTCTCTCCCATTCTGTTATTGAGTAAATGCAATGCCTTTTTTCTTTAAAAACTCCTGGACAAACCGATCCCATTCCATATCAATACTTTTATCCAGCGTAAAAATGCTCAAAGATGCAGCGGTTATTACTGACATTGTGCCTTCTTCGTACCGGATGTTCATACACAGAGCCTGTACCGTATCTGCCGAAGCCGCAAGCCCGCTGCTTTCTAAGAATCTGCTGATTCCACGTTCCGGCATCTGAAGGGTAATGGAAAAGCTCTCCGGAAGCCGCTTTCCCTTAATGAGAGAAAAACAGAACGGCCGAAGCATTTTCCAATAAGATAAGTGCTCCATCTGCTTTTCCTCTAATTCCTGGCTGGTATAATAACCTTTTCGGATATGCCCATTGATAGTAAAGCTGTTAAAAGTCACAATATTGGCTTCTCTTATTAAAAATGAGTCAAAGTCTTCCCCCAAAAATAATTTTTCTGTACACGTCTTAATATCTTCGATTTTTAATGCTACCATACCATCCTCCATTTTCTAACTGCAGCATCCGTGTACGCGGGTGCTGACTTCTAACATGATACACCGGATTTTACTCCCCTGTCAATACAGGCCCTGGCATCTGTGTACCTGGATGCTCTCTTCTCTTTTTCCGTAAAATGTGGTACACTATTTCCAGACAAAAACAATCAGGAAAGGACGTTATTATGACAGAAATAGATTCTTTAAACTCACTGATCCAGGCTGGTGTATCCCCTTATCACTGCATCAAAGAAGCTTCCAGGAGGCTGTCTGAAGCCGGATTCACAGAGCTGCAGCTGCATAAACCCTGGGATCTTAAAACAGGCGGCGCTTACTTTGTTCCAGCCTATGATTCTACCTTACTGGCCTTTACTGTGGATGACGATTCAGACAAAATCGCGGCCCCTCTTCTTCGTATTGCAGCCGCCCATACAGACTGGCCATGTTTAAAAGTAAAGCCGTCTCCCGAAGTGTCCGTTCACGGATACGCTAAATTAAATGTCGAAGTCTACGGAGGCCCCATTCTCTCTTCCTGGCTGGACAGACCCCTGTCGGCTGCCGGAAAGGTATGTATTTCCTCTCAGGATCCATTCCACCCTGAGACCCGTTTTCTAAGCTGTGACAGACCGCTTTTTACGGTTCCCAATCTTGCAATCCACATGAATCGCGACGTCAACAAAGGCGTCGAATTAAATCCACAGGTTGATATGCTTCCTCTGGCTTCTGTTTTAAGCGATTCCCTGGAAAAAGACAGCTATTTTGTCAATTTCCTGGCAAAGGAACTGGATGTGGATCCAAAAGATATTCTGGATTATGAAATTTATCTCTATAACTGGGAAAAAGGATGTCTGTTAGGACTGGGGAACGAATTGTTTTCTTCCCCACGCCTTGATAATCTGACCTCTGTAGAAGCCTGCCTGACTGGTCTGATTGACGCTAAAAAACGGAGTAATGGAAAATCCAGCATCAGATCGCTTATACGGGTTATCGCCCTTTATGACAATGAAGAAATTGGAAGCAGCACCAAGCAGGGCGCAGCCTCCAATCTGACCGAACGGATTCTGGAAAAGATTTATTTAAGTCTCGGCTACAGCCGCGCTGAATTTTTAGACGGGCTGATGGGAGGATTTCTGCTTTCCTTAGACGTGGCTCACGCCATCCATCCCAACCATCCTGAGAAATGCGACATCAAAAATCAGATTACTATGGGAGACGGAGTTGCCATAAAGCTGGCGGCAAGTCAGGCTTATGCAACCGACGCTTCCTGCGCCAGCGTCATAGAAGGACTGTGCCGGAACCATCAGATTCCATACCGGAAATTCTCCAACCGTTCTGACATACGGGGCGGCTCCACCCTGGGCAGTATTTCCTCTGCCTTTTTAAATATGGCCGCTGTCGACGCCGGCGTTCCCATTCTGGCTATGCATTCTTCCAGGGAGTTAATGCACGTGCAGGATCAAAAAGCATTAAATGATCTGACCTGCGCCTTCTTTGAATAGTCTTTAAAAGATTGGAAAGGGCGGAGTCCTTACCGGAACCATCTGGCTGCTAAAAGGTCTCCGCTCCGCTTTCCGGAATGGTCTGGGGCACCACCGGACGGCTGCTTTCCATCACGATTTCCTGGTTATTTCCAGATGCAGACCGGACCAGCCGGAACGTCATCCAGGATACCCCGCCCAACATCGCGCAGAAAGCCAGTATCAGCAGCATTCTTATCATTCCATGTTTTTTCTTTTTCCTTTTTCTGCTCCTTCTTCTGGAACGATCTGCCTGAATACGGTTTCCTCTTTCATCTTCTTCTGTCTGCTGTCTGTCCAAGTCCTGCATCATGTTTGCCTCCTTTGCCTGATCTCTTCGGCTCTTTTCTTTGGCTTTTTCTTTCGCTGATTTCCTTACTGCTGGAAATACTCCTGATACAGCTCAAAAAAATTGGTTGTTGTGCATTCTTCTCCGCCTTCAAAACTTACCTGATTCCAGAGGCTGTCTGGAAGCGTTACCGGATTTTGTTTCCGGAACTCATCATAAATACTCCGAAATGCCTGATCCTTTCTGGCCAGAGAAAGTTCACTCTTCCTTTTTGCAGTCTCTTCTTCATTGTACGAGTCTATGCACTTGATAATATAATACTTTCCTTCTGATTCTACTGGAGCGCTAATTTGTCCTTCCTCCAGTGCGAATGCCGCTTCTTCATAATTCTCGGTTTCCTGCCCTCTTCCCAGAGAACGTTTCATTTCCTCTGAAACCGTATTGGCTTTTGCTATGGCTTCAAAATCCGCATTTTCTGCTGTCGCCTGGTTATAAACCTGATTGGCGGTTTCCAGGGAATCCAGTACAATCTGCTGAAGGTCAATTACTTTTGCCTCACTGTCGCTGATTTCCAAATCCACTTCTTTTGTCAGCTCATTTACCAGCTTATTGGCCATATAATATTTTTCATACAGACGCTCGACCTCTTGTTTTGAAACCTGTATATAATTCAGATCTCCTTCTGTCAGTCCTTCATAATAGGCGTCTGTCAATTTCTGAATCCGATCCTGCTCTGCTCCCGAAATTATAATTTCCCTGGATTCTGCCAGCTGGTTCATGGTCTCCAGATCCTCTAAAAACGTGCGGATTTGAGACAGCAGCATATCCTTCATGGTCGTCCCTTTTTCATCTGTAACTGCCTCCCAGATCTGACTGGTATATACCTTCTGGTAGCGGTTCCGTTCCGTTGCCGCAATGGTCATTACCTGCGGCAACGTATACATTTCTTCTTTTTTCGTTTCTTCTCCCTGACGGATCTGGCTGCATCCGGAAAGGGGGAAGACTGATACTGTCAAAAGGACTGCCAGAAAGACTGGATTCCATACTGCCCTCACAGCTGCCGCCGCTCTCTTCGGCCATTTCAATCTTTTCATTTCCAACTCCTTTATCTTTACAAAAGGCGCAAAATTTTTAATACCCCATCATTAACATTGGTATCTGCCAGAAACCTGGCTGCCTTCTTTACCTCCGGCCTGGCATTTCCCACTGCAAAGCTGTAATACGCCTGATTCAGCATTTCGATATCATTCAGCTGATCTCCAAACACCATGGTTTCTTCTGGGCGGATTTCCAGGCTTTCCTGCAGAGTTTTAATGGCCTGGCCCTTATTTACTCCATGTGCCATACAGTCCATCCACATTTCTCCGGAAATGGTAATCTTTAGCTGATCCTGGTATTTTTCCCGCAATTCTCTCCCGTATGTCTCCACCTGGTTCTTTCGATAGAATGCAATTTTAATAAATTTGTCCTCTACCTTTGTCAGATCGTCTACCCTCTTAATAGCAAAATGGTAACTGTCTGTCAGCCAATGACACAATTCGTCATTTTTGGTATCCAGATACACCACATCCGGACCGCTGAGAACAATTTCCAGTTCGTTCTCCTTTCGTGCATCTTCAATCATTTCCATAATCAGCGTTCGGTCTATCTCTGTTAAAAACAGGTTGCGGGCATGGCATCCAATATAAGCTCCATTATCAGAAAGGTAAAATATTTTTTCCCTGATTGGTGCAAACAATCTGTCAATACTGAACCACTGCCTGCCGCTGGCCGCTGCAAACTGGATTCCTTTTGAACGAAGGCGCAGAATTTCTGTATAAATCTCCGGATTTATCTGGCTGGATCCATCTGCTACCAGAGTACCGTCAATATCGGATGCAATCAGCTTAATCATTGTTTTTCTCCTTTTCCAGGTCTTGTTCCAGCGTTTTTAACTCCTGATATACTCTTCCCGCCGGAAGTCCTACTACGTTGTTGTAATCCCCATCTATCTTTTGAATATACGCCGCAAAAAGCCCCTGGATTCCATACGCGCCTGCCTTGTCATCCGGCTCTCCGGAAGAAACGTACCGTTTTATTTCTTCTTTGTCCATTGGGTACACGGTTACATGGGTTTCTTCAAAAAAAGTTTTTACGCGTTCTATGCCATTCTCCCATACAATTATGGTCACGCCTGTATAAACCTGGTGGACGTTTCCCTGAAGCATCTGAATCATGCGGACAGCGTCTTCCCTGTTTTTCGGTTTTCCAAGAATCATTCCATCTGCCGCTACTACCGTATCGGCTCCAATTACAGCTGCTTCGGCTCTTTTCTGGGCTTTTAATTTATCTGCCACGTCTCTGGCTTTCTGCAAAGACAGGCTCATCACTACTTTTTCTGGTTCTGTATCAGAGATTTTTTCTTCTATGGTACTGGGAATGATTTCCGGACACAGACCAATCTGTGACAGCAGCTCCCTTCTCCTTGGAGACGCGGACGCTAAAACAATTGTTTTTATCATATCTCTCTTATCCTTTCCGTGCAGCAGACCTTTCTGCTGCTGTTATCCACAATAGCACAAAAATCGGCGGTTGTAAAATGCTTCCGACATTTTTTATCGGACATCTTACCCCGCCGTTTTCATCATACATACTGTAAGTTTACCAGAAGCGCAATGATAATTCCCAGAATCGCGCCGGCTACTACCTGCAAAGGCGTATGGCCTACATACTCTTTCAGCGTTTCCTGCACAATTTCTGCATTCAGCTCATTCAGCTTTAGTTTAAATGGATTTTCTGTCATCATCCAGTTTAAAAGCTTTGCCTGCTTGCCTGTTTCCCTGCGCACTCCTACCGCATCATACATCACGACCATCGCCACCACAAAACTGACTGCAAATTCAAAGGAGCCCAGACCATAGCACAGGGCTGCAGACATTGTGAGAGCACAGACAGTAGCCGAATGGGAACTGGGCATTCCTCCCGAACCCGTCAGCCTTTCTGCATTAAAGCTCTTATTTAACGCGCAGTCAATAATGGTTTTTAATACCTGTGCCACCGTCCAGCCGATTACAGAACTTATCAGCACCTGATTTTCCAACAGTTCTTTCCACATCTTTTCATTTCTCCTCTGTCAAGTCAAGAAAACCTGCCGACGGCAGGTTTTCCCAAATCTTAATATCCTATCAGCCAGTCATACAGCTCCTGATACTTAAGAGCGGATGTATTCCAGGAATAGTCCTTGGCCATTCCTCTGTCAATAATCTTATTCCATTCCCGTTTTTTATTGTAATATACATATTTTGCATACTGGATGCTGCTTAACATCTCATGGGCATTGTAGTTTGCAAACGAGAATCCGGTTCCAGTTCCATCATACTCATTATAAGGCTCTACCGTATCTTTTAAGCCGCCGGTCTCACGGACAATGGGGACCGTACCGTAACGAAGGGCAATCAGCTGGCTTAAACCGCAAGGCTCAAATAAAGACGGCATCAGATAAGCATCGCACGCTGCATAAATCTTATGGGACATCGCATTGGAATAATAAATATTCGCAGATACCCGTTCGTTGTATTTCCAGTCATAGTGGCGGAACATATTTTCATACCGCTCGTCTCCGGTTCCCAGAATTACGAACTGCAGATCGTCGCTGCAAATCTCATCCATTACGCATTGAATCAAATCCAGCCCCTTCTGATCCGTCAGACGGGATACAATTCCTATCATAAACTTATTGGGATCTCTGGTTAATCCTAATTCTTCCTGAAGGGCCGCTTTATTTTTAGCTTTTTCCTTACGGAAATTCTTTGCATTATAGTTTTGTGCAATATAGGAATCGGTCTCTGGATTAAATTCGTCGTAATCAATGCCATTGACAATTCCTCTCAGACTGTTGGAACGAGCCCGCATCAAGCCGTCTAAGCCTTCCCCATAAAACGGCATCTTAATCTCTTCCGCATAGGTATCGCTTACGGTAGTGATCGCGTCTGCATAAACTACGCCGCCTTTTAGCATATTGCCGTCTTTATAAGCTTCCAGTTTGTCCGGCGTGAAATAGTAATCCGGCAGTCCGGATAGTCTCTGAATCGTCTTGACATCCCAGACGCCCTGAAACTTTAAGTTGTGAATCGTAAATACCGACTTCATATTGCGGAAAAATTCCCCGTCATGGAACCGATCCTTTAAATGAACCGGAATCAGGCCTGTCTGCCAGTCATGACAGTGTACCACGTCCGGCTGCCATCCGATAACCGGAAGGGCAGATAACGCAGCCTTCGAGAAGAATGCAAACTTTTCCAGGTCGTTGTACCAATCTCCATAAGGCTTATCCCCACAGAAATATCCTTCGTTATCAATAAAATAGAAGGTAATGCCGTCCTGGACATACTGCATGATTCCAACGTATTTGCTCTGGCCAAGATAATCCATGTAAAAATGATTTACATAGGTCATCTGATTGCGCAGTTCTTCTTTGATGCACAGATATTTGGGAATCATAACGCGGACATCAAAATATTTTTTATCAAAGCATTTCGGAAGCGATCCGACTACGTCTGCAAGACCTCCGGTTTTAATAAAAGGCACTGCTTCTGATGCCACAAATAATATCTTTTTCATCACGAAAACCTCCCTCACCCTATAGCGGCTTTGCCATCTCAATTATTAACAGTATACAATACTTTTCTGGTTTTAGGAAGTATTATCTGTATTTTTTTATGAAATTTAACTGTTATGAAATTCGTTTATAATCCAGTCTGATTTTATCTGCAATAAGGGCTATAAACTCTGAATTGGTAGGTTTTCCCTTGCCATTGCTGACTGTATACCCGAACAATTCGTTAATCGTATCCATTCTGCCTCTGCTCCATGCAACTTCAATCGCATGGCGGATAGCCCGTTCTACCCGACTTGGCGTAGTCTGATGGCGCTTTCCAATCGTAGGATACAAAATCTTAGTAACGGAAGCCAGCATTTCGTGGTCTTTTACAGACATGGTAATCGCATCCCGCAAATACTGGTATCCTTTAATATGAGCAGGAATTCCGATTTCATGCAGAATATGGGTCACATCATTTTCCAGGTTCTGTTCCATATATGCTTCTTTATCTATGTAAGGACGTACCTTTTTCGCTTCCTGGAAAGAGGAATCCGGATTCTGGTGCATACGGGCGCGGCGCATTTTATCTACTACTATTTCTCGGTTAATCGGTTTCATGACGTAATAACTGGCGCCCATAGAAAATGCGTCTGTTGTCACATTTTCGCTTCCTGCGGCTGTAACCATAATAAACGAAGGCACCTTGTCAGAAGAAACGTTCTGTTTGACCCGTTCCATGACGGAGATTCCATCCATTCCTGGCATAATTACATCCAAAAGCACAATATCCGGATTCGTTTCCACGATCATGGCATAGGCATCTTCCCCATTGTCAGCCTTTCCGACTACATGAAATCCCCTTTCTCCCTCTACAATATCCTGCAGCAGACATAAAGTCTGCGGGTTATCATCTGCAATCGCCACATTCAAATCAGCCATGTGAAAATCCTCCTCGTTTTTTGATCATTCCCAGCGCTTTGTGCTGTACTATGTATTATAGCCCTGGTCATTTCCTTTTCGCAACGAGAATCAGCCGCAAGTTTCGACAGAAGTATCCTTATCCCAACAGTTCCCGCACCATGTTTTCATCAAACACCACTTCTTCTATGCCGCTTACTTCAATTTGGTAAAGGGCATTGGCTGCAATGTGTTCTGCTGCCTGCTCCAAATCGCGGATTCCGCTGGTATTAGAAAAAATCTCAATTACCTGTTCCACTGCTTCCGGAGTCAGCAGACATTCATGTTCCTTCATTCCCATCCGTTTCAGGACTTTTGGAAGGGCATATTTTAAGAAAATAATCCGTTTTTCCTCTGCCGTATAGTCTGGAATATCAATCACTGCAAAACGAGACATTAACGGCGCGCTGATCTGGCTCTTGTCGTTGGCTGTTGCAATGGGGTAAACGCCGGCGGTAGGAACCATACATTCCATATAGTTGTCTGTAAATCCTAAATTGTCTAAAAGTGTCAGCAAAACGTCGGCCGGATTGCCGTTTCCTTTTCCAGAAGAAGCCTTGTCCAACTCGTTGATAATGAATACCAGATTGGATTCTCCTGCCATAGAAAAGGCTTCCATAATAATTCCTGGCTTTGCGTTGGAATAAATACGGGAGCTTCCAGTCAGCTGTTCCGGATCATTAATGGAACTCATATCCAGGGTAGTCCACGGAAGTTTTAAAATTCTGGCCACCGCATAGGCTATCTGGGATTTTCCCGTTCCGGCAGGACCCACCAACAAAAGTCCATAAGCCGGCAATGTGTGAGTACGGTTAATCTGGATAATGGTCTCCATGATCCGTTGTTTTACCCTGTCCAGTCCATACAGTTCTTCGTCCAGAATCCGTCTGGCTTCCACTGGGTCAATGGCTTCAAAATACTGGTTTTTCCACTGTACATTCATCATAATAGAAAGCGCTCTCTGGGCATGACGCCGTTCTTCCGGAGATACCTCGTGAGATCTGGCCACCGCCAGGTTCCTTCTGGCCCAGAGGCGGATGTGATCCGGCAGGGTCCGGCCTGCGCAGGTCATAAAATCCGTAATGCTCTGCAGACTGGTAAGTTTCATATCGTCCCCAGATTCTTCCTCTTCCTCGTCAATCTCTCCTTCTTCCGGAGCTGCGCCTGCTAAAAGCCGTTCAATCATAAACTGTAAAAACCCGTCTTCTGCAGACAGCTTGGATCCGCCTCCTGAGGACGTTTCCCTGATTTTATAAACAGCATACCCTTCTGCCCTGTATTCTCCGGACAGGCTGACATGGATATGGTTTTCTCCCAGCCACCGGATCAGGCTGACAAAACGGGCATCTATTTTTAAAATATCCGCCTCTGTTTTTCCCTGTTCTTCTTTTATTTCAAAGGCAGTCTTCTTGCTGGGATTAGTAAAAAATCCGCAGCAATGGCGTTCCCAGTTTCTTCCTCTTCCATCCAGTACCAGAATCGGCTTTTCCGGCGACGCGCTCTTTTCATTGGAACGAATTATTGTGTAGGTGCATTCTCCCTGCTTTGGTTCTTCTGCTGCACCGCTAAAATCAAATACTGGCATATGTTTCTCCTTACTCCTGCTAAGTTATTTTTTCTCTAAAAAGCATCCCTTTTCGTGGGAATTGATAAGCCCTACTGCCTGCAGATAGGAATAAATTATGGTGGTTCCCACAAACTTCATCCCCCGCTTTTTTAAATCTTCTGATACTGCATCTGACAAAGAGGATCTGGTCATTCCTTTTTCGTAAAGGACTTTTCCATCTGTCCAATGCCACAAATAGGCAGAAAAGCTGCCATATTCTTTCTGAATATTCCGGAAAATTCCCGCATTGGTCACTGCCGCCTGGATTTTTAACCGGTTGCGGATAATATCGGGATTGTTCTGCAGTTCTTTTTTCTTTTCATCCCCATATTCACAGACTTTTTCTAATTCAAAACCGTCAAAAGCCTTTCTAAACGCTTCCCGTTTATTCAAAACGCATTCCCAGGACAATCCTGCCTGAAAGGACTCTAAAACCAGCATTTCAAATAATTTTCCATCCTCGTGGCAGGGAACGCCCCATTCATTGTCATGGTAATCCACATAGCGCTGATTTCTGGGGTTTGCCCAGACACAGCGGCATTTTCCATCGCTCCACTCCATTTTCCTTTCCTCCTTGCCGCCTTTTGTTATCCCAGCTTTTCTATGGCCCTGCGAAGACAAATCTGAAAACAGTTTCCGCAGCGGATACACCGTTGTTCATCAATGAATCTGGGAAACGTATTGCGGATACAGGAAACTGGACAAATACTCCGGCATCCCTGACAGCCAATGCATCTTTTTTCATCAATCCGGTATCCTTTCGGGATAACCTGCGCACCGCCAAATGAAACCAGTTCTCTTCGAAACTCCGCTCCATGAAGCGTTATATACTCCCCTTCTCCCTTGTCCATGCAAAAAACTTCCAGTACCCTTCTGCTCTTTTCATTTGGATAAATTTCCTGCAGGTATGCATTCTTTTCAAAGATCTCATCCAGCCTGTCTTTTCCGATAGGCCTCAGATTTCCCTTAAGGGTAACGGCCCTCATATTTTTTGAACTTTTTCCTAAAATACCGCTGATTGCGGCAGCCGGCGATTGTTTCAGTCTGTCATAAATATCACTGCCCTTTGCTGCCAGAACATACAGGCCTCCTTCTTCGGCAAGCATCACATCCATTATGGTACTCCTGGGTATGCCTTCCTGACCGGCAATGCTGACTGTTACAGAATGCATTTCCTGCTGCAGGAGTGTAAACAATTCCTGTTCCGTCATAGTTTCCTACCTTTCTTGTCTTTCCCTTCCCATTCTGTCAGTGCATAATTATAACATTTTATTGCAAAAAAGGAAAGGGCTAGTACACAGCCCTCTCCTTTACCATCATAGTCGGATAACCGTACTGACGAAGTTTCTGTTCCATTGCCGCCGCATTATCCATATTCAGAAATGCTCCGACCCGCACCTGGTACCAGGGTTCCTGATAGACAAGGAACGCCGGAAATCCCTGGGTCTTCAGCCGCTCTTCCAGTTGCCTGGCAAGCCTTCTGTCCCGATAAGCGCCTGTCTGAATCTGGTAATATTCCGGTACTGCCGCTTCTTCCTCTCGGATGGTCTTTAAAATCCCCTGGGCAATGGCGCTGGCTACTGCGTCGAATTTTTCGTCAAACGTCTGATTGTCTTCCTCATTATCTATAAATCCGGCTTCTACCAGAACAGCCGGCATCTGAGTCTTTCTAAGAACAGCAAGCCCTGGCCTTTCCTGGATTCCCAGGTTCTGGTATCCCGTCATATTGTGAAGGGCTTCATTGATATTCTGAGCTAGCTGATGACGGATTCCACTGTTTTCATATACCAGAGATTCTATGCCCGATGCAGTATTGGGCTGGGGCATGGCATTCCGGTGCAGGGATACAAAAAAATCTGCTCCCGATCGGTTGCCAATCTCCGCTTTTTCATATGGGTTGTTATATACATCCCGAATCCTGGTCAGAAGTACGTTCACTCCATTTCGTTCCAGAATCCTTCCAACTGCCAATGCAAGCCTTAGGTTATCATCTTTTTCTTTTCTTCCTTCATAAATTGCTCCAGGTTCTGCTCCCCCGTGGCCTGGATCCAGGATCACTGTTTTTTGCTGTTCCATTACCTGCCTCCTGAAAACCTTCTCTTTATTGTATTCAGAAAGCAGAAAAAATGACACTGCAGATCCGCCCTGGAATCTGAAGTGTCACCTTATCTCTTATATTATTGGCTGTATACTGGCTATAAGCTGGTTTTTTTAACTTCACTCAAACTGTCCTGCAATATTTCTGCTTTCTTCCACATCCAGGGCAAATGTTTTATTCAGACATTTTTGAATCTCAATGTAAGTTTGAAAATCCTTTTCGCTAAATTCCGCCAGACTTCCATAGCTTCTCCGGTAACAAGCCTGTTCAAACCGGTTATGCCCTTTAAAAATCTCCCAGCCGCTTTCTGTCAGATACAATCGGTATTCCCGATTATTTTCTTCATTTCGTACCTGCTCCATCCATTCTTTTTTCCGAAGTTTCCGGATTAACTGGGAACAGGCGCTGGGCGTCTTTTTCAGCATAGAGGCAATCTCCACTGCCGT
Source organism: uncultured Clostridium sp. (assembly GCA_900542035.1). Taxonomy (GTDB): domain Bacteria; phylum Bacillota; class Clostridia; order Lachnospirales; family Lachnospiraceae; genus UMGS1370. The sequence continues at coordinate 14,065 of UQMJ01000038.1, forward strand.
AATCCCAGGATGTTCCCCCACCAGATGAATCAATTGGGATTCCGCCTGGTACAAAGTGGCTGTACCGTAATCGTGGGGAATCGCATCGTATTCATTAATCAGACGGCACCCCTCATCCAATTGATCAATCATTTCACAGTATAGGCCATAACGGCGCTTATCTTCTTCATTTTTTTCCATAACACCCTCGCTGTTTTACATTTTATAGTTTTGCAATGCGGTTGCTTCTGTTTTTCTGACAAATTCTTCTTTGCCCCTACAATATCAGCTCTGTCATTCTCCTGTAACTATACTACCAGAAAGCCCTCTGTGTCAATTCAGAGAACTTTTTTGCATCATTTCCCGCACCGCATCCATCAGGGCATAGTGCAGAATGCTGTCTTTTACCCGCGCCTCCGGATGGACAAATGAGAGGACCGTTTTTCCATCCTTTATAAAATACCAGATTCCTCGGGTTGTCTGCTTCCACTCCAAAGACTGAGCTGGATAACACGCTTTGACAAATTCCCCATCGGTTCCGCAGCAGATAATCAGATCTGGATTATAAAGTTTCAGCTGCCTGCAAAGAATCTCCCCATTGTCTGCCGCCGCTTTCTGTACCTGTTTTCTGTCTGAGGTATGTCCGCCCGCCGTTTTTTTCACATTTACTGCACATATTTGTTTCAGCATCCGTTCCCTGCGGGACTGATTGTTCTGCTCCCAGTATTTCCACGGCCTGTCTGCTTCCAAATGAAGAATCCCTTCTGTCCATCTGGCAATATTGTCCCAGGTCTGCGGTCTTCCGCCCTTTTTTAAAAAATCACACAAATCCGGAACTGTTTTTCCGTTTACTTCTTTTAAAACAAACATCAAGCGGATTGGAGCGGAGCAATATTCTCCCTCTTCCACTACGCCGTCTAAAACCGCCTCCGGAACCGTTTTACGAAGTTCTTCAAACAATGCGTTTTGTTTCTCTGTAATTGTCATAACGTTGCCTTTCTGCGAATGCAAATTCAGCCGTATTTCTCCTTAGTCAAAAAGTGGAGAAGATTTCTCGGTTGTACACTTTACTTGGAGGTAAAGTAAAAAAGAAATAGGCATAGAGATTCTTTTCCTATATAATTATAGTTACCACACCAAACATATAGAAAGGATTGAATTCTATGCCTACTTCTAATTTTACCGCAAAACTCCTGGAATTGGAAGAGTTAATTATCTCTGATTTTACTTCTTCTAATACAGAAATTCATATTCTTCCTTCCCGTTCACAGGTCTCACTCCAGCAGTATTTTCAAGGCTTCCAGAATAAAAAAGAAGTCCAGTTTATTGTCATGGATATGAATAAGGTTTATCGAGA
>UQMJ01000039.1 GCA_900542035.1 uncultured Clostridium sp.
CCAGCGACACGAGGATTTTCAGTCCTCTGCTCTACCAACTGAGCTATCTGGGCTTCCTCAACAACGTAGTTAATTATATGCGATAACCTGCGGTTTGTCAAGCGGTAATTTTAAAATTGATGCTGTTTTTCCAAAATTTCCAAAAACAGGCAGCCATACCGGAAGGATGACCGCCCATTTAAAATGAATCTTATTTTCCTATGAATACTACAATCGACCTGGGGGGAACCATAAAGTGTTTCTGCTTTTCCAGAACCGGTTCTTCGCCCTCCTGATAGATGCCGTTTCGGCTTCCTTCATCCGTATTAATGGCAACGTGCCACTTCTTTCCTTTCGGAAGGTTGGGAAGAGAAAATTCGTGAGGCTCCCAGTGCATATTGTATGTCACAAAGAAGGAATCATCCGGAGTTCCGTCTTCCTTTTCTGCATAGTTTCCACAGTACATAATACCAAGCTGTCTCCGGAAATTTTCAAATTCCGGACACCACGCTTTTACTCCATGATAGGAAATATCCGGCTGTCCACAGCCTAAGTAGTCCATGATTCTCGGTTCCTGCTCCATATGGAAGATCCTGTGTTTTTTGCGGAAGGCAATTGCAAATTTTACAAACTCCAACAGATCCTGGTTGGTATTGGCCAGATTCCAGTTCAGCCAGGACGTCTCGTTATCCTGACAGTAGGAGTTGTTATTGCCCCCTTTGGTGTCGCCAAATTCATCTCCTGCCATAATCAACGGCGTTCCCTGGCTTAAAAGCAGGATCAAAATTGCGTTCCGGAGCTGTTTGCGGCGCATCTCTACAACCTTTTTCTTTCTGGTCGGGCCTTCTACACCGCAGTTCCAGGTGTAATTATAGTCCGCTCCGTCCAGATTGTTCTCTCCATTCGCCTCGTTGTGCTTCCGGTCATAGGTTACCATATCCATCAGCGTAAACCCGTTGACATTCGCCATGTAATTAATCACGCCTGCTTCTTTCGGATTGCGCTTGCTGCGGAATACCAGATTATTGATCTGATCTTCGTCTCCCTTTAACAAGCGGCGCATATCAATCTCAAATCCGTCGTTATATTCTGCCAGATGTTTTCTTTTGCCTGGCCCAGGCAGGTTATCCCAGTGATCTGCCCAAAGCTTTACCCTGCTTAAATACGGATCCCTGGCCAGAAGATCGTTTGGCGCATACCCAATCAGGTGGAATCCATCTACATGATACTCTCTTGCCCAGTAACGAACCACATCCAGCGCATAAGCCGGTTCTTCCAGACCGGAAAAGAACAGATCCATGACCAGTTCCAGCCCCGCCTTGTGAAGAGCTTTTACCAAATCCTTCATCTCTTTTACCGGATTTTTTTCTTTCCCCGAACAGTAGGACGCCTTGGGGGACATCCGTTCTCCTGCCACAAACCCCCAATAATTCAGCTTTCCTGTAGGCTCGTCTTTTTCGTAAGGATTGCGCATCGCGCCTTCCGGCATCATCACTTCCTGAAATTCTGTGGAAGGCATCAGCTCAATCGTCGTCACGCCCAATTCTTTCAGATACGGGATCTTTTCTGCAATTCCGGCTAAACAGCCCCGATGCTCTGTCTTGGAAGAGGTGTGTCTGGTAAATCCCCTGGGATGAATCCGGTAGACAATGCAGTCTTCATAGGGATATTCTAAGGGTTTGTCCCCCTCCCAGTCATAGCTGTCTATCAGAACCCTGGATTTCAAAATGTTTTTTACCTGCGAAAAACTTCCCCAGACTTCTCTTCCCCGAATATCTTTTCCGTAAATATCCTCCAGGATTTTGCCGTCTGCCTCATAGCAATATTCGATTCCCGTAAAATCCCCTTCTACCGTCATGTTCCACACGTCGCCGATTCTGTCGGAATCTGGAAATTCCAGCCGTCCGCATGGCTTCTTCCTGCCATCCAAAAACAGCAGCAATGTACAGTTCCCGCTTCTGGAGACAACAGAAAAATGCGCTCCGCCGTCGATAACAGTTACTCCCATTGGGTAAACACGACGGTCCTCTTTTATTATTTTGAATTTTTCCATTTCTGCTTCATCTCCCATATTTATTCTTCTGTGGGCTATTGCGCTGCAATTTTTTCTGCCAGCTCGCTTAAATACATCCACCGATCCATTTTTTCTTCTAATTCCGCTTCTTTTGCTTCCTTCTCTGCCAGCAGCTCCTGGAGCCGGCTGTAATTGGCAGCAGCCGCCTCCATCTCCTTTTCAAGCTCTGCGACTGCTTTCTCTAAAGAAGCGATGTCTTCGTCAATGGTATCCCATTCCTTCTGCTCTTTATAGGAAAACTTTAATTTTCTTCCCTGGCGTCTTGCAGCTTCCGCCTCTGCTTTTGCTTCCCGTTTTGCTGCATCTTCGCTGCCTGTCTCCCCGCATTTTTGTCCGGAATTCTTTTTCTGTCCTGTTTCGCCGGCTCCGGCTTCTTCTGTCAGTTTCCGCTCATACAGGGCGGCCTGGTAATCCGTAAATCCGCCTTCGTACTGACGGACTGTTCCGTCTCCTTCAAATGCAAAAATCCGGCGCACAACCCTGTCCAGAAAATATCGGTCATGGGATACGGTAATGACGATTCCCTGAAAACTGTCCAGATAGTCTTCTAAAATGGTCAGCGTCTGGATGTCCAGATCATTGGTAGGCTCGTCTAAAAGAATCACATTTGGCGCATCCATCAAAATCCGCAGCAGATACAGTCTCCGTCTTTCACCGCCGGACAGCTTTCCGATCGTGGTATACTGCATATGGGACGGGAACAAAAAACGCTCCAGCATCTGGCTGGCGCTGATGCTTCCGTCTTTGGTCTTTACATATTCTGCTACATTTTTAATATAGTCAATTACCCTCAGGGACTCGTCCATATCCTCGTTTTCCTGGGAAAAATATCCCATACGGACTGTCTGGCCGATTTCAATAGAACCGCTGTCCGGCTGTACCCATCCGGCAATCATTTTCATCAGCGTAGATTTTCCTGCCCCGTTTGGTCCGATAATCCCGATTCTGTCATTCTTTAAAAAGATATAGGTAAAGTCCCTGAGCAGCACCTTATCCCCATAGGATTTGGACAGATTTTCAAGCTCCACCGTTGTCCGCCCCAAACGGCTGGACGCAGACTCCATCTCTACTTTTCCGTCTATTTCCGGCGCTTTCTGATCTCTTAACGCCTCATATCTCTGGATATGGGCTTTCTGCTTGGTGGAACGGGCTCTTGCCCCACGCTGCATCCATTCTAACTCTACCCGTAAAATGGACTGGCGCTTTCTCTCGCTGGCCGCAGCCATATCCAGACGCTCTGCCTTTAATTTCAGAAACCCTTCATAGTTGGTCTGATAGCTGTAAAGCTTTCCTTTATCCAGTTCTACAATCCGGTTGGTCACGCTGTCTAAGAAATACCGGTCATGGGTAATCATTAACAGGGCGCCCTTAAATTTTTTTAAGTATTCTTCCAGCCAGTCAGCCATATCGCTGTCTAAATGGTTGGTCGGCTCGTCTAAGATCAGAAGCTCAGCAGTCGACAACAATACGCTGGCCAGGGCTACTCTCTTTTTCTGGCCGCCGGACAGCGTCTCTATGAATGCTTCATGGTCTGTAATCCCCAGTTTGTTTAACATGGACTTTGCCTGGCTTTCAATATCCCAGACGTGCTCATGGCCTTCGTTGTCCTTTAAAATTGCCTGTAATACCGTATCTTTCGGATCAAATTCCGGATTCTGAGGCAAGTAGCGGATATCCAGGCTCCGGCCTCTGACTACCTTTCCTTCGTCTGGTTCTTCCAGACCAGCAACGATTTTTAACAAGGTGGATTTACCGGTTCCATTAATGCCGATTAATCCCACCTTTTCCCCTTCATTGATGGAAAAGGCAGTATCGTCAAATAAAAGGCGTTCTGTATAGGATTTGCTTAAATGCTCTATTGTTACTAAATTCATCGAATCACCAGCTCTACCGGACAATGATCAGATCCCATAATTTCTGTATGAATGGAGGCGCTTTCCAGCCTGTCCTCTAATGCTTTTGAAACGCAGAAATAGTCGATCCGCCACCCTGCGTTCTTGGCTCTGGCAGAAAAGCGATACGACCACCAGGAATAAATCCCCTCCTGTTCCGGATAGAAATACCGGAACGTATCAATGAATCCAGCTGCCAGCAGGTCGGTAAATTTTCCTCTTTCTTCATCTGTAAAACCGGCATTTTTCCGGTTGATTTTTGGATTTTTCAAATCAATTTCTTTGTGAGCCACATTCAGATCCCCACAGAAAATCACTGGCTTCGTTTCCTCCAGCTTCTTTAAATAAGCTAAGAATGCATCTTCCCAGGTCATACGGTAAGGAAGTCTTGCCAGCCCGTCCTTTGAATTAGGCGTATAACAGGTAACCACATAATACTCCGGAAACTCTGCGGTAATGACCCGTCCTTCATGGTCGTGTTCTTCTATGCCCAGTCCATAAGACACAGAAACGGGCTCTTCTTTGGTAAACATAGCTGTACCGGAATACCCTTTCTTTTCTGCATAGTTCCAGTATTGGTAATATCCAGGCAGTTCCAGGTCAATCTGCCCTTCCTGCAGTTTACTCTCCTGAATGCAGAATACGTCTGCATCCACTTCTTTAAAATAGTCTAGAAAGCCTTTGCCTACACAGGCTCGAAGGCCGTTTACATTCCAGGAAATTAACTTTTTCACAAAATTTCTCCTTTAATTATAATCAGTTTAAGTATAGCATTTTCTCTCAAAGATTGGAAGAAGAAAGAGTCAAAAAAGCGGCATACCAGGAGGCATTTCCCCTTTGTATACCGCTTTTGGGCAGATTTCTGCTGTTTAGTCTTCTTCTTCGTTGTTTTCCCCTACAGTAAATACCTGTCTCTTACGAGCCATTTCATCGCTCTCTAAGTATTCGTCATAGGTCGTAATCTTATCTACTAACTGGCCGTTAATGATTTCCATAATACGGTTTGCAGTGGTCTGTACAATCTGATGGTCACGGGATGAGAAAATCATTACGCCTGGGAACTTGATCATTCCGTTATTTAAGGCTGTAATGGACTCCATATCCAGGTGGTCGGTGGGTTCGTCTAACATCAGTACGTTTGCACCGGAAATCATCAACTTGGACAGCATACAGCGAACCTTCTCGCCGCCGGACAATACCTTTACTTTCTTTACTCCGTCTTCGCCGGCAAATAACATACGTCCTAAGAATCCGCGGACATAGGTAACATCCTTTTCCGGAGAATACTGGGTCAGCCAGTCTACAATGGTATCGTCACTGTCAAACTCTGCGCTGTTATCCTTAGGGAAGTAGGACTGGGTAGTGGTAAGCCCCCATTTGTAGCTTCCTTCATCCGGCTCCATTTCGCCTGCTAAAATCTGGAATAATACGGTCTTTGCGTGCTCGTTTGGTCCTACTAACGCTACCTTATCTTCACGGTTTAAGATAAAGGAAATATTGTCCAGAACCTTTACGCCGTCGATGGTCTTGCTTAAATTTTCTACCGTCAGGACTTCGTTTCCAATTTCTCTGGCCGGACGGAAATCAATGTACGGATATTTCCGGCTGGACGGCTTAATATCATCCAGTTCAATCTTCTCCAGAGCGCGTTTTCTGGAAGTCGCCTGCTTGGATTTGGAAGCATTTGCAGAGAAACGCTGAATAAATTCCTGAAGTTCTTTGATCTTTTCTTCCTTCTTGCGGTTTGCTTCCTTCATCTGACGAATCATTAACTGGCTGGACTCATACCAGAAGTCATAGTTTCCGGCGTAAAGCTGAATTTTGCTGTAGTCAATGTCTGCAATCATGGTGCAGACCTTATTTAAGAAGTAACGGTCATGGGAAACCACGATAACCGTATTTTCAAAATTAATTAAGAATTCTTCCAGCCATGCAATGGCGTCTAAATCCAGGTGGTTGGTCGGCTCGTCCAAAAGCAGGATGTCCGGATTGCCAAACAGCGCCTGAGCCAGCAAGACTTTTACCTTCTGTGCGCCGGTTAAGTCTTTTAACAGGCTGTAATGAAATTCCGGTTCAATGCCAAGTCCATTTAACAGGTTGGCTGCGTCAGACTCTGCTTCCCAGCCGTTCATGGAAGCAAATTCGCCCTCTAACTCTGCTGCCTTGATGCCGTCTTCGTCGGTAAAGTCTTCCTTCATGTAGATGGCTTCCTTTTCCTTCATAATCTCGTATAATCTGGCATTTCCCATGATAACAGCATCTAACACCTGATACTCGTCGTACTTAAAATGATCCTGCTGCAAAAAGGACAGACGCTGGCCCTGAGTAATAATCACCTCGCCGCTGGTAGGTTCCAGCTGGCCGGATAAAATCTTTAAGAACGTAGATTTTCCAGCGCCGTTTGCGCCGATTACACCATAGCAGTTGCCTTCGGTAAACTTGATGTTTACATCTTCAAATAATGCTTTTTTCCCCAGGCGTAAGGTAATGTTGCTTGTACTAATCATTCTGATACCCTTTCTGAAATAACGTCTCAGCGCAATGCGCTCTTTTCTCCATGAAAAGAGGGGTCTTTCCGGCCCCTCTCTATTAATTCTTTATCAAACTCTGTTATACCCGAAAATCCTAATATTTGCAAGGTTTTTTAAGAAATTTATCGGAAAAGTTCAGCCATGCGGAGATTTCCCCTTACAGTTTCCTTCCGTCCCAGTCTTTTAACGCTACGCGGACAGAACGGGCCATCTCTTTACTGAATGCAGCTCCCGTCTTTCTGGCGTAAAACATCTGGGCGTAATTATGAGCTCCATATGGATTATCCGGACGGTACAGTTTGCATTCATCTGCAAACATTTCTTCATATTCTGCTTCGCTAAGCCGGCGGTATGTTTCTTCAAATACCACAAATTTGGGATCAAACCGCTTCCGGAACACTCTCTTATGATCCGGCTTATAATGGCCCAAGCACAGCATTGCCAGCGGGAATACATAGTCGGGAAGATTCAATAACTCCTGGTGATATTCATAGTTTTCCACAATATCTCCGATATAACAGGAACCTATCCCCAATGATTCTGCAGCTATTACCGCATTTTGTGCAGCAGCCATGGTATCTTCACAGGCCAAAATCAAATCGGACTCCTGCGGGGCCTCAAAACAAAATCCTTTGTCTTTCTTCTCTTCGCAGAATTCTTTTACCCCGTTCTTTTTATAAAAGTCAAACCACTTGCTTTGATCGGCCACAAACAGCAGCACCACCGGCGCCTTGGCGATAAACGGCTGGTTGTCGCAGCTTTTACTCAGTTTTTCTTTTGTCTCCTGGCTGCGGATTACAATAATGGAATACAGCATCTGATTGCCTGCAGTAGGCGCCCGCATTGCCGCTTCCAGAATCGCCTGCAGCTCTTCCTCCGTTACCGGCTTGTCGTCATAGGTGCGCAAAGACACCCTGTTTTTCATACATTCTAATACTGGATTTGTCATGATACTCTTCTCTCTTTCTTCGCTTTTCTGCGATTATTGTCTATACATAAAAAACAGCATCCATTATAATAAAGAAAGGAATTTATTTTAACAGAGGTAATGTTTTATGGAAACCAATCAGTCTCTGACCCAGGGAAATATTGTAAAAAATGTCATTTTGTTTTCAATTCCTTTTTTACTGGCCAACCTCATTCAGGCGCTGTACGGCGCCGTTGATTTGATGGTAATCGGCTGGTACTGCCCGCCGGAAAGCGTGGCGGCTGTCTCTACCGGAACCCAGGTAACCCAGATTATTACCAGTATGATCTCCGGCCTGACTCTTGGCGGTACTGTCTTAGTCGGAAAATACGCAGGGATGAACCGTCCCGACGACATAAAAGATACCATTGCCACCAATCTGACTATCTTTGGCATTGCAGGCATTCTTTTGACCTTCCTGCTTTTGGCCTTTGTTTCTCCGGTTTTAACCGCTTTAAAGACTCCTGCTGCATCCTTTTCACAGGCAAAGGAGTATGTTTCTGTCTGTGCCTGCGGCGTTCTTTTTATCTGCGGATACAATGCCATCAGCGCTACTTTGCGGGGATACGGAGACTCTAAAAGCCCTCTGCTTTTTGTCGCAATTTCCGGCTGTCTCAATCTGGCAGGAGATATTGTCCTGGTAAAATACCTGGATATGGGCGTCTCCGGCACTGCTCTGGCAACCATTGCTTCCCAGGGAATCAGTATGTTTCTGGCCATGTTTTATTTAAACCGACGTAATTTTATCTTCCAGTTCCGGCTGTCTAATTTTAAAATTTCCAAGCCAAAAGCCCTGGAACTGGCCTATGTCGGCATTCCTATCTCCCTTCAGGAATGTATGGTCCGTCTCTCCTTTTTATACCTGACTTCGGTTACCAACCGTCTGGGAGTAAGCGCTGCCGCCGCAGTAGGAATCGCCAGCAAATACGACGTCTTTGCCATGCTTCCTGCCACCTCTGCAGCCAGCGCCCTGACCGCTGTTGTCGCCCAGAATTACGGCGCTGGGAAGTACAAACGAATGAATCAGGCCTTAGCTGTAGCGATTTTTTTCGCCCTGCCATTCTCTGCTGCCTTTTTCCTGTGGGCGCAGATTAACCCAGCTTCCATGATTGGCATCTTCTCCAACGACCCTGCCATCATTGCTGCTGGAATCCCATTTTTTAAGACCTGCAGCTTTGACTATTTATGCGTACTATTTGTATTCACTTTAAATGGTTACTTAAATGGCCGTTCCAAAACCATGTTTACTATGGTAAGCTGCTGCTTCGGCGCCCTGGCGCTGCGGATGCCGCTCATCTATGCTGCCTGCCATTATGCGCCAAATGAACTGGGAATCATCGGTATGGTCGCCCCTGCCGTGTCCGGAATCATGGCTGTTTATACATTTGTTTATGTACTCCGTCTGATGAAGCAGTTCTCTTAAATGCTATATAACACTTATCTTAGATAAAGTTGATTTTCTTTCCGTCCGGCGCACACATTTTTCAGTCGTTCTGCCAGTCCAGCCAGTTTCTCTGGATCCAGCTTTCTGGCATGGGCTGGACAGATTTTTACACATCTCATACAGGAAATACATTTTTCCTCATCCGTTTCCCAGGGGCGTTCCACAGGAATGGCCTGAACCGGACATTTTGCTGCACAGGTTCCGCATTTCAGACAATCATCGTCTGTCTGAGGCTTCATAGGCACTACGCCAAGTTTTTTATATGGCCGGTTGCCTGGAATCCAGTCTGTGTGTTCCTGTCCGGTCAGTTCCTGCTTTCTACTCTTCTCTGCAGCTAAATGCGCTTTGATTGTTTCTCCAAACTCTGCCAGTTGCGCCTGGTCTTTCTCGTCTGGCCGTCCGGCCCCGTACTGGCCCACAATGGAGTGTTCTGCAATGGCGCTGACTGCCGCCGCACACTCAAATCCTGCTTCTGACAGCACATCTTCCATCTCTGCCAGAGTGTCTTCAAACTCCCGATTACCATATACTGCCATTAAAACAGCTTTTGCCTTTTTCGCTGTCATCTGACCCAGACGCTGGGATGCAATGGCCGGCACCCTGCCGCCAAAAGAGGGCATTGCCACAACGCAGACGTCCTCTTCCTCAAACTGATATTTGGAAAAGTCTTCTTCCGGCTGTGACAAATCAATCTGTACGATCTCCTGTCCTTGAAAAAGTGTCTGACAGACCCGATCGGCCGCCTTTTTGGTTCCGCCGGTAGGACTAAAATAGATGCTGTAAAAACTCATGGGAGCCTCCTTTAATACTTATAAATATTCTTTTAATGTAAACTCTGTCTGTTCTCCTATTTTCCTGCTCATAAGTTCAAACAAATTTTCCTTTGTTGCAAACAGATTTTTAGGATTTCTTCCAATAATCAGATATTGATTTTTATCATCAAGTGAAATGTACTTTCGTGTCTCATCATCCAACAGAATATCCGCATTATCAATCACAATCAGTTTGCCCTCTGACTGGCTTATAATGTTCTTGATATTTTTCTGGTAATCAAGGTAATTCAAACAAAGAATCTTGGGATTTATTGCCATACATTCTCTAATAAATGAAAATGAAGCTGTTTTCCCTGTACCCGAATCCCCCAACAAAATAGTTATGTTATTTTTAAATGTAAAATTTACCAAAAAAGAGGAATGTACTGTTGAAAAATGATCCATAACAATCGGCTTACTCTTCATCACTCCACCACTCCTTCAGTTCTTCATAATCACTAATGATTCGTTTACTATCTTTTGTATGGACAATTACAGAATCCATGTCAAAAGGAATTAATGCATATTCACTATACACATAGCCTTTTTCTAAAGCGTACAATACTTCTAAAGCATTCTGTCCGCATTCTTTTAAACAAAAGACCTTATCTGGGTAATAAAGGACATTTAATACAGTCTTACATCCTGCCGAAAGCTTGTCAATATCCAACGCCACCTCATTAAATCTCGACGAAATTTTATACTTTCCAAGCAGCTTTGCGTCATCTATTGTCTTAATAATCCTCTCTGCCCGTTTATCAATCCGAGATGCCGTATTTTGATTAAAAAACAAATCATTTAATTCTATATACTCCATATCCCCAGGAATGTCCCTTTTGTCTTTAAAAATCGTTATCATTATATCGCCTCCAATCCTGCTGCAAGAAACTGTTCTTTTAAAGAAGTTCTTTCATAAATACATTTCATTTTATCATATATCGAAAGTCTATGATGATCTAATCCGCAAATATCGTTATCCATTCGCTCTTCCCATTCACAGCAGGATTTAATCCAGCACTCTCCAATCTGACTCTTTGAAACTTCAAATCCCGTATTTCTTGTCAAATCAAATAAAAGTTTTGCTGCCAGTTGTTCTATATTATGTTCGTAAATATGTTTATCATATTCTACAATTTCTTTAATCTCTTTGTAATTCAAATTTTCTGATTTAATAGCGTGTATTAGTTTTTCTCGTGCTGATATTGCACCCATTCTCTTTTTCAGGAACTCGTCCTCTGGTGCATAAATCCAGTCAATTAAATCTCTAAATTCCAGCAAAATATATTCAAAACATATCATATCCCCCCTATCCAACCCTCATACTTATTATCCGCTTTAAAATATTCTTATTATTCTTGCTAAATTTTTATAATTCCCATTTTAGCATAGAAGCCTAAAAAAGCAAACATCGAAGAAGAGCTTCAAAAACCAATCCTGCCGCTACCCCGCTTTAAAATTGTTATATTTTTAACGTTTATTCGCTCCTATTGTACTGCATTTTATCCAATCGCATTTCCACTCTTGTATATTTTTTCATTTTCTCTGCCTTTTCTTCCTGTCTTTTTGGTAAAAACATAGAAACCTACTACTTCGTTAAAATTTTATCGTTAATTCATTGACAATCATTTTTTTCAGCAGTATAATGACGCCAGAAAGACAAAAACAACTATGTAACCAATCATCAATTTATGCTAAAATAATTAGGAGGATTCAAAGATGGCAAAGACGAAGGCATCCGAAATCATTGACAATGTTGAAGCATTAACTGCAAAACTGAAAGCAATGCGCGAAGCGCAGGCTCAGTTTGCTACCTTTACCCAGGAACAGGTAGATAAAATCTTTTACGCTGCAGCAATCGCTGCAAACCAGGCACGTATTCCGTTAGCTAAGATGGCGGTTGCTGAAACCGGCATGGGCGTTGTAGAAGATAAGGTTATCAAAAACCACTACGCTGCCGAGTACATTTACAATGCATATAAAAACACCAAGACCTGCGGGGTAATTGAAGAGGATCCTGCATTCGGCATTAAGAAAATTGCAGAGCCTATCGGTATTATTGCTGCAGTTATCCCTACTACCAACCCGACTTCTACTGCTATCTTCAAAACCCTGATTGCATTAAAAACCAGAAATGCTATCATCATCAGCCCGCATCCACGTGCAAAGAACTGTACCATTGAGGCGGCAAAAATCGTCCTTGAGGCAGCAGTAAAGGCTGGCGCTCCAGAAGGCATCATCGGCTGGATCGACGTTCCAAGCCTGGAACTGACCAATGAAGTTATGAAGGATGCAGACATCATTCTGGCAACCGGCGGTCCTGGCATGGTTCATGCAGCTTACTCTTCCGGAAAACCGGCATTAGGCGTAGGCGCAGGCAACACTCCGGTTATCATTGACGAAACCGCTGATGTAAAGCTGGCTGTCAACTCCATCATCCATTCCAAGACCTTTGATAACGGTATGATTTGTGCATCCGAGCAGTCTGTTACCGTACTGGAACCGCTGTACGATGCCGTAAAGAAAGAATTTGCATACAGAGGATGCTATTTCTTAAAGCCGGATGAAATCGAAAAAGTAAGAAAGACCATTTTAATCAACGGTTCCTTAAATGCAAAGATTGTTGGCCAGTCTGCCCACACAATCGCCGCTTTAGCTGGTGTCAACGTTCCGGAAAGCACCAAAATTTTAATCGGCGAAGTAGAATCCGTTGATATTTCTGAAGAATTTGCTCACGAAAAATTGTCTCCTGTACTGGCTATGTACAAGGCAAAAGATTTCGACGACGCTTTAGCGAAGGCAGAACGTCTGGTAGCAGACGGCGGCTACGGCCATACTTCTTCCCTTTACATCCATCCATCCCAGACTGAGAAGATTATGAAACACGCTGAGGCGATGAAGACCTGCCGTATCGTAATCAATACTCCTTCTTCTCATGGTGGTATCGGCGACTTATACAACTTTAAGATGGCTCCATCCTTAACATTAGGCTGCGGTTCCTGGGGCGGCAACTCTGTTTCCGAAAACGTTGGCGTAAAACATTTATTAAACATCAAGACCGTTGCCGAAAGGAGAGAGAATATGCTGTGGTTCCGCGCACCTCAAAAAGTTTACTTTAAGAAGGGCTGTATGCCGGTTGCCTTAGATGAACTTGGAACTGTTATGGGCAAAAAGAAAGCCTTCATTGTTACTGACAGCTTCTTATATAAAAATGGCTATGTAAAACCAATCGAAGAAAAATTAGACCAGATGGGTATCCAGCACACCTGCTTCTACGAAGTTGCTCCAGACCCCAACTTAACTTCCGCTACTGCCGGCGCCGCTGCAATGCGCGCATTTGAACCGGACTGCATTATCGCTTTAGGCGGCGGTTCTGCAATGGATGCTGGTAAGATTATGTGGGTAATGTATGAGCATCCGGAAGTAGACTTCCTTGATATGGCAATGCGCTTCATGGACATCAGAAAGAGGGTTTACACCTTCCCGAAGATGGGCGAAAAGGCTTACTTTGTAGCAATCCCGACCTCTTCCGGTACTGGTTCCGAGGTTACTCCGTTCGCCGTTATTACGGATGACCGCACTGGCACCAAATATCCTCTGGCTGACTATGAACTGCTGCCGAATATGGCAATCATTGACGCTGATAATATGATGAATCAGCCTAAGGGCTTAACCAGCGCTTCCGGTATTGACGCTTTAACCCATGCATTAGAGGCATACGCTTCTATCATGGCTACTGATTATACCGATGGTCTGGCCTTAAAGGCAATGAAGAACATCTTTACCTACCTGCCAAGCGCTTACGAAAATGGAGCAAAGGATCCATATGCCCGCGAAAAGATGGCTGACGCTTCCTGTATGGCTGGTATGGCATTTGCAAACGCATTTTTAGGCGTATGCCACTCCATGGCTCACAAACTGGGCGCTTACCATCACCTGCCTCATGGCGTTGCAAACGCTCTGTTGATTACCGAAGTTATGCGGTTTAACGCAGTAGAAGTTCCGCCTAAGATGGGAACTTTCTCCCAGTATCAGTATCCTCATACCCTGTCCCGTTATGTAGAATGTGCAAACTTCTGCGGCGTATTCGGCAAAGACGATCAGGATACTTTAAATAAATTCATTGACAAGATTGAAGAGTTAAAGGCAAGAGTGGGCATCAAGAAGACCATCCGCGACTATGGCATTAAAGAGGAAGACTTCTTAGCTACCCTGGATGAAATGGTTGAGAATGCATTTGACGACCAGTGCACCGGCGCAAACCCAAGATACCCATTAATGAGCGAAATCAAAGAAATGTATCTGCGCGCTTACTATGGCGAGGAAAAAGCAAACTAATATATGATATAAAAGGAGGGTATTGCTATGAAGCTGAATGAGAAAGATATTATCTTTACACGTCCTTATAAAACTTTGTACGCCAATAAAGATAAAGTAATCAAAGTTTTCGATAAGAAACGCTACTCAAAAGCAGATGTGTTTAATGAGGCTTTAAATGAAGCCAACGTAGAAGAAACCGGCCTGTATATTCCGGAAATCCTTGAGGTTTCCGAAACTCCAGACGGCTGGGCCCTGGTACGCGAAAAAGTCGAGGGCGTAACCTTGGATTCCCTGATGAAAGAGAATCCAGATAAGTTGGAAGAGTACATGGAGCAGTTTGTAGACCTTCAGTTGGAAATCCACTCCAAAAAGTGCCCTGGCCTTAAGAAATTAAAAGCAAAACTTCAGAACCAGATTAACAGCTTAAAGGATCTGGACGCCACCACCCGTTATGAGCTGAGCACCCGTTTAGACGGTATGCCAAGACATACCAAGCTGTGCCACGGCGATTTCAACCCTACCAATATCATTGTTGATAAAAAGGGCAACTGGGCTGTCATCGACTGGGCTCACGCCGCACAGGGCAATGCCAGCGCCGACGCTGCCATGACGTATCTGTTGTTTGCACTGGAAGACCAGAAGCTGGCAGATATGTACATCAACCTGTTCTGCAAGAAGAGCGACACTGCCCGCCAGTATGTAAACCGCTGGCTGCCTATCGTAGCTGCTGCCCAGCTTACCAAGAAAAAGGCAAAAGAAAAAGATTTCCTGATGAAATGGATTGATGTTGTAGAATACGTATAGTTATATTGTTGTTTTTGGCGTTCAATGCTGTATCCTTCTTCCAATGCCGAGGCGATGGAGAAAATA
>UQMJ01000040.1 GCA_900542035.1 uncultured Clostridium sp.
TTCCTGTAATTGAGGGGATTGCAAAAGAAAAAGCAATACCATTTAAAGCAATTCATTTGCAGAGTAAAGAGGAATCACAAAACGCTCCGACACCAATCACAACATACGCATTATTTTTAAATGGAAGCTATATTACGAATGAACAGATGAATGATAAGCGTTTTTTGAAATTATTGGAGAAGTAAAAATCCAGTTTGAGGGATTGGAAACTCGGAATTGACCGAGCAAAGCGAGGGATGCTTCTTGTCTGCAGGGCAAGAATGTATACTTCTAATTTGAGGAGACAAGAATATGAATGAATATATCTATGTTACTTTAAGACAAAAACCGGAATTAAAAGAAAAAGCAGCCACATGGTTTCATGATAAATGAGAAGTGCCGCGAGAAGCGTATCTTGAATGTATGGAAGCCTATCTTAATCATGAAACAGAATATGGTTGGTATCTTTGCTTAGATAAAGAACGGATCATAGGAGGTCTTGGAGTAATCGAAAATGATTTTCATGACAGGAAAGATCTTGCGCCAAATGTATGTGCATTATATACGGAACCAGAGTACCGCTGTCAAGGAATTGCAGGACAATTACTTAATATTGTTGTGAAAGATATGAAGTCCAAAGGAATTAATCCTATCTATTTGATTACAGACCATACAAGTTTTTATGAAAGATATGGCTGGGAATTTTTGTGTATGGTTCAAGGAGATGGCGAACCTGATATGACAAGAATATATATTCATAGATAAGTGTTTTCATTCCCGCAATGAGGGCAATTTCTAAAATCTACATCATAAATAAAAGTTCCTTTTCTTATGTTTCCTTGCGTTTTATATCATAAACCATACCGTTACTGTACAGTCAGGAAGATTACGAATTGTCATAAAAATTTAAGGTGTATTTCGCCTGGCTCCATGGTAAAATGTACCTATAGAAAAGGCAAAACGGATAAGGAGAGGAGGCCGAGAGATGATTGTATTGATAACAGGGGCGTCTCATACAGGAAAAACCGCTCTTGCCCAGCGGCTTCTTGAACAATATCATTATCCCTATTTGTCTATCGATCATTTGAAGATGGGGTTAATCCGCAGCAAAAACACGACCCTGACCCCGATGAGTGATGATGGGGAATTGACCAGATATTTATGGCCCATTGTTTGTGAAATGATAAAAACGGCGATCGAGAACCAACAGAATCTCATTGTAGAAGGCTGCTATATCCCCTTTGCCTGGAAGAACTATTTTGAAAAAGAGTATTTGGAGCAGATAACATACATCTGTCTGGTAATGACCGAACACTATATCCGGAATCACTTTGATGACATTAAAAAATATGCCAATGTAATCGAAAACCGGCTGGATGATGGGGACTGTACGATGGACAATGTGCTGAGGGACAATGCTTTTGTGATGGAACAGTGCCGGAAGTATCAGGTAGATTATATTCAGATTGAGGAGGAGTACAAACTATTTTGAAAAAACGAGTACGGATATGGATAGGGCTTTTTGCCGGTATCCTGCTGTTGGGGTACATCATAATAGGAAATCCGGTTGTATTTGTTCATAACCATCAGCTAAAATCTGCAATTACTTCTATCAGCGAAGATACAGATGCGATAACGCTCAACGAAATCGTTCCGTTTCAATGGGATACGGTCTATACATTCGAACCATATGCCACCAGAGAAAAGATAGCAGAAATCATTGGTTTTGACAGCAGTTCCATACGGGAAACGGTAAGTGAGGGGATGGTGCAGCTTCTGTTTGTAAAGGGTCATAAGGTAACAGCAAGCGTGTGCGGACATCCCAGCAGTCTTGGATATGCAGTCGGCTTTTTTGACAGGGTTGATTATGAAGAAAACGCAGTATTTTCAGTAAAAAGAGAAGATGGGCTTGTGATACTTAGCAGACAGTGACAATCATAAGGCAGGGGGCAGTGAGAAGAGAATGAGAACGGTAAGCTTATTTATCGCTATGAGCCTGGATGGTTATATTGCAGACAGCAAGGGGGGAGTGGACTGGCTGCAGGGACAGGGAAAGGATGAAGAACAAATCGATTCCTACTTAGAGTTTATAAAAGAGATGGACACCGTTTTAATGGGATGGAATACCTATCATCAGATTGTGGAAGAGCTTTCGCCAAAACAGTGGATTTACGACGATTTGACAACCTATGTAGTAACGCACAAAAATCTGGCATCTTCGGAAAAGATTCGCTTTACGGACAGCAATCCGGCAGAGCTGATCCGGAGCTTAAAGAAAGAAAAGGGAAAAGGGATTTGGATTTGCGGCGGCGCAAACCTGATTTCCCAGTTAATCAAAGAAAACTGTATTGATTACTATTATATTACGGTTATTCCGACCCTGCTGGGGTCAGGTATCCGCCTGTTTGAGCCCAGAGAGGGAGAGATTTTACTGAAATTGCGGTATACAAGGTCTTATAACGGCATGACGGATTTGGTTTATGAGCGAAGATAAGGGGGTGCTGCCGATGGAGAAAAAAAGATTGAAGAAAAGCAACTGGCCTTTTTATGCGGCCCTGGTTCTGGATTTTTATCTCCTTCCGGCGTTGATCGTGGATACCGGAAGCGCCATGGTTCTGATGCTTTTGGTTATGCCGGCAGTCTGCCTGATTACATCGGTTATATACGGCATGAAAAATGGATTCTGTTACTGGTATGGGATTGCTGCGGTAGTTCTGTTTGTCCCGTCTATTTTCCTGTTCTATAACGAAAGCGCGTGGGTTTATTCTGTTTTATATGGAGTGATTGCATTTCTTGGCAATTTACTTCCGGTTCCCTTTGGCAAAAAATCAAAACAATAGGAGGCGCCTATGGAAATTGTAAAAAAGTATGGAAACAATATTTGGAGGATCCCGTTGATTTCGATTCTGGGCGGTCTTTGCTATGATCCGGTTTACATCAAAATTCTGATGCGGTTTGGTATAAGTGAATCGGGAGAACTGAACCGGATTGCTACCCTTTGGGCAAGCGGAGGACTTCTTCTGGCAGTCTTGTTACTGGGAGGTTTCCTGCTGCTGCGGAATTTATCGCAGAAAGAGATTTTTGCTTCTGCAGCCGTTGTTGCCATTTATGGTCTGCTGCTTTCAGCGATCCAACGACTTACCGGCAGCACAACAGGGCCTGCTGCAATCGTATTTTTATATCTGTTTACCCCGTTGAACTGGACGGGATTTTTCGTTGAACTGTTTGTGTATATAAAGGAAAAATGGGAAATATCGCTTCCTTTTATCCTGTGGCTTTCCTATCTGGCTCCGTTTCTGTTTATGGTATTCGGGAGAAAAAAGAGGGAATGATGAGCTGGGAGGGATAATTTGAACAGAAAGAAAAAAAGCTTTGTACTCTGTATAGCTGCAGGTGTCATAGCGCTGCTGCTTTTGCTGTTCTGTATCTGGTATTCCTGGCCGCGCCCCATTGCTGTGCTCGGTGTAAATGAAACCAATACAGAAGGGATCGACTGCCTGGCAATGGAATCTGGAGTGAGGGAAGGGACACCGATAATAGATACTTATCGGCTTCAGACGAAGGAATGGGAAGAGATACAGGACATGATGGAGCTGTTAAAAAGCAGCTCCTATTCCCGATCGTACAAAAACCTGCTTCCAAAGGCTGCAGGTTCTCTCGGTTCAGAGAATGGGAACGGGGATTTGCTAACCGTCAGCATTACCTTGCTGTATAAGAATGGCAGCGACAATTTCCTGTTTCTGGATAATGGAAATGGACGATTAATGAAGCAGGACGGGCAGGCGGTTTATTTTAAAGCAGACAAAAAACTGGCAGAAGAGCTGGCCGGTTACATAAAACAAAATGGAACAAAATAGTACGCGGCTCGCTTGCTTGCCACTTCCAGATAAGAATGGTATAATCAAAATGATGGAGAAGCGGCGGCAACTTCGGTGTAGTTTTTGCCAAAAACTATTGGAAGAAAGTAGGGTTGAAGTAAGCTTTCGTTGAGACTATACTGAAACATATAGAGAATATGTCTGCCAGTTCGCATGAGAGTTTCCATTGAATCATAGAGATGGAGGAGTGCGGTATGCAGATGGACGGAAGGCTGGATACCTTGCTGTCGGTTCTGTCAGAAGAAACCTATTTAGATGTTGAATCAATTGCAAAGAAACTGCAGATTAGTGAGAGAACGGTCCGGATGCAGGTCAGTCAGCTTAAAGAACTGCTGGAGCAGAATGGAGCTGGTATTGAGCGCCGGAGAAACTTAGGACTCCGGATTCAGGTAAAGGAAAGAGATACCTACCAGGCGTTTATGAAGGGAAAGACTTCTCCGGTTTATCCACAGACAGGAAGACAGAGAGTAGAATATATTATTGCTCTTTTTTTCAGTTCTTCTGCTTATATTAAGGCGGAAGAACTCTGTGAAAGGATGTGCATATCCAGAAAGACCTTATCCCTGGATTTAAAAACGGTTGAACAGTATTTGAACCGTTACCATCTGGAATTGGAACGCAAACCTTACTATGGACTACGGATGTGCGGAAATGAGTTCGCCAGGCGGATTTGTCTGTGCGCGGTCTTTTATGAATTCAGAGATCAGTGGATTCAGGAGATTCAGAAAAATCTGAAAAGCTCTGAGCTGGTTCGCAGTGTGATTTTAGACAGCGTCAAGCAGTGCGGGTATACCATTTATGAAATGGATATTCCCAATATTGTGCTCCAGATTCAGATTGCCATATACCGGCAGGAACAAGGTTTTTTTATCCGGATGGAAGAAATTACAGACAGCGGATTTTTGCAGGAAAGCGATATTCGCGCCGCCCGTCTGTGTGCAGAAGGCTTACAAAATTCTCTAAATATTACCATTCCGATTCCGGAGGTAAAATACATTGCCATCCAGCTTTCGGGAAAAAAGAGAGTGCTGGAAGGCGATAAAAGCAATCTGGTCATCGATATGGAGATTAACCAGCTGGTCAACCGTATGCTGGAACGGGTGCAGGAAGCATTTTCCGTGGATCTGAGTTCCGATTTTGACTTGAATACCATGTTAAGGCAGCATATGGTATCTTTGCGGATCCGCCTTCAGTACGGGCTTAGGATGGACAATCCTATTTTACAGGAAATTAAAGCAAATTACAGCTTCCCATATGCAGTTGCGGCCCATGCGTCTACGGTGCTTTCTGAGTATTTTCATACCATTGTGCCGGAAGAGGAGATTGGCTATCTGGCGCTGTGCTTTGCCCTTTCCCTGAAGCGTCAGGATCAGGGACGTCGCCGCCATAACATTCTTCTGGTGTGCGCGTCTGGAGCCGGAAGCGCAAAACTGTTTGAATACCGGTTTCGGGAAGTGTTTGGAGAATATCTGGACAAGGTAGAGACCTGCGATCTTGCTTCGCTGTCCCAGAAAGATTTTTCTTATGTGGATTATGTATTTTCTACTATTCCGGTTCCTGTGCCGATACCAGTTCCTGTTTACGAAGTGCAGTATTTCTTTGAACGGCATAATGTGGCGGAAGTGGAGCGGATTTTAAAACACGATGGCCATACCGGAATTGAGACCTACTTTGATAAAACACTTTTTTTCACTGATATAAAAGGAGATACCCGAGAACAGATTCTGCATGAACTATGCAAAAAGATCGGGGAAGTCCGCAGGATTCCGGCAGATTTTGAACGTGCTGTTTTAGAACGGGAAAATCTGATGCAGACGGATTTGTGCCGTCATATTGCGATTCCCCATCCATACAGGCCTATGACAGAAACAACCTTTGTCTGTGTAGGGATTTTGGAAAAACCAGTGCTGTGGCATCATTATGAAGTCCAGATTGTATTTTTATTATCCGTTTCCCTGCAAAAGGAAGAAAGTCTGGAAAAGTTTTACAGGGTAGCGCCCCGCTTTATGATGGATGAAGCGCGGATGGAACATCTGATACAGACAAAAAGCTATGAGACTTTGCTTGAGCTCATTCATTGGGCAGAACAAGAGGAGTTATAAAAAATAATAAAATACATAGGAGGTAGTGAGTATGGCAACTATCAGAGTATTATTGTGCTGCGGTGCTGGATTCTCCAGCGGATTTTTAGCACAGAAGGCAAGACAGGCTGCAAAGAAAGGAAAAATCGACATGACCATTGAAGCGCGCAGTGAGAGCGTGGTAAGTGAGTACATGGACAAGATGGACGTTCTTTTGGTCGGTCCGCATTATGCAAGTGCAGTGCCGAAGTTAAAAGAAGAGTGCGAGCCTCACGGAATCCAGGTAGACCTGATTCCGGCAGAGATTTATTCTACTCTGGACGGAGCGGCGCTGGTAGATTTTGCAGTAAAAGTTTCGGAGAGAAAGGACGGATAATACAATGGATGGTTTAATGAAGTGGCTTTCCGATGTATTTGCTCCGAAAGCGAGAAAGGTATTTGCAAATCCATGGATTGATACGGTAGCAAGTACCATGAAGAAGGTTCTGCCTATCATTTTAACAGGTTCCCTGATCTTTTTCTACAATGTATTCCGTTCCTATTTAACCTTTTTGCCGGATTTAAGCCCGATTGCAAACTTTTCCTTTGGGCTGCTGGCAATCTTTGTGGCATTCTTCATTACCCACGAAGCAATGCTGAAGCTGGGACATGGAGAGTATCAGATTAACGCATCCCTGATTTCCGTTGCGTCCTATTTGATGCTGTGCCGTCCGCAGGTTGTAGATGGAGTATTCCAGATTGACAACGGACGGATTGGAGCCGCTGGTATCATGATGGGTATTGTAGTGGGCTTGTTTGTAGCCATTGTATTCCATCTGTATGCAAAGCTTCACGTTCTGGAAAACAACGATACGCTTCCGGACTTTGTAAGCGACTGGATTAACAACATTATCCCGATTACCATTACATTAGGCTTATCCATGATTTTTGCCAATGTACTGAAACTGGATCTGTATGATATCCTGGTAAGTCTGTTCATGCCGCTGCAGAAGGGCGCCCAGACTCTGCCTGGCTTCATTCTGATTTGCTTTGTGCCAGTTATTTTCTATTCGATGGGTATTTCCAGCTGGGTATTCAACGCAGTTACCACTCCGATTTTTATGGTGGCAATCGCAGAGAATATTGAAGCAGTTGCAAACGGCCACGCTCCAATGAACATTGCGACCAGCGAGGCAGTATTTACCGCAGCGCTGATTACCATGGGCGGACGCGGAGGCACGCTGCCGTTAAACGTTTTAATGCTGCGTTCCAAGAGTAGAAAGCTGAAAACGATGGGTAAGATTTGTATCGGACCATCCCTGTTTAACATTAATGAGCCGCTGATGTTCGGCGCGCCAGTTGTATTTAATCCTCTTCTGATGCTGCCGATTCTGATTAACAGCATTACCGGTCCTGCAGTGGTATGGCTGACCATGCATTTTGGATTGCTGAATATTCCGTCCAAGATGGTACAGGTAGGACAGATTCCGGCTCCGTTCTCCAGTGTAATGATCACAGGAGACTGGAGAGCAGTTATCGTTTATATCGTGCTGTTTGCTATCTACCTGCTGACCTGGTATCCATTCTACAAGGTATACGAGAAACAGTGCGTAGAGGAAGAGACAAAGGCAGCTTAATATTGAAAATTGCCAGATACAGCAGTGTTTCTCTTGCAGGAACACTGCTTTTCAGAAAGGAGAAAACTCGTTATGGGAGATATGTTATTTCAAGACGATGACAAAGTCGTTCAGGTTGCCATGCAGATTGTAATTGCGGCCGGAGACGCCAGAAATGCAGCCGGACGGGCATTAGACTGCGTAGGACAGTTTGATTTTGCAGGAGCAAAAGAGCAGATGAAAGAGGCCCACAGCCATATTTCAGAAGCCCACAATGCGCAGACAGAAATGATTCAGGCAGAGATTTCCGGAGAAGAAACATTTCAGCCAAGTATGCTGTTTAACCATGCCCAGGATACTCTGATGACTGTAATGTCTGAAATTCATCTGACAGACAAAATGATTTCTGTATTTGAAAGCTTTTATGAAAAAATGGGGAAATAAGGAGGAGCTATGAGCGAAATGATGAAAAAGACCATGCCGGAGCACTTTTTATGGGGAGCTTCTACCAGTGCATACCAAGTAGAAGGCGCTGCAGAAGAAGATGGCAAAAAATTGTCCCAGATGGACATTTTAAACCGCGGAACCGGATTTGCCGATGCCAGTGTAGCCAGCGATCACTATCATCGTTATAAAGAAGATATTGCTTTGATGAAGGAATGCGGATTTACAGCCTACCGTTTTTCTTTCTCCTGGTCCAGAATCTTTCCGGATGGAACGGGAGAGGTAAATCCAAAAGGACTGGAGTTCTACGACAATCTGGTAAATGAACTGGTTGCCAATGGAATTAAGCCGGTGCCGACGATTTATCATTACGATATGCCAATGGCCCTGGTTGACAAGTATGACGGATGGGTAAGCCGCCAGAGCGTAGAGGATTTCGTAGCTTACGGCGAGTTTTTGATCCGCAGATACGGCGACAGAATCAAAGATTGGCTGATTATCAACGAGCAGAGTATTATTGTGGAATTCTGGAAAAAGAAAAACTACATTCCGGAAAAGTACCACGACAATCCTCAGATTAAGTTCCAGATTAACCACCACATGAATCTGGGACAGGCAAGAATCAGCAAACTGATTCACGAATTGGTAGAAGGCGGCCGTTCCGGTGCAGCCATCGGTTACTCTCCGGTATATGGACTGGATTCTACCCCAAAGAATATGCTTGCAATGCTGAATGCAGAAGATCTGAAGAACCACTTCTTCTTAGATATTTACTTCAAAGGAAAATATCCGGTAGGCGCATTCCGCTATCTGGAAGAGCACAACATGGCTCCGGTAATTGAAGAAGGCGATATGGATATTTTAGCAGCTGGAAAGCTGGATTTCCTGGGAGTCAACTATTACGCAAGCAAATGTGTCCGTTTCCCAGATGCAGATAAGAACGAGCTGACGGAAGCAAAGAGCAATTTAAGCGGCAAGAAGGGCGCTATGGGCGCTTACGAAGTAATGCCGGATTTCTACCAGTACATGAAGAACCCAAACGCAGATACCAACGATTGGGATTGGACCATTGATCCAACTGGTATGGAATATTTATTAAGAGATATTTACCAGCGTTACGGCATTCCGATGATTATTACAGAAAATGGTCTGGGCGCCAGAGACGTTCTGGAAGATGGAAAGGTTCACGACGATTACCGGATTGATTACTGGACCAAGCATCTCCAGGCCATTCACAGAGCCATCGAACTGGGCGTAGACGTAAGAGGATTCTTGCCATGGTCATTTGTAGACGTACTTAGCACCAGCAATGGATATCAGAAGAGATATGGCCTGGTATACGTAAACCGAGATGACGAGGACTTAAAAGACTTAGCCAGAATCCCGAAAGACAGTTTTTACTGGTACAAGAAGGTAATTGAAACCAACGGAGCTTCCTGCCTGTGATAAACGAAAACGAGGGAGATATGGAGTTATCAACTTGTTTCCCGATATGGGATAAGCTGACGCCTGGGCAGCAAACGAAACTGTCTGCAGGGACGAATTTCAGAAAGGCAAAAAAGGGAACGATTATTCACAGCGGCAGTATGGAGTGTACGGGGCTTTTGGCGGTGCAGTCCGGCCAGCTTAGGGCTTATATCATTTCTCCGGAGGGACGGGAAATTACCTTATACCGGCTGTTTGACATGGATATCTGCCTGTTTTCTGCGTCCTGTATGATGAACTCCATTCAATTTGAGATTGTGGTAGAGGCAGAAAAAGATACAAATCTCTGGATTGTGCCAGCCGATGCCTATAAAGAAGTAATGGAAGAATCTGCGGCCGTTGCGAACTATACCAACGAGATTATGGCGTCCCGTTTTTCTGATGTGATGTGGCTGATAGAGCAGATTATGTGGAAAAGCATGGATAAGCGGATCGCCGCATTTTTACTGGAAGAAGCAGCGATTGAAAATACAGCTCAATTAAAACTGACTCACGAAACCATTGCCGGACATCTGGGGACCCATCGGGAAGTCATTACCAGAATGCTCCGCTATTTTCAGGGAGAAGGAATGGTAAAATTAAGCCGCGGAACCATTGAAATACTGGATGAAAAGCGGCTGGAAGATCTGTCAAAAAGTTAAAAGAACCCTTTGACATTTGCACAAAAAACTGATATTATACATTACAATATAGCTATTCAGGAAGCAACAAAGCCGTTGCGGTAAATTCGTCTGTAAAGTCCGGCGGATTGGCCGGACGGCTTTTGCGTTGCAGGCATCCAAAAAAATCTGCCGGCAGCAGATTTTTTGGACAGCAGATAAAAGGAGGATCTTTATGACAATCAGAATTGGAATTATGGGATATGGGAACCTGGGAAGAGGAATTGAATGTGCAGTGAAGCACAATCCGGACATGGAACTGGCAGCAGTATTTACCAGAAGAGATCCGGCAGCTGTTAAGATTTTGACAGACAGCGCCCAGGTATGCAGGGCGGAAGAGATTGAAAACTGGCAGGGAAAACTGGACGTTGTGATTCTCTGCGGCGGAAGCGCTACGGATCTTCCGGTTCAGACGCCAAAGCTGGCTTCTATGTTTCACGTCGTAGACAGCTTTGACACCCATGCAAAGATTCCGGAGCATTTTGCAGCGGTAGATGGGGCGGCAAAGGAGAGCGGCCATGTAGCCCTTATTTCCGCAGGCTGGGATCCAGGAATGTTTTCATTAAACCGTCTCTATGCCAATGCAATTCTGCCGGATGGAAAAGACTATACCTTCTGGGGAAAGGGCGTAAGCCAGGGGCATTCTGATGCAATCCGCCGGATTGAAGGGGTTAAGGATGCCAGACAGTATACCATTCCAGTGCCGGAAGCATTAGAGTCTGTCAGAAATGGAGAAAATCCAGAACTGACCACCAGACAGAAGCACACCAGGGAGTGCTTCGTAGTAGCAGAAGAGGGGGCAGATCTGGAAAGGATTGAACAGGAAATTAAAACCATGCCCAACTACTTTGCGGATTATGATACAACGGTGCATTTTATTACCGAAGAGGAATTAAAGCGCGATCATGCGGGAATTCCTCACGGCGGCTTTGTTATCCGGAGCGGAAAAACCGGCTGGAATCAGGAAAACAGCCATATTATTGAATACCGCTTAAAACTGGATTCCAATCCAGAATTTACGGCCAGCGTAATCGCCGCTTATGCCAGAGCAGTATACCGCCTGGCAGAGGAACACGCATTTGGCTGCAAGACGGTATTTGATATTGCACCGGCTTATTTAATTAATAAGAGCGGAGAAGAGATTCGCAGAACCTTGCTGTAACTTATCTGAAAGGAAGAAAACTGGAATCATCGGGAGACGCTGGATGCCTGTCCGTTTTCCCCTTTCCGGCTTAACCGGCTGGCAAGAAGTTTTAAGGTTGATAATTTCTTTTTTTCAGCAGGAGGCATATCGGCAGTCAGAATCGAAACCAGCAGGTCGGTTTCTTTATCGTTAAATTGGATTCCCTGCTTTTGGGCATCCAGATTCAGGCTCAAAAAAAGGGTCATCAGCTGATTTTTCGGCGTTTTCTGCACCTTTTCTGCAAAATGATTTAAGTATTCCAGCTTTCGGGCGTCCATACCCGAAAGTCTGGGATCTTCTTTCCAATGAGCGTTCATAAAAATCCACCTTTCCATTCTTTTTATGCAGGCTGAATCATCTGAAGTGCCTGTATGACCATCTGAATATTTTCTAAGCGGCTTTGCTGCCTGGGCGACAAAAATCCCTTTAACTGTTCAAAGGGGAATTCACTGTTGTCTTCTTCAGCAGAAGCGCCCTGCATTTCCTGAAAGTTTTTTCGAATTTGGAATCCCTGCATAAAGTTGATAATAACGTCAATAAAATCCTGTTCCTTTGACGGTGCAAAAGGCTTTACTGCTGTTAAAATGTCTATTGGCGATGCAGGAGACTGGGTAAGGGCGCAGATTTCCATAGCTGGGTCTTCTGACTGCCCATAAAGATCCATTGTATGGATCAGTTCCTGAAACCTTACCAGGACAGAAAACATCCGCTGCTGGGAAGCGGGCATAAAAGGCAGCGCAGCTTTCAGCATCTGGAGGTGGGGATCGCTGCTCCAATAATCAAAATCCGTAAACTTTACATCTGAGTGCTGGGTCATTGTCCAATCCTTTTCGTGGCTTTTGTTTAAACTTATGCAAGGGAGCTGAAATTCATGCATATAGTAAAGTGACAGGAGGGATGAATATGACTATTTGGAATCGCCTGGTAATTGACGGAAACGCCGTTTATGAAATAGACGAAGAATGTTTAAGACAAAAGGAAGAAGCAGAGAAAAAACAGAGCCAGTCCTGGAAAAACAATCATTCGGGGCTGGGAAGCCGCCGGCCGAAAGCAGAGGGAAAATAAAGTCTATTAAATTGCCTTAAGGCAGAAACAGATGAAAAGCCCGCCTGGTAAGCCAGGAAAGGAAACTTTAAGCGGCAGAACAGGGGGGCTTTTTTCTGGTTCGGATCATTTCCCAGGTTCCTGGAAGCTGTTAGTGCGCCATAGCCCATCCTTGATTTTGTTCCTTCTATTCCTTGCAATCTTTTTGTGTTTTTTGCTGTCTTTTAACATCTGCCATTTTTTCTAAAACTCTTTTTTTTCTTCACTGGAATTAAAATTATGCGAATAACCGCCGCAATCATTTAGCAAGCCTAGACACAGCACGCCTGCTATCACGCCCAATTCTATTTTTTATATCGAATAATCCTTACCTAAATGTGATTTTATAATTTTATATAGTGTTAGAAACTGGGAGTTATTTTTCCTTGCTTATCATGTACGATTGAAAACTCTTTTGACAGCCATTTTTTTCATAAAACTTTTCTGCTGCTGGTTGAGAACCAAAATATAGCATGGTAGGCGTATTGTCTTTTGCAAGCTGAAGAAGTTTACTTCCAATTCCTTGTCTTTGATATTGAGGGAGAACAAGCAGTTCTGTGATTGTCCCAAAATAGTAACCATCAGAAAGAATACGCAAACACCCGACTAATTTTTTATCGTCATAGGCTGTTATATTCAGTGTTTTCGATAAGGCCTGCCTTGTTTGTTCCATATCATAATTGCCTTTCCATACTTGATTAACAAAAGAAATAAACATTGATACATCAAGGGTTTTATCGTCTACTTTGTAATCCATTATGATTCCTCCGAATAAAAATTTTAGAAAATACCAGGTACTAACGTGGCTATCATCATGCCGCCAAAAAAGGAAATAATATTAGCTGCCAGAGCATAGGAAACCGTTCTCGTGATGGAAATTTGCGGATCGCCGTTTTTACGGAATAAGAACACATAAGCGGCAGCTTCCAGGATAAACACCAGAATTTCAAGAAGAATGTAGCATAATATAAACATATAGGCTCCGCGATAGTAGTTGATGATGTTCAAAAGAACATTCAGCCCAACCTGTGTTGCAAAATTGACCGCAAAGACAGCGGCAATCAGCTTCTTCTTACGCAGCCCAAACAGCCATGCAGTGGCAATTTCCAAACCTATTGTAATGACCACGCGGCAGACAAAAGAAACCGCTTCCCAAGTGAAATCGTAGGCGCTGTCATCCACACAGCTGATTTCCAATCCGTCCATTACCACTCGGAAATAACTGTCGAAGGCATATCTTTCATAGATATCGCTGACTGTATAGGTGCCGGATTCTGGATAGTACAATAGGATCTTAAAACTAGAAGGCGGATAATAAGCCCAGTTCAGCTCTTTTTTCTCGCTGCACAGCCATCCCCGCTGAAGAAAAAAGTAGCCATCCGCATCCTCATAATCCACAAAGGCCTGCCATATGTCTATATCCAGATCGGAGCTGCGGATATGGTCCGGATTCCCGTCCCACGCAGAGGCAGGACCCGTAGAATCGCTTTTCGAGAGCAAGGTACCGTAACACACGTCTTCCCCCATGTTTTCAAAAGTAATATGTATAGATGGCTTTGGTCCGGTATCCGCATAGGCTGTCACTGGAAACACTGCGAATGTTATGACGAAGCACACAATCCATATAGCGATCCCTTTTTTCA
The DNA here is from genome assembly GCA_900542035.1 of uncultured Clostridium sp. Taxonomy (GTDB): domain Bacteria; phylum Bacillota; class Clostridia; order Lachnospirales; family Lachnospiraceae; genus UMGS1370. The sequence continues at coordinate 14,031 of UQMJ01000040.1, forward strand.
TATGATTCCATTTCCTCTCTGAGTTTGGATGTTCCCCTCGGTTCTCTTATGATAGGATTGTACCACAATTCCGAAAATATGGAAACAGGCAGATGGATCCTCCGGCAGCCATAATACAA
>UQMJ01000041.1 GCA_900542035.1 uncultured Clostridium sp.
TACGTGTTCATTGAGAATATCCAGGGTCAGGATTTGTTCATCCGTTAAAAGGGATCGGTTAAAGGTGCTCAGCTGGGAATCCAGCGCCTGAAGATCCATCAGATTTTCCTGCATATTCGAAACAGAAAATTCTCCAAAGGTACACGGATAATCGGTAATGCCGTATTGAGCCGGATCACTGACACTGTAATGAAGGGTCAGCAGAGACGCAGTCAGGGAATCGCGAAAAGTTTCGTCCATCAAAGCGTCAAATCGGGCCTGTTCGGCAGCAGCCATTTCCTGCTGCGTGTCCGGTAAAGACGGACTGGGCTTAGTAGCATCGGTTTCGTAATGATCCGAAGTGCTGGGCAAAGGAGTATCCGGACGCTGAATGGAACACCCATTTAGCAAAAGGGTACTGGATACAGCAGCAGCCAGCGCGAATACGGAAAATTTTTGAAGCTTAAAATAAGATAAAAAATTCATTCGCTGTCCTCCTGTAAATAATATCCATTATATATTATATCTCCTATAAATACAATCATTCCGAGAACCCTTGACAAAGTTGAGGGAAACAGTTAGACTTACCATATATTTGAAAAAGGCAGTGAAGAGAAGAGTATGCGGCCTGTCCATTTAACAGAGAATCCCTGGCGGCTGAGAGGGGAGAAATGGAAAACCGGCAGAAGATGGTCTTGGAGCTTCGCGGCTGAGTATATCCGGAACAGAATGCAGTATCAGGCGGATCGATTAGGCGGCGACGGGAACACCCGTTATAGTGGAGGACTGTATGGGCAGTCCATAAGGTCTGTTTTGCGAGAAACAGATAAATTAAAGTGGTAACGCGGGATGCTGTCTCGTCTTTAAATGGTAAGTTTAAAGGCGGGATTTTTTTCGGTTATGAGAAAGGGAGGAAAACGATGACACAGAAAATCAAAAAACCATATTACATTACAACTGCAATTGCGTATACGTCAGGTAAGCCTCATATCGGCAACACCTATGAGGCAGTTTTAGCAGATGCCATTGCCCGTTACAAGAGAGAACAGGGCTACGACGTATTTTTCCAGACTGGTACAGACGAACATGGCCAGAAGATTGAGTTAAAGGCACAGGATGCAGGCGTAACTCCAAAAGAATTTGTAGACGGAGTTTCTTCTGAGATCCGCAATATCTGGGACATGATGAATACCTCTTATGATAAATTTATCCGTACAACGGATGAATACCATGAGGCCCAGGTTCAGAAAATTTTCAAAAAACTGTACGATCAGGGAGATATTTACAAAGGATACTATGAAGGACTTTACTGTACCCCATGTGAATCGTTCTTTACCGAATCCCAGTTAGTGGACGGCAAATGTCCGGATTGCGGACGGGAAGTCCAGCCGGCAAAAGAAGAAGCGTATTTCTTTAAGATGAGTAAATATGCCCAGAGATTAATTGACTATATTAATGAGCATCCAGACTTTATCCAGCCGGTATCCCGCAAAAATGAGATGATGAATAACTTCCTTCTTCCAGGACTTCAGGATCTGTGCGTTTCCAGAACTTCCTTTACCTGGGGCATTCCGGTCAGCTTTGATCCAAAGCACGTAACCTATGTATGGCTGGATGCGCTGACCAACTATATTACCGGTATTGGCTATGACTGCGACGGAGAAAGCAGCGAACAGTTCAACAAGCTGTGGCCTGCAGACCTGCATCTGATCGGAAAGGATATTATCCGGTTCCATACCATTTACTGGCCAATTTTCCTGATGGCTCTGGATCTTCCGCTGCCTAAGCAGGTATTTGGACATCCATGGCTGCTTCAGGGCGACGGCAAGATGAGCAAATCCAAAGGAAACGTTCTTTACGCAGACACCCTGGTAGACTTTTTCGGCGTAGATGCAGTGCGTTACTTTGTTCTTCACGAAATGCCATTCGATAACGACGGCGTGATTTCCTGGGAACTGATGGTAGAGCGGTTAAACTCTGACCTGGCAAATATTTTAGGAAATCTGGTAAACCGAACTATTTCCATGAGCAATAAATATTTCGGCGGTGTGGTAACTTCCACCGGAGTAAAAGAAGAGGTGGACGAAGACTTAAAGGCAGTTGTCTTAGAGGCGGTAAAGAAAGCAGACGCAAAGATGGAACAGCTGCGGGTTGCAGACGCCATTACCGAGACTTTTGGCATTTTCCGCCGCTGCAACAAATACATTGACGAGACAATGCCATGGAGCCTGGCAAAGGATGAAGCAAAGAAGGAACGTCTGGAAGAAGTCCTTTACAACTTAGCAGAAGCCATTACCATTGGCGCATCCTTACTGGCTTCCTTTATGCCGGATACGTCTGCAAAGATTTTAGCCCAGTTAAATACAGAAAAACGGAGCTTAGAGGAAATGGACAGCTTCGGCAAGTATCCATCCGGCAATAAAGTAACAGAGAAGCCGGAGATCCTGTTTGCCCGCATGGATCTGAAAGAAGTTATGGAAAAAGTAGAGGCAATGCAGGCAGAAGCTGCAAAAGCAAATGCCGCAGAAGGCGAAGCAGAAAACAAAGAGCCGGAAGCAGTCATTGATTTAGAGGCAAAGCCGGAAATCACTTATGATGATTTTGCCAAGCTGCAGTTCCAGGTAGGCGAGATTATCGCCTGCGAAGCAGTAAAGAAGTCCAAAAAACTGCTTTGCAGCCAGGTTAAGGTTGGTTCCCAGGTTCGTCAGATTGTAAGCGGAATCAAGGCTCATTACACTCCGGAAGAGATGGTTGGCAAAAAGGTAATGGTTGTTACCAACTTAAAGCCGGCAACTCTGGCAGGAGTGAAATCTGAAGGTATGCTGCTGTGCGCAGAAGACGCAGAAGGCAATCTGGCTCTGATGAAGCCGGAGAAGGATATGCCGGCAGGAGCAGAGATCTGCTAAAACTAATTGAATAGAACATGAACAACGGCGCTGCGCTGTCCTGACTGGGGCAGGCGGCGTCTGTTTTTTGACTCCTTGCATTTTTATGGGTTCTGGGGTATAGTAGTGGAAAAAACCAGTATGTTCATAAAAAGAGGAGTTTTTTAACAAGATGATATTTGATACGCACGCCCACTATAATGACCAGGCGTTTGAAGAAGACAGAAAAGAGTTAATTGAAAGCCTTCCACTCAATGGAATCGGACTGGCAGTAAATGTGGGAGCGGATTTAAAATCCACTTCAGCTTCCATCCAACTGGCAGAAACTTATTCTCATATGTATGCGTCTGTTGGAGTCCATCCCAGCGATACCGGAGAATTAAATGAGGAAAATTTTGCATGGCTGAAAAATCAGACCGGACATAAAAAAGTAGTGGCAGTAGGGGAAATCGGACTGGATTACTACTGGGATGAGCCGGAACGAGACGTTCAGAAAGTATGGTTTGAACGTCAGATGGAGCTTGCCAGAGAGACAAAGCTTCCGGTTATTATCCACAGCCGCGATGCAGCAAAAGATACCCTGGATATGATGAAAGGCCTTCATGCAGAAGAAATCGGCGGCGTCATCCATTGCTTTTCCTATGGAATTGAGCTTGCAAGAGAGTTTTTAAACATGGGATTTTACTTGGGAATCGGCGGTGTGCTGACTTTTAAAAATGCAAAAAAACTGAAAGAAGTGGCAGAATACGCGCCGATAGATCGGATTGTCTTAGAGACCGACTGCCCGTATATGGCGCCGGTACCCAATAGAGGAAAACGCAATTCTTCTCTGAATCTGCCTTATGTGGCAGAAGAACTGGCGGCAATCAAGGGATTAAGCAGGGAAAAAATAGAAGAGATTACCTTTGAAAACGGTCTGAAGCTGTATCGGATCAACAAATAGCATGAAGAAAGAAAAGGATGATATGAAAGAAAAATTAGGAAATCCACAGAAAACCATAGAAGTTATCCAAAAGTACCAGTTTGCGTTTCAAAAGAAATTCGGACAGAATTTTTTGATTGACGGGCACGTACTGGAAAAAATCATCAATGCTGCAGGGGTCGGAAAAGAGGACATGGTTTTAGAAATTGGACCTGGTATCGGTACGATGACCCAGTACCTGGCAGAGAATGCGGGAAAAGTCGTGGCAGTCGAAATCGACAAAAATCTGATTCCGATTTTGCAGGAAACCTTGTCTGGCTATGAAAATGTAACGGTTATCAATGAAGATATTTTAAAAGTTGATATTAAGGCGCTGGCAGAGGAATACAATCAGGGACGCCCGATTAAGGTCGTTGCCAATCTGCCGTATTACATTACCACGCCGATTATTATGGGATTGTTTGAAAGCGGCGTACCCATTGACAATATTACGGTAATGGTTCAGAAAGAGGTGGCAGACCGGATGCAGTCTGGACCTGGAACCAAGGATTACGGCGCTTTATCTCTGGCAGTCCAGTATTATGCAAAACCGTATATTGTGGCCAATGTACCGCCAAACTGCTTTATTCCAAGGCCAAATGTAGGTTCTGCCGTGATTCGCCTGACCAGACATGAAGAGCCGCCGGTCAAGGTAACCGATCCGGCTTTGATGTTTGAGTTGATTCGGGCTTCCTTTAACCAGAGAAGGAAAACCCTTCAGAATGGCCTGAATAATGCCCAGAATTTAAACTTTACCAAAGAACAGATTGGATCGGCCATTGAACATATGGGACTGCCTGCAACCGTCAGGGGCGAGGCTCTGACGCTGGAACAGTTTGCAGGACTGGCCAATTATTTTACAGAAACCTGCAGATAAATGATAATAAAAAGACGGTCTGAATGACCGTCTTTCTTGCAATCATTAGAATTTAGACATTGCAGCTTCGTCAGCAATCAGGATAACATCCGGATGGAACTGAAGAATTGAGGCAGGAACCTGAGGGGTAACTGGGCCGTTTACAACCTGATATAAAATATCCGCCTTGTCAGCGCCGGAAACCAGAATCAGGATTTTTTTTGCTTTCATAATGGTTCCGCAGCCCATGGTATAAGCCTGTCTCGGAACGTCATCAATGGAAGCGAAGAAACGTTTATTTGCTTCGATGGTCATTTCGGTTAAATCTACGCAGTGAGTAGTCTGATCGAAGTGGTCGCAAGGCTCGTTAAAGCCGATATGTCCGTCATGTCCCAGTCCTAAAAGCTGTAAATCTACTCCGCCTAAATCTTCAATGACTTTCTCATAACGGGCGCATTCTGCATCCGCATCGCTGTTGGTGCCATCCGGAATATTGGTGTTGGCAGGATCGATGTTTACGTGCTGGAACAGATTGTGGTTCATAAAGTAGTAATAACTCTGGTCATTGTCCTTTGTAAGACCGCGATACTCGTCCAGGTTAGCAGATTTAATCTGAGAAAAGTCCAGATCGCCGGCATTGTAGGCGGCAACCAGATTTTTGTAAGTACCAATAGGCGTAGAACCGGTAGCAAGACCAAGAACGCTGTCTGGTTTTGCAATGATCTGTGCAGCAATGACAGCGGCTGCCTTACGGCTCATTTCTTCGTAGTCTCTTACTTTGTAGATCTTCATTTCAAGAAACCTCCATTTTCCATAAAGTGCATTGCAATAATTACAATGTATTCCAATATCACTTATAGAATATCATTTTCATAGCATAGTTTCAATGGGTATTTGCATAAACATAGACTAGAGGTGATGGTATGTCTAATTATAGGAGACTCATTTCATATATTTATGAATATGAAGGGAAAACAAAAGGGAGAAATGTGGGATTTGCAAAGCTGGAAGCAAGAAGCGGACAGTGCAAGATCAGCGTGAATGTAAAACGGATTTTTACAAATGGAGATGCAGGAGTTTATCTGCTTTCCCCTACAGGAGAGATTTTGCTGGGAAAATTGTTCCTGAGAGGAGGAAACGGGGAATTTAGGACAACGGTGCAGGTGGAAAACGTAGAAAGGAGCAGCTGCGGAATGGATGGCTGTTATGGCCTTTCGATTCACGATCCAAACGATGACTGGCGTACTTACCGGACAATCTGGGAAGATGAAGTTACCTGTGCGGCAGAGATTGAATTGTCCAAGGCGGCTCCGGAAGAGAGACCGGAAGTGATGGAAACTGCAGAGAAAGCAGTAGCAGAGATGGAAGAAGAACTTGCCAGGGAAGAAGGGGCAGACAGAACGCTTTCTGCCGATACCCAAGATCTTCCAAAAGCTCAGACGATTTCTACAGGAATGGGAGAATGGAAAGGGACTGGGATCGGCAAAGAGGAAGAGCAGCAGCCCTATATCCCCCAGGCAGGGGATCAGAAGGAACTGGAACAGCTGGATTTAACAGAAGAACCGGAGGAAGATCCAGAACAAATCTGGGATCGCCTTGAAAAAATGTATCCTAAAATTCCGGCGTTTGACAGCGAACATGGATGCGTCATTCTGTCAATTAAACCTCAGGATATTGGACTTCTTCCAAGAGAAGTGTGGGTATATGGAAATAATAGTTTCCTTCTTCATGGATATTATAATTACCGGTATCTGATTCTGGCCCGTCTGGAAAATCCCAGGGGAAATCCAAGATACCTCCTTGGCATCCCAGGCCATTATTACAGCAATGAAAAGTATATGGCCGATATGTTTGGCTTCCCTCATTTTGTGCTGTCAAAAAAACAGCCGTCCGGAGACGGCCGTTTTGGGTATTGGTATACAGATATCCGGTTTTCTGCATCCCATTAGAACGGCGAATGGAAACGCTGCCTTAATAGTCAATTCCCCTGATCGAAACGCTGCCCACAAATGGTTTAACAATATCTGCAAATTCCTGCAGTTCGCCTGGTGAAAAGCCGGTAAATCCTGGCTGGAGGACGAACTCTGAGTCTTTAAAATTCTGCAGAAAATATTGGGGGCAGCCTTTTATCCAGGGGCCAATCTGCTCAAAATCCCTGGAAGTGTGAATCCCGTTTACCACTGTGGTGCGGAATTCATAGGGAATGATTCCGGACAAAAGAAAGGAGATACTTTCCTTTACCGGATCCAGATTCATAGATGGAAGGCCAGCTGCTGCGGCATAGTGGTCGGGGCCGGCCTTGATGTCCATTGCAACATAATCTAACAACCCGTCTTTTACCAGACGTTTCAGCACGTCGGTCTGATAGCCATTGGTATCCAGTTTTACTAACAATCCCAGTTCTTTTACCTTACGGATAAATCCGGCCAAATCTGGCTGCAGAGCCGGCTCGCCTCCGGTAATGCAGATTCCTTCCAGAATACCGGCTCTTTTTTTGAGAAAAGACAATACCTCTTCGTCTGTATAATCCGCTTCTGCATCGAAAGAGATGATTTCGCTATTCTGGCAGAAGGGACAGCAAAAATTACACCCTCCGGTAAATACAGTGGCTGCTACATGGCCAGGAAAGTCTAATAGAGTTGTTTTCTGCAATCCGCAAATTTTCATAATTATCATTTCCAATCTGATTTATTTCGTAGTATAATAGAGTATAACACACCCGAATTTGCGGGTCTAGCAGAAACAACAGGAGAGAGTCATGACTCAGGATGAGAAATATATGAGACAGGCCATCCGCCAGGCAAAAAAGGCGGAAGCGCTGGGGGAAGTCCCCATCGGCTGCGTGATTGAACATGAAGGGAAGATTATTGCCAGAGGCTACAACCGCCGTATGACGGATCACAGCGCGCTGGCCCATGCAGAGATTATCGCCATTAAAAAGGCCTGCAAAAAAATAGGCGACTGGCGGCTGGAAGACTGTACGCTGTATGTGACATTAGAGCCATGTCCCATGTGTGCCGGAGCGATTGTCCAGGCCAGAATCCCCAGAGTGGTAATGGGCTGTATGAATCCAAAAGCCGGCTGCGCCGGTTCAGTTCTGGATATGCTTCACGAGGAAGGCTTCAATCATCAGGCAGAAACAGAAAGCGGCGTATTAGGAGAAGAGTGTTCCACGATGATGAAAAATTTTTTTAAAAAGCTTCGGGAAAATAAAAATGAAAAGCGGGAGGGAACAACATGAAGAAAATTTTATTAGTATGCAATGCAGGGATTTCAACCAGCATTCTGGTGTCCAAAATGAAACGGGCTGCTGCAGATGAGGGAATGGACGTATCGATTGAAGTAAGATCCATGGCAGGGGCAAAAGAAGTGATAGGAGAAATGGACATCGTACTGTTAGCGCCTCAGATTGGCTATGAGCAGAAGAATTTAAAAGCAATTTCCGGCGGAATTCCGGTAGAAAAAATCGATATTACAGATTTTGGATTGAAAAATGGAGAAAAAGTATTGAGAGCTGCCTTGAAAGCGCTGGAAAAAGAGGACTGACCTTGACATTTTTTTAAACTCCATGTATACTAAATGAGCTATCCAAACATAAATAAGTCACAAAGTTTCCACGCAGCCGGGGAGATAGCGGTGCCCTGTACCTGCAATCCGCTCTAGCAGGGGTGATATCTTGCCTCGCGCATTTTTCTGCAGAGCTGCCTTTGGCAAGTGGCGTTGATGTCTGGGTCTTGCGCAACAGAAATCTGTGAACCGTGTCAGGGCAGGAATGCAGCAGCACTAAGCAGAACCTTTTGTGTGCCGCAAGGCAGCCTGGGCTGAGTTAACTGCCAGAGTAACGTCTGTGGTTGATGTGCAAAGCAAGATGCGTGGATTTTATATTATAATTTCTTATGTACAAAAGCAAAGCTGTATCAGATGCCGGAAAAGAACCGGAGCTGATACAGCTTTTTTGCTTGCCCACAGCAGGGGTTTGCTGTATAATTACAAAATGGGTATACTGTACACTGATGTGAATCATCTTAGGAAAGAGAGGCCACGTATGAGAAGAATCGGAATGCTGACCAGCGGCGGAGACTGCCAAAGCCTCAATGCTACGATGCGGGGAGTTGCAAAATCTCTGTATAATATGTTTGACGATGTAGAGATTGTAGGATTTGAAGAAGGTTATAAAGGCTTGATGTATGCAGATTATCAGATATTAAAGCCCAGTGATTTTTCGGGGATTCTGACAAGGGGTGGCACGATTCTGGGAACGTCCAGACAGCCTTTTAAACTGATGCGGGAACCGGATGAAAACGGCCTGGATAAAGTAGAAGCCATGAAACACACATACCGGAAACTCCGGCTGGAGTGCCTGGTAATTTTAGGTGGAAACGGCAGCCAGAAGACGGCAAATCTGCTTCGGGAAGAAGGACTTAATATAGTATCCCTGCCAAAGACCATAGATAATGATCTGTGGGGAACCGATATGACATTTGGATTTGAGAGCGCAGTAAATGTCGCAACCAATGCGATTGACTGCATTCATACGACGGCGGCATCCCACGGCCGTGTTTTCATTGTGGAAATCATGGGCCATAAAGTAGGATGGCTGACGCTTCATGCTGGAATTGCGGGCGGAGCAGACATTATTTTGCTTCCGGAGATTCCATATGACTTAAACGTAGTCTGCGATGCGTTGAAAAAACGTTCTGCAGCAGGCAAAAAGTTTTCTATTCTGGCAGTTGCAGAAGGCGCGATTTCAAAAGAAGATGCGGCGCTTTCGAAAAAAGAACTGAAAGAGAAAAAGAAAAATTCCATATATCCGTCCATTGCTTATGAAATCGGGGCAAAGATTTCTGAAAAAACAGGTCAGGAAGTCCGCGTAACGGTTCCAGGCCATATGCAGAGAGGCGGAGAACCCTGCCCGTACGATCGGGTACTGTCCACCAGGCTGGGGGCAGAGGCTGCAAAGCTTATCCGAGACGGAGAATATGGCAATATGGTAGTAGTAAGAGATGGAGAAATCACAAAGATTCCGCTGTCTGAGACAGCAGGAAAATTAAAATACGTAGATCCGAAGAGTTCTATTATTGAAGAAGCAAAGCTTGTAGGCATCAGTTTCGGAGACGAATAGGCGCTGCAGGCACACTATAGAAGGAAAGGCAGCAAAAGATGTCTTATACTGCATTATATCGAAAATGGCGTCCCATGGCCTTTGGGGAAGTAAGGGGCCAGGATCACATAGTAACAACATTAAAAAACCAGATACTTTCTGAGCGGATAGGCCATGCATATCTGTTTTGCGGTACCAGAGGAACGGGTAAAACCAGTATTGCCAAGATCTTTGCCAGAGCGGTCAACTGTGAACATCCCCAGGATGGCAGCCCCTGCAACGAGTGTCCATCCTGCAGGAGCATTATGGATGGATCTTCTATGAATGTGGTGGAAATCGACGCTGCATCCAATAACGGCGTGGAAAATATCCGTGAAATCCGAGAGCAGGTACAGTATCCGCCGACTGACGGAAGGTATCGGGTCTATATTATTGACGAGGTGCATATGCTGTCCATTGGAGCGTTTAACGCTCTTTTAAAGACGTTGGAAGAGCCGCCCTCTTATGTGATTTTTATTTTGGCAACAACCGAAGTACACAAAATACCGATTACTATTTTGTCCCGCTGCCAGAGGTACGACTTTAAGAGAATTTCTCTGGAAACCATTGCA
>UQMJ01000042.1 GCA_900542035.1 uncultured Clostridium sp.
ACAATTCCGAAAATATGGAAACAGGCAGATGGATCCTCCGGCAGCCATAATACAATTTACATTTCTTCGGTCTATATGGTATACTAAAAGCATTATGAAAAAATAAGGTAGGACTAGTTTATGGAAAAGAAAAGAGATCTATTTGCATCCAGGTGGGGATTTATTCTTGCCTGCATCGGTTCAGCAGTTGGAATGGGCAACATATGGATGTTTCCCACCAGGGTATCCAAGTTTGGAGGCGGCTCCTTTTTGCTCTGGTATCTGTTTTTTGTAGTGCTGATTGCTTCTACGGGAGTAATTGGAGAAATGAGTTTTGGCCGCGCTACCCGCTCCGGCCCTGTTGATGCATTTGGAAAAGCCTGTGAATCCAGAGGAAAACGAAAGCTGGGGGAAGCCATTGGGCTGATTCCCGTATTTGGTTCCATGGCTCTTGCCATTGGTTACACGGTAGTAATGGGATGGATTTTTAAATATACCTTTGGCGCTTTTACCGGAGCCACCCTGTCTCCGTCTTCTGTAGATGAATTTGGCGCGGCATTTGGAGGAATGGCTTCTTCTTTTGGCAACAATGGATGGCAGTTCATTGCAGTAATTGCAGCTTTTGCAATTCTGATTCTGGGCGTTGGCGGAGGGATTGAAAAAGCCAACAAAATCATGATGCCTCTGTTCTTTTTCCTGTTTTTAGGTCTGGGAATCTATATTGGATTCCAGCCTGGGGCAGCAGAAGGATACCGCTATATTTTCCGTCTGGACAAGGCGGCCCTGACGGATCCCAAGGTCATTATTTATGCCATGGGTCAGGCGTTTTTCTCTTTGTCAGTCGCTGGAAACGGAACATTGATTTACGGATCCTATCTCCATGACGATGAGGATATTCCCGCTTCTGCCCGCAATGTGGCAATTTTTGATACCCTTGCGGCAACGCTTGCCGCATTTGTCATCATTCCGGCAATGGCAACCATGGGGGCGCAGCTGGATCAGGGAGGCCCTGGACTGATGTTTATTTTCCTGCCCAGTCTTTTTAAAGGGCTGGCTGGCGGAAGCGTAATTGCAATGGTCTTTTTTGTGGCAGTTACATTTGCGGGAATGACCTCTTTAATTAATCTGTACGAAGCGCCTATTGCCACGGTACAGGAAAAATTCCATCTGGGGCGGACGCCTGCCTGCTTGATCGTAGGGGCGGTCGGAGCCGCAGTTTCCCTCTGCATCCAGGGAATTGTATCAGACTGGATGGATGTGGTTTCTATTTATATCTGTCCGCTTGGCGCAGGACTGGCAAGCATTATGTTTTTCTGGGTGCTGGGACGGAAATTTGTAGAATCCGAAGTAAATAAAGGGAGAAAGAAAGCCGTTGGGAAATGGTTTTACCCGCTGGGAAAATACGCGTTCTGCGGAATGTGTATCCTGGTATTGATTGCAGGCGCTGCTATGGGCGGAATTGGCTGATGATTCCAGCTTTTCACAGCAGTAACATCTGGAGGCAGAAAATGAAAATCGGAACAAAAATGAAAATGGTAATGCTGACTGCGGCGCTTCCGTGTATCTTATGGGCGGGAGCGGCATGGGCGTCAGAAAACGGAGAGGCTGACTTGAAAGAAGAAGTACAGATTTTATTTACCCATGATATGCATTCCCATCTGGATTCCTATAAAGCAGAAAAAGACGGGAAAACCGCAATGATTGGCGGATTTGCAAAATTAAAGACTATGACAGAGGAAAAGCGGGCAGCCTGTCCGGCGACTTTTCTGGTAGACGGCGGCGATTTTTCCATGGGAACCCTGTATCAGACCATTTTTGAGCTGGAAGCGCCGGAACTGACCATGATGGGGCAGATTGGATATGATGCCGTGACTCTTGGAAACCACGAGTTTGATTACCGGAGTCAGGGGCTTGCCAATATGCTCCACGCTGCCAAAAACCATGAAAAAGAACATCCGGATCATGGCCTTCCGGCCCTGGTCAGCGCCAACATTGACTGGACAAAAAACACCTCGGAGGACAACCTTCTGGTAAAAGAGGCGATGGAAGCCTATGGAAGTACGCCCTATATCGTAATAGAACGGGGAGGAGTAAAAGCCGGTATTTTTGGCGTTCTGGGAAAAGATGCAGATGAATGCGCGCCGGAAAGCGGACTGGAATTTGAAGATATTGTAGAAACGTCCAGACAGGTAACAGAACAGCTTCAGAAAGAACAGGTGGATCTGATTATCTGTCTGTCCCACAGCGGAACCAGTGAGAAAGAAGACAAATCAGAAGACGAAATTCTGGCTCAGAAGGTTCCGGAGATTGACTTGATTATCAGCGGCCATACCCATACGACGCTGGACAATCCAATCCAGCATGGAGATACCTATATAGTATCTGCCGGTTCGTATTGCGAAAATCTGGGAGAACTGCATCTGACCAGAAAAGAGAACGGCAGGTGGAATCTGGAAGAATACCAGCTGAATCCATTAGATGAGACAGTAAAGGAAGATGCCCAGATAAAGGCGCAGCTGGAGGAATACAAGCAGATAGTAAACGAAGAGTATCTGGCGCGGTTTGGCTATACATTTGACCAGGTACTGGCAGAAAATCCGGTAGAGTTTACACAGATGGATGAGTTTGCGGAAACGCTGGAAGAGGATCCGCTGGGCAGTATCATAGCGGATTCTTATGTGTACGCAGTGCAGAAGGCAGAAGGCGAACAGTATGAAAAAGTCTATGTGACCATTTCTCCGTCCGGCGCAATTCGGGACACCTTCCAGCAGGGAGCTATTACGGTATCCGATGCCTTTAATGTCAGTTCTCTGGGGATCGGAGCAGACAGAATCCCAGGGTATCCGCTGGTCAGCGTATATCTGACGGGAAAGGAAATTAAGACGGCAGCCGAAATAGACGCCTCGATTTCCCCGATTATGACCTCGGCACAGCTTTATCCCAGCGGGCTCCGCTGGACCTACAATCCCAACCGTATGCTGCTCAATAAAGTGACGGATGTAGAGTTTGTGACGAATGTGCCGTATACAGAGGGAAAAGAGACGGAAGAAATCGAAGAGGATCGGTTATACCGAGTTGTGGCAGGACTTTATTCCGCACAGATGCTGGGGGCCATTGAAGACAGTTCTATGGGGCTTTTGAAAATCACGCCCAAAGACAAAGACGGACAGGTCATCAAAGATTTTGAACAGCACATCATACACGATCGGAATGGGGCCGAAGTAAAAGAATGGTACGCGTTAGCTTCTTATCTGGAGTCATTTGAGCCAAATGAAGAAGGGGTGTCGGAAATTCCGTCTTACTACGAGGAAGCAGAAGGAAGAAAGCAGCGGGAAGACAGCCGCAGCCTGGCTGATATTTTGAAAAAGCCCAATCAATTCGCCTGGATTGTTTACGGAGGAATCCTGATTCTGATTCTTCTGACAGCTGGAATCGTGGGGATTTTCTTGAAAAAGAGAAAAAAGCGCCGCAAAAAGCCGACGCGCTGACAGGGAAACGGAGCCGCTGCTCCCCAGAAAGTATATCTGGGAAGCAGCGGTTTCATGTACTGGAATTAGCAGCAGATTCCGTTTCCGCCGCCCCAGCCGCCGCAGCAGCAGAGCAGAATTAAGATCCACAGACAGTCGCCGCCAAATCCGCCGCCGCATCCGCAGTTATTTCCACAGCTGTTTCCGCCGCTCCAGCCGCCGCAGCAGCAGAGAATCAGAATCAGAAAAATCAGATTGCATCCAGATCCTCCCGTATTCTGACATTCACATCCACATCCGCAGTTAGTAGCTGCAACATCGCTCATAGTTGAATCCTCCAACAATTTTTGATTACACTCCATCATATGCGCCCCTGCCTGTCACAGTTTCCTGAATTTAGAAAAAATTCAGGAATTCCATGTTTACGCAAAATTTGAATCGTAGTATAATGGCGGTATTATTTTGGAAAAGAGGTTACAGTAGAAATGATGCAGAAGCTGTATTATGAAACGCCTTATGTGAAATCCTTTATGTGTACGGTTCTTTCCTGCCAGCAGGGGAAGCGTGGATACGAAACGATTCTCAGCCAGACTGGCTTTTATCCGGAAGGAGGAGGGCAGCCGGCAGATACGGGAACTCTGGGAGGGATTCCGGTGCTGGATGTCCAGGAGAAGGATGGAGAGATTGTCCATATTCTGGAACGTCCCATTGAAGCCGGAACCCTGGCAGAAGGAATCATTGACTGGGACAGGCGGTTTTCCTATATGCAGCAGCACACAGGGGAACATATTTTATCAGGTCTGATTCATGAACGGTTTGGATATAACAATGTGGGATTTCATATGGGAGCAGAGGAAGTGACCATTGATTTTGACGGAACCATGACAATGGAAGAAGCAGAAGAGATGGAACTTCTGGCCAATGAGGTTGTTTTTGACAACCGGTCGGTAAAGGTATATTATCCCAGCGAAGAGGAGTTAAAGACCATTCCTTACCGGAGCAAAAAAGAACTAACCGGTCAGGTCCGGATTGTGGAGATTGAGGGCGCGGATATCTGCGCCTGCTGCGGAACCCATGTAGAACGTACCGGAGAAATCGGTCTGATTAAGATTACTGGCATGATTCATTATAAAGGCGGGATCCGCATGACGATTGTGTGCGGCAGACAGGCCCTTTTTGATTTCCGGAAGAAGCAGGAACAGATCGTTAAAATCTCCAATCTGCTGTCAGCAAAGCCAGGAGAGGTGGCTTTGGCAGCTGAAAAGCAGAAAGAAGAGCTTCAGGCTAAATCTTATTTAAATGTCTCCTTGTACCGGCAGCTGATAGAAGCATGGTCGAAAGAATATCCGGAAAGTGAGAATCCGGTGCTGCTCTGGAAAGAAGGGCTTTCTCCGGTCCAGCTGCGGGAACTGGCAAATCAGTTCTGTCTGGACAAGAAGGGCGGGATTGTTCTGGCCTGCTCAGAAAAAGACGGCGGTTGTCAATATGCGCTGACAAGCAGACAGGCGGATGCCAGAGAGCTTTCCAAAACTTTAAACAGCCGTTTAAACGGCAGAGGAGGAGGCAGCAGCCAGATGGCGCAGGGAACATTTTTTGCTTCCAGGGAAGCAGTTGAACAGGTTTTTTGGGAGGAATTAAATGGAATTAAATAAAGAAACCGTAAAAAAACTTCGGGGACTGATTGTTTTTACAGTAATAGTTCTGATTGCAGGAGTCAATTACCAAAGATTGTTCCGGATGCTGGGGGCCCTTGTAAAAATGGCGTTTCCGTTTTTGCTGGGAGCCGCCATTGCGTTTATTCTCAACGTTCCCATGCGGAATATTGAAAAGCTGTTTCCCAAAAAAGCGGGAAAATGGAAGCGGCCGGCTTCCCTGGGAGCCGCCATTGCTGCGGTAGCAGTCGTGCTGCTTACGGTAACGGTTGTGGTAATTCCGGAACTGTGGAAGACGCTGTATTCGCTGCGGAGCAGCGTTCCGGCTTTTTTTGCAGGAATACAGGTGTGGCTGGAAAATCTGTTTGCAGATAATCCGGAGATTATTGCCTGGATTAATACCATTGAAATCGACTGGCAGGGCATGATTCAGCAAATCATAGGATTTTTGAAAAATGGCGCCGGCTCCGTTCTGTCTACTACATTTTCTGCAGCAGCCAATCTGGTCAGCGGAGTGACCTCTTTGGGAATCGGCATGGTATTTGCAATTTACATTCTGCTTCAGAAAGAAACGCTGGCTGCCCAGGTAAAAAAATTATTGAAGGCGTTTCTGCCGGAACGGTGTGAGAGATGGATCATTGAAGTGGCGGCTCTGACTGAACGGACATTCAGCAGTTTTTTGGCCGGACAGTGCGTAGAAGCGGTAATTCTGGGAAGTATGTTTTTTATAACCCTTTTAATTCTGCGGCTTCCTTATGCGCTTTTAATCGGCGTGTTAATTGCATTTACTGCGCTGATTCCGGTCTTTGGCGCGTTTATCGGCTGTGCGGTGGGGATTTTTCTGATGCTCATGGTAAGCCCCATTGACGCCCTTATTTTTACAGTCGTATTTTTTGTTCTTCAGCAGATAGAAGGAAATCTGATCTACCCTCATGTGGTAGGAAACTCGGTCGGACTTCCTTCTATGTGGGTGCTGGTGGCAGTAACCATAGGCGGCAGCGCCATGGGCGTTCTGGGAATGCTGGTATTTATTCCCCTGTGCTCAGTGCTGTATAGTCTGCTGCGGGGCGTTGTCAATCGGCGTCTGGAAAAGCAGAAGGAGCAGTAGAAGCATGGATGCGGGCCTCGATGTCCTCAAGAAGAAGGTGGGACAGATGAAGCCCGCCTCGTCCCACGCCGATGGAGATGTCTGGTTTGTTAGAACCATGAAAATCCGATCCTCCGGTGGGCAGCAGATTGTATTTGCGGGCAATGGAACGCAGCCCCCTGCTCTGGTCAGGCGACTGGGAAGAATGGTACACCTCCAGCCCCATTAGTCCAAGTTCAGAAAGATGGGCGACTAAGCGCTCCGTTTCCTCCCAGCCCAGCCGGTACTGCATGGGATGGGCCAGGGAAGAAAACGCATGGTTGTCCCCCAACACCTTCATGGCGTGTTCCGGAGTGATCAGTTCTTTTTTCAGACAATATTTTCCGCCGTACTGCAGATAGGTATGAAAGGCGTCGGACATAGAAGAAGCATATCCTTTTTCCACCAGGGCTCTGGCAAAGTGGGCTCTGGTAATAACCGTGTCCGGATTGCCTGCCGTTAAATCGGACATAGTAATGTCAAATCCATCAGATTGAAACCGGCGGAGCATTTCTTCGTTGCGCCAGATGCGCACAGACAGAAGTTCTTTTAATTCTTTTTTAAAGGCAGAATCCTCACAATGAACAAACAATCCCAGTATGTGAATTTCTTTTCCCTGATAGACGCAGGACAGTTCTACGCCAGGAATGACGCGGACGCCAAGTTCACGCCCTTTTTCAGTGGCCATGGCGACTCCGGCGGTAGTATCATGATCCGTCAGAGCGATGGCAGACAGGCCGGCGCGGGCGGCCTCGTTTACGACCTGCGCTGGGGAGAGCGTGCCGTCTGAGGCATTGGAATGGACGTGAAGATCAATATATGACATTGGGAAACCTCCTTGAAATATCTGGTAATAGAATAGTAATACAATAGTAACACATTTTTCAAAACAAGTAAATTCTGACGAAAAAATAAAATTTTGAACAAAAAATTTAATAATTTCGTCATTCCATTTTACACAGAATATGGTATACTACACTTTGTATCATACAGCATAATGTTATAGAAATA
This sequence comes from uncultured Clostridium sp., assembly GCA_900542035.1. Taxonomy (GTDB): domain Bacteria; phylum Bacillota; class Clostridia; order Lachnospirales; family Lachnospiraceae; genus UMGS1370. Next base: position 7,236 of record UQMJ01000042.1, read on the forward strand.
GGTGAATATATGGATGAATTAAGTCGCAGAAGTCGGGCTGCCGGCTCTCAGGGAAGAACTACAGCCAGAAGCGCATCCTCTGGACGTCAGAGCGCTCTGGCAGGCAGCAGCAGAGCGAAAGGATCCGCTTCTGGCCAGAGAAGCAGCCGGACGCAGGGTTCCTACAGCACAAGAGGCAGAAGCACAAATACCTCTTCGCGCAGCGGTTATGACAGAAAGCCGCCGGTTTCTCACGGCAGAAACTCAAAAACTTCAAAACGCAGGAAACCCTCTTCGCCCAATTACCTTTGGATTGCCGTTGCAGGCGTAGTGCTGATAATTGCCATCGCTATCGCAGTATTTGCATTCCAGAAATCCTCTGATGCAGAGACGGAAGCAGAGACTACAACGGCTCCTGCAGAGACAGAGCTTCAAAAAGAAGTAAGGGTGGGGGACATTGTGATTACCGGACTTTCCAGGGAAGCGGCCAGAGAAAAGATACTGGAAGCTTACCCATGGGAGATGAAGGTGTCTTATAACGAAGAAATATTGGAACTCCCCAATCTAATTGAGACAAAGGTAGACGAACTATTAACAGAAATCTACCAGGGAGAACCAAAAGAAATCTATATTTTTGATACCACGGGGCTGGAAGAAGCGATTGCCGCACAGGTAAGCGCCGTTGCTTCCAAGTGGGATAAGCCTGCAAAAAATGCGTCTATCAGCAGTTTTGATAAGGGAAGCGGCAAATTTGTCTTTTCCGGTGAGGAAGCAGGGCGGCAGGTAAATCAGGAAGCGCTGGCCTCCAAGATCCAGACGGCGATTGACAACAAAGATTTTGATGCCCAGATTCCGGTAGAGATGACGTCTGTAGCTCCGGAGATTACAGAGGCTGCTGCAAGGGAACAGTATAAGACCATCAGTAAATATACGACAAAGACTACCAGCAACAGCAAGAGAAATACCAATGTCCGGCTGGCCTGCGAAGCCATTGACGGAATTGTGCTGGCGCCAGGCGAGACGTTTTCCTTTAACGAGAGAGTAGGAGAACGTACTTCTGCTAAGGGATACCAGTCTGCGGCGGCTTATAATAACGGAGAGGTAGTCCAGGAAACCGGAGGCGGTGTCTGCCAGGTATCCACAACCCTTTACAATGCAGTAGTACGCAGCGGATTAAAGACGACGGTCCGTCGATCCCACACGTTTGAACCATCTTACGTGACGCCTGGTATGGATGCAACAGTAAGCTGGGGCGGACCGGATTACGCTTTTATCAATAATTCCGACACCGGAATCGGTATTCGGGCCTCTTATGCAGACCAGACCTGTACCGTATCCATTTATGCAATACCGATTTTAGAGGATGGAGTAACGTATGACTTAAAATCCACCAAACTGAAGGATACCAGCGTGCCGACGCCTACTTATGTTGAAGATCAGACCGTACAGCCTGGTACGGAAGTGGTAGAAAAAGCCGGAAGCGCAGGAAGCCAGTGGGAAGTACGCCTGGTGGTAACGAAAAATGGAGAAACGGTCAGCCAGGATGTGGATCATACCGTTACCTATAAGGGACACGCGCCTGTCGTAAAGAGAAATACTTCCGGCGTATGGGTTCCGGCGCCAGGAGAAAGCCTTCCAGAGGGAACGACCCTTCCAGGAGAAACGACTCCTTCCACAGAAACGACGGTTCCTTCCACAGATGTGCCGCAGGGGCCAGGAGAAGGAACCCAGGCAACACAACCAGAAGGGCCAGGAGTAAATCTTCCAGAGCCTGGAGCAGGGCAGGAACCAGGCAGTTCCATGCCAGGCCCTGACGGTCCAGGGACAGTTGAGATTCCGGCAAACCCAGGAATGTAAGAAAAAGAGAAGCAGAGAAGATGACATAAAATGAGAGACAGGGAGTTTGTTTTCCATTTTGTGACAGTTCTCTGCTTTTTTTTGTATACATGGATAAGAAGCATTTGCAATTTGTATAAAAATTGGTATAATAATAGACAGGTCAGTCTCTTTTTTAATAAAAAGGGACAAACTAACACCAACTCACATTTGTAGGAGGAAAGTAAAATGGCAAGAAAAATGAAAACCATGGATGGTAATCAGGC
>UQMJ01000043.1 GCA_900542035.1 uncultured Clostridium sp.
ATGACCTGGAATGCAGACGGAGAACCTTCCAAGGCGCCAAAGGCAGTAAAGATTGAAAACGGCGCTTACGTTTCTATGGAATAATATGTTTAAACAGATTTAGTATAAATGACAGGGAGCTGCTGCACAGTGGAAGCAAATTTGATTTCCCAGGCAGCAGCTTTTCTCGGCATAAAAAAACAAGAGGTGTCACAACATGAGTTTTTTGTCCTATCTAATCAGCGGAATCAGCCTGGGAAGCGTATATGCAATTATCGCCCTGGGCTACACAATGGTTTACGGTATCGCAAAGATGCTGAATTTTGCCCACGGCGATATTATTATGGTCGGCGGATATATGGTATTTATCGTAGTGAGCACAATGGGTCTGCCTCCGGCAGCAGGAATTCTTACTGCAGTGGTGGTATGTACCTTATTAGGTGTAGTGGTTGAGAGGATAGCGTACAAGCCTCTCCGCGGCGCCTCTCCGTTAGCAGTCCTGATTACGGCAATCGGTGTCAGCTATCTGCTTCAGAATCTGGCTCTGCTTTTGTGGGGAGCCGATACCAAGGCGTTTACTTCTGTTGTCAGCATGGAACCTTTGCGTCTGGCAGACGGCCAGCTGATGATTACGGGAGAGACGATTGTAACCATTGCAACCTGTATCGTGGTTATGGTTTCCTTAACCCTGTTTATCAACAAGACGAAGACCGGCCAGGCCATGCTTGCCGTATCGGAAGACAAAGGCGCGGCAACCTTAATGGGAATCAATGTAAACCGCACCATTTCCATTACCTTTGCCATTGGTTCTGCCCTGGCGGCAGTAGCAGGCGTGCTGCTGTGCTCCGCTTATCCGTCTTTAACGCCTTACACAGGCGCCATGCCAGGCATTAAGGCCTTTGTAGCAGCCGTATTCGGCGGCATTGGATCCATTCCTGGAGCCATGATTGGCGGAATTTTACTGGGAGTGATTGAAAATCTTTCCAAAGCTTATATTTCTTCCCAGCTTTCCGACGCCATTGTATTCTCTGTCCTGATTATTGTCCTTCTGGTACGTCCGACCGGTATTATGGGCAAAAAAGTCAGCGAGAAAGTCTGATGATGGAGGAAACTGGTATGAAATTAGAAAAAGAAAAAAAGAACGTTTTAAAGAGCAGCTGGGTGACCTATGGAATGGTGATCTTAGTCTATGTTCTGGTAGAAATTGCATTAAAGACCGGCCATATGTCCAGTCTGATGGAAGGTCTTCTGGTACCGTTATGTACCTATTCGATTCTGGCGGTCTCATTAAATCTGGTAGTAGGCATTTCCGGCGAATTAAGCTTAGGCCATGCAGGCTTTATGTGCGTAGGCGCATTTTCCGGCGCGCTGTTTTCCAAGGTGTTTAAGGGAAGCCTGGATCCGACCGTCAGCCTGGTAATCGCCATTTTTATCGGCGCAGCCGCGGCAGCCGTATTCGGCATTCTCATTGGAATTCCGGTTCTCCGCCTGCGGGGCGACTATCTGGCTATTGTGACCCTGGCGTTTGGGGAAATCATTAAAAATATTATCAACGCGATCTATCTGGGCGTGGATTCTTCCGGACTCCATTTTTCCATGAAAAGCGAAGTGGCGTTAAACTTAGATGCAGAAGGTACGGTTCTGATTAAAGGCGCACAGGGAATTACGGGAACGCCGCTGGCTTCTACCTTTACGATCGGCGTGATTCTGCTGCTGATTACCCTGGTAATTTCCATTAACCTGATTCATTCCCGTACAGGGCGGGCGATTATGGCTATCCGCGACAACCGGATTGCCGCAGAGTCTATCGGCCTTAATATTACCAAATACAAACTGCTGGCGTTTACCGTATCTGCGGCGCTGGCGGGAGTAGCAGGCGTTTTATATGCCCACAACCTGACGACGCTGGCAGCTCTTCCAAAAAATTTCGGCTATAACCAGTCCATTATGATTCTGGTATTTGTCGTATTGGGCGGAATCGGAAACGTAAGAGGTTCCGTAATTGCGGCAGTTGTTCTGACCCTTCTTCCGGAACTTCTAAGAGGACTGAACAATTACCGTATGCTGATTTACGCCATTGTGCTGATTGCAATCATGCTGTTTAACTCCAGCCCCAAATCCATTGAATTTCGGGAGAGGGCAGCACAGGCATTCCGGAAAAAGACAGTAAAAAAGGAGGCGGCATAACATGGCATTACCAATGCTGGAAGTAAAGAGCTTGAGTATCTCCTTTGGAGGATTAAAAGCAGTAGACGGATTCGATATTACCATTGAAAAGGGCCAGCTGTATGGACTTATCGGCCCAAACGGCGCAGGAAAAACTACCGTATTCAACCTTCTGACCGGCGTGTATAAACCAGATACCGGAAGCATCGTTCTGGACGGAAAAAATATTACCGGCAAAAAGACCATTGAGATCAACCAGTGCGGCATTGCCCGTACCTTCCAGAACATCCGTCTGTTTAAAGACCTGACTGTTTTAGACAATGTAAAAGCAGGTCTTCACAACCATCATCCATATTCTACGTTAACTGGTATTTTCCGCCTGCCTAAGTATTACAAGGTAGAAAAAGAGATGAATGAAAAAGCCATGGAGCTTTTAAAGGTATTTGATTTGGAACAGGAAGCAGATTATAAGGCGTCCAACCTGCCTTACGGCAAGCAGAGAAAGCTGGAGATTGCCAGAGCCCTTGCCACGGATCCTAAGCTTCTTTTGCTGGATGAGCCAGCGGCCGGCATGAACCCTAATGAGACGGCGGAACTGATGGAAACTATCCGGTTTGTGCAGGAAAAGTTTGACATGACCATTCTGCTTATTGAGCATGATATGAAGCTGGTATCCGGCATCTGCGAAAAGCTGACCGTACTGAATTTCGGTCAGGTGCTTGCAAGCGGAGATACCTCTGCAGTATTAAACGATCCACAGGTTGTCAAGGCATACCTGGGCGAATAAGGAGGAAGAAAAGTATGGCAATGCTGGAAGTCAGGGATTTGGAAGTGTATTACGGCGTGATCCAGGCCATTAAAGGGATTTCCTTCGATGTAAACCAGGGAGAGATTATCGCTTTAATCGGCGCAAACGGAGCGGGAAAAACCACCATTCTCCACACCGTAACCGGCCTGATTCCTTCCAAGGCAGGACACATTACCTATGAGGGAACGGATATTACCAAAATGGCGGGGCATAAGTTAGTTCCTATGGGAATTGCCCATGTGCCGGAAGGGCGCAGGGTGTTTGCCCAGCTGTCCGTATTACAGAACTTAAAACTGGGCGCTTTTACCAGAAATGACAAAGCAGAATTTGAAGACACTTTAAAAATGATCTACCAGAGATTCCCCAGACTGGAGGAACGCAAGAACCAGATGGCAGGAACCCTTTCCGGCGGCGAGCAGCAGATGCTTGCCATGGGACGGGCGCTGATGAGCCATCCAAGACTTGTGGTAATGGATGAGCCGTCTATGGGACTTTCTCCTATCTATGTAAACGAGATTTTCGATATTATCCAGAAAATCAATGCAGACGGAGTAACGGTTCTTCTGGTAGAGCAGAATGCAAAAAAGGCATTATCCATTGCCGACAGAGCCTATGTATTAGAGACCGGAAACATCGTATTAGGCGGAGACGCCAAGCAGCTTATGAATGACGAACGGGTTAAGAAGGCATATTTAAGCGAGTAAACTTTATAGAGAATAAGAAAATACCCTCCTGCATATACTGTATCAGCACAGCAAGGGGGTATTTTTATGGACAATTTCCATGTATACAAAGATATTGAAGCCAGAACCGGAGGGGACATTTACATTGGGGTAGTCGGGCCGGTCAGAACTGGAAAATCCACGTTTATCAAACGGTTTATGGAACTTTTAGTCATTCCTGGAATGGAGGATGAAAACCAGAAAAATTTAAGCAGGGATGAGCTGCCCCAGAGCGCGGCAGGAAAGACCATTATGACCACAGAGCCTAAGTTTATCCCCAAAGAAGCGGCAAAAATCCAGTTAGGAGACGGTATTGAAGCAAAGGTGCGCCTGATTGACTGCGTAGGATTTATGGCGGACGGAGCAGCCGGTCATATTGAAAACGATACGGAACGGATGGTAAAAACGCCCTGGTACGATTACGAAATCCCATTTACAAAGGCTGCAGAAGTCGGTACCAGAAAGGTCATTACCGATCACTCTACGATTGGGATTGTGGTAACGGCAGACGGGTCGTTTGGGGAGATTAAACGGGCCGGTTATGCGGCAGGAGAGAAAGCGGCAGTAGAAGAATTAAAGGCAATCGGAAAGCCGTTTATTATGCTGTTAAACTGCGAACGCCCTTATTCGGAGGAAAGCGCAGCCCTTGCAAAAAATCTGGAAAATGAGTATCAGGTCTCGGTCATGCCAGTCAACTGCGAACAGCTAAAAAAAGAGGATGTTACCCGCATTTTAGAAAAGGTTCTGAAGGAGTTTCCAGTAACGGAACTGGATTTTTATATTCCCAAATGGCTGGAGCTTCTGCCGTCTTCCCACTGGCTGAAAGAGGCTCTGGTTCAGAAAGCCAGGGATTTAATCCAGAAGCATGGATATATGAAAGAAATTACATCCCAGATGCAGCCGTTAGCGGCAGGGGAAGAAACCATAGGTTCCCTGCGCTTAAGACAGATGAACCTGGCAGACGGTTCCGTGGCGATGGACGTCCAGGTAGACGATGGATATTATTACCAGACCTTAAGCGATTACGTAGGTCTTCCGATTGCAGGAGAGTATGAACTGATGCAGACCTTAAGCAGTCTGGCTCATATGCAGAAGGAATACCAGAAGGTAGAAGACGCCATGAACCAGGTTCGTCTGAAAGGATACGGCGTGGTAACGCCGGAACGGGAAGAAATTTTGTTAGATGAGCCGCAGGTGGTCCGTCATGGAAATAAATACGGGGTAAAAATAAAGGCCCAGGCGCCGTCCATCAACCTGATTCAGGCCCATATTGAGACGGAAATCGCACCGATTGTGGGAAGCGAGCAGCAGGCCAGGGATTTGATTGACTACATAAAAAAATGCAGCCAGGAAGAAGACGGAATCTGGGAAACCAATATTTTCGGCAAATCCGTGGAACAGATTGTGGAAGACGGAATCCAGGCCAAAATCTCCCAGCTGACTGAAGAATGCCAGATGAAGCTTCAGGATACCCTGCAGAAAATAATTAACGACAGCAACGGAGGTATGATTTGCATTATCATTTAAATTATGGTATACTATAGTACAAGAAAATCGTTTGACAAAGGGTGTGATTCAGACAGGGGGTTCGCTGGAAAAACAGGGAATTTCCTGTCTGTGTTTCTTTGCAGAGGCAGAGAAGAATTCAGACAGGAGGGGTGTTTTATGAAGTTGATGTTTATCGGAGCCGATCACGAAGTAACCGGAAGCTGCCACTATCTGGAAATTGGACAAAAGAAAATCCTGATTGACTGCGGCATGGAGCAGGGAGTAAATGTCTATGAAAATGCAGAACTCCCAGTCAGCTGTTCGGAAATTGATTACGTACTGCTGACCCACGCCCATATTGACCACGCAGGCCACCTTCCTCTGATTTATGAAAAAGGATTCAGGGGGTCGGTCATTGCCACAGACGCGACTACGGATCTGTGCGAGATTATGTTAAAGGATTCGGCCCACATCCAGGAGATGGAGGCAGAGTGGAAAAACCGGAAGGCCCGCCGCGCGGGACAGCCAGAGGTGCCGCCGATTTACACCATGGAGGATGCGGAAGGGGTTTTAAAGCTGTTTAAGCCCTGCCGTTATGGGGAAAAGATAGAGTTCTGCGATGAGTTTTCCGTCCGCTTCATTGACGCAGGTCATTTGCTTGGCTCGGCTTCTATTGAAGTATGGGCAAGAGAAGGGGAAATCCAGAAGAAAATCGTATTTTCCGGCGACATCGGCAATCAAAACAAGCCGCTGATCCGAGATCCCCAGTATATCAAAGATGCGGATTACGTGTTGATGGAATGCACCTATGGAGACCGGTACCATAAACAGGGAACGGATCACATCAAAGAACTGGCAGACGTGATCCAGAGTACCCTGGACGCAGGAGGCAATGTGGTAATTCCGGCCTTTGCAGTAGGAAGAACCCAGGAACTTCTGTATTTTATCCGGACGATTAAGGAACAGAACCTGGTAACCGGACACGGCAATTTTGAAGTCTATGTCGACAGCCCTATGGCGGTTGAGGCCACCCAGGTATTTAAAGAAAATGAAGTGGAATGCTACGATGATGAAACCCAGGTTCTGGTTCATAAGGGAATCAATCCCATCGGCTTTGCAGGCCTGAAACTGTCCATTACCAGTGAAGATTCCAAAAACATTAACTTTGATACCAAACCAAAGGTAATCATTTCAGCAGCCGGAATGTGCGACGCCGGACGAATCCGCCATCACTTAAAACACAACTTATGGCGGCCGGAGAGTACCATCGTCTTTGCCGGATACCAGGCGGAGGGAACCCTGGGGCGTACTCTGGTAGAAGGCGGAAAGACCGTTAAGCTGTTTGGCGAAACCATTGACGTAGAAGCCAGGATTGTCAATGTAGAAGGATTAAGCGGCCATGCAGACCGGAAGGGACTGCTGGAGTGGATTGGGGCCTTTGAGACCAAACCGGATCGGGTTTTTATGGTTCATGGAGAAGACACGGTGTGCACCAGTTTTGCCATGACCCTGAACCAGGAATACGGCCTGAATGCAGAAGCGCCGTTTTCCGGATCCGTATTTGATCTGGCCGCCAACCAGTGGCTGACGGAAACTGCCGGCGTTCCGATCAACAAGGCCAAAGCCGCCCAGAGGAAGGCCATCGGCGTTTACGGACGTCTGGTTGCCGCAGGAGAACGGCTTCTTCAGGTTATCCGCCATAATGAAGGCGGAGCCAACAAGGATCTGGCTAAATTTGCCGATCAGATTCATGCGTTATGCGATAAATGGGACAGATAGGAGACAGAATTTATGACAAAGGTACAAATTTATACGGATGGGTCTGCCAGGGGGAATCCTGACGGTCCAGGAGGATACGGAGTCGTCCTTCACTTTACGGATTCTTCCGGAAAACTCCACGAAAAGACCATATCCGAGGGATTTGTAAAAACGACCAATAACCGGATGGAACTGTTAGCTGCCATTATGGGCCTGGAGGCATTAAACCGCCCTTGTCAGGTGGAACTGTATTCCGATTCCAAGTATTTAATTGATGCGTTTAACCAGAAGTGGATCGACAACTGGGTAGCCCGCAACTGGAACAGAGGAAAATCCGGACCTGTAAAAAATGTAGACTTGTGGAAGCGGCTTTTAAAAGCCAAGGAACCCCATCAGGTGCAGTTTGTCTGGGTAAAAGGCCATGCGGGCCATCCGGAAAATGAACGGTGCGACCAGATGGCGGTAGCCGCGGCTTTAGGAGAAAACCTGCGGATCGATCCAGGCGTGTAGCCGAAAAAAGACAATATATTGAAAATATTACGCAAACCTTACAATATATTACGCTTTTCGGTAGTCTATTCCTTTTCTGGGAAAAGTGTGTTATCTTACTAGTAGTAAGACAACAACGCCATAATAACAGCAAAGGAAAGGGACCAGGATGGCAAAAGGCTTTAAAAGGCTGGCTCTGGTTGCCGGTATTGTGATTGCCGGCAGTTCGATTACCGCCTACACCAATCATTATATTACAACACAAGAGCGTATGTATGCGATAGAAACGATTGCGGAGACGATTCCCCCTTCTGTCCAGACAGAGACAGAGGCAACCGAGGCGGTGCCGTCTTCCAGGCTGGGAAGCGTCCGTGTACAGGATCCGTATGTTCCGGAACACACACAGACATACCAGGAGTCTGAGTCAAAGCAGAACTCAGAAGAATCTCCGGCCGCGGCTTTTTGTGCAGAACCCCCTGCTTTAGGGACAGCGGCAGAAGACGGCGTTGATCTTACACAGCCCATGGAAGCGGCAGAAGCGGACATGGATATGGAAACAGAGAGCCTGCCGCCGGAAGAAGGCCTGCCAGAAGAAATGCCTGCTGCTGGGGCAGCAAAGCAGCCTGCCCCAGTTTATGAAAGAAATTTGGTATCAGAAGAAGAGCCGTCTTCCTATGAAAAAAACAAAGAGAGGCTGGAAGAACTGGATCGCCAGATCCAGCAGATGCGGGACAGCCAGGTAGAATCTACCGCTTATTCCATTAAGTCTCTGGCTGAGACAGAGATGAAACTTTGGGAAACAGAGTTAAACAGCGTTTATACCCAGATTATGGAGCATCTCAATGCGGATGAACAGCAGGCGCTGGCAAAAAATCAGCGTCAGTGGATGAATGACAGAGATGCCCAGGCTGAAAAGGCGGCCCCCAACAGCAGCGGCGGTTCCATTGAGAGCGCAGAATATACCGCTTCGTTGGCTTCTTCTACCAGGCAGAGGGCATACGATTTACTGGAGAGCTATCAGAACTATTTAAAATAGGTTTTTCTAAGAATCCCCTTTGTGGGATTCTTTTTTTCTGCAGAGTTTTTCGTTTCCCTACTTGATAAATGATTTTTCCTATGATAGGATATAAAGAATGGATAAGGCTGCAATAAGCAGCTTCACAAGGAGGTTATTGCAAATGGGATTTGTGAGCAGTTTGATTGGATATGCAGGAAAAGCAGCCGTATTTGCCGCTGTCGCATGGGCAGGTATTGTATTGGGCAAAAAATTCAGGGATAAAAAGGATTCGCAGAAGACGAACCAATAAGTTTGGAGGACTAAAGACGTGCAGAAGTATGGTGTAAACGAATTAAGGAGAATGTTCCTGGAGTTTTTTGAGAGCAAGGGACATCTGGCTATGAAGAGCTTCTCCCTGGTTCCGCATAATGACAACAGTTTATTGCTGATTAACTCCGGTATGGCGCCATTAAAGCCTTATTTTACCGGTCAGGAGATTCCGCCGAGAACCAGGGTATGTACCTGTCAGAAGTGTATCCGTACCGGCGATATTGAAAACATTGGAAAAACAGCAAGACACGGCACATTTTTTGAGATGCTGGGCAACTTTTCCTTTGGCGATTATTTTAAGCATGAAGCGATCGCCTGGTCCTGGGAATTTTTAACCCAGGTAGTCGGCCTGGATCCAGACCGGTTATATCCGTCTATTTATGTAGATGACGACGAGGCATTTGAGATCTGGAACAAGGAAATCGGCATTCCGGCAGATCGGATTTTCCGTTTTGGAAAAGAAGACAACTTCTGGGAGCATGGTTCCGGCCCATGCGGTCCATGTTCTGAGATTTACTATGACAGAGGTGAAAAATACGGCTGCGGCAAGCCGGATTGTACCGTTGGCTGTGAA
>UQMJ01000044.1 GCA_900542035.1 uncultured Clostridium sp.
ATGCTGGATATTCCAACGGAACTTTTTACCCCGATGTTCGCCATTGCCCGTATCGTCGGCTGGAGCGCACACCGGTTAGAAGAATTGATCAATGTAGATAAGATTATCCGTCCTGCTTACCAGAGTCTGTTAAGCGAGGAAGCCCTTCCATATGTAAAGTTGGAAGACCGGTAATAGAATTCAAGGAGCAATAGAGAATCCAGCCCTGGTTAACCTAAAAACAGCTGGCTCTCTATTTTTTATAGAATTCCTCTGCTTCATTCGTAGCATCAGTTATAACATTAATAGGATACTCTGGATTTGCTCTGATTCAGAGCTTTTATAGATCCCAATGCCGCAGACGGCATTGGGATAGAATGTTTTCTGGCAATGGGAATCATTGCCGATTTTATGCTTTCTGACTTCTAATTTTCTTTCGGTAAACTATGCTTCTGCCTGTTTTTCCAATCCGCAGGGTGATAAATCACGCGTTTTCCTTGTTTACCACAGCCTTCGTTCTTTCTATTTCCTCAAACTCTACCAGCTCATGTTCCGTCTCGTATTCTTCGCTTCGCAGACTTCTGTCCTCATACTCCGCTTCTCCCGCCTGATTATCATACGGATCGTTGCGGTTCCATTTCATGGACGGATAGAATGGATGCTGGAACTGGGAGACAGCAGGCATCCGATAAGGATCCAGATTGCCAAAATAAAATGCCCTCCGTTCCTCATCTCCTGCCCGATACGCGCTTCCGCCAAAAGATACGTCAGCAAACAGCCATCCATAAGGGGCAACATAAAACTGCGCCCAGTCATGACTTCCCACTGAATCCGGTTTCATATAAAGACCAGACTGCCATCTGGCAGGAACTTTTGCAATCCGGCACATGGTAATAAACAATAACGCCTGAAATCCACAGTCTCCCTTCCAGCCGGACGCTACATAATCCGGAATCTGGGGAATGGTAATATAGCTGCGGACAAAGGAGTACATAATGTGGCTGGTCAGATACTTGTAAATCTTTCTGGCCTTTTCCAGAGGATTCTTCTCATCTCCCACGATTTCTGCCGTTATCTCTTTCAGATATGGAGTAAACCGGATATGGGGAAGCTGTTCTTCCAGGTACATCGCCGGCTGGCCGTCCAGAACCGCTTCTGCCTTAGGATCCACATAGTTCATATGGGTTTCATAGGAATATTCGACGGAATACGTCTGTCCCACATGATGAATTGTATGGAAACACAAGGTTCTCTGGGGATACTGGGCATCCGAAAGGGTATATTCTTCCGGATTCGCATTCCGCCATGTTTCCTGCCCATCGCTGGCACTTCCAATCTTCACAGACAGCAGCCTGAAATTTTTTACCTGGGCGTATTCTACCGGAACTGGAAGATACACCTTCACGGCTTCGTTTTCCCGCTCTGCTTCTTTTTGGATGCGCAGAGTGCTTTTTACATGAAATCTGCAGGCCATACCGCCCTGTACTTTCATCTTTCCAATTACCTGATGTAAAAATTCATTTTCCATAGGCGACGGATACTGGGTACGGTCTTTTAAACGCTCCCAAAGCCAGGAACGGGTTTTTACCAGATTGTTAAAAAAATCATCTTTAAAATGAATCTGCCCTTTGATATAAATCCATTCTGCCGCATTTTCTTCCCACAGTCTGGTCAGTTCTTCTTCTTTGAAATCAATCAGCTTTTCCTGAAGAAGCTTTAAGGCATCCTGCCAGCTATAAGAATACTGAGCCGGAATGCGGGACAGGATCTCTTTTTCATAGCGCAGGCGTTTTTTTAATGCCTCTGGGATATCCGTTTTCAGGCGCAGATCGATCATCTTAGCCGCCTGTGCAAAATCTCCATACCATTTTACCTTTTCAATGTCCTCCGGCAAGGGGACGGAAAGGGATTCCACATCTGAGTACATGGCATTCTCCTTTTATTTTTCAAAAAAATCCTTAAAGCTCTTTTTCTTATGGGGTTCTGACTGAGACGCTACCCCTCTCATTTCTTCGTCATACCGGCGCAGCGCTTCTTTCTGCGCTTCGGTCATACGCTCTGGAACCTGAACTACCAGGGTCACGTAATGATCGCCGCGGATATTGCGGTTTCGTAAGGATGGAACGCCTTTTCCCTTTAACCGTACTTTGGTATCGGTCTGAGTTCCTGCCTTTACCTCATATTCTACTTCGCCGTCTACAGTCTTAATACGGATTGGGCCGCCTAATGCCGCTGTTGCAAAGGAAATATATACCGTAGAGAAAATACTGGTATCCTGACGCTTCAGGAATGGATGGCTGGAAACGACTGCCTCAACCAGCAAATCGCCTCTCTCGCCGCCATTTACGCCAGGCTCGCCGGCTCCTGCCAGGCGGACGCTCTGGCCATTGTCAATACCTGCCGGAATATTGACCTTAAATTTCTTACGTACAGTCTTATAACCGCTTCCGTAGCATTTGGGGCATTTTTCCTTGATGACTTTACCAGTGCCGTTACAATCCGGACAAGTCTGGACGTTCTGTACCTGACCAAAGAACGACTGCTGGGTATACATAATCTTGCCTTTACCGTTACATTTGGAACAGGTCACTGGCGAAGTGCCTGGCTTGGCTCCTGTACCATGACAGTCCGGACACTCCTCTTTGTAATTGATCTCAATTTCCTTTTCGCATCCGAAAACTGCCTCTTCAAAGGTAATGCGGACTGCTGTTCTTACATTTGCCCCGCGCATAGGGCCATTGCTGCGGCCTCTGGAAGAACGGCCGCCGCCAAAAATATCGCCGAAAATATCGCCGAAAATGTCTCCCATATCTCCGGAAAAATCAAAGCCGCCAAATCCACCGGCTCCGCCGCCTGCGCCTCCGTCAAAGGCTGCATGGCCAAACTGGTCGTACTGCTGCCGTTTCTGCGGATCGCTTAATACGCTGTAAGCTTCTGATGCTTCCTTAAATTTCTGTTCGGCCTCTTTATCCCCGGGATTTGCATCCGGATGGTATTTTTTGGCCAGAATCCGGTACGCTTTCTTGATGGCTGCGTCGTCAGCATCTTTTGCCACGCCCAGCACTTCGTAATAATCCCTTTTACTCTCTGCCATGTCTTTCCCTCTCAATGTATCGGAATAATGCCCGAAAGGGGTTAGACGCATACTGCGCCTAATCCCCGTTCCAAGCATTTATAAAATCTCGTTATACGTCTTTTGAGTTTACACCTCTTTGAAGTCGCCGTCAACTACGTCATCTCCGTAAGGCTGGCTTCCTGCCTGGCCTGCACCTGCGTTTGCATCTGGTCCAGGACCTGCCTGGCCTGCACCTGACGCCTGTGCCTGCTCGTAAACCTTAGCAAACAGCTTCTGAGCGCTGTTCATCAGCTTCTCTTTGCCTGCCTTGATGTCTTCTACCTGAGCATCGGTCATCTGGTCAACCGGAGCTCTGTTGATAGCTTCTTTCAAAGCGTTTAAGTCTGCTTCTACTTCTGCCTTATCGTTTGCATCTAACTTATCGCCAACTTCTTCTAATGCTTTCTCGGTCTGGAATACCATGGAGTCTGCATCGTTTCTGGTGTCGATTGCTTCTTTTCTCTTCTTATCCTGTGCTTCAAACTCTGCTGCTTCCTTTACTGCCTTTTCAATATCGGAATCAGACATATTGGAACCGGAAGTAATGGTAATGTGCTGCTCTTTTCCGGTGCCTAAGTCCTTAGCGGATACGTTTACAATGCCGTTGGCATCAATATCAAAGGTAACTTCGATCTGCGGAACGCCTCTTCTTGCTGGCGGGATTCCATCCAGACGGAACTGTCCAAGAGTCTTGTTGTCTCTTGCAAACTGTCTCTCGCCCTGGACAACGTGGATGTCTACTGCGGTCTGGTTGTCTGCTGCGGTAGAGAAGATCTGGCTCTTCTTGGTCGGGATGGTAGTATTTCTTTCAATCAGTCTGGTTGCTACGCCGCCCATGGTCTCGATGGAAAGAGAAAGAGGGGTAACGTCCAGAAGAAGAATATCGCCTGCACCTGCATCGCCTGCTAACTTACCGCCCTGGATAGCTGCGCCGATTGCTACGCACTCGTCTGGGTTTAAGGACTTGGATGGTTCCTGTCCGGTTAACTGTTTTACTTTTTCCTGTGCTGCTAACATACGGGTAGAACCGCCGACTAACAGAACTTTTCCTAATTCAGAAGCAGTAATGCCTGCGTCCTTTAATGCGTTCTGTACCGGAATTGTAGTTCTCTCAATTAAGTCTCTGGTCAGCTCGTCAAATTTTGCTCTGGTTAAGTTCATATCCAGATGCTTCGGGCCTTCTGCTGTTGCAGTAATAAACGGCAGGTTGATGTTGGTAGTCGTAGCAGTAGACAGCTCCTTCTTTGCCTTCTCTGCTGCTTCTCTCAGACGCTGCAGAGCCATCTTATCTGCAGATAAGTCTACGCCTTCTGCCTTCTTGAATTCGTCAATCATCCACTGGGTAACGCGGTTGTCAAAGTCGTCGCCGCCTAAACGGGTATCGCCGTTGGTAGAAAGAACTTCGATAACGCCGTCGCCGATTTCAATAATGGAAACATCAAAGGTACCGCCGCCTAAATCGTATACCATGATCTTCTGCTCTTTTTCATTATCCAGACCGTAAGCCAATGCCGCTGCAGTCGGCTCATTAATGATACGCTTTACTTCCAGACCTGCAATCTTGCCGGCATCCTTGGTTGCCTGACGCTGTGCGTCGTTAAAATATGCAGGAACGGTAATCACTGCCTCAGTTACTTTTTCGCCTAAGTAGCTTTCTGCATCTGCTTTTAACTTCTGCAGAATCATAGCGGAAATTTCCTGTGGTGTGTATTTTTTGTCATCAATGGTTACTTTGTAGTCAGTACCCATATGTCTCTTGATGGAAGAGATGGTCTTGTCAGCGTTGGTAACTGCCTGACGCTTTGCCGGTTCGCCCACTAAACGCTCGCCGGTCTTTGTAAATGCCACGATAGACGGAGTGGTTCTCACGCCCTCTGCGTTAGCGATAACGGTTGGCTTTCCGCCTTCCATAACTGCTACGCAGCTATTTGTTGTACCTAAGTCGATACCGATAATCTTGCTCATAGTTTTTTCCTCCTGAAAAAAATGTACTAAACGTTATTAATTGGCAACCTGAACCATGCTGTGTCTCACAACACTGTCCCGATACATATAACCTTTTTGAAGTTCTGCTGCTATTATATTTTCACCCAGATTTTCATCTTCAACATGCATCACTGCATTGTGGAAATTGGGATCAAATTCTTTTCCAACTGCCTCAATCGGCGTTACTCCCAAGTCCTCTAAGGTCTTGATAAGCTGCTTGTAAATCTTTTCCATGCCGTCGGCATAAGGATTGTCTTTTGCATCCTCAGTAACCGTAGCCAGCCCTCTCTCGAAGTTGTCTACCACTGGAAGGATTTTTTCAATAATATCTCTTGCTCCAATCTCATACATCGCGGATTTTTCTTTTTCTGTCCGCTTTCTGAAATTGTCAAATTCAGCCATAGACCGCTTTAACCGGTCTGTCAGCTCTTCTATTTTCTCATCTCTTGGATCTTTTTTCTTTTTAAAAAAGCTTTTCTTTTCAGAGGCTGTATCCTTTTCGTTATCCTGTTCTGGGGTTTCTTCCATCTCGTCCGGCGTTTCTGTTTTGCAAACGTCTTCCTGCTCTAACTCATGATCCAGCTCTTCGTTTTTTATTTCTTCACTGCTCACTTTTCCAATCACCTTTCTTCGTTTTTAAAGGTTTCGTCTAACTGAGTCATTAAATTCCGCAATGTGGTCAAAACCTTTTCATAATCCATTCTCTTTGGGCCGATGATGCCTATGGTTCCCCGCAGGCCTTCTCCCAGTTCATAATTTGCTGTCACAACACTGCAGTCTTTCATGCTCTGGACCGGCATTTCTTCGCCAATATACACCTGGATGCCGGATTCATTGGTCTGCTCATTGGAATTAACATCGTCAATCAATTCTTTCAGCGCTTCCTTCTGTTCAAAAGCGCCCAGCAGCTGGCTGGCTTTTTCTCCATCGCTTAATTCCGGATATTTGAAAATGTTGGTAGCGCCGCTGGTATAAATCTGTAGGTCTTCCTCCTGGGTACGGATGGCTTCCGCCACCTCGTTTAACACCAGTTCTACAATCTGCCCTTTGGATCCGGCCTCGCCTTTCAGCTTGCTGATAATCCCCAGATTGATTTCTTCCAGCGTAAGACCATTTAAACTGCTGTTCAGCAAAATGTTTAAATTCAGTATCTCCTCGTCTGTAATCGCATCCTCAATAGAAATCATGGTGTTCTTAATGATGTTGCCCTCTATTACAACCACCACCAGAAGCTTCTTTTCATCCACCTTAGAAAGCTGGATGAATTTCAATTTATTCTGATGGTACCTCGGGCCGCTTATCATGGCGGCATAGTTGGTATTGACAGCCAGTACCTGGGCCATCTTCTTTAATACCAGTTCCAGACGGTCAACCCGCTGAATCATCAGCTCCTTGACCTCGGATACTTCCGCATCCTTTTCCTGAAGAATCTGATCCACGTAGAACCGGTAACCCTGGTCAGAAGGAATCCTTCCTGCTGAAGTATGGGGCTGTATGATGTATCCCATCTCTTCCAAATCTGACATTTCGTTGCGGATCGTTGCAGAACTGAGTTTTAAATCAGA
Source organism: uncultured Clostridium sp. (assembly GCA_900542035.1). Lineage (GTDB taxonomy): Bacteria > Bacillota > Clostridia > Lachnospirales > Lachnospiraceae > UMGS1370. The sequence goes on from UQMJ01000044.1 coordinate 6,646, forward strand.
ATACTTGGAAATCGTCCTGGAACCCACCGGCTCGCCGGTCTCCAGATAGGTTTTGATAATTGCTTTTAATATTGTAACCTTCCGGCTGTCCAGCTCCATATCCTCACCCTTTCCGTCTTTCCCAGTTCTTTTTTGGTTTGTTAGCACTCGTTTGTATAGAGTGCTAATACTTACATTTCATAATATATTCCTTTCCTTCCGATTTGTCAACATCTTATTTCAAAAAAAAGTATAAAATCTACGAAATAAATCAGTCCGGCGGGAGAAAGGACTGAAAAAGCTGCGTCAAGCTCGCTTGTAAGCAGTTTTTTCTGGACTGGCTCACATCGGGTGATAAACCGATGCTTCTTGGACGGCTCTGCCGGACAAGAAGATCGCCGGACTGATTCTTTCCCTTCGCAGAAAGGACTGAAAAGTCAGTGGGAAGCTTGCTTACCATCTGGCTTTTCTGGACTGGCTCACATCGGCTTATCATACAAACATGGGCAGAGCCAGAAATCCGGCTCTGCCCGTAAGTAACAGATCTTAATCATAGTATTGTTAAATAATTGCAATCATAATCCAGACAATATTGTGATTCCATTTACCGTTTACCATTGAATCCCCCCTTTTTATCTTTATTATACTATAAAGCGCAAAAAATTTTCAGCATACTGCCAGCCAAACCAGACACCTGTTTCTTGACATTTAACAATTCTGTAATATAATAGTAACCATGGCCCCATTCACCAGTTTTTGTGAGGTATTTTTATGATAAAAAAACAAAAGATGTATCTGACCGTATGCGCGGCTTCTGCTGCCATCTGTGTCGGAAATACCGTTCCTGTTCTGGCTGCAGTCCGCGGCGAGATTACTTCTGTTACTTCTGATGCTATCAGCGGATGGGCATGGGAAGACGGCGAGTTTGACACAACGCTTCCTGTTGAAATCCAGATTTTCCAAGAAGGCGGCAGCAAACCGGTAAAAACCTTGTCTGCAACGGCGGAACAGTTCAGCCAGGAAGTCAGCGACACCATCGGAGACGGCTGGCACGCATTTTCCCTTCCTGTAGACTGGGACGAGTTCGAGGGAAAATCCTTTGTGATCCACGCTTATACGAAATCGGAACATGAGCAGGTGTCCTTTGATACTGCACAGTTTTCCCTGACAGAGCAGAATAAAAAGGAAGTCCCTGCTGCAAAAGAAGCCTCTGTTGAAGCAGAAAAATCTTCCGCCAAATCTTCTACCGAAGTTTCTTATACCGAACTGACCGGAGAAGAAACCTTTTTAGGAGAATTTACCATTACCGGTTACTGCGGCTGTGATGCCTGTTCCAGCGGGCACAACCTGACCTATTCCGGTACTGTTCCCAAAGCAAACCACACCTTATCGGCAGATTTAACGGTTCTCCCCATTGGAAGCAAAGTCTGGATCGATGGAATCATTTATACCGTAGAAGATATGGGAAGTTCTGTTGATGGACAAAAAGTAGACATTTTTTATGATAACCACGAAGATGCTCTCGCAAAAGGAACCTTTGCTTCTGACGTATACTTAATCGAATAATCTTTCAGCGGATACAGGATTTTTCCTGTGTCCGTTTTCTTTTCCCCGCCTGGTTTCCCATTGAATTTCCAATTTTTTCCTTGACAAATCAAAAAATCTATGTAAAATAGGAGCTTGTGTTCATTTATTACAAAATTGTTACATATAGTTAATTGTATATTACTTATTATTTCTATTCTATTTCAGTCTTTTGATTGTAAATGAACACAGAAAGAGAGGATATCATTTTGAGATTATTCGCAAACGTAAAGAACTTGATCACAGGCGCTTTTTTAGCTGTATGCTTCGCTGCTGCTCCTGCTTTTCCAGCATCTGCTGCTCCCCTTACCGGAGCATTGGACGTAGTCAGTGATACCGCTGTTTCTGGCTGGGCCATCAGCGATACAGAAGAACCTGCCGAAATCACAGTAACCGTTACGGATGCTGCTGGACAGGTGGTTCAGAGTCTGAGCGACAGCGCAGATATGTGCCGCCAGGATTTAATTGCTGCCGGAAAAGGCGACGGCGAGTACGGATTCTCCATCGAAACGGATTGGGATTCTTTAGCAGACGGCCTTTATATGGTTCGCGCTTATGCAGATGGAACCGAGCTTCCAGGAAGCCGTCACTATGTCAAAGGACAAGCTGGCGGAGCCGGTCTCCAGTCTTTA
>UQMJ01000045.1 GCA_900542035.1 uncultured Clostridium sp.
AAGGCAACGGACTCTGACTCCGTCATTTCAAGGTTCGAATCCTTGTAGCCCAGCTTTTAGAGCTTTCAGCGTTGACAGACGTTTTGAAGCTCTTTTTTAATTCAGTTTCAATTGTGTAAAGAAATAACTTACTACTGGACAATAGAATCAGAATCAGATATAATGGTATGTGATTTTAAAGTGAGGACGTATATGTATCGGTTAGACAGCAGGATTCGTTATAGCGAGACAGATGAAGAAGGATTCCTGACGATGACGGGAATCATTAATTATTTTCAGGACTGCAGTACCTTTCAGTCAGAAGACTGCGGCGTAGGGCTGGAATTTTTGAAAAATGAACACAGAGCATGGCTGGTGTCTTCCTGGAGAATTATAGCAGACCAGTATCCAAGACTTGGAGACAGGGTACAGATTGTGACCTGGCCTTATGCGTCGAAGGGGATTTACGGATACCGCAATTTCGCTATTCTGGATAAGGAAGGCAATTATCTGGTAAAGGCCAGTTCCGTCTGGTTTATGTGCAGTACGGATACTTTGCTTCCAGTTCGGGTCCGTGAAGAAGATGTGGCTCCTTATGGAGCAGAAGAACCTCCGTTAGAGATGGGAGAAGCTCCGAGAAAGATTGCATTGCCGCAGACGTTTATCCAGGGAGAACCGGTTACCATAAATCGTTACCACATTGATACCAATCATCATGTAAATAATGCCCAGTATATAGAAATAGCCCGTCAGGCATCAGGAATGCAGGGGCGTATTCGGGAACTGAGAGCAGAGTATAAAAAAGCGGCTGTTCTGGGAGACGTTATGATTCCAAGGGTATCTGCGATGGAGAATGGTCATATCCTTTCTCTGTGCAGTACAGAAGGAAAACCCTATGCGGTTGTATGGATGCAGTATGAACCATAAGACGTTTCGGGCAGCAGAGCGGGAAAGGCAAAGTTTATGATTGAGTTAGGAAAGGTACAGGAGCTGGAAGTAGTCCGCATTAAGGAATTTGGCGTATATCTCAGTGAAAGCGCCAAAGAGGGAGCCAGCGTCCTTCTTCCCAAAAAGCAGGTTCCGGAGGGAACCAGAATCGGCGATAAAATCACAGTCTTTATCTATAAAGATTCAGAAGATCGTCTGATTGCCACAGTTGGCATACCGAAATTACAGGTTGGGGAAACCGCAGTATTGGAAGTAAAAGAAACTTCCAAAATCGGCGCGTTTCTGGATATGGGACTGGAAAAAGATTTGCTGCTTCCGTTCCGCGAGCAGAGCCATCCGGTCCGGAAGGGCGAGAAATGTCTGGTTGCATTATATGTGGACAAGAGCAGCCGCCTGGCGGCAACCATGCGGGTGTATTCCTATATGAGCAATCAGTCGCCGTATAAGAAAGACGATCAGGTAAAGGGCCGGATTTATGAGATTAATGAAAATCTGGGCGCGTTTGTGGCAGTAGACAACCGCTACTACGGACTGATTCCGAAAAAGGAACTGTTCCAGGATTTCCATGAAGGCGAGGAGATAGAAGCCAGGGTAATCCGGGTACGTGAAGACGGCAAGCTGGATCTGAGCGTGCGTCAGAAAGCTTATATGCAGATGGAATCCGACGCTGTTAAGGTTATGCAGGTCATTGAGGAGTTTGACGGAGTGCTTCCGTTTAACGATAAAGCCAGACCGGAGACCATCCGGCGGGAATTTAACATGAGCAAAAATGAGTTTAAGCGGGCAGTAGGAAAGCTGCTTAAAGAAGGGAAAATCCGTATTACGGAAAAATCCATCCAAAAAATATAGGAGGAGTATGGTGGACTCGATAGACTATTATAATAAATACGCAGTAAAATTCTTTGAAGATACGGTAGATTTGGACATGGCTCCAATCATCGGAGAGTTTTTAAACGAGATGGACGAGGGAGCGACCATCCTGGATATGGGATGCGGTTCCGGCAGAGACAGTCTCTATATGTACGAGCTGGGATATGATGTGACGGCTATGGACGCATCTTTAGAAATGTGCCGGCTTGCAGAGGTACATACTGGTCTGGAAGTTCTTCAGATGAAGTATGAGGATATGGAGTTTGACGATGTATTTGACGGCATCTGGGCCTGCGGAGCGTTTGTCCATATTCCAAAAGACGAGATGCCGGCAATTTTAAAGAAAACAGCAGCAGCCTTACAAGAGCAGGGAATTTTGTATCTTTCCGTCCGTCTGGGCAATTTTGAAGGCTTTCGGGGAGAACGGTATTTCAGCGATTATACAGAAACGGAAATCAGGGACTTGTTAGAGGACACTGGTAAGTTTACCATTGAAAAGCTGTGGATTACTGCAGATGTGAGATCCAACCATCCGGATACACGGTGGATTAATGTATTAGCAAGAAAAAAATAGAGATACTAACAAGGGAGCGAGGTTTCGTTCCCTTTTGTTATCATATAGGAAACATTGTTTCTATATAGAAAGGGGAGGGAAAAATGAGCATTTTTCACAGCAACAAACGTCCGGTCTGGGCAGATTACCTGCTTCTTACCATAGGGGCGCTGATTATTGCAATTTCCGTTAAAAACATTTTTGATCCAGCCAATATGGTAATTGGAGGCGCATCGGGTCTTGCTATTATTATTAAGGCAAAGTTTGGCGTACCCCTATGGCTGACCAATACGTTGTTTAACGTCCCTCTTTTTATCGGAGCATATAAGATTAAGGGCTGGAAATTTATTAAGAGAACCGTATATGCGACCGTAGCATTGTCTGTATGGCTCTATGTGATTCCGGATATTCCGTTTGTAGCCGATGATTTGCTGTTAGTGGCGCTGTATGGAGGAATTGTCTGCGGCGTGGGAACGGGACTGGTTCTTCTTGCTATGGCGACAACAGGCGGAACCGATACGCTGGCTGCTTTGATTCAGCCGTTAATCCCCCACCGGTCCATTGCACAGATTATGATGGTGCTGGATACCCTGATTGTGCTGGCTGGTCTGTCTACTTTTGGCCTGCATCTGGCGCTGTATGCGCTGATTGCCATTTTTGTGCTGACCAAAATTTCGGACGATATTATTGAAGGTTTAAAATTTGCAAAATCCATTTACATTATATCGGATCATTCGGAGACCATTGCCCAGACGATTATGACAGAACTGGGCAGAGGCGTGACTGGAGTGGCAGTAAAAGGAATGTACTCCGGAGAAGGGCGTCAGATGCTGTACTGCGTGGTTTCCAAAAAAGAAATTACCCAGATTAAAGAAATCGTCGCGCGTTTTGACAGGGGGGCTTTCGTTATTGTAGAAGATGCAAGGGAAGTTTTAGGAGAAGGCTTTATGGAGTATTAATTCCAATGTAAATGATTGCACAAAATATCGCCTTTCTTTTGGATATTTTTTCCCGTTGTTTCAGTTGGGTGTACAAATTAGCCAATAAAAAAAAGGATTTTTAGTAATTTAAAGAATAGCAAAAAAGACCGGATTCGGGTATGATTATAACATCATTTGGGACGCCCCATAAGTGGGGAGGAGGCGTCTGAACCAAAGAGCTGTTAAATAAGTAGGAGGATTTTGCAATGGCTAGTTTATCTTTAAAGAATGTTACCAAAAAGTATCCAAATGGTTTTGTTGCAGTACATGACTTCAATCTGGAAATTGCAGATAAAGAGTTTATCATTTTCGTAGGTCCGTCTGGTTGTGGTAAGTCCACCACCCTTCGTATGATCGCTGGTCTGGAAGATATTTCTTCTGGCGAATTATACATTGACGGCAAGCTGATGAACGATGTTGAGCCAAAGGACAGAGATATTGCGATGGTATTCCAGAACTACGCTCTGTATCCTCATATGTCTGTATATGACAATATGGCATTCGGCTTAAAGTTAAGAAAAACTCCAAAGGATGAGATTGATAAATTAGTTCACGAGGCAGCAAGAATCCTTGACCTTGAGCATTTATTAGATCGTAAGCCAAAGGCTCTGTCCGGTGGTCAGAGACAGCGTGTTGCTATGGGACGTGCTATCGTTCGTAGCCCGAAGGTATTCCTGATGGACGAGCCGCTGTCCAACCTGGATGCTAAGCTGAGAGGCCAGATGCGTATTGAGATTTCCAAACTGCATCAGAGACTGGAAGCAACCATCATCTACGTTACTCATGACCAGACCGAGGCTATGACCTTAGGTACCAGAATCGTTGTTATGAAAGACGGCGTTGTTCAGCAGGTAGATTCTCCTCAGAATCTGTACGACAAGCCATGCAACAAGTTCGTTGCTGGATTTATCGGCGCTCCTCAGATGAACCTGTTAGACGCAGTAGTTGGCAAGTCCGGTTCTGAAGTTACTTTAAGCTTCGGCGGCAACACCATCGCTCTTCCAGCTGAAAAGGCTAAGAAGTTAGAGGATGCTGGCTATGTTGGAAAGACCGTTACCTTAGGTATCCGTCCAGAAGATTTACATGATGACGAAGCAGCTTTAGCAAGCAATGCAAAGAGCGTAATCGAAGCAACCATCCGTGTATACGAGATGTTAGGTGCAGAAGTTTACTTATACTTCGATATTGACGAGACCAGCTGTACTGCAAGAGTAAATCCACGTACCACTGCAAGACCTGGCGATACTGTAAAACTGGCTCTGGATATGACCAAGGCTCACATTTTCGATAAGGAAACTGAGAAGGTTATCTTAAACTAAGTTTTATAAATTTTTTGAAAAATTAAGCAAGCGGGATATCTCCTGCTTGCTTTTTTTGTATATTTGCTTTAATATATAGTTATATTATGGGTATATGTGTAAAATTGACCAAAGGAGAGAGATGCCATGATTTCAAATCAGATACTTCAGACAACAATTGAAGGATTAAAAGGGATTACCAGAATTGATTTATGTATTTGTGATATTGAAGGAAAGGTATTGGCGTCTACGTTTTCTGATGCAGAGGAATATGAAAGCTCTATTTTAGCTTTTGTAGATTCTCCGGCAGACAGCCAGGTCATTCAGGGATACCAGTTTTTCAAGGTATTTGACGAACATCAGTTAGAGTACATCCTGTTAGCAAAGGGCGGCAGCGATGACGTATACATGGTGGGCAAACTGGCTGCGTTCCAGATTCAGAATCTGTTAGTCGCATACAAAGAACGATTTGATAAAGATAACTTTATTAAAAACCTGTTATTAGATAATTTGCTGTTGGTAGATATTTACAACAGAGCAAAGAAACTGCATATCGAAACAAATGTCAGACGTGTGGTATTCTTGATTGAGACCAAAAACGAAAAGGATATCAACGCATTGGAGACGGTAAGAAGTCTGTTTGCGACAAAGACCAAAGACTTTATTACGGCTGTTGATGAAAAGAACATTATTCTGGTAAAAGAAGTCAAGCCAGGCGAGACCTATGAGGATCTGGAAAAGACTGCCAACACCCTTTTGGATATGCTGAATACAGAGGCTATGACCAAGGTGCACGTAGCATTCGGTACCATTGTCAATGAGATTAAAGAAGTTTCCCGTTCCTACAAGGAGGCTAAGATGGCGTTAGATGTAGGAAAGATCTTCTACAGCAACAAGAACGTAGTGGCTTACAGCAATTTAGGCATTGGACGTCTGATTTACCAGCTTCCGCTTCCGCTGTGCCGGATGTTTATTAAGGAGATCTTTGACGGCAAGTCTCCGGATGAGTTCGACGAAGAGACCCTGGCTACGATTAACAAGTTCTTTGAGAACAGCTTAAACGTATCAGAGACTTCCAGACAGCTTTATATCCACCGCAATACTCTGGTTTACCGTCTGGACAAGCTGCAGAAGAGTACCGGACTGGATCTTCGGGTATTTGAGGACGCTATTACCTTTAAGATTGCGCTCATGGTTGTGAAGTACATGAAGTATATGGAGAGCCTGGACTACTAATGATTGAGATTATAAATGTCAATAAAAGTTATGAAAATGGCACAAAGGCCTTAAAGAATATTAACCTTACCATTGATGATGGGGAATTTGTATTCATTACAGGACGCAGCGGATCCGGAAAGTCTACTCTGATGAAACTTTTATTAAAAGAATTAGAGCCGACTTCCGGCCGCATTATTGTCAATGATATGGATCTTGGCAAGATGCCCAGGCGGTACGTGCCGAAATATCGCAGAATGTTAGGTGTGGTCTTTCAGGATTTCAGACTCCTGAAAGACCGTTCTGTTTTTGAAAATGTAGCCTTTGCCCAGAGAGTAATTGGCGTATCGCCGAAACGGATTCGGGAATCGGTTCCGGCCATGCTTCGTATGGTAGGCCTGTCTTCCAAATACAAATCCAATCCCAGGCAGCTTTCCGGCGGCGAACAGCAGAGAGTAGCCATTGCCAGGGCATTGATCAACCGGCCTCAGGTGCTTTTAGCAGACGAACCTACCGGTAATCTGGACAGCGGCAATACGATTGAGATTATGAAGCTGCTGGAAAAGATCAACCGCAGAGGGACGACGGTTGTTGTGGTAACCCACAGCCGTGAGATGGTGGAAATGATGGAAAAGAGGGTAATTACCATGGATAGAGGCATGATTATCGGAGATACAGCATCAGAGGAAGTATGGTATGATTAGTTCATTTGGCTACAGCCTGAAACAGGGCTTAAAAAACATTGGCAGAAATATGTTGTTTTCTCTGGCATCCATTGCGACAATCGCCGCCTGTATTTTTTTGTTTTGTCTGTTTTATGCGATTGTAGGAAATGTGCGCCACAGCGCAGAGATGGCGGAAACAACCGTAGGCATTACCGTATTTTTTGATGAAGGACTGGACGAATCCAGCATTCTGGCCATTGGAGATCAGATTCAGGCCAGAGAAGAGGTAGAACGGGTTACGTATACGTCGGCCCAGGAAGCCTGGGAGACTTTTAAGACCAAGTATTTTGAAGATATGGAAGAACTGGCGGCCGGATTTGCAGACGATAATCCGCTGGCAGACTCTGCTTCTTATGAGATTTTCTTAAAGGACATCAGTCTTCAGGAAGAATTCGTGGCCTATCTGACTTCCATTGACGGAGTGAGAAAAGTTAATTATTCGAATTCGGCAGTTGCGGCTCTGGAAAATATCAATAAGATCATCGGCCTTTTGTCAGCCGCAATCATCGGAGTCCTGCTGGCGGTAGCAGTCTTTCTGATTAGCAATACGATTTCAGTAGCAGCGGCATTCCGGAAACAGGAAAACCAGATTATGAAGCTGATAGGCGCTACTAATTGGATGATTCGGGCGCCGTTTCTGGTAGAAGGGGTAATCATTGGCCTGATTGGTTCGATTCTGCCCCTGGCAGGAATTTACGTTCTTTACCAGAAGGCAGTTATGTATATTGATGCAAACTACAGGATTATGACAGGGATTTTCCAGCCTATGCCCATTGCAGATTTGTTCCCTTCTATGGTAGGAGTGGCTTTGACGTTAGGCGTGGGAATCGGCTTTTTTGCCAGCTTCTTTACTATAAGGAAGCATTTAAAAGTATAATTGAGGGTACTATATGAACAGACACACAAGAGCAGGTCGGGAACTTCTGGCCTGCATTTTGTCAATGAGCCTGATTTTGCCTGGGACGGCTCTGGCCGTTACCAATCAGGA
>UQMJ01000046.1 GCA_900542035.1 uncultured Clostridium sp.
ACCGCTGTATCAGCGGCGCGAGGATTATAATACCACCCCTGTCCACAAAAGTCAATACTTTTTTTCATTTTTTTAAAACAATTTTTAAAACCACTATATATCCTCTATTTTTCTGGCTTTCACTACATTTTGTGGTCACTTATTCGTCCTTGTTTTTCTGATTTTGTTTCTATTGTTTTAATTGTATAAATTAAAGCAGCAGTTTGTAAAATAATTCACTTTCACAAACTGCCGCTTTTTATAAAAAGCTCTTGAGAACTCCTATCATCAGCATACTAATTAAATTGTTTTGATACAGTGCGTACAGCCAGTTACTTTGTTCAATCTGCTCCATTATTATAATTCCAGGATTTGTACTGGCAAAGGCCGGAAGGATCATACACACTACCCAGATATACAGAAGTCCCTGTATCCCCCCCAATGCAGCTCCTGCCAGCTGATTCAGCCCATGGATAATAGGAAGTCTGGACAGCAGATTCAGCCATCTTATCATAGTCCTCAGGAATATCGATATTACTGCATACAGCAAAATAAAGCAGACTCCCCTGATAAGCGTCTCCGATAAATACGCGCCGATATAGTCTGCAAAATCCTCTACTCCCAGAATCTGATAAATTTCACTGTTATTATTTGACAACAGCGCTTCCTTGACACTGTCTGGAAGCTTCAGATTCTCTATAATCATTCGCTGTTCGTCTGGCATAGGATGCGTTTCTTCCCCATCCGCTCCAACAGCCTGAAGAATCGTATTTCCAATCGTTTCCCGAATCGTCGTATTTTTCATGGCATAGTCTGTCACATACGGCAGCGCCAGACGTACCGCCAGTAAAGTAATAATCATAGCTGTACAGGACACTACCAGCCGGATAAAGCCCCTGTAATGTCCGTAAAGCACCATTCCTAATAAATATATGGCTACCAGAACCGGCAGCCAGTTTTCCTGAAAAAATTCCATTCTATCACGTTCCTAATATAAATCTGTCAATTGCTGCTGCGACCCCGTCTTCATCATTGCTTCCCGTTACATAATCTGCTTTTTCTTTCAGTTCTTTCATTCCATTTTCCATCGCAACTCCGATACCGGCTTCTTTCATCATAGACAGGTCGTTCTCTCCATCTCCAAAAGCCATTGTCTCTTCTCTGGATATTCCCAGATGCTTGGCCAGACGCAGAATGCCTTTCCCCTTTGTTGCTTCCGGATGATTAATTTCCAAATTCAACGGAATCGAAGAAGTAATCAGAATGTCTGGGATTTCCTTCAGCCTCTGGCGGATTTCGCCTTTTAAGGAAGGTTCGGCAAAAAACATATTAATTTTTTCTACCGGACCGCCATTTTCTTCTACAAAACGGATCACATTAGGCACAACATCTCTTGTTACCAGAACCATTTCCTGAAGTTCTTTCGGCAATCCATACCGTTCCATATGTCCAAAGAATTTTTCTTCACTAATTCCTCTTCCATTTATGTATGGATCATACATGACCGGATATTCTTCCAGAATCCGCAAAATCGCAAGCGCCTGCGCATTTTCCAGCATTCTTCTGTCAATAATTGTTTCTGTCTCCATATCAAAAATCATTGCTCCGTTTGTTGCAATTACATATCGGACACCTGGAATCTCTTTTACAACAGACGGGACGCCGTCCACTGTGCGTCCCGTAGTTGGTACTATCTGAATCCCCCTGGCAATGCAAGCCTTTAATGCCTGCAGATTTCCCTGGGAAAGCTGCTTTTTGCTGTTTAAAAGAGTTCCGTCTAAATCTAAAGAGATTAATTTTATATCACTCATTGCTCTTTCCCGCTTCTTATATAAAATGTTCTTCTTTTAAGATCAAAAGACCGTCTTTGTCATATTTAGAAGAAAATACTCCCTTAATCATTTTGCCCAAGGAAGGCTTTTCTGCCTTATCTGCCGCCTCTTCTATCAGATTCTCTGCATTTTCTCTGGTCAGAGGGATATTATCCTCCTCCATAATTTCAATTCTCTCATAAAGAGCCAGCATACTTTTTCCGCTGATGCTGCAGTCAATCTGACTGGCATACTGGGTTGCATACTGAGCAAACTCGTCTATGGTCATTTCTTCGTAAGCATCTTCCTCATAAGAATCCGTTTCATATGCCTCGTCTCCATAGGATTCCTCTGCATACGCTTCCTCTTCATACGCCTCGTCTTCATATGTATCGGCGTCATATGGGTCTTCTTCATATGTATCGGCGTCTTCCCCATAAGAGTCTTCCTCATAGGAATCTTCATATAATTCTTCTTCGTAAGGCTCGCTCTCTTCGGTTTCCTCCGGTTCGTAAGGCTCGTCTCTGTATCCTTCTTCGCGGTTGTCTTCGTAATCTTCTTCCGAATCAGGCAAATCTTCCTGGATTTCATCTGGATAAGCGGTATCTGTTTCACGGATCGGAATCACTCTGCGTACTGGTCTGGTATCCTCCTCTGGCTCTTCCGCCTCTGCAGTCTCTGTTTCTTCCGGTTCTTCCTGACTGCCAATGCACTCGAAATAAGCTGCCAGCGCCGGATACTGATTATGAAGGTTTTCCAGACGTTCCGGCGTATCAATCAGGACTACGATAATTCCTGTTTCATCATAAGCCATCAGACGATTTAACTCTTCCAAAAGACCGCTGCTTAGATCTGCCGCATTCTCAATAATCAAATCTTTTCCTGCCAGTTTATCTGCTACTGCAAAAAGCCCCTTCCGGTTAAGCTTTTCACCAGAAATCTTTGCTGCCGGATTTTTGGTTCCCAGCTCCAAATGGATTTTCTTTAATGCTTTTTTAGCGATTTCAAGGCCTGCTTCTGGAAAATCCGCCTCAATCATCAAATGATTCGGCTGGGTCAGCTGATCCACCCTGCTTCTGGAAGGAACTGCGCTGTCAGCCATCTCTTTCTGATAAGCAGCCCTGGCTTCCTGGATCTCCCTGATATTCCGGATCACTCTGGTCTTTTCCATATCTTCGCCATCCTGCTTTAGCTCCCTTACATCATTCAACACTCGGGTATGGCTTAAATCAGCATCTTCTGTCTCTTCCTGAGTATACTCATCTACAGAAAGACGGGACATTTCCTGGGCCAGTTCCTCTTCCACCTCTGCTTCTTTCATCTGGGCCTGCAGTTCTTCCTCTGGGCGAATCCGTTTTACAGGCATTACCGGAGCATCATTCCGGTAAACAGGGGTTGTCTGGTAATAGGAACGATCGTCTTCTGTTGCTGCGGCAGTTTCTGCATAGGCCTGCTCTCTGTAATCGTCCTCTTCCTCATAATAAGACTGCTGCGGATATTCTTCCTGCTCATAAACAGGCGCTTCCGGTTCATAAGAAGGCTCCTGATAATATCCCTGATCCGGTTCTTCCTCTTCCGGCGCTCTTCCATATCCGGAATTGTCAAAAACCGGATCCTCTACGCGATAATTTCCCTGTTCTACCGCCTTTAATTTTTCCTCGTATACATCTCGGTTTTCTACCAGATCCATCTGATAATTATTTAAAGGCGCATACTGAACCTTTAATTCCATGGCCTTGTCTACATATTTACCCAGACCAAACATCAGCATAATCTTATCGCAGGTCTCGATACACTCCTGTTCCATTCCTGCCAGACTATACTGCTCTGCCAGTTCATACAGCCATTTTTCATCTAATTCCATGCTCGTATAAGCTTCCAGGGTATTGACCAGCTGTTCCGGAGGCGCATTTTTTGCCTTTAAAATCAGATACCGCAGAATATACTGTCTGGAATCATCTTCTGCCAGCGAACAAAATTCCCGATAATAAGCCTCTGCTTCCTGAATATCCCCGTCTTTTAATGCCAGCTGGGTTAATTTATACAAAAGACGTTTTCCAATCGGCGCACGCTCAAACGCAATCAGTAAAATCTCTTTCGCCTCGTGATATTCGCGGTTTTTTTCATATACGGAAGACACCAGAGAAAGAAGATTGGCATTGCGCACCCTTCTCCAGTCAATCGTGTCTGCAATTTTCATTGCCGTATCATAGTCCCCTTTGTTGACAAGCTTTTTCAGCTGTTCAACCTTTATATTAAACTCGTATTTATCCATTTTTTGCATCTCCTAACGCGTTCTTCTCCCCCACTACAGTTCTACTCTGCCTTCTAACGCCCGCAGTAAGGTAACCTCATCAATATACTCCAGATCTCCCCCAACCGGCACGCCGCTGGCAATTCTGCTTACTTTTATGCCTGTCGGCTTGACCAGTTTACTGATGTACATCGCCGTTGTCTCCCCTTCCAAGCTGGAATTAGTAGCAATAATGACTTCTTTTACATCAGACTGCAGCCGCTGCATCAATTCTTTTAGCTTAATGTCGTTAGGTCCAATTCCCAGCATGGGAGAAATTGCGCCGTGAAGTACGTGGTAAACCCCGTCGTATTTTCCCGTCTTCTCATAAGCAGCCAAATCCCGCGGATTTTCCACTACCATAATCACGCTGTGATCCCTGTTTTTGTTGCTGCATATCGGGCATCGTTCCTGATCGGTAAGAGTGAAGCAGTCTTTACAATATCGAATATTATTGCGGGCGCTGGTCATTGCGCCTGCCAGGCGTTCCACCTGCTCTTTTGGCATATTAATAATGTGAAATGCCAGGCGCTGCGCCGACTTAGCCCCGACTCCAGGAAGCTTGGATAATTCTTCTATTAATTTTGTAATCTGATTACTATAATAGTCCATTAGAACGGGAAACCTCCGCCTAATCCGCCAATGCCTCCGGTCAGCTTGGACATCGCGCTGGCGGAATCTTCCTCCATCTGGCGGAACGCTTCATTAACAGCTGCCACAATCAAATCTTCCAGCATCTCAATATCATCTGGATCCACTACTTCTTCTGATAATTTTACAGAAGTCACTTCCTTTTTTCCAGAAACCGTAACGGTAACAGCTCCGCCTCCGGCTGCCGCTGTATACTCTTTTTCCTCCAGTTCCTTTGCTGTCTCTTCCATCTGACGCTGCATACGCTGCGCCTGTTTCATTAAATTATTCATATTACCAGGCATTCCGCCTGGAAAACCTCCACGTTTTGCCATTTTACAAATCCTCCTAGTATAAACTCTGTTAATCTTCTATGGTAATATCCATGTGGATATTTTGTCTTAATTCTTCATCGCTTACATATATGGTATCCAGCCGCTCTCCAGCTCCTGCCAGCCTGGATTTTAAATAAAGTTTTTTGCCGTATACCTCTTCAATACGGCGTTCCAAATCTCCCAATACGCTTGGGCGGCTGCCAATGGCATAGTTTCCTGCATTGGAAAACACAATGCACAGACAGCTTTCTCCGCTTGGCTCCACTACCGTATCCCGAAAACTGGGCCGGATAGACATTCCCATCTCACGGACAATCTTCCCCCATTCATTCCGAATCAGGTTTAAATCTTCCAACTGTGCGGCAGGCAGGGAAACCGTCTCCGGCGGCACAGCCGGCTGCGTCTGGACAGGGGCCGTTTGTTCTGCTGGTCTGGCTGTTTGCTGGGAAACCTGCGTATATCCGGATTCGTTCTGGCAAACGCTTATAACGCCGGAGGCTACTTGATCCTCCAAATCGGCAAGTCTCTGCAAAATAGAATCCAGATTGGCTTCCATGGCTGGCTTTGTCAGCTTAATAAATGCCACTTCTACCAGAACTCTCTTTTGGGCCGCAAACCGAATCTGGTTTGACAGATCTGAGAAAATCCGGATGTAGCGCATCAACGTATTGCCGTCTGCCAGGCTGGAATCTTCTTTTAACTGTTTTAAATTTTCTTCCGACATATCCAGAAGACCTTCTGCATCCTCTGTACTCTGTGTCAAAAGAAGATTTCTCATATACCAGATAAAGTCCGTTACAAATTGTCCCAGCTCCCGTCCCTGAACCACTAGTTCTTCCAGTTCTTCCATGCATTCCCTGGTATTTCCCATGCAGACTGCACGAAACATTTTGCTGAATACCGTAGTGTCCACTGCCCCCAGCACATCCAGCACGTTTTCATAGGTAAGGAGCTTCCCATAGTGAAATGCTACGCATTGATCCAGAAGACTTAATGCATCCCTCATAGAACCATCCGCAGCCTTTGCCACATAACGCAGGGCTTTTTCCTCTGCCTCGATCTGTTCTGCCTGAGTCAGCTCCTTTAGTCTCCCTGCAATGGTTTCCAGAGAAATTCTCTTAAAGTCGTACCTCTGGCAGCGGGACAAA
>UQMJ01000047.1 GCA_900542035.1 uncultured Clostridium sp.
CGGATTTGCGGTTTCCTGTCACCGGACAGCAGGGACACGGGCACCGGATTATTCACCGTGACAGCAGGCAGCCGCCAGACACTTATCCACTGCTTTCTTTTTTCCTTTCGAATGCGATGTGGATGAGACTCAAAAAAACATCTGTTTTAAAACAGCAGGTGGATATCTTTCCTAAAAGAATGAGCATACAGGCATATCTTTCATTTTTTTAGGAAAGATATCCACAACTGAGGTACCGTCAGATTGACAGTACCATCTGTCCCGTCTGTTTGCCATATCCCCGTACTTCTTTTATAATAGGGATAAGAAAACAAAGGACGGAAATGCCATGCCTCATGATACAGAAGATATGATCCAGCTTTTATTAAGCACGAATAAAGAACAGGAACAGACCATTGTGGATCTCAGAGCTACCATAAAAGAGCTCCGCAGCACGATTGCGAACCTGAACGAGACGATAGATGAACTGAAAAGGAAGATCTTTGGAACATCCAGCGAAAAGACCAGGCGTCCTGATCAGGAGGAAGGAATCCAGGAGGAAGAAACGGTGACCGTTGTAAAAGAACATACACGGACCAGAAGAAAAAAGTCTGTTCGTGCAGATCTGTATGAGGCCCTTCCCATAAAAGAGATCTCCTGCGATGTTCCCCCGGAAGAAAGGATCTGTCCGGACTGTGGTTCCCCGATGGAACACCTGGGGTATAAGTTTGTCCGGGAAGAACTGCGTATCACTCCGGCAAAAGTGGTAAGGGTCCATTACATGCAGGAAACCCTTATGTGTCCTGTATGTCGGCAGGAGGATGAGACAACGATCGTAGAGGCAAAAACACCGACACCGCTTCTTGCCCATAGTCCCGCATCGCCGGATATGGTGGCAATGGTCATGTACCAGAAAAGCTTTCTGCACCTTCCCTTTTACCGTCAGTCAAAAGACTGGATGGAAAAAGGGGTGCCTGTCCCAAGAGAAACTGCAGCGCACTGGTACAATTACTGTTCACTGGAATATCTCTCTCCAGTCTATGAAGTAATGCATCAGGAACTGCTGGCAAGAGAGATCCTCCATGCAGACGAGGTACCCTGTCAGGTGCTTCATGAAGAGGGAAAAACTGCCACTTCAAAATCCTATATGTGGATCTACCTGAGCGGGACTGATGGAAAACCACCGATCATCCTGTATGATTACAGACCCGGACGGAGCGGGGATTATCCGATAGAATTTCTCCATGGTTTCACTGGGATGCTCCAGTGTGATGGGTATAGTGCATACGGCAGGATCGAAGATGTTGTCCTGGTCTGCTGTCTTGCCCACTGCAGGCGTAAGTTCTTTGAAGCAGTCCCAAAAGCACGTCAGAAAAAGCTGAAACTTCTGGACATTAATTCTGAACAGGAACTTGCAGAACCTCCGCAGGGAACTGCAGAAGACAGTTCCCTGCTCCCTGCCGAAAAAGGAGTTGCATTCTGTAACCGTCTTTTCTATATGGAACGTCTCTACAAAGAACTTCCACAGGAGGAACGAAAACAGAAACGCCAGGAAACAGAACCTGCCATCTGGAATGAATTCTGGACATGGTTGGAAACCCTGGAGCCTGCTGGCGGGAGTAAGCTTGAAAAAGCGGTAAACTATGCCTTTAATCATAAAGAGACTCTTATGAATTATCTGCTGGATGGAAGATGCGAGATCTCTAATAATGTAGCGGAACGTCGGGCAAAAACCTATGTAACGGGGCGTAAAAACTTTCTGTTTCATGATACTGCTGATGGAGCAACGGCAAGTGCCATTGTATTGAGTCTCATAGAAACAGCGAAAGCCAATAACCTGAACATCTATCATTATCTCTACACCTTGCTGCTGTATATGCCGGACTATAAAAATGAGCCCGCAGGCATAAAACAGCTGCTGCCATGGAGTGACTTTATAAAAGAAAGATGTACAGGGATCATAGATATCGAAAAAGTAAGACCTGAAGAACGTGGGAACCTGAATATTTAAAGTTCCCTAAAAGTCGTGACCGGGTGATTATTCATCGCTTACGAAGAACCGATATATGGAAAATATGGAATGTTGCGAAAACAGTTCCTGAAGGAACACAGATCAGCAAAATATCAATACTTGCTATTGACTGGAAAGCTGACGGAACACCTGAATCAGATTGATCAGGAAGCCAGAAAGCAGGTGGAAATACTTATGGAACAGATGGTGAAAAAACAGGGTGCGACGGAAGAATTAAAGGCACAGGATCAGATGAAGTGGGTTAGATTAATGATTAATATAAAATCCAGTGCAGAAGAAATTGTAGTGAAAAATACGATATATATGTAGGTGGAAATAGGCGGTCGAAAAGGATCGCTTTTTTCTGTTTTGTGTGTATTGGAATAGTATTTTAAAATGAACTATGGTAGAATAAAGTAAAGACAAATCGAGAGCTTTTGGATAAAATTTTGAAAATTATCGAGGAAGTTACTATGAAAAAATGTAGATATTGTGGCAAAGAATTAGATAGTAATTTGGAATTTTGTAGCAGTGAGTGCGAAAACAGCTATAGAAAGATAATTGAAAAAGATAGACATAAAATTAAGTATTTCATTTCGAGCATTATTTTAGGGTTTTTAGCTATGTTTTATGGTGTTGTGTCAAGCCGCAATTGCATGATTGGAAGTGGAATTATAGTAATGGGGGTCACTGTTGTTTTGCTTCCATTTACTACTTCAGAAACAACTGCTTTATTTGGAAATAAAAAGGCGAGATTTATTGGAAGAATACTAGGCATGATACTTATAGCGGTTGGAATATGGGTAGGGTTTATTTGATGACAACTTTAGTCTTTAGAGCAAATTAATCAGAAGTTGAGAGGAGATCTCTGTAATGTTTATATTTTTATCTGCGTGTTCACTTTTAGTACCGTTATCTATGATTATATTGGGATATACGTGGAAAGATAAGCCTCCTAAAGATCGGCAGGGGAGTTCGGGATATCGAACTACTATGTCAAGGATGAATGATGAAACATGGAGATATGCACACAGGTGTTGGGGCTGGATAAACTTTGTTTTAGGAATCATCCTGGTGATACTATCGATTTTTATTTTGATTTTAACGAAAGATGATACAAACTTTGAAATGATTTCTGTTTATTTGGTGTTTTTACAATTAGGAATTATGGTGCTTACAATTATTCCGACAGAATTTTTGTTGCATAAACATTTTACAAAGTAAGGAATGAAAAAATAGCTAATTTCCAATTGGCGGAAATGAAAATCGGAAGTTGGAGGATTGAATTATGTGGAATGAATTAGGTATAAGCGGTGGAACCGCAATTGTTATTTTGATTGCACTGTATTTCGTTATCAAATGGGCAGTGAAGAATGGCATCAAAGAAGCCTACAGTGCTATCACTGGAAAGAAAACTGATGAAGATATCCAAAACGAAAAAGAGTTGAAAGAACTTGGATTGGATTCAGAAGATCAATAACTTCAAGTTGAACAAAATCGCTGCGCGATGGCTTGCCAAGGCTGTGGCGCAGCTTTCTTTTTCTCAATAATAAAATAGGCAATGGCAA
>UQMJ01000048.1 GCA_900542035.1 uncultured Clostridium sp.
ACCTTGAAATGACGGAGTCAGAGTCCGTTGCCTTACCATTTGGCGATAGCCCATCAACGCAACGAGTGTATTATACAATACTATTTCCCGTTGGTCAAGCACTTTTTTTGTTTTTGACAATTTTTTTGACGATTTCAGGCGTTTTTCCCGCTTCCGTATTCTACCTGTTCCAGGCACAGCCCTTCCGGCGGAGCTGCCGGCCCTGCCGCTTCTCTGGACAGCGCTTCCAATACAGCCGGAATACTCTCAGGTTCCCGCTCTCCCAGACCTGCTTCAATCAAGGTTCCCGTCAGAATCCGGACCATGTACTGCAAAAATCCATTTCCAGTATAGCGAATGGTCAGCGTGGTTCCCTTTTCTTCAAACTCAATCTTCTCGATTGTCCGGACTGTGCTTTTTTTCATCTTCTTATTTCCACAGAAACTTTTAAAGTCATGGGTTCCAAGTAAAAATCCGGATGCTGCCTTCATTTTTTCAATATCCAGAGCTTTTCCCAGCCCATAGGTATACTTTCTGGTAAATACATCCTTTTTTTCACTCATTTCGATGCGGTATGCATATGTTTTCCTCACGGCATTCAGCCTGCTGTGGAAGCGGCATGGAACCTGCTCCACCGACAGCACTCCGATGTCTTCCGGCAGATATTCATTGCAGTATGCTTTGATCTGCTGCGGTTCCATCGGTTCGGGCAAATAAAAATTAACGACCTGTCCTGCTGCATGAACGCCTTTATCCGTTCTTCCGGAACCATGTACTTCTATGGTTTCGCCTGTCATACGGCTTAATACTGCTTCCATTTTTCCCTGAATCGTCTTGTCTGTGGTCATCTGCTTCTGCCAGCCGTCATACCGGCTGCCATCATACTGCAGCACCATTTTATAATTTACATTCAATGTGTTCTCCTCATTCTCTGCCACAGGGCCGCTCCAGCTGCCGCTATGGCAATTCCAAATACCTCGCCGCTTATATCCAGCCATACGTCCTGGATCATGGCGGCGCGTCCTGCTGCAAACAGCTGTATAGTCTCGTCCAGAAACGGAATTACCGCGGCCGCAAGCATTCCTGCCAGCCAGCGTATCTTTCGTTCTGTCAGACTGCGCAAATTCATAAAAAGCAGCAGTCCCAGTCCTGCATACTCTGTAAAATGGGCGGTTTTTCTCACAATATGATCCGTCAGCCAACCGCTGGGAAGTCCAGCCTGATCAAACAGTTCCACAGCAGCCGCCAGTACAAAACCGCTTTCCTTGGAAGATACGGCAGCTGGCTTTATGGAGCGGCCGTAAACTAAGGCAATATAAATGAGAAGGATTACCAGCCAGATTTTCTGGCGCCTTTCCATATGAATACGTTTCATTTGCTGTCTCCTTTATAATTTTTTCATTATAGTACAAAAACAGCATTCTGGCAACAAAAAAGGATGTGTCCACCTTTCCGAAGAAATGTGGACATATCCCTCTTCATCTTCATATGAACATCCGTGTAAACAGGCAGCGCGCCTGTACGCAGATACTATCTCAGTCCCAAAATCAGGATTACTAAAATAGCACACGGAATTACAAAGGTTACATAGCCTCTTAATGCTCTTGGAAGCTTTAAACCTTCTCCGGTATTAGCTTCTGCAAGGAAATTGTCAAATCCCCATCCCCATCTGGTTACACAGAACAGAAGGAAGATCAGGGAACCTCCAGGCAAAAGCAGATTGCTGACAATAAAATCTTCTAAATCCATAATGGTACTTCCAGCGCCTCTTGGCTGGAATCCGCTCCACACACTGAATCCTAATACGCAAGGAAGGGATGCAATCAAAATGATAATTCCATTAACAAGCGCTGCTTTTTTGCGGCTCCAATGCCACTTATCCATGCAGCAGGCCATAATGTTTTCAAATACCGCCACAATCGTAGAAAATGCTGCAAACGTCATAAAAATAAAGAATAACGCGCCCCAGAAGCGGCCTCCTGCCATAGCATTAAATACATTTGGCAGGGTAATAAAAATCAGTTCCGGACCTGCACCAGGATCTACCCCAAAGGCAAAGCAGGCTGGAAAAATAATCAGGCCGGAAGTAATTGCCACAAACGTATCTAAAATTGCAATCTGTACCGATTCGCCTGCCAGACTTCTCTCCTTTCCCATGTAGCTTCCAAAGATTGCCATCGCACCAATACCAAGACTCAGCGTAAAGAACGACTGATTCATCGCCGCTATTATCACATTGATAAGCCCGACTTCCTCTACCTTTTTCCAATCTGGTACCAGGTAAAACTTAAGCCCTTCCATACCGCCTTCCAGAGTCATGCTGTTAAACGCAAGCACAATAATCAGCGCCAGAAGTCCTATCATCATCACTTTTGTAATTCGCTCTACGCCAGCCTGCAGTCCCATGGAGCAGATGAAAAAGCCGACTGCCACAATCACTGCCATCCAGAAGGTCATGCTTTCCGGATCTCCCAGCATCTTGGAAAACTCTCCGGCTACTGCTTCGGTATTCATTCCGGCAAAATCATTCTTTAAAAATTTAAAGAAATAGGAAAGCATCCATCCTGCAACCGATGTATAAAACATCATCAGAACATAATTCCCAAACATTGCCACATAGCCATGCAGATGCCACTTGCTGCCTGGCTTTTCCAGTTCCTGATAACAGCATACCGGACTTTTTCTGCTGGCACGTCCTACTGCAAATTCCATGGTCAGCACCGGAACTCCTACTGCAATCAGGAAAAACAGATAAAACAGCACAAAAATGCCGCCTCCGTTTTGTCCGGTTACGTATGGGAATTTCCATACATTGCCAATTCCGATGGCACAGCCGGCAGAAATCAGGATAAATCCCAGCCTTGACTTAAAATTTTCTCTTTCCATACCTTAACTTCCTCTTTCTTATTTCTCTGTCAAGCGGCCATTTCCATCCGCTTTGACACTTTCCCGCAGTAATTCGCGTTGATTATTATCTTAATATAGAATCCGAGAAATGTAAAGTCTCAATCAATTGGAACTATTTTTACTTTTCAAAATAAAATAACCGACCTCTGTTTTTGTCTTTATCCCTATTAAATATTCCATATCGATAACCATTCACGACAGAAATATCTCCGTAACTAGAATATCCTCTTCCTGAATAATCAATTCCGCCATCTACAAAAATTCTTAACTATCGGATTGTTTTACTGTCAAATGGATCCTTGTTAAACACTTCGTCAAAAGTCGGTTCGACCTCATAAAAAATCATTCCCTTATAGTCGCTGTCCATGTGTGCCTCTAAAATATTTCCTTATACTTTTATAATTGCTATAACATATGCATACTTTAGATCTAAAACAGCGGAAACCTTCGTAAATCAAGGCTTCCGCTGAAATAGAAAAGAGCGCGAGACGGGATTCGAACCCGCGGCCCCCACCTTGGCAAGGTGGTGC
>UQMJ01000049.1 GCA_900542035.1 uncultured Clostridium sp.
TTTCGCCTCATCTCTCAATCAGCGAGGGATGAGGCTTTTCTTTTTGTAAAATTGCGATAGATATATTCACAATTTTTTTACCATTAAATTCTTAGTCAGACAGTAGAAAAATGATGACGACTCCCCCTACAGATGCTATAATGTTCGCATATAGATATGGCAATTTGACAATTACTTTTTCTTATTGGTATCTGTCTTTTTCTTATTAACGGAGGTACTGAAATGACATTTTATGAACAGATGGTTCCTGCACTTTCCATATTGCTGGAAATAGGCGAGACCTTAAAAGCACCGATTTACGGCACACTATTGCAAAAAAAACGAAATTACACATTTGGATATTTAGGATTGAGCGAAAGTGCGCTATTGGTATCCCTACTTCAAGGTGATTCGAAAAAATTAAAGGGAAGCAGCCGTATCCCTTTCAGCAATATCCAGAAAACAAAAGTGCGAAAAAGTCTGTTTCCGCTTCAATATATTCTCAAAATCTATTTAACAGATGGAGATATGATAAAGTTCCGAATATCTAAAAAAGTCTATGGATTTACTACACAGGAAGAAAATCTGGACATCTTCCTGAACAAAATGAAAACTTATATATAACCAGAAACATTAACAGCAGAAATGCTGATTAAAATCTTAACCCCTTACTTGAAGGAGATTACCTATGTATCAAGAAAACGAACTTAAAAAATTGTATGAGCGTCTAAAAGCGCAATATCCTCAGTATCAGTTGGAACTTTCAGGAGACAGTCTGACTCTGAATCGGCTCTACTGCAAGATTGAGGTAAACCGATCTGGCGTAAAGCTGTATGTAAATGAAAAACTGTACGACCAATTTACTAGTGAAGATGTAAACGATACGGACGATCTGTATGAACTGATTGAGGCATTTTTACTGGATATTCAGCACGCAGGTATGAAGCAGGGAAACGAAACCTACATTTTTGCAACAAGGCAGGCCGCCAAGATGGGAAGCCGCTTTCTGATGGGAATGGCTATATGCTTTACTATTTTGATGATTGGTCTAATCACTGCGAACAGCCCTTGGCTATTCCTGCTGATTTTCCTTCTTCCGGCAGCGTCGCTCCTGATACTAAAACAAATGCAAAAAAAGATCTTCCAACGCTGCTGGTTCTGCCCTGCCTGCGGTCAGTCCTTGCCAATGGGCGGGAAAGGTCATAGTTGTGAGATGGAGTATGTATCCCAATGTCCTCACTGCGCCCATGTGCTGGAACAACCGCCGGAGTTAGAGGTCGTTCAGAGGGAATATGCTACTCAAAAGCCTCTGGAACCGCCCCATGACCTGCCTGTGCAGGGCAGTAAGCTGCCTTGCATTATTTGTGGTAGCTTTACGATTGCTTTTTCTCTGATTCTGCTGCCGCTGATTTTTGTTTCGGACGGGAATGAGCCTCTGGACATGGTGGGCGTGTGGACTGGTGTGGGGATGCTTCTGTACCTGCTTGGATTCGGTTTGGCGCTGCTGCTGTGCCGCCACGCTGAACGGGAAGAAACCCAGCAGCCGGTGGTAATCGTGCGAGAGCGGATGGTAGTCACGGTTCTTGGCGTAATTGTCTGGGTGCTTGGATTTGTTCTGACCATCATGGGTGTCATCGTGGCTGGGACGCCACCCTTTGCACCAGATGTCACCGCCTTTGTAGCCATTCCCGGTGTGTTACTCTTCCTGCTGGGCATATGGATGCTTTTGGCTGGACGCAACCGGTCTTTGTTTGTGTTCCAGGATAACTCTATTTTGTATATTAGCAGTTGGGGCAGGAAACGAAAATTTGCACCGGGACAGGTGGCTTCGGTACGGCTGACGGCCAACCGCTCCATCCATTTACTGAACAGTGAGGGAAAAAAATTAGCCTCTATCGAAACCAATATGTTGGGAATTCCACGGTTTGCAGAGTGGCTCGAAAGTACCAATCTTGCTGCGACATTGACTCCTACGATGGAAAAACAAACCAGACAAGAGGAACAGCAAGAGAACACCGTCCAATGGCGGGAGGAGTACCACACCCACTGGCATGACCATATCAAAAGTATCCGGATTGGATTGTGGGTTGTTATTGTATTGTTTGCCGTTGGCGTTCTTATTCCTATTCCACTATATCTTTTCGCTGACGCAAAGTTTACTACTGTTATGAAAATTGGTGCATTTGCTCCTATTCCATTTCTTTTATTTTGTTTGGTGTTTGCTCCAGTACTCTCCTTTGGAGACAAGCCTCAGAACGCCACCCCAGAGTGGAGAGCCATGCACATCCATGTCCCGCTGATTATTTGTTTGTTAATAGGATATACTTATTTCTGGCAAGTTAGTGACATTTGGGGCGATTTGGTGCTTCGGGAGGAAGATGGCAACTGGGGATGGCTAATTCGGATACTTTCCATCACCATAGTGTTGATTGTGCTGCAAGTTCTTCGTTCACCGAAGCGGAATCGGGTAGCCGCAGGGTTGTACATGGGAGTGGTTGGACTGTCCATTGCTTGTGGACTTCATTACTGTGTAAATGCAGCTCTTATTGGACCAGCCCAACATTATCCAGCTATTATTGTGGATAGCCATGCAGAAGATCCAGATGTAGATGATGATGATTACAAATTGACTATTGTGATGGATAACGGGGAAGAAACAGACCTTGTAGTTACTGAAAAAGTATATGAGATGGCTATGAATGGTGAACCACTGGAAATTTGTCATAGAGAAAGTCCTTTTGGCGTGGTTTTTCTGGGTATTCATATGCCGTCAACAGAATAAGGTAGTCCAGAATAATTGAATTTCATAAAAGATAGAATTATTTAAGGATGTATGACAAGCGTTCTAAATTAAAAGAACTTCACAGTTTTACTAAGCGGGAAATCTGAAAAGGTTTCCTGCTTTTTTTTGTCCCAAATTAAAGGTAATACCGTAAATAATATCAAAACAAAACAAGAAGGCAAGCGATATAAAAGATGGATTTCTTTTATGCCGCTTGCCTTTTGGGAATTCACCACTTGACTTTGTGGCAAAGAGCTGATGAGCCAGGATGAGCTTGCTGTTATGGATGGAGGCAAGTGTATCCTCCAGCTGCGCGGTGTGCGTCCTTTCCTTTCGGATAAGTACG
>UQMJ01000050.1 GCA_900542035.1 uncultured Clostridium sp.
AGGTTTATCAGCTGATTCGTGACGGTGTTTCTGATATGCACTGCATGAGCGATGCATATTTGGCAGAGGAACTGGAACAAGAATATGCCGGGAAAGTGCCTGTAAATGTGGTAGTAAAGGATATGATTTAAAGCAGTCTTTCATTTATGATCGACTGCTTTTTTCATACTCAAAATTAAAAAGAAAGGACTGAATTACGATGGAAGAGAAACTTCCCTTTGCTGGCGACATTGTAAGGATAACTTCTGTCAGGCGATTAAACAAGCTGTACTTTGCTTATATGAATTTATCGCCAGAAGTTCAGCAGGCTTATAAAGAGTTGATTCTCTATTGTGGCGGTGTTGAGGATTTATTGCAGAAATCAGAAATATGGATAAAGAATTCTGGTCATAATTCCAATACGGACCAGCCGAATGAAGTAAACAGACTGATAGAAAAATTTATCAGCGAGGTAGATAGGAGAGGAGGGTTGAATGAAAAAGTAACTTCCACCGTGTATTGTTGCAGATAGAATAAGGCTTTTTGCAGGACTAACTTCCATATAGTTCTGGATTATTCGTAAAACCTGACATATAATAAAGGCAGAAAACAGCGCTTTTTTCTGGAGAACGGGCATGATTTTGGGACCACTGGAAGTTCTTTTGCAAAAGTAACTTCCACCGGTCTGAGAATGAAACCAATACCGGAAAAGGATCCTGCAGTTACTTTTTCAAGAGTGATGGCTTAAGGATTACCTGGTTGGCGGGAATCCTTTCCAGTTGGCAGAGATCCAGCAGTTTTCGGTCTATCAGCAACTGAGCCAGTTCAAACGGGGTGCAGCCGTTTAAACTGGCTCTTGCTACGCTATTGATATGATTGGTGATGAGAGTTACCTGCTCCTGGTTCAAACCTGCGAACGTCATACCTTTTGGGATGATATAACGGATGAATTCGTGATTCTTTTCCAGGCGTCCCTTCTGCCAGGAAGCCATTGGGTCGCAGTAAAAGACATGGGACAGAAGTTCACCTTCAGGCCGTTCAAAAATGTCTGGTTTTTTAAATGAAGCTCCATTGTCTGTAAGAATGACAGGAAAAAGTTTTCTATACAGATCGGCCCCCAGATGGATGTATATCCGCTGAAACACATCTTCCACGTTGTCCTGTCTGTCGGCATCCATCAGAAAAATAAGCATAAGGCTGCAATTACGGAAAAGCATGGTCAAGAGTACTTTTTCTGATTTTCCCCCGGCACCTTCCACCACATCTAACTCCACTACATTTGTATCTGGAAACTTTTCCAGATACCGCTCAAAATCCTGATAGGACCGGCCTTTTCTATACCCAGTGTTGTCGGGATCCCTGCGGGCCTTCCGGCGCTTTTTGTAGCGGACTTTACGGGGAAGATCGAGGTTGATTGCAGTGAAATATCCCTGGTCTATATAGTTGTAGAGGGTCCTTATAGAACATGAGACAGAATCCTGGTTAGAAGCAAAGATATGGGACAAAGGCTGTCCCTGCAGGAGAAGAGGAGATACCAGGCGGTCAAGCTGTTCCAGGGACTCAGGAGTTTGGTTAATCCCAGACCGTGAGGAGGATTTTGTTTCACTATAAATATCATTGGCATAATTGGCCCTGTAAAAATAGAAATCATGAGAACAGCTGCGTATCTGAGGGCAGTCATTACACACATATGGGGGCTTTTTTAACCTGTCGCAGAGCCTGGGAGTAAAGTCCGGACAATACATGGAGCAGCGCTTGGGGCGGCATTTCCAGCATAAGGAATTACAAGTCTGATTCCCACAGATATGCTGTTTTTCACAGTTCTGATAATGCTCACATTCCGAGCGTTTCCGCTGGGTTTCATTTTGAAAATGAGGAACCCGGAAAAGATGCCGTCGGATCTCCTTGGATATGGTGGAAGAATCCTTGTTGATCCTGTGGGCAATCTGAGTAAAATTTTCCCCACAGCTGATTCCATGTTCAATGGCAGCACGATCAGCGAGGGTAAGGTGTTTTTTGTTTCCAGTAGCTTTCGTAGACATAAATGAATCCTCCTATGTAATAAAAATATTCCATTTCCGGTAGTTGGAGGATATGACCAGGGGGAGCCCTGGTATTTCTTATAGGATAAACGATTGCAAGACTAACTTCCACCCCTATTTCACAGCGTAGAACAATATAGGCTAAGGGTGGAAGTTAGTTTTTCATTTTAGCGTTCACAAATTCTTCACAAAAAATTAGCACTCACCTCTTGACAGTGCTAAT